>NZ_JBIAVW010000001.1:0-542230 GCF_042894785.1 Streptomyces sp. NPDC001502
TGGGTGAGGACGTCGAAGCCCGGCGCTCCTTCATCCAGCGCAACGCCAAGGACGTCCGCTTCCTCGACATCTGAGTCGGCTCCGCTGACCGCCGCCTGAAAGGACTTCTGACCAGCAATGGCCGACGAAACCACCCCTACCGCAGAGAACTCCGCGGAGGAGCAGCCCGTGATGCGCATCGAGCCCGTCGGGCTCGAGACGGAGATGCAGCGCTCCTACCTCGACTACGCGATGTCCGTCATCGTCTCGCGCGCCCTGCCGGACGTGCGCGACGGCCTCAAGCCGGTGCACCGCCGCGTGCTGTACGCGATGTACGACGGCGGCTACCGGCCCGAGAAGGGCTTCTACAAGTGCGCCCGTGTCGTCGGCGACGTCATGGGTACCTACCACCCGCACGGTGACAGCTCGATCTACGACGCCCTGGTCCGCCTGGCCCAGCCGTGGTCGATGCGCATGCCGCTGGTGGACAGCAACGGCAACTTCGGCTCCCCGGGCAACGACCCGGCGGCCGCGATGCGCTACACCGAGTGCAAGCTGATGCCGCAGGCCATGGAGATGCTCCGGGACATCGACGAGGAGACCGTCGACTTCCAGGACAACTACGACGGCCGCAACCAGGAGCCGACGGTCCTGCCGGCGCGCTTCCCGAACCTGCTGGTCAACGGCAGCGCCGGCATCGCGGTCGGTATGGCGACCAACATCCCGCCGCACAACCTCCGCGAGGTCGCGGCCGGCGCCCAGTGGGCGCTGGAGCACCCGGAGGCCACGCACGAGGAGCTCCAGGACGCGCTCATCGAGCGGATCAAGGGCCCCGACTTCCCGTCGGGCGCCCTGGTCGTGGGCCGCAAGGGCATCGAGGAGGCGTACCGGACCGGTCGCGGCTCCATCACGATGCGCGCGGTGGTGGAGGTCGAGGAGATCCAGAACCGCCAGTGCCTGGTGGTCACGGAGCTCCCGTACCAGACCAACCCCGACAACCTCGCGCAGAAGATCGCGGACCTGGTGAAGGACGGCAAGGTCGGCGGCATCGCCGACGTCCGTGACGAGACCTCGTCGCGGACCGGCCAGCGCCTGGTGATCGTCCTGAAGCGCGACGCCGTCGCCAAGGTCGTGCTGAACAACCTCTACAAGCACACGGAGCTGCAGACCAACTTCGGTGCGAACATGCTGGCGCTGGTGGACGGCGTGCCGCGCACGCTGTCGATCGACGCGTTCATCCGCCACTGGGTGACGCACCAGATCGAGGTCATCGTCCGGCGCACGAAGTTCCGCCTGCGCAAGGCGGAGGAGCGCGCCCACATCCTGCGCGGTCTGCTCAAGGCGCTGGACGCGATCGACGAGGTCATCGCGCTGATCCGGCGCAGCAACACGGTCGAGATCGCGCGCGAGGGCCTGATGGGCCTCCTGGAGATCGACGAGATCCAGGCGAACGCGATCCTGGAGATGCAGCTCCGCCGCCTCGCGGCCCTGGAGCGGCAGAAGATCGTCGCCGAGCACGACGAGCTCCAGGCCAAGATCAACGAGTACAACGCGATCCTGGCCTCGGAGGAGCGTCAGCGCTCCATCGTCAGCGAGGAACTGGCGGCCATCGTCGAGAAGTTCGGCGACGACCGGCGTTCCAAGCTGGTGCCCTTCGACGGTGACATGTCCATCGAGGATCTGATCGCCGAAGAGGACATCGTCGTCACGATCACGCACGGCGGTTACGTCAAGCGCACCAAGACCGAGGACTACCGCTCGCAGAAGCGCGGCGGCAAGGGCGTGCGCGGGACCAAGCTGAAGCAGGACGACCTGGTCGACCACTTCTTCGTCTCCACCACGCACCACTGGCTGCTGTTCTTCACGAACAAGGGCCGGGTCTACCGGTCCAAGGCGTACGAGCTCCCGGACGCCGGCCGCGACGCCCGCGGGCAGCACGTGGCGAACCTGCTGGCCTTCCAGCCGGACGAGAAGATCGCCCAGATCCTCGCGATCCGCGACTACGAGGCGGCGCCGTACCTGATCCTGGCCACCAAGGGCGGCCTGGTGAAGAAGACGGCGCTCAAGGACTACGACTCGCCGCGTTCGGGCGGCGTCATCGCCATCAACCTCCGGGAGACCGAGGACGGCGGCGACGACGAGCTGATCGGTGCGGAGCTGGTGTCCGCCGAGGACGACCTGCTGCTGATCAGCAAGAAGGCGCAGTCGATCCGTTTCACGGCCACCGACGACGCGCTGCGTCCGATGGGCCGCGCCACCTCGGGCGTGAAGGGCATGAGTTTCCGAGAAGGTGACGAACTGCTCTCGATGAACGTTGTCAGGCCGGGTACGTTCGTCTTCACCGCGACCGACGGCGGCTACGCCAAGCGGACGCCGGTCGACGAGTACCGCGTCCAGGGCCGTGGCGGTCTGGGTATCAAGGCCGCCAAGATCGTGGAGGACCGCGGATCGCTCGTCGGGGCGCTCGTGGTCGACGAGAGCGACGAGATTCTCGCCATCACGCTCGGCGGTGGTGTGATTCGTACGCGCGTCAACGAAGTCAGGGAGACCGGCCGTGACACCATGGGCGTCCAGCTGATCAACCTGGGCAAGCGCGATGCCGTGGTCGGCATCGCCCGGAACGCCGAGGCCGGTCAGGAAGCTGACGAGGTCGAGGCCGACGAGAACGACACCGAGGTGGCCGACGGACAGGCCGCCGAGGCCGCCGAGGGCACGCAGCCCTCGGCCGGGGAGCACGAGGAGTAAGTCGTGAGTGGAGCCACGGGCGCCGGACCGGCCAAGACTGGAGCGAACGGTGCCCGTGGCCCTGCCGCGGACTCCCAGGGGGGAACCGTGACGGACACCCGAGGTCCGAAGCCGTCGGTCGACGCGGACGCCGGCCAGGACAAGCCCGCACAGCCGTACCACCCGCCGCAGGCCTACCCGGCGCCCCCGGGCCCCGCGACGGCGCAGGGCGGCACGGGAGCGGGCGCGCAGCGCAAGCCGCGCACGGGGGTCCGTACGGCCCCCCGCACGCGCAAGGCGCGGCTGCGGGTGGCCAAGGCCGACCCGTGGTCGGTCATGAAGGTCAGCTTCCTGCTCTCGATCGCGCTGGGCATCTGCACGATCGTGGCGGCGGCCGTGCTGTGGATGGTCATGGACGCGATGGGCGTCTTCTCGACCGTCGGCGGCACGATCAGCGAGGCGACCGGTTCGAACGAGGGCAACGGTTTCGACCTCCAGTCGTTCCTGTCGCTGCCGCGCGTTCTGATCTTCACATCGGTCATCGCGGTGATCGACGTGGTGCTGGCGACGGCACTGGCGACGCTGGGCGCGTTCATCTACAACCTGTCGGCGGGCTTCGTCGGTGGTGTGGAGCTCACCCTCGCCGAGGACGAGTAGGCCCTCCGCCCGGGCGCCCGCGACGGGTCGGATGACCTGCGCAGACGCCCCCGGACAACGGATTTTGGCCTGACCGGGTCTGTGCGCTAATCTTCAGGAGTCAGCGCGCAGCGCGGATGGGGCTATAGCTCAGTTGGTTAGAGCGCATCCCTGATAAGGATGAGGCCACAGGTTCAAATCCTGTTAGCCCCACAGTGTCGAAGACCCCCAGGCCAAGGCCTGGGGGTCTTCGTCGTTGGGCCAGTTGGTGGACCGCCAGGTCACCGATCGGTATCGGTCGGTGTGTATTGTTGGGCGCCAGAAGTCCCCTACGTCAACGAAAGACGAGGTCGCGCGGTGAAGAAGCTGCTCCTGGTCGCACTGGCCGCCATCGGCGGGCTCCTCGTGTACCGCCAGATCCAGGCGGACCGCGCCGAGCAGGACCTGTGGACGGAGGCAACTGACTCCGTGCCCTCTGGTTCCGGTGTGTGAGACCCAAGGCTGATTCATGAAGCCCCGGCTGCCGCTGCGGCCGGGGCTTTGTGCTGCTCTGTGACGAAAAATTCCGTTATGTAAAGATTTGGCTTGCGCGAGCAAACTCGGGGTGGGCGTGATGGTTCGGGGACGGACGACAGCGTGGGCGGCGGCCCTGGGCCTGGTGGCGGGAGCGCCGGGGCTCGCGTACGCCGACGGGGCCGCGCCCGGCCCCCTGCCGGCCTACCGGGCCGCGGACGGCGCCAAGGCGATCGAGGGCAGGCCCTCCACGGCCGACGCCCCGCAGATCGAGGCCGGGAACGTCTACCAGGACAGGCTCGGGCCGGGGGAACGCGTGTACCGGCTCGTCCTGGACCAGGACGGGTCCGACGTCTACGTCTCCGCCGTGGTCCGCCCCGCGGCGGGCGCGAAGGTCTCCGGCGGCGACGGCATCGCCGTGGAGGTCATGACCACCGCCGGGCGCTCCTGCCCGCGCAGCGGCGGCCGGGCGAACTTCGGCTACGACCCCTACCCGATCGCCGCCGCGGGCGTCCGCCGGGGCGCCGAGGACGAGGACTGCGCGCCCGCGGGCGTCTACTACGCCAAGGTCACGCGGACCTCGGCCAAGGGCTACGACCAGAGCCCCTGGCCGCTGGAGATCAAGGTCCAGCGGGAGCCCGGCCCCGGCGCCGGCGTCCCCACCACCGCGCCCGGCACCTGGCCTTCGGGCGCCCCCGTGCTGCCCGGCACCGAGGCGGTGCCCCGCAGCGGCGGCACCGGCTTCAACGACGCCCGCGCCCTGGGCTCCGGCGTGTGGCGTGACGAGATGAGGCCCGGGCAGACCCGCTTCTACCGGGTCCCGCTGGACTGGGGGCAGCAGCTGGGCCTCGGCGCCGAACTGGCCGCCGCGAAGATGACCAAGACCTACGGCTCGGCCTCGGGCGGGCTCACCGTGTCCCTGTACAGCCCGTACCGGAGCCTGATCTCCGACAAGGACACCTCGTACGACGGCAAGCAGGCCGGGATCACCCTGGAGAAGACCCCGCCCGTCGCGTACGAGAACCGCTTCGCAGGTGACCCGGGCGTGAAGCCCGTCTCCCTCGCGGGCTGGTACTACGTCGCGGTGACGATGGGCGCGAAGGTCGCCGAGTTCACCGAGGACGCGGCGCCCGTGCCGCTGACCCTGCGCCTGGACGTCACCGGTACGCCGGCCAAGGCGCCCGCGTACCAGGGGAGTTTGGCCGCGGGAGGCTTCGGCGTGGGCGACGAGGACCGGGCCGCGGCCAAGGAGGGGCTCACCGCTCCGGAGGCCGCCGAGGCCGCCGAGGCCGCCGAGCGGCACTCCACGATGCGGATCGTGGCGGGCGCCGGATTCGGCGCCGGGACCGTCCTGCTGCTGGTGCTGGGCGGCTGGACGCTGCTCGGGCGGCGGGGGCGCGGTCCTACAGCCGGGTGAGGGCCCAGACGCCCACCGCGAAGCAGAGCAGCGCCGCGGCGAGCAGGGAGGCCACCGCCTTCGCCGGGGGCGGGGCGATGCCGCCGCCCGCCCGGACCGGCGCCCCGGCGGGGGCCGAGGGGACCGGCGCGGCCGGCGCGCTCGGCGGCGGCAGGTGGAAACTGCCCGTCTCCGAGGGCCCGTACGCGGGCACCTGGGCCGGGACGGCGGCGACGGGGACGGCAGGAGAGGCGGGAGCGGCCGGGTAGGGGGACGTCGGCGTGGTGCGGGCCACCGGGGCCGTCCCCGCCGTACCGCGCGGGTCGGGCCGGACCGGCTCCGCGGGCACCGTCACGGAGGCGGAAGCCCCCGGCGCCACGGCCTCGGCGGCGGGCGCCTGCGGGGTCGCGGCCGCCGTGCTCAGCGGGCCCTGCGGTCCGAATCCGGGCGGCAGCGGGCCGAGTTGGTCGAACACCTCCACCGGATCCTCGTCCGGGGCGGGCGGCGGCAGCAGCTCCACGGCCTCGGCAAGGGCCTTGCGCGCCCCTGTGGCCGTCCGGAAGCGGCTCTGGGGGTCCGGCTGCAGGAGACCGGCGATGACGTCCCAGAGGGGTGCGGGAACGCCTTCGGGGGCGCCCGGGGTGCCCTGCGCGAAGAAGTGCTCCACCAGGGCCCGGGAATCGGGCTTGCGGCCCTGGAGGAGGTACAGGGCGACCAGCCCCACGGCGAAGAGGTCGGCGGGGAAGTCCGGCTCGGCGCCCAGGAGTTGCTCGGGGGCGAAATAGCCCGGCGTGCCGACCACGAGGTCGGTCTCGGTCAGCCGGGGCTCGCCCTTGCGCATGGAGATGCCGAAGTCGGACAGCCGCAGGTGCGGCCGCCCGGTTCCGGTGGCCTCCATCAGGATGTTGGCCGGTTTGATGTCGCGGTGCACCACGCCCTCCGCGTGCACTGCCGCGAGCCCCGACAGGAGCTGGTCGAGCAGGGCGCACACGAAACGGGGCGGCAGGGGCCCGTAGTCCCCGATGACATGGCCGAGCGAGCCGCCGCCGACCAGGTCCATGGTGAAGAGGACCTTGTCGTCGTCGGCCGCCCAGCTGGCCGGAGCCAGTACGTGCGGATGGTCGATCCGCAGCGCCTGCTCCCGTACGAACCGTAGGAGCGTGTGGGCGTCGCTCTGCAGGAGGACCTTCGCGGCCACGTAGCGACGACGGCGGTGGTCCCAGGCCCGCCATACGGCACCCGCGCCACCGCGTCCGATCGGATCGATCAGCTCGTACCGACCGGCGAAGACCTCACCCATCGCTGCGCCCGTCCCCCGTCACCCGTCGTCCGCCCCCGTGTGTGCGTGTCAGTTCTGGTGGGCCTCGTAGTGGGCGACCGCGTCGGCGGTGCGGCCCGCGCCGTACACCCGGAGGAACTCTGCCAGTTCCGGGTGGCTGGGGGCGAGGGTGTTCGCCGCGTCGATGATGTCGCCGGCCGCGGAGACCGAGCGCAGCAGCGACTGGATCTCGCGGACGACCCGCTTGACCGTGGGTGCGCCGGAGCTGGTGGTGGTCTGGCCGCTGTTGCTGAGGACGGAGCCTCCCTGGGTCTTCTTGATCTCGTCCATCCGGTCGGTGGCCTCCCCCGCGCTGACGCTTCCGTCGGCCACCTGGCCTGCGAGATCCTGGAGGGCCTGGACGCGCTGGACCACGGCCGGGTTCCCGATCTTGGCTCGCTGGCCGCTCATCAGCTGGGACAGCATGGGCGCCGACAGTCCGAGGACGGCAGCGAGGCGGGCCTGGTTCAAGCCGAGGTCATCTATGAGCCGGCGGAAGAGCGCTCCCAGCGGCTCCCCGTACCAACTGCGCTGAAGCTCTCTGGCTCTGGCCGTGGCCTCTTGTTGTACTGCGTCCACTCTTACTACTCCCCTTCGCTGGTGCGAACCTCGCGAGCATCTTACGGAGAGTGGTCGCACGGCGGGAGTCCCTATCATTTTGCGAGATGAGGGGGTACACCCGGTACTCTGTTCTGCGGAACGACCACACCTCCCGCAGGGGACCGGTGCGTCCACTTCCATGGGGCCTTAGCTCAGTTGGTAGAGCGCTGCCTTTGCAAGGCAGATGTCAGGAGTTCGAATCTCCTAGGCTCCACACTTCAAATGCCCTCCGACCTGCGTAAACGCAGTGTCGGAGGGCATTTTTCATGCCTGCCGGCGGGGTTCGCCGAACCAGTGGTCCAGGGCGCCGGCCAGGGAGCCGCCGTCCGGGGCCCAGGCGATGTACCCGTCGGGCCGGACGAGGACGGCGTCCCAGGGCAGCGGCCGGGCGGTCGTGGCGGACACCGTGCGCACCGCGTGGGTCCAGCCCGCGCCCTGCTCGCCGTGGGCCAGGCCGGCGTCCCCGAGCAGGAGCAGGAGGGGACGGCCGGGCAGCAGCAGCCGGGTCAGGTCGGTCGGGCCGTCGGCGGTGGTGAGCGGCAGGTTCGGCAGGAACCGGCCCTCCCAGCGGGAGCCGCGCCCGGTGCGCGCCGGGTACACCGTCTCCTGGGCGCTGATCATGTGGCCTACGTGGGTGCTGACCGCGTCGATCGCGAGGAGTTCGGAGACGAGGTCGCGCAGGGGGTCGAGCCCGGGGTCCGGCCGCATCAGGGCGAGCTGGGCCCGGGTGTTGCCGATGACGCGCTGCGCGGCGGGCCGGCGTTCGGCGTCGTAGGTGTCGAGCAGGTCCTTGCCCGCGGTGCCCGCGAGGGTGTGGGCGAGCTTCCAGGACAGGTTGAGTGCGTCCTGCAGACCCAGGTTGAGGCCCTGCCCGCCCACGGGGAAGTGGATGTGGGCGGCGTCGCCGGCGAGGAACACCCGGTCCTGGCGGTAATGGCGCACCAGCCGGGCGAAGTCGCTGAAACGGGAGAGGAATCGCGGGTCGGCCATCGGCACGCGGTGGCCGAGGATGCGCTCGGCCTCCCGGCGCAGCTCGTCGAGGGTGAGCGGGGAGCGCCGGTCGGGGTGCGGCCCGCGGAAGTCCATCGTGATGAACCTGCTGTGCCCGTACGGGGAGACGCCCGCGACCGTCCAGCCGTGCGGGGTGCGGTGCCAGCCGTACGGCACGCTGTCCGGGTCGGTCAGCCGTACGAGGCCGAGGAGGGCGGACACGGTGGCCGGGTGGGTGTCCGCGGCGAAGCCGAGCCGCTCGCGCACCGTGCTGCGTGCGCCGTCCGCGCCGACGGCGTACTCGGCGGTGAACTGCCGTAAGCCGTCCGGACCCTGGGCGGTGACCTGGACGCCGTCGGGTCCCGGGACGATGTCGGTCACGCGGTGTCCGCGCAGTACGGTGACGCCCCGTTCGCGGGCCCGGTGCTCGAAGTCCCGCTCCAGGTCGGCCTGGGAGCGGCCGAGCACGGGTCCGGGCTCGGTCGCGGGGGCGGTGATGGCGAGTCCCGGCATGCCCGCGAAGTGGAACGCGTCGGCGCGGCCGCGCCCCAGCAGTTCCTCGGTCGCGACGGGCGCGGGGAGATGGCCGCGGCGGGCCAGGCCCTGCGCGGTGCGGGCGTGCAGGGTGCCGGCCTTGGGCCGGTCGACGGTCCGCGGTTCGGCTTCGAGCAGGACGGTGGCGACGCCGTGGTGCCCGAGCTCGGCGGCGACGAGCATCCCGACGGGCCCGCCCCCGACGACCAGGACCTGGGTGTGGGTCATGCGGTCCTCCTGGGGGAGCTGCCGCGCAGCAGGGTGGCGATCGCGGCGCACAGGACGGCGCAGACCGCCGCGAGTGCCCACAGGACGGTGTGGAAGGCGGAGTCGTAGGACCGGGCGAGGAAGTCGGCGAAGCCCTCGGAGTCCAGCGCACCGGACAGTTCGGTGGCCCGGGCGAGGTCACCGCCGGCCGCCCGGTCGGCGACCTGGTCCGCCTGCGCGGCGCCGGCGTATCCGCCGATGCCGTCCTCGACGCGGGAGCGGAGCACGGTCGCGAGGACCGATCCGTACACGGCCACGGCGATGGCCTCGCTGCCGAGGCGCAGGGTGTTGAGGAAGCCCGCCGCCATGCCCGCCTTGGCGGGGTCGACCAGTGCCAGCGCCTGGCCGTCCACGAGCCCCGCCGACAGGCCCATGCCGGCGCCGGTGACGAGCATCGGCAGGGCGACGACGAGGATCGTCACGTCGGGCGAGAACAGCGTGAGCGCCAGGTCGCCGACGACCAGGCAGGCGAGGCTGACGTGGACGAGGGTGAGCGCGGGGACCCCGCGGGTGACCAGCTGCGCGGCGAGTATCGGGCAGACCAGCACGGGCGCGGTGAGCAGCAGCATGATCAGGCCGGCCGCGCCGCTGTCGCGGCCGGTGGCCGCGGTCAGGTAGCTCGGCAGGTACGTGAGCATCGTGACGAACCCGAAGGACGCGGCGACCGGTACCAGGCACAGGCCGACGAAGCGCCGGTCGCGCAGCAGGCCCAGGTCCAGCATGGGGTGCTTCCGGCGGTTCTCCACGGCGGCGAAGACCGCGAGGACCACGACGGCGCCCGCGAACAGCCCGAGGACGCCCGGGCTGCCCCAGCCCCACTGCGAGCCCTGCACGATGGCGGTGGTCAGCAGCACCATGGCGACGACGAACAGCGCGCTGCCCGGCACGTCGACGGGGGCCCCGCTGCCGCCGCCGGCCGGCACGGCCCTGGCGATGGCGGGCACCGCGAGCAGGACGAGGAGCAGGGCGGCGGCGTGCACCGCGAACACCCAGCGCCAGCCGAGGCCCTGGACGAGCGCGCCGGCCAGCGAGGGGCCGACCGCCACCCCGACGCCCGCGACGGTGCCGAACAGGGCGAAGGCCCTGGCGCGTGCCGGGCCGTCGAACACGGTCGCGATGATCGCCGCGCCGCAGGAGAAGATCGCGGCGCCGCCTGTCCCGGCGAGCGCGCGGGTGGCGTCCAGCCACAGCACGTCGGTGGCGAGCGCGCCGCCCAGCGAGGCCACGGCGTAGACGGCGGCGCCGGCGGCGAAGGCCCTGACCCGGCCGACGATGTCGGCGACGGAGCCCCAGACGAGGGTGAAGCAGGCGAAGGCGACGTTGAAGGCGTTCACCACCCACTGCAGGGGCGCGAGGCCGGCGTGGGTGTCGGCGCCGATCCCGGGCAGTGCCACGGCCGTGCCGGAGATCGACATCGGGACGACGAACACCGCGAGGAGCACGGCGGCCAGGGTCGCCGTGCGACCCGGCTGCCCTTGCGCCCGCACCGGTGGCGCGGCCGACGACATGGTCTGCGTACTCATGGGCACAACTCCAGGCTCGGCCCGGCCGGCTGACGGCTAGGTTCGGTTTTGATCGAACCTTAAGCTGGCACAGGAGGGAGGTATGATGCAAGCCGTACCTAAGGGAGGAGGGCGCGATGCCCGACGAGGACGGCCACCCCTCGCTGGAGGAGATGAGCCTGCTTGCCGTGCTGAACGCGCTCTCCGACCCCCTGCGCTACGCCGTCGTCAGCGAGCTGCTGGGGGAACCGGCGGGCACGGCGCGCACCTGCGCCTCCTTCAACCTCCCGGTCTCGAAGTCGACCACCACCCACCACTTCCGGATCCTGCGCGAGGCGGGCCTGGTGCGGCAGGTGGACCGGGGCAACAGCCGGGCGGCCACGCTGCGCCGCGCGGACCTGGACCTGCGCTTCCCCGGCCTGCTCGACCTGATCGACGCCGACCGCTGAGGACGCGTCGGCCGGAGGCCGGACGTCGGCCGGAGGCCGGACGTCGGCCGGAGGCCGGACGACAGCCGGAGGTCAGACGACGGCCGGGCGGCAGCTGAGACAGCCCCGGAACCCGGCGGCGGAGGCCTCGTCGGCCGAGGTGAAGGGCACCTCGTGGCGGGCGGTGATGCGGCGCGCGTGTGCGCACGTCGGGTAGCAGAAGATCCGCGTGGTGCCGCTGCCCAGGAACCGTGCGCCCGCCCGCACGAACCGCTCCACCCGCTCGGCGTCCACGCCCTCCCACTCCCGCAGCCGCCGTTCGAACCCGGCCGGCAGCCCGCAGTCCGCCGGGAGCCCGTCGTCCGTGCACAGCCGGTGCGCCGGCACGAGCACCGGGACGGGATTGATCCGGACCGCCGCCAGAACCGTCTCGGGTGCGAGACCCGGCATGCCGGCCTCGCGGGCCAGCCAGGCCGCCGGACGGAGCTGCCCGAACGGGATGGCCCGGGTCGCCTGCAGGACGGCGCGCTGTTCGTCGGCGAGCGGCCCGAATTCGTAGCGCAGGGTCCGGTCCCGGCCACGCAGGGCCCGCGCCAGACCCGGCGGGGGCTTGACACCGGAGAGCGCCGACCGCCGGGTCCGGGCCCGGTAGGCGTCCTCGAAGGCCCCGTCGTCGGCGTACCAGTCCGTGGCGGCGGCGCCCGTCACCGCGCCCCGCCCGTGGGCCACGTAGAGGGGGCCGACCGGGGAATCGGCCCGCACGTAGCAGTCGTAGCGATGGGCCGGAACGCCGACGCGGTCCAGCACGCGTGCCGCGAACCCCGCGGGTGCCGCCTCGCGCAACGTGTCCAACTCGTCCGGCAGTCTCATCCCGTCGCCTCCTTCCTTTCCGTCCGGGCCGGTTCGTGTGCCGTCTTCGCCGTCGTTCCCCCAGCCGCTCCGGCCGCTCCGGCCGCTCCGTACGTCCTGCGGTCGGCGGCCAGGCCGGGCTCCGCGCGCAGGGTGGCGAGCCCCCGCGACACCTGGGCCTTCACCGTGCCGACGGGACACTCCAGGATCGCGGCCACCTCCTGGTAGCTCAGCTCTCCGATGTGCCGCAGGACCACGGGCAGCCGGTGGTGGTCCGGCAGCCCGGACAGCGCGGCCACCAGCCGGGCCCGGCGCGCCCCGTCGAGCGCGCGCTGCTCCGGCCCCGGGGAGCCGTCCGGGATCTCGATGGCGGTCACCTCGATGCCGTCGGCGACGCCGGGCCGCCGGCTCAGGGTGCGGACGTGGTTGCGCCACACGTTCGCGGCGATGGTCAGCAGCCAGGCGCGCGGCTGGAGCTGCCCGCGGCGCTCGGGCGGGTACTCGCGCAGCGCGGAGTAGGCGCGCAGGAACGTTTCCTGACCCAGGTCGTCGGCGTCCCGCGCGGATCCGGAGAGACGCAGCAGGACGGAGCGCACGGTGCCGGCCTGGGTGCGTACGAGTTCGGTGAACCCGTCGTCCAGGTCGGTCGCGAGCAGTTCCGTCAGTGGGAGAGTCGTCTCGTCCATCCTCCTTGTGAACACCGGGCCGCGTGAGAACGTTGCACCTCACGGAAAAGTTCTTCTACTTTGCCTGCCATTCGCATTCGGTGCGATATCCGGTTCCCTTTACGTCATCCGAATATCGGGCGCGCCGGTGCGATCTTTCCCGGGCGTGACGGAGATCGTGTTCGGGCGAGATCGTGAGCAACTGGCCATTTCTCGCCACCTGGCCGGTATTCGAGGGATTCCGAAAACCGGAGGTACAAGGGGTGCGATGCGACCGGTTCGGAACAAAGGGGGCGAGCCCCTTGACCAGTGGTCGCACCGCGAAGCTAGAGTTGCGAACGAGTTGTGGGCGCTCAGCCGGGTCGCTCACGGTTCGGGTGGGTCAAGATCCGGCGAGGTCTCGGGGGAGGCGTGGTGGCGACCGTTCTGCACACAGCAATGGAAAAACGATTCACAAGACGTTTCCTTCCTCCCTTCCTTTCGGCCGTTCCCGCATTCCGGGCATGATGGGGAACCGTGTCCGCGGCACGGCGCCCGCGGACGAGGACTTAAGCAGCGGCAGTTGGTCGTTCGGCGAACGGCTTCTCTCCTTCCGGGGGCGGGAGGGACTGACCCAGCGCGAGCTGGCGGAACGCGCCGGGGTGAGCGTGCGGGTCCTGCGCGACATCGAGCACGGCCGGGTGCACCGGCCCCAGACGCGGACCGTGCGGCTCCTGGCCCGTGTGCTGGGCCTCGACGCGGACACCGCACGGCGGTTGGCGCCGCCCGCGCGTGAGCCCGTACACCCGGGGAGCGAGCGGCTCCACATCGGCATCCTCGGTCCGCTGTCCGTCCGGTACCGAGGCGTCGAGACCCACGTCCACGCGGCCAAGGTGCGGCGCCTGCTGGCCCTGCTCGCCCTGCGGTATCCCGAGGCGGCCGGCCTGGGGGAGATCACCCACGCGCTGTGGCCGAAGGACCCGCCGCGTTCGTACCAGAACCTGGTGCACACCTACGTCAGCCAGGCGCGCCGGGTGCTGCTGCTCCCCGGCGGCCAGGCGGGGGCGCCGGCCCCCTCGTTCCTGGCGCGCACGCACACCGGCTACGTGCTGGAACTGGAGCGCGACCAGGTCGACCTCACCCAGTTCCAGGACCTGTGGGCACGGGCGCGCCAGGCGCACGGGGCCGGGGACGCGGAGGCCGCCCACGAGCTGGCCGAACGCGCCTACGGCTGCTGGCGCGGCCCGCTGCTGGCCGGCGAACCGCTGCTGCCGCACCACCCCGCCGCCATGGCGGCCGCCCGGCAGCGGGTGGAGAGCCTGCTGCTCTACACGGACCTCTCCCTGCAGGTGCGGCGGCCCGAGCGGGTGCTGGGGGCCCTGCGCGGTGCCACGGAGGAGGAACCGCTGCACGAGGGACTCCAGGCGCGGCTGATGCTGGTGCTGGCGAGCTGCGGGGAGCAGCGGGAGGCCTTGAAGATCTACTCCGAGGTGGCCCGCGGACTCGACCGGGAGCTGGGCGTCCAGCCGGGTGACGAACTGCGCCGCGCCCACCTGCGGATCCTGCACCAGGAGCTGCCGTGGCCGCGGACGGGACCGGCGGCCGCGTGGGCCGCGTTCGACGTGCCGGCCGTGCCCGCGTCCCGGCCGGCCGCGCCCCCGCCGAGGCCCCGGCCGTCCCAGACACCGGCCGTGAGCCCGGGGTTCGTCGGCCGCGCCGCCGAGCTGAAACGGCTGGACCGGCTGCTCCTGCCCACCGGCGAGCGGGTCGGGCAGGTCCCGGCCGTGCTGGTCACGGGCTTTCCCGGGGTGGGCAAGACGGCGCTGGCCGTGCGCTGGGCGCACCGGGTGCGCGAACGGTTCCCGGACGGGCAGTTGTACGTCGACCTGCACGGGTACGCCGACCGGCGGGCGCTGCACCCGCAGGAGGTCCTCGCCTCGTTCCTGCGCGCCCTGGGCGTCCCCGACGGGGAGCTTCCCCGGTCCCTCGACGAGGCCGCGAACCTGTACCGCACCCTGCTGTCGGACCGGCGGATGCTGATCGTGCTGGACAACGCGCGCGAGGAGAGCCAGATCCGTCCGCTCGTTCCGGGAGCGGCCGGCTGCGCGGTCCTCGTCACCAGCCGCGACACCCTGCCGGGACTGGTGGCCCGGGACGGTGTGCCGCGCCTCGACCTCTACGTGCTCGGTGAGGACGAGGCGCTCACCCTGCTGTCCCGGCTGCTGCGCAGCGGGCGGGTGGATGCCGAACCGCTGGCCGCGCGGGCGCTGAACCGGCAGTGCGGAGGTCTGCCCCTGGCGATCCGGCTGCTCGCGGCCCGTCTGGAGGAGCATCCCCGGGTCGGGATCGCCCAGCTCTGCGTGGAACTGCAGGAGTCCGGGGCGTTCCGGGAACTGCCGGTCGAGACCGACGACCTGTTCACCGCGGTCCACGCGGCGATCGAACTCTCCTACGTGTCCCTGCCGGAGCCCCTGCGCCGCTGGTTCCGGCTGTTCGCGCGGACCGAGGGCCGGCTCGTCAGCGGCTACGCCATGGCGGACCTGGCGGGGACGACTCCGCTGGAGGCGACGCGCGCACTGCGCCGTCTGGTCGGGGTGAGCCTGCTCCGGGAGTGTGCGCCCAACCGGTTCTCGCTCCCCGCTCCGCTGCTGCGCTATGCGCGCAGACTGGCGCTGCGGGAGGACGCGCAGTGCCCGCTGCGGTCGGTGTGACCGCAGCGGGGCGCAGGCAGGCGGCCGGGTCACCCGCCGAGCGCCAGCCGGACCGCGAAGAGCCCGAACACGGCGGCGGTGAGGCTGTCGGCGATCCGCAGCACCCGCGGTGAGCGCAGGTGCGGTGCGAGCCGGTGGACCAGCCTCATCCAGGTGAGGAGCCAGAGCAGGCCCAGGGCCAGGTAGCAGGCGGCCAGCAGCGGGACGCCGGCCTCGGGGGCCATGCCCGCGGGCACGAACTGGGGCAGGAAGGCCATCAGGAAGATGCCCACCTTGGGATTGGACCCGGTGCACAGCAGGCCCTGTCCGAAGGCCTGGCGCACCGAGGGGCCGGCGTGGCCGGCCGCTCGCCCGGACGGCGGGGGGCCGGCGGGCGGCTCGCCCGTCGCGTGCGCGGGGACCGAGACCGTGGCCTGGGGTGACGGCGCCGGGGCCTGGCGTGACGGCGCCGGGGCCTCGGTGCCGGCCCGGCCGGTGGCCCGCCGCACGGCGAGCACGGCCCAGCCGAGCAGCACCACGGCGCCGGCCCAGCGGAAGGCCGCGAAGAGTCCGGGGCTCGCCGCGAGGAGCGCGGCCAGCCCGGCCGCGCCGAGCCCGGCCTGGACGGCCCCCGCGGTGATCATGCCGAGTGCGGCGGCGGTGGCCACCCGCAGGGAGCCGTTCAGCACCAGGTTGGTGATCATGACGAGATCGGGCCCGGGCGTCATGATCACCACCAGGGAACTGATCAGGAAAGCGGCGGTGTTGATCGCTGCTCCTCGATGGAAAGCAGGCGTTCCGCGGCCCGGACGGCCTCGTAGTCCCGCTGGATCTGCCCGGCGTCGGGGTGGGCGAGGATCACGAATCCGAAGTTGAGACTGTCGACCAGGTCCCGGGTGGCGGGGACGTGGTCGCCGTCGGACAGGTTCTGGATCGAGAAGTGGTGGCTGGGGAGGTCGCGGACGCCGTCCAGGGCGGCCGTGCCGCGGACCGTTCCGGAGCGGGGCGCGATGTGGAAGACGCACATCTGGTGCACGAGCAGCTCGTAGCTCTGCGGGAGTTCACCCCCGGTCAGCCAGCGCACGGTCCGGTCGATCTGGCTGTCGCCGGTGGCGTTGCGGTTGAACCGCGGCTGGCCGCCGCCGTGCGGCCGGGCCCCGAGCTCGATGAGCAGCGGTCCCTCCGCCGTGCCCATCACCTCGACGTGGGCCGAGCCGAAGCGCAGGCCCACCGCGTCCAGGACGCCGAAGACGTACTCCGTGAGGCCGGGCAGGGCCGGATCGTCCGGCGGGAGCCATCGCATGGTGTCGTAGACGGCCATGTGCGGACCGTTGTCGACCTTGCGGTAGGCGCACACGTCGACCACGGCGTGCTTGCCGTCGTGGCTGAAGGTGTCGATCACGTACTCGGTGCCGGTGACGAACTTCTGGACCAGGAGCCGGTCGTCGACCTCGCCGAACTGGTTGACCCGGCCGAGCTGGCGCGCGAACACCGTCCGCCAGTCCTCGCCGCCGGCCAGCTTGATCACACCGTCCGTGCTGGCGCTCTTGGGCGGCTTGACGACCAGGTCCGCCCCGGCCAGGCCCTCGCGCTCCAGCCAGGCCGCCACCTCGTCGGCGTCGGCGGTGCAGATCTGCGGGATGACCGGCAGGCCGGCCGCCGCGACGGCATCCGCCATGCTGCCCTTGTCCCTGCGCGCCGCCGCGAGTCCGGGGACGTTGCACCGCTCGGGCGTCACGAGCGGTGCGAGCCGTTCGGCCAGTTCCACCCCGGACTCGCAGCCCGCCACGACGCAGCGCGGGTCCAGCGCCCGCAGCCGCTCCGCGACGGCCTCCAGGTCGCCCTCGTAGACGATGATCTCGGGGAAGTCCTGCGGCTGGTAGGAGGAGGCGTAGGCCTCCGGCGGCCGGGGGCCGGTGACCACCGCCACGACCGGGACGCCGTGATCGGCCAGCGTCTGTGCGAACAGGGCCCCCGAGGAGTACGGGTCCACGATCACGCAGGGGCCCTGCGGTGCGTCCGGGGTCCGCTCAGCGCTCGTCACGGCCGGCCGCCTCTCCGGCCGCCAGGGTGGCCACGGCGTCGCAGTAGCGCGCGAAGAACGCCCCGGCCGGCTCGCTGATCCGGCGGGCGCGCACCGGGGCGTGCACCATCCCCTCCTCCATCACGTACGTCACCGGCGTGCCGTTCTGCCGCAGCCGGGCGGTGTACTTCTCGGCGTCCACGCGCAGCGAGTCCATCTCGCAGCCCACGACGTAGGCGGGCGGCAGGTCGTGGAAGGTGCCGGTGAGCAGCGGCGAGACGTACGGGAGTTCCGCCTGTCCGGGCTCCGGGCAGTAGCACGCGGTGTAGAACTCCATCTCCCCGCCGGAGAGCAGGGGCGCGTCCTCGCCGCCGTGCCGCCACCGGGTGAAGTCGAGCACCGGACTGATCACCGCCTGGCCGCGCAGCCGGGGGCCGCCCCGGTCGCGGGCGATCATCGAGAGGACGACGGCCATGTTGGCTCCGGAGCTCTCTCCGCAGAGCACCGCGCCCTCGGGGTCGATGCCGTCGAGCCCGAGCCCGGGCAGGTCGGCCAGCGTGCCGCACAGTCCGGCGTAACAGTCCTCCAGCGGGCCGGGGTGCGGGTTCTCCGGGGCCATGCCGAAGTCGAGGGCGATCGCCACCAGGCCGGTGCGGTCGGCGAGTTCGGCGACCAGGCTGTGGTGGCTGTGGAGGGAGCCGATGACGAAGCCGCCGCCGCGTATGTAGAACAGCACGGCGTCGCCGGTGCGCCGGGCCGGCTCGTAGATGCGGATCCGGGCGGTCCGGCCGCCGTGGGTGACGCTCGCGTCCCGGTGGCTGACGCCCTCGGGCACGGGGATCGGGAGGACCTCGGTCAGCCCGTCGTACAGGGCGCGCTGTCGTTCGACGGGGTAGGTGTAGAAGTCCGGCGGCAGGGCGCCGTCGACCGTCTTCACGAAATTCTCGATGCCGTCTGCGTAGGCCATGGGCAGCTTCGCTCACTTCCGGATCACGGTGTGCCGGCGAACCGCGGCACGGGGGAGAGGGCTCAGGGGGTTTCGGCGGGCGCCGGCGCGGCGGCCGGCTCGGCGTCCGCGGTCCGCTGCCGCCGGTCGGCGGGGGGTTCGGCCATGCCGATCAGGGTGACGACGACGGCGACGGCGGTCAGTGCTCCGCACAGCCACCACACGGAGGCGGCCGAGGCCTGCCAGGCGGCGATGCCGATCACCGGGCCCACCGCGTAGCCGATCTGCATCGGGAAGGCGGAGGCCGCGATGTAGCGGCCCCGCAGGTGCGCGGGGGCGACCTTGCCCGGCCAGGCGGAGGCGGTCGGGGTGCCGATCATCTCGCCGACCGTCCACACCACCGTCGCGATCACGAACGTGGCCATGCCGGGACCGGCCACGTACAGGTTCATGCCGACGCCGACCAGGCCGACGCCCAGCGCGACGGCGAACCGGCCCGGGAGGTGCTGCACGTACTTGGTGAACAGCAGTTCCAGGCAGATGACCATGGCCGCGTTCAGCGAGAGCAGGGTGGAGTAGAAGGTCGGTCCGTGGCCGTCGGCCTTGAGCTGGAGCGGCAGCGCGGAGGTGTGCTGGATGTAGACGACGGCGTTGAGGAACAGCGCCAGCAGGAACAGCAGGTAACGCCGGTCGCGGAGTACGGCCAGGTACGACGCGCCGTCGGCCTGCGGATCCCGGGCGCCGGGACCGGGGGTCGTGCCCGTGCGGACCAGGACCAGGGCGAAGAGGGCGAAGCCGACCGAGGTCACCGCATCGATATAGAACATCAGGTCGTACGAGTAGCTGATGAGCAGGGCGCCGAGCAGCGGGCCCGCGGTGGTGCCGAGGTTGAACGCCATGCGGTAGACCGCGAACACCATCACGTGGTGTTCCTCGGGGGTGGCCTCCACCAGCAGCGCCGAGGAGGCGGGCCGGTAGGCCTGGGCCGCGATGCCGATCACGGCGGCCACCGTGATCACCACGGGCAGGCTGTCGAGGAAGACCAGGCTGAGGGTGAGCAGGCCGGCGAGGGCCATCGATCCGACGATGGTCCACGCGTAGCCGACCCGGTCCGAGATCGAGCCGCCCGCCAGGACGCCGACGACCGAGCCCACCCCGTACGCACCGAGGGCGAAGGCGGCCGCGGACGTGCTGAAGCCCTTGTCGGTGAGGTAGAGCACCAGGTAGATCTGGAGGAAATTGCCCAGCCGGTTGATCAGCATGCCGACCAGGACCAGCCAGATCGGTCCCGGGATCCCGCGCAGGGTCTGTACGACGGACGGCCGGGCGGCCTTGCGGCCCTCCGGAGAGTCGTGTCCGGTGTTCGTCACGGAGCGGGTACCTCCGCCGGGCGGGAGTCGAGCTCCACGATCTCGGGGGCGCTCAGCAGGGCGGCGCGGGCCTGCTCGACCGAGTCGGCGAGGGCGATCACGCGGGCGTAGCGGGAGATGTAGCCGCGCGGCGGCAGACGCAGCACCGCGCCGGGGCCCGCCATCGCGTCGGCGCTGTGGACACCGGCCGGGAAGCGGTCCTCGTGGACGGTCACCGCATCGATCTCGATGTCCTCCTCCGGGTACAGGAAGGCGATGGCCGCGGCCTTGCGGTGGCGCGCCTCGGTGTCCGGGCGGACCCCCGCGGCGGTGTCCGCCGCCGCCATCGCGACGTCGACACCGGTGGCCAGTTCCCCGAGGTAGGGGATCATGTCCCCGCCGAGGCGGGCGTTGACCTCCATCAGGCGCAGTCCGCCGGCGGTGATCCGGAACTCCGTGTGGCTGACGCCGGTGTGGAAGTCCAGCGCGGCGTGCGCGGACCGCAGCGCCTCCAGCAGCCCGGGATCGGTCAGCAGCGGGTCGGCCCCGTCGACCTCGTGACCCGTCTCCTCGAAGAAGGGCGCCAGGCCGACCTGCTTGCGGGCGACGACGAGCGGAACGCACTCCCCGTCGAAGAAGACCGCGTCGACGCTGATCTCGGGGCCGTCGGCGAACTCCTCGACGAGCACCGACACGTCGAAGACGGGAACACCGGGGTAGGAGGCACCGGAGGCCGCCCGGTAGGCGTTCTCCACGTCATCGGGGCCGTCGGCCTTGCGCACGCCCATCCCGCCGGCCAGCCCGCGCGGCTTCAGCACGACCGGGAAGCCGATCTTCTCCGCCGCCGCCCGGGCCTCGGCCAGGGACCGGACGCCGATCGAGGCCGGCTGCGGCACCCGGGCCGTCTCCAGCGCGGAGCGCGTCGCGGCCTTGTCCCGGCAGGCGATGACGGACTCGGGGGAGTTGCCCGGCAGCCCGAGCGCCTGTGCCGCATGCGCGGCGGGGGTCACGAGCCCCTCGTCGTAGCAGAACACGCCGGCCACGTCGTGCTCGGCGGCCACCTGCCGGGCGGCCGCCGTCAGCGCCTCCGGGTCGGTGTTGTCCACGGTCGTGGAGCCCACGACGTACGGCTCTTCCCAGCTCAGCGGAGCGGGCTGGAGGAGCCATAACGCGTAACGCGTGCTCACCGTCCGCAGAATGAACTCCCTGCTGCGCTGACCGCTGCTTCCGATCAGCAGCAGAAGCGGCTTCTCGCCGTCCCACGCCATGGTCCACACTCCTCGTTCGTCGTGATGCCTTCGGCCGGTGCGCCGCCACCTGTAGAACACCGGGTCGGTGCAGGCCGTTGCACCCGGCGCCGGATGTCCGGCGCCGGGTGCAACGGGATGGGATCAGAGAGCCGCAGCCGGGCGGGCGAGTTCGGCCGACAATGGCCGGTACTCACGGCTGGTGCGGCCGCATACGTCGGCCGGGGCCGCCGCGGCGCGGGCGGGCCGGTCGGGGAAGACCGCCGTGACCCGGTTCCCGGTCCGCACCGCCGGCACCTCGGCCCGCAGCCGCGCCGCGGACGTCTTGCGGTCGTGCCAGGGGCAGACGAGCCGGCCGGCGTCCGGCGTCACACCGGCCAGGTGGAGCGGGCCGCCGCGGTGGGGGCACTGGGCGTTCATCACGAAGCCGCGTCCGCCGACCGTGGCGTACACGTACGCCGTCCCGGAGACGACCACGCAGTTCTCCCGCCCCGCGACGGGGAAGCTCACTACAGGCATTTGCGGTAATCCCCCACCGAGTGGATCTCGTAGACACACTCCTCGGACAGAATGTCGGCGCCGTGCAGCCGGTTGCGCCGGATGACGACTCCCTCTCCGGCCTCCAGCGTCAGCGACGAGCCGAGCCCGCTCTCGAAGCGCATGGTGCCGGAGACGATGTGGCAGAGCTCGTCGCCCTCGTGGCAGTGCGTGTTCGACAGCTCGTTGAACGGCTCGACCAGGTGCGCCACCGGCGCCTGGACCCGGCCTTCCTTGATGGCCTCGTAGACGGGACCGTGCAGCTTCTTGAGCTCCGGCTGGTCGTCCATCCAGGAGATCTGCGCGACGAAGTCCTTGTCGGCGACCTCCAGGAGCACCCGGTACTCCTCGATGCCCCGGACGATCTCGGGGATGATCCCCTCGCCGTGCGCCTCGATGAGCGGCGCGATGATCTTCTCGCGCGCCATGCGGCCGTGGTGCTGGTCGATGTGGACGTGCTCGGTGAAGTACGTGGTGTCGACGGAGTCGCCGAAGACGCCGTGCAGCAGGCGGTCGGCCCGCCGGCAGAAGTCCACCAGCGAGCTCTCGGTGTAGAACAGGGCGCCGACGTAGCGGAAGAACAGCTCGTGGTTCTTGCCCAGGTAGTGAAAGTAGTTGTTCAGCAGCAGGCTGCTGTTGAGGTAGTACTGCCAGTACCGGTGCAGGTCGGACTGCAGGCCGACGGATTCCAGCGTCCGCTCGAACAGGGTGCTGTGCTTGGTGTCGTGCACGCCGTAGCCGTACTCGTCGATGACGACCTTGAACCACTCGGACTGGACCGGTCCGTAGTAGCCGAGGACGTTGCGCATCATCGGCGACGCCTCGGACAGGAAGTCGGGGGCGAACTGCACCAGCCACATGCGGGCGGCGCGCTCGGGGTCGGTGGAGCCGGTGACGGCCGCCTCGATCGGTGACAGCTCCTCGCCGCCGCCCATGTCGAGCGAGTCGAGGTAGCTGTCCAGGCTCGCCCTGGTCCACTTCCCGGACGTCTCGACCTCGTCGTCGAGGAAACCGAAGGCGTAGCGCTCCAGAGCGGGGCGTATTCGCTCCCCGAGCGCCCGGTTGGCCGGACTGTAGAACGCGCGGAAGTCCTCCTCCTTGCCCTCCAGGCCGGACTTGGGGAAGAACACCAGGTCCGCCTCGTAGACCGAGGTGAGCAGGCGCTGCACGGCCAGGCTCGTGTAGTCGAGGATGTTCTCCCGGCCCGGCACCTTGTCGAAGTCGAGGTGCGGCAGGATCTGCGGGCGCAGCTGGCGACGGTAGGGATTGTCGTCGTTCTGCCAGTCCAGGTTGTCGAGGAAGATCGGGTTCGTGGCGTACTGCACGATCGCGTCGCGCAGTTCGGTGCCGCTGAGTTCGAACGGGACGTGCTGCGGTGCGTGACTCATTGCGTTCTCCTTGGTCCGGATGCGCAGGAGGTACGGCCGGCGGCGCGGGGTGGGTCCGCCGGCGGTGTCGGTCGGACGTCAGACGTGCACGCTGAGCGAGAAGTCGCTCCACCGGAGCCGGAGCGGGACGCTCTCGCCCGCCTTCACCTGGACGGACTTCTCCAGCGGGACCCAGCCCTGCATCCAGTGCGACCGGGTGTTCTCCGGGGAGTTGGTCAGCGTGGTGCCGGCCGCCATGTCCAGCTCGAACCAGACGACGAGGGCGTGCGCCTCCCCGTCGGTGCTCGCGGTCAGGTCGACCTGGCGTTCGCCCGGCTCCAGGGGGTCCTCGGCCAGGTCGAACTCCACGACCGTGGCGGTCTCGGACAGGAACCGGTGGGGCCAGGTGCTCAGGCGCACCGGGAGGTGGCCCCGGGTGGAGAGCGTGTTCATCAGCGAGACGTCGAAGCCGCCGGCCGTCGTGACCTGGTTGAGCCGCAGGATGTCCTCGCTGCTGACCAGCCGGCCGAGGATCCGGGCCGCGGAGGGGAACATGATCCCGCCGGGCTTCAGCAGATGCCGGCGCGCGTGCCGGATCGACGGCAGCAGGCCCTCGCCGATCAGCCCGCAGTCGACGATCTCCGAGACCAGTACGTCCACCGGGCCGTCGAGGTCACGGCCGGTCTCCAGCGAGGTCGACGGCTTTCCGATCACCGTGATGACGTCGCTGAAGCCGTGGGCGTCGATGACCTGCCGGGCCACCTCCGCGAGCAGCGGATTCATCTCGCAGGTGATGACGCGTGCCGCGCCCGCCCGGGCCGCCGCCATGGCGAGCAGCCCGCTCCCCGAGCCGATGTCCAGCACGGTCGCTCCGGCCGGGATGCCACGAGCCAGGGCGCCGGCCAGGGCGTCATTGCGCTCGGTGTCGTTCAGCATCGCGAAGTGCCAGCGGGGAACGGTTCTGCGGGCGATCCGGGTGAAGACCTCGGAGTCGGTCGACGGACGGCCCGCCGGGGTGGTGAGCAGTGCGGACGCCTGCTCGGCGATGTCGTTCATCTCCTGCGCCAGCGATTGCAGGGACGCGGTGATGAGCCGGTGTTGAGAGCTGTTGACCGACAGGCTCGGACCGTCGGGTCCGGGATCGTGCCCTGATGTCGCGACCTGTGCGCCCTGGACGTGCTGCATGTTCGCCACCGCTCCTCACGTTGGACCGCCCGATCAGCCGTGGTGCACGACGGCTCGTCAAGATCGGCGCTCCGTCGCAAGGCGACCGTACGGAAGCCCGGTGGGGCGGAACTTCAGCGGAACTCCAGCGCGAGCGGCGGTTCTGCCGGGGGTGGGCGTGCCGTACGGGGCGCTGACCCGCGGGAACCGCGGGTTCCGCCGGTCCGCTGGACCGGGGCGGCAGAAACCGGGTCCTCGGACCGGTTGATTCCGCCGCCTCCCGGTATAGACACCCGACCACTCCTAGCGCGCGTCGTGGAAGATGACGCCCAGTACGTGGCGCTGCCCGCTGAGGACGGCGCTCACGCCGTGCCGCAGCGTCACCCGGCTCCAGCCGCGCACCGAGCGCACCGGGCGGTGGTCGACCGTGAAGATCAGGCCCTGGCCCTGGGTCGGCCGTCTGACGAGCGGGCGGGACTGGGCGCGCGGGCGCTGTTCGACGAACACGCTCTCCCCGCCGGTGAAGTCCTCGTCCGGGCGGTCGAGCATGATCGCCACCTGGAGCGGGAAGGTCAGGTCACCGTAGACGTCCTGGTGCAGGCAGTTGTAGCCGCCCCGCCCGTACCGGAGCAGGAGCGGGGTCGGGCGGTGCTGCCCGGCGGCCCCGCACGCCTCGACCAGCCCCTCGTGGTCGGGGGCGAAGGACGGCTGCCCCAGACGCCGCGCCCAGTCGTTGGCGATCAGGGCGAGCGGCGGGTACAGCCGCTCCCTCAGGTCCTGGACGAGCTCGGGCAGCGGGTAGGCGAAGTAGCGGTAGAGGCCCTCGCCGAAGCGGTGCCGCGCCATGGTCACGGTGCTGCGGAAGGCCGTGGGGTGGTCGAAGAGGTCCCGCAGCTCCGCACACTGCTCGGCCGACAGCAGCGGCGGGGTCACCGCCACCCCCTCGGTGTTCAGTTCCGCGGCCAGCTGCGTCCAGTCGAGGGTTCCGGGTGCGGAGGGGGCGAAGACCGGGCCGGGCAGTTCGAGGCCGGGGAGCTGGGACGGCTCGTACGCGCTCACATGCTCTGCTTTCTGCGGCGGGGAGGGCGGATTCAGGCGGCCGGCGCGGCCGCGGCTTCGAGGGCGAGCAGATGGCGCTTGGCCTCCAGCCCTCCCGCGTAGCCGCTGAGACTGCCCGTGGAGCCGATGATCCGGTGGCAGGGCAGCACCACGCACAGCGGATTCGCTCCCAGCGCCGTGCCGACGGCACGCGCGGCGCCGGGCCGCTCCAGCGCCCGGGCGAGTTCCGCGTAGGTCGCGGTGCGCCCGTACGGGACGAACCCGGCCAGCATCAGGTTGGTGCGCCGGCTGAACGGGGTGGCGAGCCGCAGGTCCGTCGCGACGGTGAAGTCCCGGCGCGTCCCGGCCAGGTACGCGTCGATCTGTTCCCGGGCCTCGTCCAGGACCTTGTGTCCCGGTGCGCCCGCCTCCCCCGGTCCGGCCGGGCGCAGTCCGGCCCGGCCCAGGCGTTCCGCGGCTTCCTCGGTGGTGCCGTAGCAGCACAGCACGAGCGCGTCGTCCGTCGCCGCCAGCACGAGCGGCCCCAAGGCCGTGGGATGGATCTCCACCGTGGCGGTGCTGCCGCTGAGCGGACCGGGGGTCGGCATGGCGGGACTCCTTCGTTCGTCATGATCTTCGTTCGTCACGACCCGGCCCACCGCCAGGGCCGTGCGGCGACGGTAGAAACACCGTCGCCGCCGAAAGGGTTGCGCGGTCAGCGATCGCGCAGTTCCAGCGTGCAGCACTTGACGCTGCCGCCGGCCTTGAGCAGTTCGGAGAGCTCGACCCCGATCGGCTCGAAGCCGCGCGCCCGCAGCTTGGCGTGCAGGCCGGTGGCCGCGGCGGGCAGGAGCACGTGGCGGCCGTCGGAGAAGGCGTTGAGGCCGAAGACGGCCGCGTCCTCGGCGGTGGCCAGGATCGCCGTGGGGAACATGGCGCGCAGTACGGCCTGGCTGCCCTGGGAGAAGGCGGCCGGGTAGTACATGACCTCGTCCTCGGACAGCACGGAGAGCGCGGTGTCCAGGTGGTAGTACTCCGGGTTCACCAGGGTCAGCGAGGTGACCGGGAGGCCGAAGAACTCCTGGGCCTCCGCGTGGGAACGCGGGTCCGTGCGGAAGCCGGTACCGGCCAGCAGGCGGCGGCCGACGGTGAGGATGTCACCCTCGCCCTCGTTGACGAATTCGGGCCACAGCGTGTCCGTGTAGCCGCGGCCCTCCAGCCACCGCAGGTACGCGGGCCCTTCGGCGGTGCGCTCCGCGTGCCGGAACCGGGCCCCGTAGACCTTGCCGTCGACGACGGTGGCGCCGTTGGCCGCGAACACCATGTCGGGCAGGCCCTCGATGGGGTCTATCTCCTCGACCACGTGGCCGAGTTCGAGATACAGGTCGCGCAGGCCCTCCCACTGGCTGACGGCGAGCGCGTTGTCCGTGGCGTGCTGCGGGTTCATCCACGGGTTGATCGAGTACGTGACGTCGTAGTGCCGGGGACGGCACATCAGCAGACGTCGGCGCGTGGCGACCCGTGTGGGGCTCTCGGAACGGTAGAGCGCGCCGGCAGGGGTGATGGGCTCGGTGAGCGGCACGAGGGCTCCTTCTCATGGGGTTTCGATGGAAGCCCGGCTGCCCGAGGGATGGTTCGGCCAGCCGGATGCGTGTGACGCAACTGATCACAAGACCCCATGGAAATGGGGCCCGGAGTTGACCGGAAGTAATCGTGGACACCGGCCAATCAACGCGCCCGCGAGGGCCGCCGCCGAGTTGATTGTCCGTGGCCGAGACGGCTTCCGGGCAATCGGGCGACGCCATGGAATGTGGTCATCACCCGGGAGGCAACGCAAGGACGCGAACCGTCCTGCCTGACCGTACGAACCTGTCCACCTGTTCCATCTGGAGGTACTTCCATGGCGCATCGCAATGTCGAACTGCTCGCAGTCGGCGCAGGCCCGGCGAACCTGGCGCTGGCGGTCGCCGTCGAGGAGCTCGCACCCGAGCTGGCCGGTGACACCCTGCTGATCGAGCGCGAGCAGGACATCGTGTGGCAGCGCGGCATGCTGCTGCCCGACGCGCTCAGCCAGGTGTCCTTCCTCAAGGACCTGGTCACCATGCGCAATCCGTGCAGCAGATTTTCCTTCGTCAATTTCCTTCACTCGCAGGAACGTCTCGACGCTTTCGTCAACCTGGCGAGTTTCGTTCCTTACCGCAGCGAGATATCCGAGTACCTGCAGTGGGTCGCCAATGAACTGGAGACGGTGCAGGTCGAATACGGCCGTGAATGCTCCGGCGTCGAGGCGGTGACGGGCGACGACGGCGAGGTCGCCGGCTGGCTGGTCACCCTGGCCGACGGCGACACCATCGGCTGCCGCTACCTCGTGATCGGTGCGGGCCGTGACGCCCACGTCCCCGCCGTGTTCGACGGTCTGCCGGCCGAGCGCGTCATCCACAGCACCCAGTACACGCAGCGCATCGCCGAGGTGCGGGCCGACCTGCCGCACCGCGTCGCGGTGATCGGCGGCGCGCAGAGCGCGGCCGAGCTGTTCGGCGCCGCGCTGCGGGACCTGCCCGAGTGCAAGCCGACGATGATCATGCGCTCCATCGGTCTGAACGGTTACGAGAGCAGCAAGTTCACCAACGAGCTCTATTACACGTCCTTCATCGACGAGTTCTACGGCTCCTCGCCCGAGGCCCGTCAGCAGCTCCTCGGCGAGATGTACCGCTCCAACTACGGCGGTCTCTCCCCCGCCACGCTCGACGGTCTGTACCGGCAGTTCTACCAGGACCGCCGTTCCGGCCAGGAGCGCCTGGGCATGCACGCCATGACGGACGTGACCGGCGCCCGCATGGACGGCGACGAGGTGGTCCTGACCCTCGTCGACCGCAAGTCGGGAGCCGAGCGGGAGATGCGCACGGACCTGGTGCTCCTGGGCACCGGCTTCGTCCGCGAGATGCCGTGGGCGGTCAAGGCCCTCGCGGAGTCGATCGGTGTCGAGGAGATCAACGTGAGCCGCAACTACCGGCTCGACCTCGGCCGCCCCGGGACCGCCGCCTGCTACCTGCAGGGCGTCAACGAGGCCACGCACGGCATCGCCGACTCGCTGCTCAGCGTGCTCGCGGGCCGCTCCGCCGAGATCACCCAGGACATCCTGGCGCACCGCGGCAACCGTTCCGCGGAGGCCCCGGCCCCGCGCGAACTCGCGCTCGCCGGCGCGGTCTGAGACCCGCGCACCCCTCACGAGCCGTACCCGCCTGACGAGGAGAGACCGAAGCACATGCTCACCCAGCCACTCGACCGCGAAGGACTGACGCACGAGAACGGCCTCGACGCGCAGCGGCTGCTGCCCTGGCCCGAGCTCAACGCCCCGTTCGAGGGGTCCTGGTGCGTGATCCGCCCCGGCACCGCATCGACCGCCCACGCCCACCACGAGTACGAGATCTTCATCGCCGTCGCCGGCACCGCCGTCCTGGAGTCGCAGGGCGTCCGCAAGCCCTTCACGACCGGGGACATCGTGCACTTCACCCCGGGCTCCGACCACCGGGTGATCAACGAGTCCGACGAGGACTTCGAGATGTACAGCGTCTGGTGGGACCTCGACATGACACAGCGGTTCGCAGCTCGCCACGAAGGAGCCCAGGCATGACACGCCGTACGGTCATCATCGCGCCGCCGCCGACCCCGAACGGGGACCTGCACACCGGGCACCTGGCGGGCCCCTACCTGGCGGGCGACGTGTACGCACGCTACCTGCGGGCGTCGGACCGGCCGGTGATCTTCACCAGCGGTACCGACGACAGCCAGACCTACGTGGTGGCCAGCGCCGCCCGCGCCGGTCTGACCCCGGAGGAGCTGGCCCTGCGCTCCGCCACGCAGATCCGCGCCACCCTGGAGGCGGCCGGCGTCTCCGTCGACGGCTTCGCCCCCTTCGACAAGGGCTACCGGCAGACGGTCATCGACTTCGTCACCGACCTCCACAGCGAGGGGGCCTTCCGGCTCAAGACGGTGCTGCTGCCGTACGTCGAGGCCACCGGCGAGTACCTGATGGAGGGCCTGGTCGCCGGCGACTGCCCGGTGTGCCTCGTGGAGAGCCGCGGCGGACTGTGCGAGTCCTGCGGCCACCCCAACAACTTCGACGAACTGCTGCGTCCGCGCTCCACCGTCGACCCGGACGCCGTGGTCACGCACCGCGAGGCGCAGATCCTCGTGCTGCCGATGGAGGAGTACCGCGACCGGCTCGCCGACTACTACGTCCGCCACCGGGACGTGCTGCGCCCGCACACCGCGCAGCTCGTCCGGGAGGCGCTGGACCGCCCGCTGCCGGACTTCCCGATCACGTACCCGACCGCGTGGGGCATCCCGGCGCCGTTCACCGAGACGCCGGGCCAGGTCCTCAACGCCTGGGCCGAGGGCATGGCCGCCTCGATGTACTGCACCTGGTACGCGGCCGAGCAGCTCGGTGAGCACACCGACCGCTTCGACGAGCACTGGCTGTCCGAGCACGGCATCGACCTCGTGTACTTCCTCGGCTTCGACAACGTCTACTTCTGGGGCATGACGCACCTGGCCCTGCTGATGGCGCACGGCGACCGGTACGTCGAGCCGCACGCCATCGTGTCGAACGAGTTCTACGAACTGGAGAACCAGAAGTTCTCCACAAGCAAAGGCCACGTGGTGTGGGCCGCCGATCTGGTGGCCGAGGTACCGCGTGACCTGGTGCGCTTCTACCTGGCGCTGACGGCGCCGGAGCACTCCCGGACGAACTTCAGCCGTGAGGCGCTCGACAGCCTGTCGAGCTCCCGGCTGGTCGATCCGTGGAACCACCTCGCGGGCCGGCTGGACGCGCTGCTCGCCGGCGTTCCGGCGGACGCGCTGCTGCCGGTCTCCGAGACCGGTGCCCAGGAGGCGGGGATCGTCGTCGAGCGGTTCCGCTCCCACTACGAGCTGGAGAGCTTCAGCCTCCACCGGGCCGCGGACCTGATCGTCGTCCACCTCGACCGGCTGCTGAAGCAGGCGGACCGCGTGGCGGCGGACGTCCCGAGCGACCTCGGCGACCTGGTCCTCGCCGTCCGGACGCTGACCGCGTGCGCCGCTCCGCTGCTCGTCGACCTCGCGGCCCGTGCCGAGCGGGCCGGCGCCGATCTGAGCCTGCCGGCCGGTGCCTTCCCGGCCGACCCCGTCGCTCCGCTGCGACTCCCCCTCCTGTCGACCGCGGTCGGGGCCTTCGCGCCCGTGGCCGAGCCGGCCGACATCCGAGCCTGACCTCCGAGGAGCACTGTGTCCACGATCGCCCCGCCCCGTCCCAATCGGGCAGAACGACTGCTCATCCCCGCGACCTTCATCACCAACCTCGGCAACGGCATCCAGCTCACCGCCGCCTCGTACCTGGTCTTCACCGAGGCCAACACCATGCTCGCGGTCAGCTGGCTGATGATCGCCGTCACCATCCCGCAGGTGGCGCTGTCCCTCTTCTTCGGCAAGCTCGCCGACCGCTTCGACCGCCGCACCCTGGCGATGATCTCCGACCTGGCCAGCGCGGCCGCCGCGATCGGCCTGCCGGTCTGGCTGGCCCTCGGCGGCAACCCCTCGACCGTCAGCTACGTCGCCAGCTTCGTCCTGTCGATCTCCGCGGCCCTCTTCTTCCCGGCCAGCAACGCCCTGATCAAGGAGCGCATCCCGGAGTCCCGGCTCGCCCAGTTCAACGGCAACGCCGAGATCGCCATCCAGGGCGGCACGCTCGCCTCGGCCGCCCTCGGCGGCTGGGTGATCGTCTGGGTCGGCACCACGTCGCTCTTCTACTTCAACGCGATCACGTTCCTGCTCTCCGCCGTCCTGCTGTTCTTCATCGGCCGTCGCCCGGCCGGCCAGGGCACCAGCGCCCCGGAGGCCGCTGCCAAGGCCGCCGCCGCCGCCAAGGCCGCCGCGACCGGCTCCCGCCCGCCGCTGGCCCGTCTCGCGCTGCTCTACATCATCGGCAACATCGTCATCATCGTCGGCAACAGCATCATGCTGGTCCTGGTGATCGAGGGCTTCAAGTCCAACGCCGGCTACCTCGGCATCGTCGACGCCCTGTTCGGCATCGGTGCGCTGTTCGCGGCCTGGGCCTTCAAGAAGATCAGCTCCAAGGCCACCGTGCTGAAGACGGCCCTGATCGGCTACCTCGCCTTCGCGGTGCTCCTGTCCCTGGAGTCCGTCCACCTCTACGCGATGATGGCCGTCATCCCCTTCGCCGCCATCGCCTTCTGCGTGGCCCGCATCTCGGCCCGTACCGCCCTGATGAGCGCGGCGCCCGAGGAGAAGACGGGCTTCGTCTTCGGCGCCACCAACGCCTTCGGCCTCGCGGCCGGCACCACCGCCGTCGTCCTGATCTCGCTCCTCGTCGACTCCACCAACGTGAAGAACGGCTTCTACGCCCTCTCCGTCCTGGTCGTCGTCATCGCCACCCTCACCGTCATCTCGCTCCGCAAGCACGACCGTGAGGTCGCCGCCGCCGAGGCCGCCGCCGCCGAGATCGTGTCCGAGCCGGCCGCCGGAACCGCAGGGACCGCCGAGGTCACCGAAGCCGCCGAGCCCGTCCCGGCCAAGGTCTGAGGGGGAGAAGCACAGATGAAGCTGCTCGCCATCGAGGCCAGCCAGAACGCCACCTACTACATCTCGCGCTACCGGCAGATCGAGGCCCTCGGGGCCGAGGTCCACGTACTCAACGGCATAGGAACCGAGGACTTCTGGGACGCGGAGCGCTACCGGATCGCCGGCTCCAAGCAGATCGAGGACATCGTCACCGCCGCCAAGATCTGGCACGCGGAGGAGGAGTTCGAGGGGGTCCTGACCTTCTCGGAATCCGGGGTCGTCACGGTGGCGGTCGTCGCCGAGGCGCTCGGACTGCCGAGCATCGGCTTCGAAGCCGCCCGGACCAGCCGCAACAAGCTGCTGATGCGCCAGGCCCACGAGCGCGGCAGCGCGGCGCACCCCGGCTTCCGGTACGCCCCCGGCGTCGAGGCCGCCCTCGCGGCCGGTGAGGAGCTCGGCTACCCGCTGATCCTCAAGCCCACCCTGGGCGCCGCCAGCAACTTCGTGTTCAAGGTCGACGACCCCGAGGAGATGCGGGCCCGCTTCGCGGACGCCACCTCGGGCATCGAGACCATGACCTGGGCCCTGATGGAGGCCGACGGACTGGACCTCGGCCCGAACGGGATCATCGTCGAGGGCTACCTCGACGGCCACGAGCACCTCATCGAGGCGCTGGCCTGGGAGGACGAGGTGTACCTCGGCTCCATCGTGGACCGGATCACCGTCGAGAGCGGGACCTTCGACGACGACGTCCACCACGCGCCGAGCTCCCTGACCCCCGAGCAGATCGCCGCGGTCCACGAGGTGGTCCGGGACGCGGCGCACGCCCAGGGTCTGCGCCGGTCCGTGCTGCACGCCGAGGTGAGGTTCCACCAGGGCAAGCCCTTCATCCTGGAGATAGCGATCCGTCCCGGCGGCGGCGGTCTCGACCACATGGCGCGGATCAGCGCCGGCCACGACCCCATCCGGTGCGTGGCGGACGTGGCGCGCGGCATCCGGCCCGACGTCTCCCACTACGCGCCGACCGGTGTGCACACCGCCGCGATGTGCCTGATCAGCGGGGCGGGAACGGTCGAGTCCATCGAGGTGCCGACCGAGGTCGCCGAGGACCCCGCGCTGTTCTTCCTCAAGATCACGGCCGCGGCGGGGACCGTCATCAAGCGCCCGCCGGCGGGCAACAACATCCTCGGTTTCATCGGCGCCACCGGCACCTCCCTGACGGAGGCGCTGACCACCGCGCACGTCGCGGCCGGCCGGATCCGCACCGAGATGAGGCCGGAGCATGGCTGAGACCCCGCGGCGCACGGCCACCAGGCGGCACTACCTGATGTGCCGGCCGACCCACTTCGAGGTGACCTACGCGATCAACCCGTGGATGAACCCCGAGAAGCCCATGGACGCCGACCTGGCGCTGGCCCAGTGGGAGCGGATCCGGGACCTCTACCTCGGGTTCGGACACGAGGTGTCCTACATCGACCCGGTCCCGGGCCTGCCGGACATGGTGTTCTCCGCCAACGGCGCCACCGTGGTCGACGGCAAGGTGCTGCTCGCCAGGTTCCGCCACCAGGAGCGGGCGGCCGAGGCCGACGCCCACCGGGCCTGGTTCGAAGCCCGCGGCTACACCGACCTCCACGTCCCGCAGTACGTCAACGAGGGCGAGGGCGACTTCGCCCCCGCCGGCCGGCGGATCCTGGCCGGCGCGGGATTCCGCAGCGACCCCGGCGCGCACGAGGAGCTCCGCGCGTTCTTCGGCCTGCCGGTGGTCGGCCTGACCCTGACCGACCCCCGCTTCTACCACCTGGACACCGCGCTGTTCGTCCTCGACGAGGACCTGGTGGCGTACTACCCCGCCGCCTTCTCCGAAGAGAGCCGGGACGCGCTGCGTCAGCTGTACCCGGACGCGATCCTCGCCACCCGCGAGGACGCCGATGCCTTCGGTCTGAACGCGGTGAGCGACGGACTGAACGTGGTGGTGACGGAGACCGCCACGCACCTGATCGGTGAGCTGCGCGAACGCGGCTTCGAGGTGCACGGCGTGGACATGTCCGAACTGCTGAAGGCCGGTGGCGCGGTCAAATGCATCACTCAGGAGATACGACGCCCGTGATCGATTACGACGGCAGAAGTTTCCGCAACACCGGTTACCCGGCGGGCGAGGACGCCCCCGTCGGCCACTACCGCCAGGACGGCGACCTGCTCTGGGCCGACTTCGACGGAGGCCCCGTCCGCAGGGGCTCGCTGAACGGGCGCGTGGAGCCCGACGGGAACCTCGAATTCGCCTACACGATGGTCCTCGCGGACGGCGAGGTGGTCGCAGGACGGTGCTGGAGCACCCCCGAATTCCTGGACGACGGACGGATCCGGCTCAACGAGCGCTGGGAGCGCTACGGAGCCCACTCGGACAGCGGTGAATCCGCACTGGAGGAGGTAAGGACATGACCCCGCCCACCACCCCGCTCCGCGGGGGCAGCGTGACCTGGGCCTGCACCAGCGGCTTCAGCCCGGTCTTCATCTTCCCCTTCACCCCGGGCGAGTACTACGGGGTGGCCAACCTGCACGAGTTCCAGACGCTGATGTACCGGCCGCTGTACTGGTACGGCACCGGCGGCCAGCCGACGGTCGACTACGAGCGCAGCCTCGCCGAGCCCCCCGAGTGGAGCGAGGACGGCCGCACGGCGACGATCACGGTCAAGCCCTACAAGTGGTCGAACGGCGAGACGGTCGACGCCGACAACGTGATGCTGTGGATGCACCTCCTGGAGGCCGAGAAGGACAGCTTCGGCGGGTACACACCGGGCTTCTTCCCGGACAACCTGACCGGCTACGAGAAGGTCGCCGAGGACAAGGTCAGCTTCACCTTCGACCGCGCCTACTCGCACAACTGGGTGCTGATGAACCAGTTCAGCACCATCACCCCGCTGCCGAAGGCCTGGGACCGCACCGCCGACGACCGGCCGGCGGACGCCACCCACGACCCGGCGCAGGCCTCCGCGGTCTACGCCTACCTGCGGGCCTGCAACGACGAGCGCAAGAGCTGGGACACCAGCCCCGTCTGGAGTGTGGTCAACGGACCCTGGAAGCTGAGCAGTTACACGATCGACGGCACCTCGGGCGAATGCGTCCTGGTGCCCAACGAGAGCTACTCCGGCCCCAACAAGCCCTACCTGGACGAGTTCCGCCTGATCCCCACCGGCTCGGACACCGAGCAGTACGAGATGCTGCGCCGCGGCCCCGAGGCCCTGGACGGGGTGCAGATCGGCTTCCTGCCCTTCGACGAGGTCACCGAGCCGGCCGAGGACCTGCTGGCCGGCGGGCCCAACCCGCTCGGCGAGCACTACGACCTCGTCCCCCAGCTCACTTACAAAATCCACTACTTCCCGATCAACTTCAACAACCCCACCGTCGCCGGAAAGATCTTCAAGCAGCTCTACTTCCGCCAGGCCCTGCAGTCCTGCCTCGACTCCCGGGGCGCCATCCGCGACGTCTACAAGGGCTACGGCTACCCGACCACCGGGCCCATCCCGGCCCTGCCGGACAGCCCGCTGCTCTCACCCGCCGCACACGAGGACCCGTACCCCTTCGACGTCGCGAAGGCCCGTGCCTTCCTGACCGGGAACGGCTGGGACACCAGCACCACCCCGGCCCGTTGCGTCCGCGAGGGCACCGGCCCCGGGGAGGCGGGCGAGGGCATCCCGGCCGGCACCCCGCTGCGGTTCTCGATGCGGTACGCCCAGGGGCACGAGACCCTGACCGCGGTCATGCGCAAGTTCGCCGCCGACGCCGCCGAGGCGGGCATCGAGATCGTGCTGACCGAGGTCGAGGCGAGCGTCCTGGTCCTGGAGGACACCACCTGCACCCCGGGCCCCGACAGCCCCTGCCTGTGGGAGTTCAGCGACTGGAACGGCGGCTGGGGTTACGGACCAGGCTTCTACCCGACCGGCGAGGCGCTCTACTCGACCGGCTCCTCGGTGAACTTCGGCAGCTACAGCGACCCGAAGGCGGACGAGCTGATCGCCCGCACCGTGGTCAGCGACGACCTGGAGGACCTGTACGCCTACCAGGACTACATCGCGCAGCAGGTCCCGGTCATCTGGATGCCGAACTTCCCCTTCCGCCTGCTGGAAGTGGCCAACAACCTGAAGGGCGTGGCTCCGATCAACCCCTTCGGACTGATCAACCCCGAGGACTGGCACTACGTCGGCGAGGTGCTCTGATGTATCAGCGGCTGATCGGCCTCCTCGACAGCAATCAGGCCCGCTACCGGCTGATCGACCACGTGGCCGAGGGCCGGACCGACCTGGCGAGCGTCCTGCGCGGCCACCCGCTGGAGCAGGCCGCCAAGTGCATCGTCGTCCGCGTGAGCATCACCAAGCGGGTCGGCAAGTACGTGCTCGCGGTGGTTCCCGGTGACCGGCAGGTCGACCTGGAGGCGGTCGGCGCCCTGTTCGGCGGCGGGCGGACGGCGTTCGCCACGCCCGAGATCGCCGAGCGCCTGGCCGGCAGCGTCTGCGGCACGGTGATGCCGCTCAGCTTCCACCCCGATCTGCACCTCGTCGTCGACGAGGGCCTGATCCTCACCGAAGAGATCTATTTCAACGCGGCCCGCCTGGACCGCTCCGTGGCCCTGTCCACCCCCGACTACCTGGCCATCGCCCAGCCGCAGCTCGCGGCGATCGCGACGGCCGGCGACCGGGTCCTGACCCACTCCGCGAGGTGACGAAGATGACTGACGACACCAGCCCGACCGATGACGGCGTGGTGATCCTGGTCGGCAGCGGTCAGCGCGCCTACCGCGAGTACCTGCTCGCCGGCGCCGCCCGGCGCCGCCCGATCTGGATCCTGGACGCGGTGGACCCCACCTGGCAGGAGCAGTACGTGCTCGGCTCCACCACGGTGGAACTGCTCGACCGCGCCCGCCTGGTGCCCGACACGGACGGCCTGATCAAGGCCGCCGAGGCGGTGGCCGCCGAGCACCGCGTGGTCGGCGTGTTCAGCTACGACGAGACGCTCGTGGTGACCACCGCCCTGATAGCCGAGCGGCTCGGACTGCCGGGCCTGACCTCCCGCGGCGCCGACAACTGCCGCAACAAGCACAACACCCGGCAGCTGCTGACCGCCGCCGGACTGCCCCAGCCGCACTTCGCCTACGTGACCGACGCGGAAACGGCCCTGGCCACGGCCGACTCCTTCGGCTACCCGGTCGTCCTCAAGCCCCGCGGCATGGGCGCGAGCATCGGCGTCATCCGGGTCGACGCCCCGGACGGGATCCGCGCGGCCTTCGAGGTCGCCGACTCCGCCAGCCACGGCGGGAACAGCGACTACGAGGGCGGGGTGCTGGTCGAGGAGTGCGTCATGGGCCCCGAGATCAGCATCGACGGAGTGGTCTTCGACGGCGCCTGGACCCCGCTCTTCCTCGCGCACAAGGAAGTGGGCCTCGCGCCCTACTTCGAGGAGACCGGCCACGTGGTCAGCGCCACCGACCCGCTGCTCGCCGACGAGGAGCTGCTCGGCATCCTCCGGGACGCCCACCGGGAACTGGGCATCGGCTACGGGATCACGCACACCGAGGTGAAGCTCACCACCCGCGGCCCGGTGATCATCGAGGTGAACGCCCGCCTCGGCGGCGACCTCATTCCCTACCTCGGCAGCCTCGCCACCGGCGTGGAGCCCGGGGAGCTGGCCGCCGAAGTGGCCGCCGGCGTCCGCCCCGAGTGGACACCGGCCGAGTCCCGCACCGTGGGGATCCGCTTCCTGTACCCGCCGGAGAACGGCACCGTCCGCTCGGTCGACGTACCCGCCCCCTCGGACGTACCGGGGCTGCTGGAGACGAACGTGATGGTGGCGCCCGGGGTGACGCTGCTGCTGCCGCCCGAGGGCTATCTCAGCCGGTACGCCAACCTGATCTGCGCCGGAGACGACTTCCCGAGCTGCGAGGAGTCCCTCGCCAAGGCGGCCGCACTGACCACGATCGTCCTCGACAGCTGACCCGTCGGCCATGCGAAAACTGAAGGGAGGTGTGTGATGTCGACGAGGGTGACGGTAGTGGGCGGCGGAGTGATCGCCCTGCTCACGGCGGTCGAGTGCGTGCTCGACGGACACAAGGTCACGGTCGTGGACCAAGGCCCCATCCCGCACAGCAGAGCCACCTCTTTCGACCAGCACCGGATCCTGCGGGCCCTGCACCCGTCGGACCCGCGGACCACGGCGGCCGCACTGCGCGCGCACCGCCGCTGGGTCGAACTGGAGGAACTGTTCCTGACGCGGTTCTACGAGCAGGTCGGCTCTCTCACCGTCCTGCCGCCCGCGGCCGCGGCCGACGCGGCGGCGATGCTCGCCGACGCGGGCGGCCACGCCAGGGAACTGACGGCGGCCGGCCTGGCCGACCGCTATCCGCACCTGCACGTGGGCGGCGGCCTCGGCGCGGTACTGGAGGACGAGGCGGGCGTACTGCTCGCCGAACGGGTCCTCGCCGCCTGCGTCGGCTGGCTGAAGTGGCAGCGGGGCATCGAGCTGATCGAGCACCGGGCCGTGACCGCCGTCGACGGCGAGAGCGGCAGCGTACGGCTGGTGGACGGGCGGGTGCTGCGCAGCGACGCGGTCCTGGTGGCCGTGGGCCCCTGGTCCCGGGACCTGCTGCCGCAGAGCATCTCCGAGCAGCTCACCCTGTACCGGCAGTCCCTCCTCTACTGCCGGGTGCCCCGGCAGCAGTCGCAGGCCTGGGCGGCCACTCCGGCCATCCCGGCCCTCGGCACGGCGGGCGGAGCCTGGCTGATCCCGCCGGTGGCGGGCACGGCCCTCAAGCTGACCTCGGCCACCGCCTGCCGGGTGGTGGACGCGATCAGCGACTACGCCACCGACCCGTACTGGCAGCGCAGGCTGGAGAAGGAGTTCGGGGACATCCTCCCCGGCTTCGGCCCGGCCTGGGTCACGGCGGCCAAGGACGCCTACTACTCGGCCTTCTCACCGACCGGCGGCCCGCTGCTGGTCGCCCTGGGCGGCGCGGGATTCGCGTACGCGGCCTGCGGTGGCACATCCTTCAAGTTCGCGCCGCTCATCGCGCGGTCGCTGGCCGACCGGCTGATCGGCAGGACTCCGTCGCTGATCGGCCTCGGTGCGCTCGACGGGCCACCGCTGGACGTCCACACCCCGCAGCTCGCGGGACTGTGAGCGGCGGCCGGATGCGCAAGGAGCGGGCCGTGGCAACGGTGGACGACGTACGGAAGCTCGCGATGAGCCTGCCGAGGACCGAGGAGCACCTGATCCGGGACCGGGTGAAGTTCCGGATCGGCGGCATCGTCTACCTCGCCCTCTCCCGGGACGAGAGCGAACTGGGCTTCGCCTTCCCCAAGGAGGAACGGGCGGCGCTCGTCGCCGCCGAACCGGAGAAGTTCTTCCTGCCCCGGGAGTCCGATCTGCGCTTCAACTGGGCCGAGGCCCACCTCGGGGCCCTCGACCACAAGGAGCTGACGGAGCTGGTCACCGAGGCCTGGCGGATGGTGGTGCCCGCGAAGGTCGCCCGCGCCCACCTGGATCCGCCGGCCGCGCCGCCGCTCCCGCCCGCCCCGTCCCTCGCCGAACTGCGGTCCTCGGCAGAGGTGTTCAACGGCTTCGCGGGCGTGGACCGGAGCTGGCAGGCACTGCGCGAGGAGACCGGCCACGCCCTCGACCTCTCGCTCGCCGCGCACCGCACCGCCCTGCACCGCTGGCTGAACTCCTGGGGCTGCCGCATCCGTTACCCGCGCGAGGGCGAGCCCGACACCTTCGGCGCGGGGCTCGCCGCATGGTGGGAGCGGCACACCCTGGCGCACGCACCACTGGCCCGGCTCACCCCGCGCGAGATCTCCCGGTTCGCCGCCGCCTACGAGGAGCTGGCGGCGCTGCCGATCGGCCGCCGCAGCCTCGGCCCGACCGCCGCGGCCAAGGCGCTGTACGCACTGCGGCCCGACTCGGTCATGCCGTGGGACGCGGCCATCGCACAGCGGCTGCACGGGGTCCGGGACGGGGCCGCCTTCGCACGTCACCTGGAGCTCGGCCGGAGCTGGGCGCGTGCGGCACTGGAGGAGGGCGGCGGTCTCGGCGAGGCGGCCCTGTGCGCCGAGATCGGCCGGCCCGGGGTGTCCCTCGCCAAGATCCTCGACGAGCACCTCTACGTCACGATCACCCACGCGGCCTGATCGCCGGGAGCCTCCCGGGCCGGGCCTACCCCGACTGCCGCGCGTGCGCCTGGCCCCGCGCAACCGCGGGCGCGGGCGCCGGGTCCTCCTCCGTGGGGTCCGGCTGCGTCAGCGCGTACGCCCGGGCCATCGGCGTCAGTCCGTACTGCCCCGGCAGGTCGGAGTGGTCGAGCAGACCCGCGTCGAGGAGCCGTTCGAGGAGGTCTTCCACCGGCTGGGCGGACCGCTCGACCAGCATGGCGAGCGCGTCCGCGGACTCGTACACCACGTTGTCCACGGAGGGCGGGTTGTCGGAGCCGGCGAACTGGCGCAGCATCAGCCGTGCCCACGGGGTCAGCAGCCGGTAGGCGCTGTCGAGGCGGTTGGTCAGCGCATCGTCCCCGATCTGCAGCCGGCCCAGGAAGCGGCCGGGTGCCCGCTGCCCGTCGCGCCCGTCGTGGCCGCCCGGCCCGTCCCCGAGCAGCTCGGACACGGAGTCCTGGAGCATCCACTCGGGGCGGGCCGCGATGCGCCGGCCGGCCAGGTTGAGCGCCAGCGGCAGGTCCCCGCAGGCGTCGGCGAGGCGCAGGCAGGCGCGCGGCTCGGTACCGACCCGGTCGCCGCCGAGAAGCTGCGCGAGCAGCTCCATCGACTCGTCGCGGTCCAGTGCGGGGAGCCGGATCCGGCCAATTCCGTCGAGGCCCAGTAGCCGCGATCGGCTGGTGATGATGATGCGGCTCTCGGGCGCCGCGATGAGAAGTTCCCGGATCTGCCGCTCGTGCTGTACGCCGTCCAGCACCACGAGCAGCCGCCGCCGGTTCAGGAGCGACCGGTACAGGCCAATTCTCTGACCGGGATCGTTCGGGATCCGGTCGGTGGGGATACCGAGCGCCTCCAGGAAACCGCCCGCGATCCCGGCGGCGTCCTTGCGGCCGTCGGCGGCCGGGTCGAGGTTCGCGTAGAGCTGCCCGTCGGGCAGGTTCACGGCCAGTTCGTGGGCGAGCCGCAGGGCGAAGGCCGTCTTGCCCACGCCCACCTGACCGCTGATCACCAAGGGCGCCGCGGGGCGCTGCCCGCCGTACGAGGGAGCGGTCAGAGCCCGGGCCCGCTGGAGCAGCTCACGCCGTCCCACCAGGGGATGAGCCTCCATCGGCAGCTGTGACGGGGGCGGCAGCACGGCGCGTACGTCGGCCGCTCGCAGCTCGTTCTCCTGGTGCTGCTGCACGGCTTTGACCGCCGGACGGGCGGTTCCGTCGTCCCCGTCGGCCCGTGCCGCCTCGTGCCAGCGGCGCTCCCAGGTGGCGCGGTCACCACCGCAGGCCTCGGCGAAGGCGAGGGCCACCTGAAGGGTCGGGAGGCGGTAGCCGGCGGCCGCGTCGGAGAGCACGGACGCGGAGAACATGGCCCGGGTGGCCATGTCGCGGTAGCCGGGACTGCCGGCCGCGGTCCGCAGCCTGCGCAACTCCCGGGCGAACGCGGTGACTGGTCCGGCATCGGGGGCCAGTGGTCTCTCCAGTCTTCCCACAGCCTGCTCCTTCGGTGTTCGCTCCGTGTGCTGCCTGCTCCGGGCCGCCCATGAACTGTCCGTGTCGCCCTTCCTGATCTGCTACCGGATGCTTACCGCCTGCTAGGGGTAACCCCTATGATCCGGCTGACATGACCTGGCCAGGGGTCTTGTTCATTTGGGGGTGGATGTCCGATGCCGGGGGCGGATGCGGAATCCGGGGAAAGACGAAGCGTGGAACCTGCGGGGGGCAGGCTGCGCTTCAACGTGCTCGGATCGCTTGAGGGATGGTTCGGCGAGGTACGGCTGAGGCTGGGGGGAGCGATTCAGGAACGGGTCCTGTGTGTCCTGCTGCTCGAAGCCGGCCGGGTGGTGCCCGTGGCCCGCCTCGTAGAGGCGACCTGGGAGAAGGACCCGCCGGTGACCGCGGCGCACCAGGTCCGCAAGGCCGTCGCCGACCTGCGGCGGCGCATACCCACCGGCACCGAGGTGATCGCCACCGACGGTCCGGGGTACCGCGTGGTGGTGGCGGACGACCAGGTCGACCTCCTGGAGTTCGACGCCCTCACCAAGGCGGCGGGCCAGGCCCTGCGGGAAGGCGGGCGGTCCGAGGCCGCCGAGGCCCTGCGGTCCGCCCTCGCACTGTGGCGGGGATCGGTCCTGTCCGGTACCGGCGGACCGGTGATCGAGGCGGCGGCGATCGCGCTGGAGGAGCGCCGGCTGGCCGCCGCCGAGCAGTTCTTCGACCTGAGCCTCGCACTGGGCGAGAGCGGTGAGCTCATCTCGGGCCTGCGGGCCTTGATCACCCAGCACCCGCTGCGGGAGACGCTGCGCGGCCAGCTGATGCTCGCCCTGTACCGCTCCGGGCGTCAGGCCGAGGCGCTCAAGGAGTACGGAGAGGTCCGCGAGCTGCTCGTGGACGAGCTCGGGATCGACCCGGGCCCCCGGCTGGCCAGGCTGTACGAGGCGATCCTGCGGGACAGCCCCGAACTGGCCGCGCCCGAACGGCCGGCGCCCGTGACCGCGGCGCCCGTACGTCCGGTGCCCGGGCCGGCGGCCCCGGTGGAGCCGGCACCCGAACCGGCCGTTCCCGCGCCCGCGGTGTCCGAGGGCGCGGCCCCCGAGGCCCCGGCCCGCACGGAACCGGACCGGGAAGGGGAGCCGGGAACGCGCGTCGCGCCGGCCGACGCCCCGTGCACCCTGCCGTACGACCTGCCCGACTTCACCGGCCGTGCCAAGGAGCTGGCCGAGCTCTTCGACTACGTGCAGGACGAGGGCCGGGGCGGCGAGCGGTACGCCCGGATCGTGGCCATCGACGGCATGGGCGGCATGGGCAAGACCACCCTGGCCGTGCGCGCCGCGCACCGGCTGGCCGGGCGGTATCCCGACGGGCAGCTCCACATCGACCTGCACGGATTCACCCCGGGCCGCGAGCCCGTGACGCCCACTGCCGCGCTCGACGGTCTGCTGCGGACCCTCGGTACTCCGGGCGACCGGATTCCCGAGGACCTGGAGGGGCGCACCGCCCTGTGGCGGTCGAAGCTGGACGGCCGGCGGATGCTGCTCCTGTTCGACAACGCGGTCGACGCGGCGCAGATCAGGCCCCTGCTGCCGGCCTCGCCCGGCTGTCTCGCCCTGATCACCAGCCGCGGGCGGCTGCTGGACCTCGACGGCGTCGAGTGGGTGTCCATCGGGATGATGGAGCCCGAGGACAGCACCAGCCTGATGGCGGAGACCCTCGGCACCACCCGGGTGGCCGCCGAGCCGGCGGCCTCCGCCGAACTGGCCGAGCTGTGCGGGCACCTGCCGCTGGCGCTGCGGATCGCGACCGCCCGGCTGCGCAACAGGCCGCGCTGGACGGTGCGTTATCTGGTCGAGCGGCTGCGCGACGAGAAACGCCGGATGGACGAGCTGAGTTCGGGAGAACGCAGCGTCGCTGCGACCCTGCGTCTGTCGTACCTGGCGATGGACGAGGAATACCGGACCGCGTTCCGCATCCTCAGCCTCTACCCGTGCGCCGGGACGGACGTCCACTCGGCGGCGGCGCTCCTCGGCACCGCCGTCCGCGACGCCGAGGACGCCCTGGAGTTCCTGCTCGACGTCCACCTGGTCCAGCAGCCCGACATCGGCCTCTACACCTTCCACGACCTGGTGCGCAGTTTCGCGCAGAGCCTGCGGGGCCCGGCGACGGCGGACGACGACGCGGCGGCGGTCGAGCGGCTGCTCGGCTACTACCTGACGACCTCGGACGCCGCCTGCGAGGTGCTGTTCCCCAGCCGTGAACGCCGCCCCACCGGTATCCCGCCGTACCAGGGCGAACGGCCGTCCTTCCGGGACACCGAGCAGGCCCTGAGCTGGTTCGACCGGGAACAGGCCGGGCTGCTCGCGGCCGTGTCCCTGGCCGAGCGGTGCGGCCACGACCGGTACGCGGCCTGCCTGAGCCGCAACGTCGGCTTCCACCTGCACACGCACGGACAGCTCGACGAGTTCTGGAGTGTCGGGCACCTCGCGGTGGCCGCAGCCCGCCGGCTCGACGATCCCGCGCTCCTCGGCATCAGCCTGGCCAACCTGGGCGCCGCCTGCTGGAAGCTGGGCCGCTTCGAGGAGGGGCTGGAGGTGGCCACGGAGGCGCGCGACACGGCGATCCGGGCCGGGGACCGGCACACCGAGGCGAACAGCGAATCGACCATCGGGCTGCTGATGTCGATGCTCGGCAGGTACAAGGAGGCCTTACCGCTGGTGGAGCGGTCCGTCTCCATGGCCCAGGAACTGGGCAATCCGCGTGCGGAGTCGGAGAGCCTGACCATCCTCAGCACGCTGTACGAGCGGTGGGGCCGCTTCCCGGAAGCGGCGGAGGTCGCCCGCCGGGCGATCGAGATCGACCGTGACCTCGGCTACCGCAGCAACGAGATCGTGGCCCTGACCGATCTGGCCTTCGCCCAGGTGGGCCTCGGCGAGTTCGCGGAGGCGGACGCCAGCCTCAGGCGGGCCCGGGACCTGTGCGACGAGACCAGGTCGCCGGGGGACGTCGCCCTGGTGCTGGCACTGTCCGCCCAGATCGCGCACGAGCGGGGCGACATGGTGCAGGCGCGTGCCTTCGCCGAGCGCTCCCTGGTGCTCGGGCGCACGAGCGGGGCCCCGATCCGGCTCGCGAAGGTCGAGAACGTCCTGGGCCAGCTCCACCTGCTGTGGGGGGAGCACGAGGTCGCGCTCGCGCTGCACGGCCACGCCCACAAGATCGCGGCGCCGATGAGCTTCCGGGCGGAGGAGGCGTCCGCGCTGGTCGGCCTCGCCTTGGCGGCCGAGGCACTCGGTGACGCCGTGGCCGCTGCCGGACACCGGGCGGCCGCCGAGGAGCTGTCCGATTTCATGGGCCTGCCGGCGCACCGCCGCAGGTACTGAGCGCGGAAACGGAACTGCCCCGCACCGGACTTCGGTGCGGGGCGGTTCCGTGATGTGCGCGGCAAGCGGGTCACCTGCGGGTGGACGGGGCCGGGGACGGGGCCGGGGAGGCGACCCCGGGGCCCTTGTCCTCCGCGAGGACCTGGTAGCCGGAGGGCTGACCGGCGTCGGCCTGGCTGTCGACCGTCACACCGAACCCGAACGCCAGGGCCGCCGCGATGATCCCGATCAGTCCGGCCAGCTTGCTGCGCATCTCTCGAACCCCCTGGTGTGTACCCGGTGTGCGGTTCCCGTGTGGTGCGGTGGCCGCTCTCGACAGGACAGAGACTGGCCCAGTCCCTTACCGGTCCGTTCCCCTCTCGATACCGCTCGTGACCGTGGCGCGGGAACGGCCGCTACCGTGCCGTTCCCGGTCCGGCTCCGTGGCCGCCGCGATACGCGATCCCCGCGCGCTGACCAGCACATCCGTCCGCGTGGTGCCCGATTCGTACCCGGCCAGATCCAGCAGGGCCCGGACCGTCGCGCGGATCCCGGCCTGCTCCGCGTCGCGCAGCGGCGCCGCCGTTCCCTCGGGGGCGATGTCGGCGACCAGGTGCATGCCGTCGACGGTCAGCGTCTCCACCCTGAACTTGGCTCCGGTCAGGAGCTCTTCGACGAGATAGGGGGCCGAGTGCCGTGCGGTGACCGCCTGTTCGGCCCACCGGGCCAGAGCGGGCCGGTCGTGCACCGGAACGGTCCACCAGCATCCGGATTTGTCGGCGGACTTGATGACCACGGGCAGGGGGAACTCCTCCGCCAGGGAACACGCCTCGGTGACGGACCGGGCCTCCGCGGCACGTACCGCGGAGGTCCGGCTCTCGTTCAGGATCCGCCGGATCGTCACCGCGTCCGGCAGTCCGCGGGCCGGCTTCCCGCGGTTCGCGGACAGCTCCCTCAGGACCTCCTCGGCGGCGGCCGCGGCCCCGCTGCCGAGACCCCGTTCGAGATCGCTCGTGAGAGAGAGGACCTGCCCGATCCCGTGTTCGAGGACGGTGTCCGTCAGCAGGGTGCGCAGCGCGGCCGTGTCATCGAAGTCCACCCGGAGGAGCCGCTGCGGGGGCAGCTCCGCGGGAAGCCGTGCGTCCGGTGGGCGGGGTCCGGGATCGGACACCACCCACACGTCCAGGCCCGCCACGATCGCGGCGCTCACGAGCCCGGGTCCGGGCCTGACCAGCATTACCCGCTCCGCGGCCTGTCTGATGATCACAGAAATCTCCTCCATCGTGTCCCACGATGGTGGCGCCGGGCCTTCCCGGTACCTTCCCGCCGCGTTCCCGGACGGGCCGTGACCTGGGCCGCTCGTCCCCCGGACGGCCCCGTCGCAGGGCCGCGGGGCGCCCGGTGCAGGACAGTGGAAGGAGGTACCGATCCCGGGGGGCACCATCACGCCGGAGGCGTACAGACATGGGACTCTTCGACTTCATGAAGTCCGACAAGAAGAAGGCGCACGACGCCGCCGAGAAGGCGAAGGAGCAGGTGCAGCAGCAGGCGGGCGAGGCCAGGAGGCCTCCCTCGGGTTCGGCGGCCGACGCCGCCTCGGCCACCCGGGCCACCGCCGAGCGCATGGCGGCGGCCGCGCCGCCCAGGCCCGCCCCCGCGACCCCGACCCCCACGTCCGCCGCGCACAAGGCGGTGCCCGCGGCCCCCAGGCCGACCGCGATGCCGAAGCCCGCGGCCTCCTCCGCCGCCGCGCCGGGCGCCATGCACACCCCCACCCCGCACTCGGCCGCGCACAAGGCGGTACCGGCGGCCCCGATGCCCAAGCCCACCGCCACCAGGCGCACGTACACCGTCAAGCCCGGTGACTCGCTCCCCGCGATCGCCCGGAACGAGCTCGGCAACGAGGCCCGCTGGCGTGAGCTCTACGCGATGAACAGGGGTGTCGTCGGCTCCAACCCCGACCTCGTCCGCCCGGGCGTGGTCCTCACCCTCCCCGGCTGACACCCCGCGGACGCGGGAAGGGGCCCGGATCCTCGTGACAGGATCCGGGCCCCTTCGCGTGCACCGCTCAGAGCTGCTTGTCGTCGGGGCCCGCCTCGGCCTCGCGCTCCTTCTCCGCCAGCTCCTCGTCGAAGGCGGACGGCGCCGCGTCGCGCGCCGACAGCTCGGTGGCCGCCGGCGGTTCGACGAGCCAGTCCGGATTCGACTGCTGGTCCCACCACCGCCACGCCGCGTAGGCGGCGCACGCCAGTACGCCGACCAGCGCGGCACCGCGCAGGAACTTCCCCGTGCGCGCGCGCCGCTCGTGGCGGCGTACGAGCTTCTGTACTTCCTTGGCCGTCACCTGGCCGCGCAGCGCCGCGAGCGCCGCCGCCGACCGGGACGCGGCCTCCTCGGCCACCGGGGTGGCGGCCGCGATCGCACTCTCGAACTTCGGCTGGGTGTATTCGGCGGCCTGCCGCGCCGCCAGACGCGCCTGTGTCGCCGCCCGGTCGACGGAGGGCGGCACATGGGCCCGCGCCGCCTTGAGCCGTGGATGCAGATGGCAGTCGTAGGTCGTACGGGCGTGCTGGGCGGCGCTGGTCGCCGCGTACGACATCTTGGGCGCCAGCCGTTCGTTCGCTTCCTGGGCGTAGTGCACCGCGGCTTCCCTGGCGGATTCCGCGTACGGTGCCACCACTTCCGTCGCGTGCCGCACACTCTCCCTGGCGCTCTCGGCTGCCAGGCGCATGCTCTCCTTGCCGGTCACGGGATCCTCCTCCTCGGTGGCGGACACAGTTCACCTTTCCACCCTTTGTCGGATCATGCCTGCCATATCGAAGACAGGCATGCGTGACAGGGCATACGGGTGGAGGATTTCAGTGCCGCGGAGCGCTCCGTGCGACCATCTGGACCGACAGTGATGACTATGGAAGGCAGATCCGTGGCCGAGAAGCTCTACGCCACCCTGAAGACGACCCACGGCGACATCGAGATCGAGCTGCTGGAGAACTTCGCTCCGAAGACCGTCAGGAACTTCGTCGAGCTCGCCACGGGCGCCCGGGAATGGACCCGCCCCACCGACGGCCAGAAGACCACGGACCCGCTGTACGACGGCACCGTCTTCCACCGTGTCATCAGCGGCTTCATGATCCAGGGCGGCGACCCGCTCGGCAACGGCACCGGCGGCCCCGGCTACCGGTTCGCGGACGAGTTCCACCCCGACCTGGCCTTCACCAAGCCCTTCCTGCTCGCCATGGCCAACGCCGGCCCGGGCACCAACGGCTCGCAGTTCTTCATCACCGTCGCCCCCACCGCCTGGCTGACGCGCAAGCACACCATCTTCGGCGAGGTCAGCGACCCGGCCAGCCAGAAGGTCGTGCAGGCCATCGCCGCCAGCGCCACCAACCCGCGCACCGAGCGCCCCCTGGACGACGTGATCATCCAGTCCGTGGTCGTCGAGAAGCGCTGACCGAGAAGCGCTGACCGAGAAGCGCTGACGCCGGGAACCTTTCGGCCCCGCCCGTCCGTACTGGATACGTACGGGACCGGCGGGGCGCCCCCTGGCCTCCTGGCCCCTCTGCCTCGCCGCTGACCTAGGGAACCGATGGACACCGACCGTCTGCCGGGCTGCTACCGCCACCCGGACCGCGACACGGGGATCAGCTGCACCCGCTGCGAGCGCCCCATCTGCCCCGAGTGCATGATCAGCGCCTCGGTCGGCTTCCAGTGTCCCGAGTGCGTCCGCGCGGGCTCCGGCACCGGGCACCACCCGACCGCGAACGCCCCGCGCACCGTCGCGGGCGGGGTGGTCGCCACCGACCCCCACCTGGTCACCAAGATCCTCATCGGGATCAATGTGCTGGTGTTCCTCGCGGCGCTCTTCGCCCCGGCGCTCGCGGTCCAGCTGGAGCTGATCGGCGGCCGGTACCGGGAGTACGCCGGCGGCCCGGTCCACGGGGTGGCCACGGGTGAGTACTACCGGCTGCTGACCTCGGTGTTCCTGCACGTCGAGTGGTGGCACATCATCGGCAACATGATCGGGCTGTGGGTGATCGGCGGTCCGCTGGAGGCGGCGCTGGGCCGGGTCCGCTATCTCGCGGTCTTCCTGCTCTCCGGCCTGGGCGGCAGCGCGCTGGTCTATCTGCTGAGCGAGCCGTACGTGCCGACCCTCGGCGCCTCGGGCGCCGTCTTCGGCCTGCTCGGCGCCACCGTCGTCCTGGCGAAGCGGCTGCGGTACGAGATGCGGCCGGTGATCGTCATGGTCGTGCTGATGCTGATGCTGACCTTCGTACCGCTCGGCGGCGCGCTCACGGTGTCCTGGCAGGCCCATGTGGGTGGCCTGGTCACCGGAGCGCTGGTGGGTCTGGGCATGCTCGTGCCAGCCGCCGGCCGCAATCGCGCACTGGTCCAGTGGGGCACCTGCGCGGTGGCTTTTCTGCTGGCCGCGATGCTGATTCTGATCCGCACCGCGGAACTCACCTGATCACACCGGCGTCAACTCTCCACAGAGTTATCCACAGATCTTCTGTCTTTTCCTCAGGTGTGGATGACGCTGTGGATAACTCATGGGGAGAGCTTCCGTCAGGGGCTGTCGGGTGCTACTTCCACTGCGTGGATACGCCGAATCCGGCAGCGATGAAGCCGAAACCGACCACAATGTTCCAATTGCCCAGAGCCTCGATCGGCAGCTGGGTCTCGGTCACGTAGAAAACGACGATCCACGCGAGTCCGATCAGGAAGAACGCCAGCATGACCGGGGCGACCCAGCTGCGATTCGTGAGCCGGATGCTCTGCGGCTGCCGGGTCGGCGGCGGCGTGTAGTCGTCCTTCTTGCGGATACGTGACTTCGGCACGAGGGGCTCTCCTGTCGATGCGCTGGGGACCTTGCCTGCCCCGGGCGTCCGTTAGCGTAGTGGACCTGTGGCGTTGAAGGAGAAGGGTACGTTGAGCAATTCAGACGACTCCTCCGCGGGTCCCCGTCGCCGGGCCAGGCCGGTCCGGTTGCTGACGGCCGCCGTCTTCGCCCTGGCCGGGCTGCTCTTCGTCACCAGTTTCAACACCTCCAAGGGTACGAACATCCGGACGGATGCCTCACTCCTGAAGCTGTCGGACCTCATCAAAGAGCGCAGCCAGGACAACGCGGCGCTGGAGCAGAGCACCGCGGCCGCACGCGGCCGGGTGGACGCCCTCGCGGAGCGTGACGACGGCAGCACCAAGGCCGAGGACGCCAAGCTGGCCGCCCTGCGCGCCGCCTCCGGCACCGAGGAGCTGACCGGCAAGGGCCTGACGGTCACCCTGAACGACGCCCCGCCGAACGCCACCGCCCGCATCCCCAACGTGCCCGAGCCGCAGCCCAACGACCTGGTGATCCACCAGCAGGACCTGCAGGCCGTGGTCAACGCTCTGTGGCGCGGCGGTGCCCAGGGCATCCAGGTCATGGACCAGCGGCTGATCTCCACCAGCGCGGTGCGCTGCGTGGGCAACACCCTGATCCTCCAGGGCCGGGTCTACTCGCCGCCGTACAAGATCTCGGCGGTCGGCGACCCGGGCGCGATGAAGAAGGCCCTGGCCGCCTCTCCGGCCCTGCAGAACTACCAGCTGTACGTGAACGCGTACGGGCTCGGCTGGAAAGTGGACGAGCACAAGGCGCTGACACTTCCCGGCTACTCCGGCACAGTGGACCTCCACTATGCGAAGCCGGTGGCGCCCACCCCCTGACCGGGTCCGTCCTGACGTCGTACTGCGCCTGGTGGTACGGACGTTCAGCGAGGTGTGCCTGACGGCGGGCACGCTGATCGTGCTCTTCGTCGCGTACGTCCTGCTGTGGACCGGGGTCAAGGCCGACCGGGCCATGGACGGCGAGATGGACCGGATGCGCGACCGATGGGCGGCCGCCCCGGCCGCCCCGGCCGCCGCGGCCGCCGCGCCGCAGCCGGAACCGTCGAAGGCCCCGCCGGTGTCCCCGCCGCCCACCGCGGAGCCGGAGCGCCACCCCGCCGGCCGGGCCTTCGCGGAGATGTACGTCCCGCGCTTCGGCCCGGACTGGGTCAAGCCCGTCCTGGAGGGCACCGACCCCGAACTGCTGAAGAAGGGCCTCGGCCACTACGCCGCCACCGCCCCCCTCGGCGCCGTCGGGAACTTCTCGGTGGCCGGCCACCGGCGCACCTACGGGGACCCCTTCAAGGACTTCCCGCAACTGCGTCCGGGCGACGAGGTGATCCTCAAGGACGCGAGCACCTGGTACACGTACACGCTCCGGTCCGCGCCCCTGCGCACCCTGCCCACCGACGTCGCCGTGGTCGACCCGGTCCCGGAGAAATCTCCGTTCCGGGCGCCCGGCCGCTATCTGACGCTGACGACCTGCGATCCGGAATGGGGTCACAGCCACCGGCTGGTCGTCTGGGCGGAGCTGACCGGCACGCGCCCCGCCGCCCGGGGGCGGCCGGAGGGTTTGTCCGGGTGACCCACCCTTTCGGGCCGCTGCCTTTAGTCTGTTCGCGTACCGCCCCCGCGGTGCGTTGAACGAACGTGGACGAAAAGGAATCAGGCGGCATGTACGGCTGGATCTGGCGGCATCTGCCGGGAAACGCGTGGGTACGCGCGCTGATCTCACTCGTACTGGTCCTCGCGGTGGTCTTCGTGCTGTTCCAGTACGTCTTCCCGTGGGCCGAGCCGCTTCTCCCGTTCAACGATGTGACGGTGGACGAGGGATCGGGAGCCACTCCGTGAGCGCGCGCATTCTGGTTGTGGACAACTACGACAGCTTTGTCTTCAACCTGGTCCAGTACCTCTACCAGCTCGGTGCCGAATGCGAGGTGCTGCGCAACGACGAGGTCGAGCTCTCCCACGCGCAGGACGGCTTCGACGGCGTGCTGCTGTCCCCCGGTCCCGGTACGCCGGAGGAGGCGGGCGTCTGCATCGACATGGTCCGCCACTGCGCGCGCACGGCCGTTCCCGTCTTCGGCGTGTGCCTCGGCATGCAGTCGATGGCGGTCGCCTACGGAGGCGTCGTGGGCCGGGCTCCCGAGCTGCTGCACGGCAAGACCTCACCCGTGATCCACGAGGGGCTCGGGGTGTTCGAGGGACTGCCGTCGCCGTTCACCGCGACCCGCTACCACTCCCTCGCCGCCGAGCCCGGGACCCTGCCGGACGCGCTGGAGGTCACGGCGCGGACCGAGGACGGGATCATCATGGGCCTGCGCCACCGGGAGCACGACGTCGAGGGCGTCCAGTTCCACCCCGAGTCGGTGCTGACCGAGTGGGGCCACCGGATGCTCGCCAACTGGCTGGTGCGGTGCGGTGACGCGGGTGCCGTGGAGCGCTCGGTGGGGCTGGCCCCGGTGGTGGGCAAGGCCGTCGCGTGACCACGGTCGCGCCGTCCGCGCCCGCGCAGGGCCGGGCCGCGCGACGCAGGGCCGCGCAGGAGGCCGCGAAACAGGCCGCCCGACGCACCCGCAGGCGGGGCGGCCGACGGCGCAGGCGGCCCGCTTCGGGCGGCCCGGTGGTCATCGCGAGCCGGCTGGGCGGAGAGCTGTTCATCACGCTGGGCCTGGTGATGCTGCTGTTCGTCGCCTACCAGCTCTGGTACACGAACCTGCTGGCGGAGCGGGTGGCGAACGGCGCCGCCGGCTCCCTGCGCCAGACCTGGGAGCAGGATCCTGGCGGCTCCGGGGCCGCCGCGCCGCCCGTGACGGCCTTCGAGCCCGGCCAGGGCTTCGCGATCCTCCACATCCCGAAGCTGGACGTGAAGGTCCCGGTGGCGGAGGGCATCAGCAAGCCGAAGGTGTTGGACAAGGGCATGGTCGGGCACTACGGCGAGGGCGCGCTGAAGACGGCGATGCCGGCCGACCAGCAGGGCAACTTCGCGGTGGCCGGACACCGCAACACCCACGGCGAGCCGTTCCGCTACATCAACCGGCTGGTGCCCGGGGATCCCGTCGTGGTCGAGACCCGGGACGCCTACTACACGTACGAGATGACCTCGTCGCTCGCGCAGACCCCGCCGACGAACGTGGCGGTGATCAAGCCCGTGCCGGAGGGGTCGGGATTCACATCCGAGGGCCGGTACATCACGCTGACCACCTGCACCCCGGAGTTCACCAGCACCTACCGGATGATCGTATGGGGCAGGATGACCGAGGAACGCCCCCGCAGCCAGGGCCCGCCGCCCGCGCTGACCAGCTAAGGACGAATCAGCAGTGTCTCGTGCCCGCCGCCGCGCCGCGGCCCCGCCCGTCGGCAACCGCAGTGTGCTCGCCGGATTCCTGAGCCTGCTGGGCGAGGTCCTGATCACCGTGGGCCTGGTGCTGGGCCTCTTCGTCGCCTACTCGCTGTGGTGGACGAACGTGCTCGCGGACCGGCAGGCGTCGGCGCGCGGCGACGAGGTCCGCCAGCAGTGGCAGGCTCCCTCCCCGCAGGCCGCCGGACCCGGGGCGCTGGACACCCGGGACGGGGTCGGCTTCCTGCACGTACCGGCGATGCGGAACGGCGAGGTGCTCGTCAAGCCGGGGACCGACCCGGACATCCTCGACGACGGTGTGGCCGGGTACTACACGCAGCCGGTGAAGTCGGCGCTGCCGTGGGACGAGAAGGGCAACTTCTCGCTGGCCGCGCACCGCGACGGCCACGGGGCGAAGTTCCACAACATCGACAAGGTGAAGACCGGCGACGCGATCGTCTTCGAGACCCGCGACACCTGGTACGTCTACAAGGTCTTCGCGGAGCTGCGCCAGACCTCGAAGTACAACACCGACGTGATCAGCGCGGTCCCCAAGGACTCGGGGAAGACCGCCCCCGGCCGGTACATCACGCTCACCACCTGCACGCCGGTCTACACCTCGAAGTACCGGTACATCGTGTGGGGCGAGCTGGTCCGGACGGAGAAGGTGGACGCGGAGCGGACTGCGCCGGCCGAACTGCGCTGAGCCTCGGCCGGGACCGGAGCGGGCCTGGCCCCACCAGGCCCCCACAAGGCCCCTGTGAGCGGCGCCGACGCCTCCCGGGCCCCACGAGGCCCACGCGTCCCGGATGTGGCCGCAGGCGGCCGTACAGCGGCGGGACGCACAAAGGTCCGGCCTCCCTCCCCGATGTCGGGGAGGGAGGCCGGACCTTTTCACTGTGCCGGTGGCGGCGACGTCGGTCGCGTCAGCGGTTGTCGCCCAGGCCGCCGAAGCCGCCGCCGTTGTTGTTGCCGCCCTGTTGCTGGCCGCCGCCGCCGAAGGCGATGACGTTCACGGTCTGGCCCGTGTTGACCGGGGTGCCCGGCTGCGGGTCGGTGTTCAGGACGATCGCGTTGCCGTCCGTGGAGCCGGTGACGACGCCGAGCCGGAGGTTGGCGCGCCGCAGCTCTTCCTTGTACTGGTCCACGGTGCGGCCGGCGAAGTTGGGCACCGTGGTCTGCGCCGAGGCCTTGGCGATGCTGATGTTCACCGTCTTGCCCACCTCAAGCTGCTGGCCCGCCGCGAACTGCTGGTCGACGACCGTGCCCGGTACGGCTCCGGGCGTCTCGGTCTCCGTCACGCTGCCGAGCCTGAGTTTGGCGTCCGTGAGGGCCTTGATCGCCTCGTCCTTCTTCTTGCCCCTGAGCTCCGGCACGTCGGCCTTGGAGATCTCCTTGGCGACGGTCAGCGTGACGACGCTGTTGCGCTCCGCCTCGCCGCCCTTCGGGCTCTGGTCGAGGACGGTCCCGGCGGTGCGCTCGGACTCCTGGGGCTTGCGGTCGACCTGCAGGCCCTTATCCTTGAGCGCCTTCTCCGCGTCCTCGAACTTGAGGTTGACCACGTCGGGGATCGTCACCTTCGGCGCGCCCGTGGAGACCGTCACCGTGATGGTGGTGCCGCTGTCGGCCTTGGTATCGGCCGGGGGGTCCTGCTTGCAGACGTTGCCCTTGGGCTGGTCCTCGCAGGGTGCGTCGGCGCCCTTGACCACCTTGAGGCCGACGCTGTCGCCGCTCTTCTGCGCCCGTTCGAGGGTCTGGCCGACGAGCTTGGGCACGGTGGGGCGGTTGTCGGCGCCCTCGCCGAAGAGGGAACGGCCGATGAGGATCGCGCCGACCAGGACGAGGATTCCCGCCGCGACGAGCAGGACGGTGGACGCCTTGCTCTTCTTCTGGCGGCGGTTCGGGCCCTGGTCGTAGCCGCCCTGGTCGCCGTAGCCGTAGCCGCCGTCGCCCGGGGGCATGGGCGGCATCATCGACGTCTGGCCACCGGGGTCGGTGGTGCGCAGGGCAGCGGTGGGCTGGTCGTAGCCCTGGTGCCCGTAGCCGTGCCCCTGGTCGGGGTAGCCGTAGCCACCGGCCGCACCCATGGTGGCGGCGGCGGCGACGGGCTGGCCGTCGAGGCAGGCCTCGATGTCGGCACGCATCTCGTCGGCCGACTGGTAGCGGTAATCGGGGTCCTTGACCAGTGCCTTGAGGACGATGGCGTCCATCTCGGGCGTGATCTCGGGATCGAAGTTCGACGGCGGCTGCGGCTCTTCCCGTACGTGCTGGTAGGCGACGGCCACGGGGGAGTCACCGACGAACGGGGGCCGGACGCTGAGGAGCTCGTAGAGCAGGCAGCCCGCGGAGTAGAGGTCGGAGCGCGCGTCGACCTGCTCGCCCTTGGCCTGCTCGGGCGAGAGGTACTGGGCGGTGCCGATGACGGCGGCCGTCTGCGTCATGGTCATGCCCGAGTCGCCCATGGCGCGGGCGATGCCGAAGTCCATGACCTTGACCTGGCCGGTGCGGGTCAGCATCACGTTGGCGGGCTTGATGTCGCGGTGCACGATGCCGGCGCGGTGCGAGTACTCCAGGGCCTGGAGGATGCCGATGCACATCTCCAGGGTGCGCTCGGGCAGCAGCTTGCGGCCCGAGTGCAGCAGCTCGCGCAGCGTCGAACCGTCGACGTACTCCATCACGATGTACGGGATGGAGATGTTGTCGACGTAGTCCTCGCCGGTGTCGTAGACCGCGACGATCGCCGGATGGTTCAGCGACGCGGCCGACTGGGCCTCGCGCCGGAACCGGGCCTGGAAGGACGGGTCACGGGCGAGATCGGCGCGCAGGGTCTTGACGGCGACGGTACGGCCGAGCCGGGTGTCGTGGGCGAGGTAGACCTCGGCCATGCCACCACGGCCGAGCACGTGGCTCAGCTCGTACCGGCCGCCGAGGCGACGCGGCTCTTCCATAACGTTGCAGCCCTCTCCGTCAGTCCCGACCGCACCTGTGTGTGGTCCGGCGGTGTGCTGTTCGCGCAAAGGCTACCGGCCGATCGTCCGTGATCGGTTCGTGGCCACAGGCTGATACTGGACCGGTACCGTACGCGCGGACCGGGCCGGAAATCTGTGATGTGAGTCACTGCACTCCGGTCCGTCGTCCCTCGGTCACTTCTGGCTGTTCAGCACCGCCTGCATGACCGCCTTGGCGACGGGAGCGGCCAGACCGCCACCGCTGATGTCCTCACGGTCCGCCTCGCTGTCCTCGATCACGACGGCGACGGCGACGGGCGAGGCCTTGTCCGGGGTCTCGGCGTAGGAGATGAACCAGGCGTACGGGCGCTTCTTGTTGCCCTCGCCGTGCTGCGCCGTACCGGTCTTGCCGCCGACCGTCACGCCGTTCATCTTGGCCTTGGTGCCGGTGCCGTTCTGGACGACGTTGACCATCATCTGCTGCACCTTCTCCGCGTTGGCGGCGGAGAGCGGCCGGCTCATCTCCTGCGGCTCGTGCTTCTCGATGATGTCCAGGCCGGGGGACGCGAGGTTGTCCACCATGTACGGCTTCATCAGCTTGCCGTCGTTGGCGATCGCGGCGGTGACCATGGCCATCTGGAGCGGGGTGGCGGCGGTGTTGAACTGCCCGATGGAGCTCTGGGCGTTGCCGTCCTTGCCCATCTTCTTGTCGTAGATGCTGGCGAACGCGCGGACCGGAATGTCGATCTTGTCGTTGTTAAAGCCGAACTTCTCCGAGGTCTCCACCATCTTGTCGCGGGTGACCTTGTCGCCCATGTTCGCGAAGACCGAGTTGCAGGAGATGCGCAGCGCCTCGTTGAGGCTGGCCTTCTCGCAGCCCTTGGCGTGGTTGATCATCTCGGTCTTGGTGCCGGGCAGGAAGTACGGGTCCGGGGTGTCCGTCGGAGCGTTGATGTCCTGGACGACGCCGTGTTCGAGGGCGGCGGCCGCGGTGACCACCTTGAAGGTGGAGCCCGGCGGGTAGGTCTCGCGCAGGGCGCGGTTCACGAGGTTCTTGTCCTCGCTGTCCTTCAGCTCGACCCAGGCCTTCTCGTCGTCCTTGGAGTTGCCCGCGAAGCGCGAGGGGTCGTACGAGGGCGTGGAGACCAGGGCCAGGATGGCGCCGGTGCGCGGGTCGATGGCCGCGACGGCGCCCTTCTTCGTGCCCAGCGCCTCGAAGGCGGCCTTCTGGGCATCGGGGTTGAGCGTGGTGACGACGTTGCCGCCCTGCTTCTTCTCCCCGGTGAACATGCCGATGGTGCGGTCGAAGAACAGCCGGTCGTCGTTGCCGGTGAGGATGCCGTCTTCAAGGGATTCCAGCTGGGTGGAGCCGAAGGCCTGCGAGGCGTACCCGGTGACGGGAGCCCAGAGCTCGCCGTTCGTGTAGGTCCGCTTGTACTTGTAGTCGCTGCCGTCGGTCACCTTGGAACCGGTGATCGGCTCGCCCTTGACGATGATGTTGCCGCGCTCGGTCGCGTACTGGGCGATCTGGACCCGGCGGTTCTCCTTGCGGGTGCTGAGCTCCTCGGCCTGCACGTACTGCAGCCAGTTGGTGCGGATCAGCAGGGCGAGGACGAGCAGCCCGCAGAACAGCGAGATGCGGCGCAGGGGCTTGTTCATGACGGACGGACCACCTGGGTCATCTCGGAGTCGGGGGACGGGGCGGGGGCCGGTGCGGGGCGGCGTGCGGTGTCGCTGATCCGGATGAGGATGGCGATGAGGATCCAGTTCGCGAGGACGGAGGAACCGCCGGACGCGAGGAAGGGCATCGTCATGCCGGTGAGGGGGATGAGGCCCATGACGCCGCCGGCGACCACGAAGATCTGGAGGGCGAAGGCGCCGGAGAGGCCGATGGCGAAGAGCTTGCCGAAGGGGTCGCGGGCGGCGAGCGCGGTGCGCACGCCCCGCTCGATGATGAGCCCGTAGATCAGGAGGAAGGCCATCACTCCGGCGAGGCCGAGCTCTTCGCCGACGGTGGAGAAGATGAAGTCGGAGTTGGCGGCGAAGCCGATCAGGTCGGAGTTGCCCTGGCCCCAGCCGGCGCCGAGGACGCCGCCGGAACCGAAGCTCATGATCGACTGGCCGACCTGCTCGCACGCACCCGAGGTGGTGTAGCAGGCGAAGGGGTCGAGCCAGGCGGTGACACGGACCTTGACGTGGCTGGCGAACGTGCCGACGACCACGGCGCCGCCGACCGACATCAGCAGACCGATGACGATCCAGCTGGTGCGCTCGGTGGCCACGTACAGCATGATCACGAACATGCCGAAGAAGAGCAGCGAGGTGCCGAGGTCGTTCTCGAAGACGAGGACGAGCAGGCTCATGGCCCAGATCATCAGGATCGGGCCGAGGTCGCGGCCGCGCGGCAGGTAGAGGCCCATGAAGCGGCGGCTGGCCAGCGCGAGCGCGTCGCGCTTCACCATCAGGTAGCCGGCGAAGAAGATCGCGATGACGATCTTCGCGAACTCACCGGGCTGGATGGAGAAGCCGCCCACGCTGATCCAGATCTTCGCGCCGAAGACGTCGGCGCCGAGGCCCGGGACGACGGGCAGGATCAGCAGGACCAGGGCGCCGGCCATCGAGATGTACGTGAACCTCTGCAGGACGCGGTGGTCCTTGAGGATCAGCAGGACGGCGGCGAACAGGGCGATGGCGAGCGCCGTGTACATCATCTGGCGGGGGGCGGAGGGGGAGAAACCGCCGAAGGCCCGCTTGGCGAGGTTCTGCAGCCGCTCGGACTGGTCCAGGCGCCAGATCAGGACGAGGCCCAGTCCGTTCAGGAGCGTGGCCAGCGGCAGCAGCAGCGGGTCGGCGTACTTGGCGTACCGGCGCACGACGAGGTGCGCGATCCCGGCGAGGGCGCCGAGGCCGAGGCCGTACAGCACCATGCCGGGGGGCAGGGTGCCGTTGATCGCGAGGCCCACGTTGGCGTAGGCGAACATCGGGATGAGCACGGCGAAGCCGAGCAGCAGGAGCTCGGTGTTCCGCCTGCTCGGCAGCTCGATGGCGCCGATGGTGGTCGTGTTGGTGACTACGCTCATGGTGTGGCAGGCCCCCTGTGCCCGCGTATCTCTACTACTTGCCGCACAGCCCGACCAGCTGCTGCTCTTCGGGAGTCAGGCTGGGGGCGGGTGTCGGGCTGTTCTGGGCCTCGGCGTTGCGGCGCTCCTCGTCCTTCTTGCAGGCGGACACCTGGACGCCGAGATCGTCGAGCTTCTTGCGTGCCGCGTCGAAGCTGTTCTCGCTGATGGTGGCCTCGACCAGCTTCCGCTTGAAGGGCGGCAGGTACTTCAGTTCGATGTCGGGGCGGTCGGTCTCCACCTTGGAGAGCTCCAGCGGCCCCAGCTTCGGGCTGATGCCGCGGAAGAGCGCGACGTGCTCGCCCTTCACGCCCACGTAGAACTGGGTCTGGGTCCAGCGCCAGCCCGCGTACAGGCCGCCGCCGATGACACCGGCGACGATGAGCAGGGTCAGCGTACGGGTGGTCCACTTGCGCCCTTTGCTGCGGCGCCTGCGGGGGTGGTCGTACGTGTCCTCGTAGCCCGGGTCGGCGGTGTAGGCGTCGGCTTCGCCGAAGGTGCCGTAGCCGCCCGCGCCCTGGCCCTGGTCGGAGTACCCGTAGCCGGGGGCGTCGCCGCTGCCCGGGGGGCCGAAGGCGCCGGCGGGGGGCTGGCCCTGGCGGCCGAGGCCCGAGGCCCGGCCGGCCGGGGTCTGCATGGCGTTGCCGCCGTCGAAGAGCTGGTGCTGGTTCTCGGCGACCGCGCCGACGACCACCGGGGTGTCGCTGACCTGGGCGGCGAGGGTGTCACCGCTGTCGGTGTCGAGGACGTCGGCGACGATGCAGGTGATGTTGTCGGGTCCGCCGCCGCGCAGGGCGAGCTGGATCAGCGACTGCACGGTCTCGCGGGGGCCGTGGTAGTCGGCGAGGGTCTCTTCCAGGGTCTGGTGGGAGACGACGCCGGAGAGCCCGTCGGAGCAGATCAGGTAGCGGTCACCGGCCCGGACCTCACGGATGGAGAGGTCGGGCTCGACGATGTCGCCGCTGCCGAGCGCGCGCATCAGGAGGGAGCGCTGCGGGTGGGTGGTGGCCTCTTCCTCCGTGATGCGCCCCTCGTCGACGAGGCGCTGCACCCAGGTGTGGTCCTGGGTGATCTGGGTGAGGACGCCGTCGCGCAGGAGATAGGCGCGGGAGTCGCCGACGTGGACGAGGCCGAGGCGCTGGCCGGTCCACAGCAGGGCGGTCAGCGTGGTGCCCATGCCTTCGAGCTGGGGATCCTCCTCGACCATCACGCGCAGCTGGTCGTTGGCGCGCTGCACGGCCGTGGCCAGGGAGGTGAGGATGTCGGAGCCCGGGACGTCGTCGTCGAGCTGCACGAGCGTGGAGATCACCTCGGAGCTCGCGACCTCGCCGGCGGCCTGGCCTCCCATGCCGTCGGCGATCGCGAGGAGCCGGGGACCGGCGTAGCCGGAGTCCTCGTTCCCCTCGCGGATCATGCCCTTGTGTGATCCGGCGGCGAACCGCAAGGACAGACTCATGCGCACCTGCCCTGTCGACGAAGCTGCCTCCGGGTACAACCGGTCTCGAGCCACACTGCCCACCCTCCGGTCGGGAGCGCGCTCGGGTCCGTGTCCTCGGTGGGACGGATCGCCGCCGCGCGCTCGCTCCGCTCGCTCATTCTCGTACTACTTCCGCAGCTCGATGACGGTCTTGCCGATGCGGATCGGTGCGCCCGGCGGAATGGGCGTCGGGGTGGTCAGCCGGGTCCGGTCGAGATACGTGCCGTTGGTGGACCCGAGATCCTCGACGATCCACTGGCCGTCACGGTCGGGATAGATCCTGGCATGGCGGCTGGACGCGTAGTCGTCGTCCAGCACGATCGTTGAGTCGTGCGCGCGGCCCAGCGTGATCGTCTGGCCGGCGAGGGCCACCGTGGTTCCCGTGAGGATGCCCTCGGAGACGACGAGTTTGGTGGGTGCGCCGCGCCGCTGGCGCTGCTGCGGAGGCGCGGCCTGGCGGCCCGCCTGCTGCGGGGCGCCGCCGGCGCCTCCGCCACCACGACGGGACGATCCGCGCTGGGTCACGCGCGTCCCGAAGAGATCGCTGCGGATGACCTGGACGGCCACGATGACGAACAGCCACAGAACGGCCAGGAAACCCAACCGCATGACCGTCAGGGTCAGCTCTGACATTGCCCCCGCTTCACCCTTCGGCTTGCCGGTAAATGATGGTGGTGCTGCCCACGACGATCCGCGAGCCGTCGCGGAGCGTAGCGCGGGTGGTGTGCTGCCCGTCCACCACGATGCCGTTGGTGGACCCGAGATCCTGGATCGTCGAGGGCGTTCCGGTCCGGATCTCACAGTGCCGGCGCGATACGCCGGGGTCGTCGATCCGCACGTCGGCTTCCGTGCTTCGGCCGAGTACGAGCGTGGAGCGCGAGATCTGGTGGCGGGTGCCGTTGATCTCGATCCAGTGGCGCCGGGCGCCGCCCGGGCCGGCCGCGGGGGCCGTCCCGACGGGTCCGGCCGGAGCGGGCCGCCGAGCGCCGGGTCCGCCCGGGGGCGGGGCGCTGGGCATGGGCGGGGCCGCGACCGGCGGATATCCGTACCCGCCCTGCGGCTGGTTCTCCGGCGGGTAGCCGTAGCCGCCCTGGGGTGACGGCGGTCCTGCCTGCGGCTGGGAGGTGCTGGAGGCGAGGGTGCGGCTGCGGACCCGGTAGAGCCCGGTGTCGAGGTCGTCGGCCTTCTCCAGGTGGACCTTGATGGGGCCCATGAAGCTGTAGCGCTGCTGCTTGGCGTAGTCGCGGACCAGGCCCGCGAGCTCGTCGCCGAGCTGCCCGGAGTAGGGGCTCAGGCGGTCGTAGTCACCGGCGCTGAGCTCGACGATGAAGTCGTTGGGGACGACGGTCCGCTCGCGGTTCCAGATGGTGGCGTTGTTGTCGCACTCCCGCTGGAGGGCTCCGGCGATCTCCACCGGCTGGACCTCGGACTTGAACACCTTGGCGAAGGTGCCGTTCACCAGACCTTCGAGTCGCTGCTCGAACCGCTTCAGAACTCCCATGGGGCACCTCCTCCGTCGCTGTCGCCCTGTACTGCTTACTGATCGTATCCACGCGTGGCGGATTCGGGTGGTTCCCCATCGTTCCTGTGAGGACGAGTGTTGGTCCTCACAAGGGATCGTAGGGGCGCTCCCAGGACAGTGTCCCGCACCGGGAGCGGAGTGCGGGAGGGGCCGTCCGCGGCGGGGTGCGGGGGTGCCGGGAAAGCGATGTGAATCCACCCCGTTCTCCGTGCTAATGTTTCGACGTCGCCAGGGGAAAGGCCCGAAAGGGAAGATCCACTGGGGAGCTGCTCGGGCGAGTGGCGGAACGGCAGACGCGCTGGCTTCAGGTGCCAGTGTCCTTCGGGACGTGGGGGTTCAAATCCCCCCTCGCCCACATCGACGAGACGGTCGTCACTGCGAAAGCGGTGGCGGCCGTTTCGTGTTTCCCCGTTCCGGGCGTGTGTGTGACGTACGTCCCTCCTTGGGGCCCCTGAGCTGCGGTCCTGTCCGAAGGCAGGGTTAGGGTTGAGCCAACTGTCCGAATTGCGAGACCAGTTGTGGCCGACGGATGTGCACGAGCGTGCTTCCCGGTCGGTACGAGGAGTCGTGAGTGGGTTTCGACGAGGAGTGGGGGCGGCTGCGGGCCGCCGCGACGGAGCGGGTGGACGCGGGGGTGCCGGTGGAGCCGGCCGCGTCGGCGCGTGAGCCGGAACACGCCGGTGCGGTGGCCGTGGACGCGGCGACGGCCCGTGAGGAGGTCCTGGAGCGGCTGGCGGATTTCCGCAGCCGGGCGGTGCTGGTGCCGTTGGACGAGCGCGGCGGCCTGTGGACGGCGGAGCTGGGCGGACTGGACTGGATCTGCGCGTTCTCGGGGCCGGAGACGCTGGCCCGGTTCGCCGACGCACGCGGTGAGGCCGAGCGGGAGTGGCCGTACCGGCGGATCGTCGGGGCACGGCTGCTGGACGAGGTGATCCCGGCGCTGGACTTCCCGTGCGGGGTGGCGCTGGACGCGGCGGGGCCGGACGGGATCGTCTTCCCGCCGGTGCGGGGGCTGGTGCCGGACGGTGCGGCGCTCGACGGGGACGGACGGAAGGAGAAGGTGTGAGCGGGGACGGGGCGGACATCGATGTCTCGAAGCAGGCGCTGGGACAGATAGCGAAGGGCATCACGGACACGCTGGGCGAGCTGAAGGAGCTCGGGATGGTGGGCTCGGCCAGCATGGGCCGGGGCTTCTCGGATCTGGCGCTGTCGGGGATGGAGAGCGGGAACGAGGGCCTGACGGCCTCGATGAAGACGTTCTGCGAGCGCTGGGAGTGGGGCGTACGGGCGCTCGTGCAGCAGGGCAACCAGTTCGCGTTCGACGTCGGTCTGTCGGCGGGCGTGATGCACGAGCAGGACCAGTACATCCAGGGCAGCTTCAAGGTGCTGACGAACTCCGCGATGGGCAATCCGTACGCGTCGGAGAAGGACGTCATCGACAAGGACTGGGGCGAGGTCCTCTCCGACAACCCGTACACGCAGATCCGGGACGCGGACTACAGCGACGAGTCCTTCGACCGGGCGCGTGAGAACAGCAAGGAGGCCTGGAAGGGCGCGGTGCGGGACGTCAACAGCTCGGACATGCTCCTCGGCAACCAGATCATCAACGCGACGGGGCTGCGGGGCGAGGTGGACGCGGCGGTCGACGACTGGGTCGGCCCGGCACCGCAGCCGCAGGCGCAGCCCTCGGGCGGTGAGCGCTGATGGCCGACTGGGGCGGTCTCCTGGACAAGGGTCTGGAGAAGCTGGACGACGGCTGGGAGGGCGCGAAGAAGGTCGTCGGTCAGGGTGTCGACAAGGCCACCGACGGGATCGGGGCGGGCCTGGAATACGTCGGGGCGGACGACTGGGCCGACAAGGTCGAGGACTGGGGCGACGACGTCGCCTCGGACCTGGGTGCTTCGGTCGGCGAGCAGCAGCTCGGCCAGACCGAGCAGGCGAACGAGCTGGTGCACGGCAAGCCTGCGAAGATCCGCGAGTCGGCGAAGCACCTGACGGACTTCCATGGAGCGTTCGACCGGGTCGGCCAGGGCATGCGGGCGCTGGACTCCGGCCACTGGAAGGGGCAGGCGGCCGACGCGTTCCGGCAGAAGTTCGCGATGCACCCCACGGACTGGCTGCACGCCGCCGACGCCTGCGAGGCGGCGGCGGGCGCGCTGAACCGGTACGCGGAGACGGTGGAATGGGCGCAGACGCAGGCGCAGCAGGCCATCGACCTGTACAAGGCGGCCGTCAAGGCCGCCAAGGACGCCCACGAGACGTACGTCGCGAAGGCCGAGACCTACAACGCGGCGGCGAAGGCCGGCCGGGATCCCGGACCGGAGCCGCAGAAACCGGTCGACGTGGGCAAGGCCGACGGCACGCGGGCCCACGAGATCCTGAACGAGGCCCGCAGGCAGCGCGACGAGGCCGCAGGGGCCGTGGCCAAGGCGATGGAGGCGGCGCTGGAGCATGCCCCGAAGGAGCCCTCGGCGACGGACCAGGCCCTGGCCGGGATCACCGACTACTACGGCGGCCAGGCGGTGGAGCTCAACCACTTCGTCGGCGGCGTGGTCAAGGGCACGGCGGGCCTGCTCAACTTCGCGCGCGGCCTGAACCCGATGGACCCGTACAACCTCACTCACCCCGCCGAATACCAGCAGAACCTCAACATGACGCTGGCCGGCCTGGTGTCGACGGCCGCCCACCCGGAGCGGATCCCGGGCGCGCTGATCGACAGCTTCAAGAACGACCCGTCGGAGGGCCTGGGCCGGCTCGTGCCGGAACTCATCGGCACCAAGGGCTTCGGCGGTGCCCGGGCGGGGGTGCGGGTCGCGGAGGCCGCGGCGACGAAGCCGTCGGCCTGGTCGCATCTGGCGAAGCCGACCAAGGGCGTGACCGAGCGGCCCTCGATCCATGCCGACTCCGTCGGGAAGAAGGACGCCCAGAAGTTCATCGACGACCAGTACCCGTGGCTCAAGGACATGAACAACACGAACATGCCGGGCTACCAGTACAACTGCACCAACAACGTGGTGACGCTGGACCGCCGGCTGGACGGTGTGGACGTCTCGGCCGCGCCGAAGACCGGGCCGGGCGACATCCCGTACAAGGAACTCGGTGTGGAACCGAGCGCGAAGAAGACCGTCAGCAGCTACGACGACATCGTCAAGGACCTCGAACAGCGGGGGCCGGATTCGCGCAGTGTGGTCGCGATCTCCCGCCACGGGATGGCCGGCCACGTCTTCAACGCGGTGAACACCCCTCACGGGGTCGTCTTCCTGGACGGCCAGACGGGGAAGCTGGCCACACTTGAGACACACAACATCAGCGAGATCGCCCATGTCCCCTACCGCTAGCGTCGTCAGGAATCAGAAATGCTCACGTTGAACGAGGCCGTCGAAGCGGCCCGGGTCCGCCTGGAGCGGGCGTTCGCCTCGGAGCCGTGGACGATCGTGCTGCGGCCGGAGCTCACCCAGGAGCACGAGCTGGCCTGGATCGTCCGGTACGACACCCAGGAGAGCATCGACGCCGGGGATCCCCTGGTGGGTCCGTTCAACAAACTGGTGATCGTGGCCAAGGACGGCTCGCGTGCGGACTTCCCGCCGACGCACCTGCCCCTCGACGAGTACCTCGCCTACGTGCGCCACGGCGGCTGGGAGCGGGCCGGTACGGCGAAGACCTCGAAGGCCGAGCCGTGGCAGACCGCGCTGGAGTGGCTGCTGTCCACGTACAACGGGCTCGTCGAGCTGGTGAGCATCGAGCCCGTCGCGGAGGACGCCGGGACCTGGCTGTTCGCCTGCCGGACCACCGAGCAGCCGGGCTATCCGCGCACGCCGATGCTGGCGGCGTCGCTCGTGGTGCCCAAGGACTACGGGGAGCCGTTCCACCCCGCCTCGTACGATCCGTGGGGCGACGCCTCGGCGTACACGCGCGATCCGGTCGAGCGTGACCCGCAGGCGCAGGCGAGGCGGCTGAACGCCCGCGGCTGCGTGGTCACCACGGCCGCCGCGATCGCGGGCGGCCCGTCATCGCCCCTGCCGTGGCAGCCCGCGCACGAGGCACCCGGCTGGTGGGAGCTGCTGTTGCGCCGCTACTTCCCTGCCGCGCGCGAGCTGCGGTGCGCGAGCTGGGACGAGGTGATCGCGCGGGCCGAGGAGACCGGACCGGACACCCAGGGCGTGGTGTGGGTGCGGCGCGTCATCGGCGGCACCGAGGTCAGCGGGCACCTGCTCTACGCGCACAACAACAACGGCCAGGTGGTGTTCCTGGACGGGATGACCGGCGGGCTGGCACGGCTGGACCAGGTCGGTGTGCTGCAGCTGGTCTTCGCCCGGGTCGAGCCCGGGGCCGGGGTGCCGCCGACCGCCCCCGACCTGGGGACCGCCCGGCACAAGGCCGAGCGGTGGCTGAGGGACACGTTCGCGGATCCCGTCGAGCTGGTGGAGCCGGCCGCCGAGGACGAGACCGCCCGGGGGTGGCTGTTCGCCTGCCAGACCACCGCCGCGCTGCGCACCGGTGACTGGCGCCACGCGATGCTCGACGCCGCGGTGGTCGTGCCGAAGGGGCCGCAGGAGCCGTTCCTGCTGCCCAACTCCGACCCCTGGGGGTTCCTGGCCGCCTGGGACCGGGACGAGCCCGCGGGGCCGGTGCCCGCGCCGGACAAGGCCGACTGGTTCGGCTCCACCATGGCGGAGCTGGGCCCGGTGCTGTCCGTCTCGGAGCATCCGACCGTGGCCGAGGCGGTCGGGGGTCTCAGGGCCCTGCCGGCCGGGGGCCGCGCCCTGGTGTGGGTGAGGCGGCTGGACGCGCGGGGGCGGGAGAGCACCGGAGTGCTCCTCGCGGGACTGCACAGCGAGTCGGGGATGGTGGGGCTGATCGACTCCTCCGCCGCGGAGCTGCGGGACCTGGACGGTTTCCGCGAGTCCGGTGTCCGTGTGGTCCGGTACCGGTGAAGGATGGCCGGTCTCATAGGGGCGGGTGAGCCGTCGGGCGACCGGTCCGAGGACCCGGAGCCGCCTCCGCCGCGGCGGACGCCGAGCACGTGTGGGCGTGGGGACGGGGTAGCGGTCGACTTTCGTCGTGCGGGGCGAGACGAAAGAGGGCGGCCGGGCCGGGGCGCGGGTGTCTAGGGTCGGGCGCGTGGATGCGAAGGCGAAGACGCGGGCCGGCTGGGACTGGCTGAGGGGCCCGGAGCCGTGGACCCGGCGGATGCTGGCGGGGGACCTGGCGCTCGGCGGTGTGCTGGCCATCCTCGGCCTGGGCATCGAGGAGGTCAGCCACGCCTCCGGTCCGCGCATGCTCGGGGGCGCCGTGGCGGTGATGGTCTTGACGCTGCTGCGCCGCAGGCTGCCGGGGACCACGCTCGTGCTCGGGGCGGCGGTGATCACGCCTCTGCCCGGGGCGTTCTTCATCCTGCCCCTGATGGGCTGGTCGGCCGGGCGGCGGATCGTGGGCGTGGGCCGGGCGCTGGCCGCCTTCACACTGGCCTTCGTCGCGGCGGTGGGCTTCAGCGTGCTGGACGAGTGGTCGCAGATGAGACCGCTGCTCGTGATCGTGTTCTCCACGCTGATGTTCCTCGCGATGACGGTGATGCCGGGTCTGGCCAGCCGGTACTGGTCGCAGCGCCGGACCCTGCTGCGCGCGCTCCAGGAGCGCAACGGGCAGCTGTTGCGCGAGCGGGCCATGGTCGCCGGGCAGGCGAGGCTGCGCGAGCGCCAGCGCATCGCCCAGGACATGCACGACAGCCTGGGTCACCAGCTGGCGCTGATCTCGGTGCACACCGGAGCGCTGGAGGTGGATCCGAAACTCACCGACCGTCAGCGCGAGGCGGTGGGCGTGCTGCGGCAGGCCTCGGTGGCCGCGATGCACGAGCTGCGCGAGGTCGTCGGGATCCTGCGCGACGGGGTGGAGGCGCCCGCGCCCGTGGAGGAGGCTCAGCCGGCGGCGCGCGGCGTGGCCGGTATCGCGGGGGTCGTGGAGGCGGCACGGGGCTCGGGGACCGACGTCCGGATGACCACGTCGGGGCAGCCGAGGCCGCTGGTCGCGGCCTGCGACCACGCGGCGTACCGGATCGTGCAGGAGGCCCTGACGAACGCGTACAAGCACGCGCCGGGGGCGCCGATCGCGGTGGAGCTGCGGTTCGAGGACGACTCGCTGGTCGTGGAGATCGCCAACGGGCCGTCGGCCGGTCCGGCGGCCGACGAGGTGGTGTCGGGCGGGCAGGGCCTGACGGGGCTGCGCGAGCGGGCCCGGCTCGTCGGCGGGATGGTGCACGCGGGCCCCGCCGAGGGCGGCGGGTTCCGGGTGGCCGGGGTCCTGCCGTACGGGGCGGAGCCGGCCGGCGTGGAGGACGTGGCCGACGACTTCGGGCAGCGGGCGCAGGCGCAGGCCCGTACGCGCGGCCGCGTACGGGGGCGGGGGCGCGCCGGGGAGCAGCCGATGGACTGGGAGGCGGTGGACCGGGAGCTGGCCGTGCGCATGCCCAGCCGGTCCGGCGGCCTCGCGGTGGGCTGCGGGGTCGCCTTCGCGGCGGTGGTGCTGCTGATGGTCGTGTTGGGCGCCGGAGTGGTGCTGATGATCGATTCGGCGAGTGACGCGATGATCGACCAGGACGAGTTCGACGCCGTGCACGTGGGCGAGACGGAACAGGCCGTCCGCGACCGGCTGCCGAGCGGGGAGAACTTCCTGACCGCCGGGGCCGCCCGCAAGGGGCCGCCCAAGCCGGCGGGCTCGGAGTGTCTGGCCCTGCTGGCCGAAGACCAGCCGAGCGGCCTGGGAACAGACCGGATCTTCCGGTTCTGCTTCAAGGACGGCAAGCTCGTGGAGAAGCAGGAATACGAGGTCAAGCAGTAGGAGCGCGGTGTGACAGCCGAAGTGATCAGAGTGGTGATCGCCGACGACGAGCCACTGATCCGGGCCGGGATCAGGATGATCCTGACCTCGGCGCCGGACATCGAGGTCGTCGCGGAGGCGGCCAACGGCAGGGAGGCGGTGGACCTGGCCCGCTCGCACGTGCCCGACGTGATGCTGCTGGACATCCAGATGCCGGTGATGGACGGGCTGACGGCGCTGGGGGAGCTGCGGCGGGCCGTGCCGCAGGTGCGGGCGCTGATCCTGACCACCTTCGGCGAGAAGGAGAACGTGCTGCGGGCGCTGGGCGAGGGCGGCGCGGGATTCCTGCTGAAGGACTCGGCGCCGGGCGAGCTGATCGGGGCGGTCCGGGCGGCCGCGGCCGGGGACGCGTACCTCTCACCGGGGGCGACCCGGCACGTGGTGGACCAGCTGGCGTCCGGGAAGGCCGCCGTGCGCGGTGAGGTGGCCCGGCGTCAGGTGGCGGAGCTCAGCGAGCGGGAGCGCGGTGTGCTGGCGCTGCTGGGCGAGGGGCTGTCCAACGCGGACGCGGGCCGGCGGCTGCACATGAGCGAGGCGACCGTGAAGACGTACGTGAGCCGGATCCTGGCGAAGCTGGACTGCGAGAACCGCGTACAGGCGGCGCTGCTGGCCAGGGACGCCGGGCTGTAGATACGGTCAGCCCGTTCGAGAAGCGATCAATGAAGTGAACGGGTGGGGGCGGCGTCGATGGCGGCGATTGCGGGTCAGCGGATTCCGGACGTGGCGGGCTTCGCGCCGAGGGTGGCGGCCGGTTCGCCGAAGGAGGAGGGCCGGGCGCTGCGCGCCCGCCTGCCGCGGTCGGCGCACGCCGCCTTCGTGGCGCCGGCCGGGCGGCCGGACGCCGTGCGCGCGGTGGAGGAGTCCAACGCCGGGCGGGTCGCCGAGCTGACTCCGATACGGGTCGGACGGATGGCCGCGAACCCCTTCGCGTTCCTGCGCGGGGCGGCCGGGCTGATGGCCCACGACCTGTCCGGCGGTCCGGTGACCGGGGTCGGCGCGCAGATCTGCGGCGACGCGCACGCGGCGAACTTCGGTCTGTACGGGGACGCGCGCGGGCGGCTCGTCATCGACCTCAACGACTTCGACGAGACCGTGTTCGGCCCGTGGGAATGGGACGTGAAGCGGCTGGCGGCCTCGCTGGTGCTGGCGGGCCGGGTGGCCGGCGCGGACGAGGACACCTGCCGGGCGGCCGCACTCGACGCGGTCGGCGCCTACCGGCGCACCATGCGGCTGCTGTCCAGGCTGCCCGCGCTCGACGCGTGGAACGCCATCGCCGACGAGGAACTGGTCTCGCACGCCGACGCCCGCGATCTGCTGGGCACGCTGGAGCGGGTCTCGGAGAAGGCCCGCAACAACACCTCCGCGCGGTTCGCGGCCAAGTCCACGGAGATAGGGCCGGACGGCGGCCGCCGCTTCGTCGACGCGCTGCCCGTGCTGCGCCGGGTCGGGGACGCGGAGGCGGCGGCGGTGGCGGCCTCGCTCGGTCCCTACCTGCAGACGCTCCAGGGCGACCGGCTGCCGCTGCTGGCCCGGTACGCGATCCAGGACGTGGCCTTCCGCGTGGTGGGCACCGGGAGCGTCGGCACCCGCTCGTACGTGGTCCTGCTGCTGGACCACCGGGGCGAGCCGCTGGTGCTCCAGGTCAAGGAGGCGCGGCCCTCGGTGCTGCTGCCGCACCTGCCCGGGCTCGGGTTCGTCTCGGCGCCGGAGGAGCACGAGGGCCACCGGGTGGTGGCCGGGCAGAAGCGGATGCAGGTGGTCTCCGACATCATGCTGGGCTGGACCACGGTGGAGGGCCGTCCCTTCCAGGTGCGGCAGTTCCGCAACCGCAAGGGCAGCGTGGATCCGGCGGCGCTGGCCGTCGAACAGATCGACGACTACGGGCGGATGACCGGCGCCCTGCTGGCCCGGGCGCACGCGCACAGCGTCGACCCGCGGCTGCTGGCCGGGTACTGCGGGAAGAACGACGAGCTGGACGAGGCGATGGCGGCCTTCGCCGTGGCCTATGCCGACCGCACCGAGGCCGATCACGCCGACCTGGTGGCGGCCGTACGGGCCGGACGGATCGCGGCGGAGACCGGGGTCTGACGGCGTCGGCGGGAGCGGTGGCGGGCCCTGTCGCCGCGGGCGGTGTTTCACGTGAAACACCGCCCGCGCGGACGGGCCGTAGGCTGGCCGGGTGAGCGAGCAGACCGAGCAGCCTGAGCAGACAGTCCCCGGTGGTTCCGGTGACTCCTCCGTCACCGGTGGGGAGCGCCCGGAGGCGCGCCTGGAGCGGGCCGTGCGGGCCGCCGAGCAGGCGCTGATCGAGTTCGAGATCGCGGTGGAGACCTTCCGCGTGGAGGTGGAGAACTTCTCCCGCCTGCACCACCAGAAGCTCGGCCCGATGTACACGAGGCTCGACGAACTGGACGCCCTGATCGCCGAGGCGAAGGCGTCCCGCAGTGGCGATCCCGAGGACCTGCGACGTGCGCAGGAAGCGCGCTCGCTGGTCATGCCGATGCCCGGGGTGGACGAGCTGTTCCACGACTGGCTGGGCTCGGACGGGATCTCCGACGACGCCTCCGCCATGCTGACCGACCGGCCCGTGCGCCCGCCGGAACGGGTGCGGCCCTCGGAGGAGGTGCGCCGCCTCTACCGCGAGCTGGTCCGTCAGGCCCACCCCGACCTCGCCCAGGAGGAAGGCGAGCGGGAGCGGCGCGACGCGTTCATCGCGCGGGTCAACGCGGCCTACGGGCGCGGCGACGAGGGACTGCTGCGCGAGCTGGCCGAGGAGTGGGCGGCCGGGCCGGCGCCCGAGGCGGCGGCACCGGGCGAGAGCGAGGAGCTGTACGCCCGGCTGGAGTGGCTGGCACGCCGCAAGGAGCTGCTGTCGCTCGTGGCCAAGGAGCTGGAGGAGAGCGCGATCGGGTCGATGCTGAGGATGGCGCCCGAGGACCCCGACCGGCTGCTGGAGGAGATCGCGGAGCAGCTGCTCGCGCAGGTCTCCGAGCGTGAGGCGGAGCTGGCGGCGGAGCTCGCCGCCGAGTGAGCCCGGTCCGCCCGTACCGGGTGGTCGGATAGGTTGGCAGCAGATCCGTGAAGAGAGAAGGCGACAGCTATGAACTTCGGACCGCTCCCCTCGGTGGACGCCACCGCGGTGCCCTCCGAAGGCTTTGTCCTTGACGTCCGTGAGGACGACGAATGGGCGGCCGGCCATGTCGAGGGTGCTCTGCACATCCCGATGAGCGACTTCGTGGCCCGCTTCGGCGAGCTGACCGAGGCCGCCGAGGACGGCCGCCGGGTGTACGTGATGTGCCGGGTCGGCGGGCGTTCCGCGCAGGTCACCCAGTACCTGGTGCGCCAGGAGATCGACGCGGTGAACGTCGACGGCGGGATGCAGGCCTGGGACGGTGCCGGGCGCCCGATGGTGACGGACAACGGGAACCCGGCCTTCGTGCTCTAGTGCCCTGCCGGGCGTCGTGATCCGGTGAACCTTTCCGGTCACGGCACCGGGCACGGTCCGCGCAGCCGGCTCAGGCGAGGGGGTGGGCGGCCAGCAGGTCGCCCAGGGCCTCCTCGTGCGCGGCGGCCGGGCCGAGCTGGAGCTCCAGCTGCTTGGCCCATGCGTGGTAGCGGTGCAGCGGGTAGTCGGTGTCCGCGCCGAAGCCGCCGTGCAGGTGCTGGGCGGTCTGTACGACCCGGCGCACGCCCTCCGAGGCCCAGATCTTGGCGACCGCGACATCACCGGAGCTCGGCAGCGGACCACCGGCGCCGCCGGTCGCGGCGTCGAGCCGCCAGGCGGCCTGCCACAGGGTGACCTCCATGGCGCGCAGGTCGATGTACCGGTCGGCGGCCTGGACGGCGACGGCCTGGAAGGTGGCCACGGGGAAGCCGAACTGTTCGCGCTTGCCGGTGTACCCGCTGGTCATGGTGAGTACGTTCTCGCCGAGTCCGAGCGCCAGCGCGCAGGTCCCGGTGGCCAGGAGCTGGCGCAGCCGTTCCCAGGCTCCCGGGGTTTCGATGAGGTGCGTCCCGTCCACCCGCACGCCGTCCAGGGCGAGTTCGGCGAGCCGCTCCCCACTCGTGGAGACCTGCTCGGCCAGGGCCAGGCCTTCGGCGGCCCGCGGGACGAGCGCGAGGACGGCCTCGCCCTCGCCGGTGTGCGCGGGTACGGCGATCCAGTCCGCGCTGTGCGCCCAGGGGACCGCGGTCTGCGTGCCCTCCAGGATCCACGCCTCGCCCTCGCGGCGGGCGAGGACGGCGAGTTCGGCCGGGTCGTGGCCGGAGCGCCCGTGGGCGGCGGCGGTGAGCACGAGGGTGCCGCGTCCCGCGCCGGGCAGCAGGGCGGCGGCCAGTCCGGGGCTGCCGTGGGCCTGCACGGCCATGGCGGTGGCGCAGTGCTCCAGCAGCGGGACCCGCGCCAGCACCCTGGCGGCCTCGCGCAGCACCAGGCACAGGGCGACGGCGTCCAGGCCCGCTCCCCCGTGCTCCTCGGCGAGGACCAGGCTCAGCAGGTCCGATGCGGCGAGCTTGGCCCACAGCGGGCGGTCGAAGTCGTCGGCGACGGCCCCCGGGGTCAGCGCGGGGCTGGGCACACGGTCGGGCGCGACATCCGCGAAGACGGCCCGGGCCGCCTCGACGGCGGCCTGCTGCTCCTCGGTGAAGGTGAAGTCCACTGCCTGTCCTCCCGCACGTTCGCGTCTGACGGTGCGTCAAGATAGAACAGGTTCTTGAAAATGGACAGGCCCCCGTCGTGGGACAGGGGCCGGACCGAGGGACGTCGTTCCGCTCAGCGGTCGAAGTCGATCTCCACTTCCTCCGTCACCGGGTGCGACTGGCAGGCCAGGACGAATCCGGCCTCCGTCTCCTCGGCCTCCAGCGCGAAGTTGCGCTCCATCCGGACCTCGCCCGAGACCACGAACGCCCGGCAGGTGCCGCAGACGCCGCCCTTGCAGGCGTACGGGGCGTCCGCGCGGTTGCGGAGCACCGCGTCCAGCAGGGACTCGCCGTCCTGGACCGGCCAGGTGCCCGAACGGCCGTCGAGCCGTGCGGTGACCCGCCCGTGCGCGGCGGCCGGGGAACCTGCGGGGCGGGCCGCCGGCGCGGTGTCCTCGACGTGGAAGATCTCCTCGTGCACCCGGGTCCGTGCGACGCCGAGCGCGCCCAGGGCCCGCTCCGCGCCCTGCACCAGGCCGTACGGGCCGCACAGGAACCAGCCCGTCACCTCCGTCACCGGCAGCAGCGCGGGCAGCAGGGCCGCCAGCCGCTCCTCGTCCAGCCGCCCGGAGGGCAGCCCGGACTCCTGCTCCTCCCGGGAGAGGACCGTCACCAGCTGGAACCGCGCCGGATACCGGTCCTTGAGGTCGGCGACCTCCTCCAGGAACATCGTCGAGGCCGCCGTACGGTCGCTGCGCACGAGGCAGAAACGGGCGTCGGGCCGGGCGGCCAGCAGGCTCGCCGCGATCGACAGCACGGGCGTGATCCCGCTGCCGCCGACGATCGCCGCGTAGTGCCCCGCGGCCGGGGCGGCGACGGGCTCCAGCACGAAGCGTCCGGCCGGGACCATGACCTCCAGCACGTCTCCGGCGGCGATCTCCTTGTGGGCGAAGGTGGAGAACTCGCCGCCGTCCACCAGCCGCACGCCGACCCGCAGCCGCTCCGGGCCCGGGCCGTCCGCGGACGGTGCCGGGGAGCAGATCGAGTAGGTGCGGCGGACCTCGGCGCCGCCCTCGGAGGCGGCGCGGCGCAGGGTCAGGTGCTGGCCCGGGGCGTGCCGGTAGTCCTCGCGCAGCTCCTCGGGAACCCGCAGGGTCAGTGCCACCGAGTCGTCGGTGAGCCGGTCGACAGCCGCCACCGTCAGCGGGTGGAACGCGCCGTGGCGGGGGGCGGCCATCTAGAGCTCCTTGAAGTGGTCGAACGGTTCGCGGCAGGCGGTGCAGCGGCGCAGCGCCTTGCATGCGGTGGAGGAGAAGCGGCTGAGCAGCTCGGTGTCGGTCGATCCGCAGTTCGGGCACCGGACCGACAGGGTCACCGGGACCGGTCCGCCGGCCGCGTGCGGCCGGGGCGGGGCGATGCCGAACTCGGCGAGCTTGCGCCGGCCCTCGGCGCTGATGTCGTCGGTCGACCAGGCGGGGGCCAGCACGGTGGTCACCCGCACCTCGGGGATGCCGTGGCCGTTCAGGGCCCGCTCGATGTCGGCGGACATGGCCTCGATGGCCGGGCAGCCGGTGTAGGTCGGAGTCAGGGTGACCTCGGCGTGGCCGTCCTCGTGCATCCGCACCCCGCGCACCACGCCGAGCTCACCGAGGGTGAGCACGGGCAGCTCCGGGTCCGGGACGGAGCCGGCCAGCGCGGCCAGTTCCGCCTCCAGGCGGGTCGTTCCGGCGTCGGTGGTCACCATGAGGCCCCCGGGTGGCTGCGGTGCAGGTGCTGCATCTCGGCGAGCATCCGGCCGAAGGACTCGGTGTGCAGGCCCTGCCGTCCGGCTCCGGCCGCCCAGGCACCGGTGCGGGGCCCCTGGGGCAGATCGAGGCCGGCCTGCTCCAGTACGCCGGTCAGCGCGGCCAGCCAGCGCTCCTCCAGGGCGGTCAGGTCGAGGCCGCCCTGGCCGTCCACCGGCTGGAACATCTCGCCGGTGTACTTCCACAGCGCGTCGAGGGCGGCCCGCATGCGGCTGCGGCTCTCCTCGGTGCCGTCCCCGAGCCGCAGGGTCCACTGCTCGGCGTGGTCGCGGTGGTACGCGGTCTCCTTGACGGCCTTGGCCGCCAGCGGCGCGAACGGGCCGTCCCCGCGGGCGAGTTCCCCGTAGACCTCGTGCTGGTAGACGGAGAAGTAGAGCTGCCGGGCGATGGTGTGGGCGAAGTCGCCGTTCGGCTGCTCGACCAGCTGGAGGTTGCGGAAGGACCGCTCCTCGCGCAGGTACGCCAGCTCGTCCTCGTCGCCGACCAGGGACAGCAGGATGCGGGCCTGGCCGAGCAGGTCGAGGGCGATGTTGGCGAGGGCGACCTCCTCCTCCAGGACGGGGGCGTGTCCGGCCCATTCGCCGAGGCGGTGGGAGAGGATCAGCGCGTCGTCGCCGAGCGCGAGTGCCGCCGCGGCGGTGGCGCCGCTGAGGCGCGTGGTGTCGGTGCTGGTCACAGGTGGCTCACCCCCTCCGGGATGTCGTAGAAGGTGGGGTGCCGGTACGGCTTGTCGGCGGACGGCGCGAAGAAGGGGTCCCGCTCGTCCGGGGAGGAGGCGGTGATCTCGGTGGAGGGCACCACCCAGATCGAGATGCCCTCGTTGCGCCGGGTGTAGAGATCGCGGGCGTTGCGCAGGGCCATCTCCGCGTCGGGGGCGTGCAGGCTGCCCGCGTGCGTGTGCGAGAGGCCGCGGCGCGAACGCACGAAGACCTCCCACAGGGGCCAGTTCTGCGTCATACCCGTGCCTCCTCGTTCTGTCCGGCGTGCTTCGCCGCTTGCTGTGCCACCTGCTGTGCCGTCTGCTTGCGCGCATACGCGGCGGCCGCGTCGCGCACCCAGGCGCCTTCCTCGTGGGCCTTGCGCCGCTGGCCGATCCGCTGCTCGTTGCAGGGGCCGTTGCCCTTGAGCACGTTCCAGAACTCGGCCCAGTCGATGGCGCCGAAGTCGTGGTGTCCGCGCTCCTCGTTCCACTTCAGGTCGGGGTCGGGCAGGGTCAGACCGAGGGACTCGGCCTGCGGGACGGCGATGTCCACGAACCGCTGGCGCAGCTCGTCGTTCGAGTGCCGCTTGATGCGCCAGGCCATCGACTGGGCCGAGTGCGCCGACTCGTCGTCCGGCGGGCCGAACATCATCAGCGACGGCCACCACCACCGGTCCACCGCGTCCTGGGCCATCGCGTGCTGGGCCTCGGTGCCGCGGGAGAGGGCGAGGAGCAGCTCGTACCCCTGGCGCTGGTGGAAGGACTCCTCCTTGCAGATCCGGACCATGGCGCGGGCGTAGGGCCCGTAGGAGCAGCGGCAGATCGGCACCTGGTTGGTGATCGCCGCGCCGTCCACGAGCCAGCCGATGGCGCCGACGTCCGCCCAGGTCAGGGTGGGGTAGTTGAAGATCGAGGAGTACTTCTGCTTGCCCGAGTGGAGCTTGTCGAGCAGCTCGTCGCGGCTGGTGCCGAGGGTCTCGGCCGCGCTGTAGAGGTACAGCCCGTGGCCGGCCTCGTCCTGGACCTTGGCCATCAGGATCGCCTTGCGGCGCAGCGAGGGCGCGCGGGTGATCCAGTTGGCCTCGGGCTGCATGCCGATGATCTCGGAATGGGCGTGCTGGGCCATCTGGCGCACCAGGGAGGCGCGGTATTCGTCCGGCATCCAGTCGCGCGGTTCCACGCGCTCGTCGGCCGCCACGGCCGCGTCGAATGCCGCCGCGAGCTGTGCGCCCAGGTCAGCAGTCATGCCTGTCCCGTCCGTCCCGTCTGTCCCGAGGGCCGTGTCCGGCCCCGTCTCCGGGGTCACTGCCACCATTCCGGCCCCCTGCCAGAGTCCGCCGTCCGCCCGACCGACCGATCGTTCGGTTCATTCGCTTCAATGGTGGGTCGGCGGCCCGTAGGGTGTCAACCTCTGAGGTCAACCCTGTGGATGCCGGACGATCGGGTGGGGATGGATTCGAACGAGCACGAGCCCGCCGGGGGAGCCGCTCCGCCACCCCCGCGGACGCCCGGAATCGCCGGTCTGTCCGCCCCGTACCGGGTCGTGACCGCCCTGGCCCTGGGGGTGATCGCGGTCGCCGCCTGTACGCACCTCGCGCTCGTCTTCCTGCACGTGGCCCCGGGCAACACCCTCAGCAAGCAGCACGCGAAGACGATCGACGGCTGGGTCTACCCCGAGTTCGAACAGAACTGGAAGCTGTTCGCCCCCAACCCGCTGCAGCAGAACATCGCGGTCGAGGTGCGCGCGGAGTTCAGGGCCGATTACGGCGAGCTGGTCACCACCCCCTGGCACGACCTGAGCGCCGAGGACGGCGAGGCCATCCGGCACAGCCTGCTGCCGAGCCACACCCGGCAGAACGAGCTCCGCCGCGCCTGGGACTTCTTCACCGGCTCCCACGACGAGGACAACAAGCCGAACGGCGAGCGCGGGCAGCTGTCCGAGGAGTACCTCCGGCGGATCGCGCTGAACCGGCTCGTCCCCGAGCTGCGGGACGGAACCATCCTGCGGATCCAGGTGCGCTCGGCGACCACGGCGGTGCCCGCGCCGAAGTGGAGCACCGAGACCACCGACACCCAGACCTACTACCGGGAGCTGCCGTGGTGGACGGTGTGAGGCGCGCCCGCGAGGCGGCGGCCCGGGCGGCCGCGCGGGTCACCGGGCAGGCGCTGGGCCCGTACCAGAGCGCCGTGGTCCGCATCGGCTTCGCCGCGACCTGGCTCTTCTTCCTGCTGCGCGAGTTCCCGAACCGCGCCGAGCTGTACGGGCCGAACGGTCCGTGGAGCTGGCACCTCGCGGAGCGGCTGATCGATTCCAACCACGCCTTCACGGTGCTGATGTGGTCGGACTCCTCGCTGTGGTTCGAGCTCGTCTACCTGGTGTCCGTGCTGTCCAGCGTGGGGCTGCTGCTGGGCTGGCGGACGCGGGCGACGTCGGTGCTCTTCATGGTCGGTGTGCTGTCGCTGCAGAACCGCAGCGTGTTCATGGGCGACGGCGGGGACAACGTCATCCACCTGATGGCGATCTACCTGGTGCTGACCCGGTGCGCGCAGGTCTGGTCGCTGGACGCGCGCCGGGCCCGTGCGCGCGGCTCGGCGACGGCCGGGGCGGCCGGGCCGGTGCTGTGGGGCGTGCTGGGCGCGGTGTTCGCCTTCGGCGCGGTGACCGGCCGGTTCGGCCACGGCTGGCTGGCGGCGTTCGCGGCGGTGTGGGTGGTCTGCGGGCTGTGGTGGCTGGTCGACCGCTACGAGCCGCAGGGCGAGGGCCGGGCGGTCCTGGACGTCCTCGCCAACCTGCTGCACAACGCCGGCATGCTGGTGATCATGGCGGAGGTCTGCCTGATCTACGCGACGGCGGGCTGGTACAAGATCCAGGGGTCCCGGTGGCAGGACGGGACGGCCCTGTACTACCCGCTCGGGCTGGACTACTTCACCCCGTGGCCGGCGCTGTCGGCCCTGGTGGCGGGCAGCGGGACGCTGGTGATGCTGCTGTCGTACGGGACGGTGGCGGTGCAGGTGGCGTTTCCGTTCACGCTGTTCAACCGGCGGATCAAGAACGTGCTGCTCGCGCTGATGATGCTGGAGCACGCGGGGATCGCGGTGCTGCTGGGGCTGCCGTTCTTCTCGCTGGCCATGATCGCCGCGGACGCGGTGTTCCTGCCGACCGGGTTCCTGGTGTGGGTGGGGGTACGGTGCGCAGCGCGGCGGCGGCGTGCGGTGGAGCCGGTGGCGGATCCCGCCGAGCCGGTGCCGGTTCAGGTGCCCGCGCCGCGCTGACGGCGCCCTGCGGCGCCGCTCCCGGGGTCCGGGGCGGCGTGCGGCGGACCGTAGGGTCGGGGTATGGACGACACGGTGCGGGAATGGCGGGAGGCCGAGCAGGCGGGGGACCTCGTGCTGCTCGACGGGTTTCACGCGCTGAAGCACGCCCTGCGGTTCGGGGCCGATGTGCGGATGGTCATCGCCGAGGACCCCGGCGCCGTACGGGCGCTGGCCCATGAGCTGGCTCCGGACGTCGAGGCCGCGGTGGTGCGGCTGGTGCGGCGGGCCGGGCTCAAGGAGGTGCTGGCGCGCGTGCATCCCACCGGGGTCGCGGCCCTCGCGGTACGGCCCGACCGGGCCGCCGCCATCGCGGGGCTGGGGAGGATGCCCCGGCCGGCGCCGGTCGTCGTCCTCGACAACCCCCGCAATCTGGGCAATGTCGGAGCCGTCGTCCGGCTCGCCGCCGGCTTCGGCGCCACCGGCGTCGTGACCCGCGGCGACCTCGACCCCTGGCACCCGAACGTCGTCCGGGCCGGGGCCGGGCTGCACTACGCCACCACCGTCGAGCGCCTCGCTCTGGACGAGCTGCCGCCCGGGCCGCTCTACGCGCTCGACCCCGAGGGCGCGGACATCCGCGCCCTCACCCTCCCGGACGACGCCCTGCTCGCCTTCGGCTCGGAGCGCCACGGGATCTCACCGGAGCTGCGCGCCCGGGCGGACCACCTCGTCTCCCTGCCGATGCGCCCCCAGGTCTCCAGCTACAACCTCGCCACCAGCGTGGCCATGACCCTCTTCCACTGGGGCGGCCCCCCGGCGGCCCACGAACAGGGCGGCCAGGACTCCTAGGAGGCCCCCGGCCGCGATCGCCGCGGCCGCGCCGAGCGTCGCCGCGTCCGGGTGGACCAGCGCCTGGCCGCGCAGTGCCTGCCAGGTCACCAGCGCGAACACCGCCGCGTAGACCCCGCCCGCGACCAGGGTCAGCCGCAGCCGCACCCGCTCCCGGCGCAGCAGGGCGAAGCGCCCGGCGAGGGCGGCCAGCAGGAGCACGAACAGCGGGAGCAGCTGCAGGGCGTGCATGCCGAAGAAGTGCGGGATGCGCAGGTCACCGCCGGTGGTCGACCAGCCGGTCAGCGGCATGGCGGGTCCGCCGTCCGGCACCCCCACGCTGTGGGCGCCCGCCACCGGTGCGTCGTCGACCGCGAGCTGGGCCTCGGTGGGGGTCGTCATCAGGAAGCCGATTCCCGCGCCCGCGAGGGCGAGGACGGCGGCGGTCCGGATCGCCCAGGTGGTGGCCCGGTCGGCGACGCGGGACCGGAAGAGCAGGACGGCGATGACGAGCGTGGCCGTCCACAGCACGACGACGGTGACGGCCATGGCGCTGTAGATCTGCGCGTCGAGGGGGGTCTGCTGGTTGAAGTGGCTCTGGCGGCCGCGGATCACCTGACCCGTCATGAGCAGCATCTCCACCGTGCTGGCGGCGACGACGACGGTACCGGCCCACCAGGCGGGCCTGCGCAGGCGGGGGCGGGCGGCGACGGCCAGGGAGAGCATCCAGGCCAGGCTGAGCGCGTAGCCGACGAACGAGACGGCGAACTTGAAGGGCTTGGCCCAGATCGGGGCGCCGACCAGCACGCGGCCGTCGACGGCGAGACCCACGGCCGAGCCGACGGCCCATACCGCCATCACGCCGGCGAACACGGTCAGTGGACGGTGCCAGGTACGTAACGCAGGCATGGGACCCCCAGAGGAATAGATAGTGACGCTCGCCGCTATCTGATAGTCCCACTATCTATGATGGGCGGGGACGGGGCAAGAAGAAACGAGTGAAAACGCCATGCGCATCGGAGAGTTGAGCCGCCGAACCGGGGTTCCGGTACCGACGATCAAGTACTACGTCCGGGAGGGCCTGCTTCCGCCGGGCGAGCTGAGCAGCCCCAACCAGGCCAGCTACGACGACGGGCACGAGCGGCGGCTGCGGCTGATCCGTGCCCTGCTGGAGGTCGGCGGGCTGTCGGTGGCGGCCATCGGAGACGTCCTCGTGGCCATCGACGACAAGGAGCGGCCGGTGCACAAGCTGCTCGGCGCCGCGGCCCAGCGGCTGGTGCCCGAGTACGGCGACGGCGGGGGCCACGACGACGCCGAGGCGGTGCTGGCCCGGGAACGGGTGATGCGGCTGATCGAGGCGCGCGGCTGGTGCATCCAGCCCGGGAACAAGGCGGCCGACGCGCTCGCGGCCGCCCTCGCCTCACTCGCGCGGGTGGGCCACGGCTCCTTCGCCGAACTGCTCGACGACTACGCCGACGCGGCCGAGATGGTGGCCCGGGTGGACCTGGAGTACACGGCCCGCCATGCGGACCGCGAGGGCCTGGTCGAGGCGGTGGTCGTGGGCACCGTGGTGGGCGACGCGGTGTTCGCGGCCCTGCGCAGGATGGCCCAGGTGGACGCCTCCTCCCGCCTCTTCGCCGAGGAGCGGCAGGAGTAGGAGGAGGGCGCGGTCCACCCGGGCCGGGGGTCTGCGGTGACGCGGTTACGCCTGGCGGCGGACCTCCACCACCCGGAAGCGGTTCGCGACGAAGGCGCCGTCGCACAGGGCCGCGTTGGCCGCCGGGTTGCCGCCGGAGCCGTGGAAGTCCGAGAACGCGGCGGTCTGGTTGACGAACACCCCGCCGGTCAGGTTCAGGGAGAGCTGCGCGGACTCCTCCAGGCAGACCTCCTCGACGGCCCGCTCGGTGTCGGGGGACGTGGTGTACGCGCCCACCGTCATGGCGCCCTTCTCCCGCACCGTGCGGCGCAGCAGGTCGAGGGCGTCGGCGGTGGTGTCCACGGCCACCGCGAAGGAGACCGGGCCGAAGCACTCGGAGAGGTACGGCGCCTCCGGGTCCGCCTTGGCGGCGTCCAGCTTGACCATGACGGGAGTGCGGACCACCGCGTCCGGGAACTCGGGGTTCACGACCTCCCGGGAGGCCAGCGCGACCTCGCCCAGGGCGGCCGCGGCCTCCAGCCGGGTCTTGACGTCCGGGTTGACCAGCGCGCCGAGCAGCGCGTTGGCCCGGGCGTCGTCGCCCAGCAGACCGCCGACCGAGGCCGCGAGGTCGGCGACGACCTCGTCGTAGGTCTTGTGGCCGGCGTCCGTCGCGATGCCGTCGCGCGGGATCAGCAGGTTCTGCGGGGTGGTGCACATCTGGCCGCTGTACAGGGACAGCGAGAACGCCAGGTTGGACAGCATGCCCTTGTAGTTGTCGGTGGAGTCCAGGACGACGGTGTTGACGCCGGCCTTCTCCGTGTAGACCTGCGCCTGGCGGGCGTGGGTCTCCAGCCAGTCCCCGAACTCCGTGGACCCGGTGTAGTCGATCAGCTTGATCTCGGGGCGGACCGCGAGGGTCTTGGCGATGCCCTCGCCCGGGCGCTCGACCGCGAGGGCCACCAGGTTCGGGTCGAAGCCGGTTTCGGCCAGCACCTCCCGCGCGACCTTGACGGTCAGCGCGAGCGGCAGCACGGCCCGCGGGTGGGGCTTGACCAGCACCGCGTTGCCGGTGGCGAGGGAGGCGAACAGGCCGGGGTAGCCGTTCCAGGTCGGGAAGGTGTTGCAGCCGATCATGAGGGCGATACCGCGCGGGACCGCGGTGAAGGTCTTGCCGAGCTGCAGCGGGTCCTTCTTGCCCTGCGGCTTCGACCAGTCGGCCTGGCCCGGGACCCGGGTCTGCTCCTCGTACGCGTAGGCCACGGCCTCCAGGCCACGGTCCTGCGCGTGCGGGCCGCCGGCCTGGAACGCCATCATGAAGGCCTGGCCGCTGGTGTGCATGACCGCGTGCGCGAACTCGTGGGTCCGGGCGGAGATGCGGGCCAGGATCTCGATGCAGACCAGGGCGCGCGCCTCGGGTCCCGCGTCGCGCCAGGCACCCATGCCGGCCTTCATCGCGGGCAGCAGCACGTCCGGGTCCACGTGGGGGTACTCGACACCCAGCTCCGGGCCGTACGGGGACACCTCGGCGCCCGTCCAGCCGTCGGTGCCGGGCTGGCCCAGGTCCAGCCGCGTGCCGCGGAGGGCCTCGAAGGCGGCGAGCCCGTCGGCGGGCGCGGTCTCGCCGTACGCCTTGGGATGTTCGGGATGCGGGGACCAGTAGGCACGGCTGCGGATCGCCGACAGGGCCTGGTCCAGGGTGGGCCGGTGCTTGGCGGACAGCTGGGGGACGGTGAGCTCGGCGGCCATCAGGGACCAACTCCTCGTTGAGCCGGGCGAAGGAGAGCAGACTGGAGTTAGAGTAACCGAACGATCGGTCGGGACAAGAGGGCCCGGCGGACCTGTGGACAAGTGTGTGCGGGAGGATCAGGGCATGACAGCAATCGAGCGGTCCCGCACAGTGGCGGTCGTCGGCGCCGGCACCATGGGACAGGGCATCGCCCAGGTCGCCCTTCTCGCAGGTCACCGCGTGCTGATCTACGACATCAACGCCACGCTCGCCGCCGACGGCGTCGGTTTCGTCCAGGACCGGATCGACCGGATGGCCGCCAAGGGCCGGCTGGACCGCGCCGAGGCCGAGGAGGCGATCGGCCGGATCGCACCGGCCGGCGACCTCGCGGACCTCGCCGGGGCCGCCCTCGTCATCGAGGCGGTGGTCGAGAACGTCACCGTGAAGCAGACGCTCTTCGCCGCCCTCGAAGAGGTGGTCGCGCCGGACGCGCTGCTGGCCACCAACACCTCCTCCCTCTCGGTCACCGAGCTCGCCGCCGGGCTCGCGCACCCCGGCCGCTTCCTCGGCCTGCACTTCTTCAACCCGGCCCCGCTGCTCCCGCTCGTCGAGGTGGTCAGCGGTTTCGCCACCGACCCGGCCGCCGCCGAGCGCGCGTACCGCACCGTCCTCGGCTGGGGGAAGACGCCGGTCCGCTGCGCCGACACCCCCGGGTTCATCGTCAACCGGATCGCCCGCCCCTTCTACGCCGAGGCCTTCGCGGTGTACGAGGAGCAGGGCGCCGACCCGGCCACCATCGACGCCGTGCTCCGCGAGAGCGGCGGCTTCAAGATGGGCCCCTTCCAGCTGACCGACCTGATCGGCCAGGACGTCAACGAGGCCGTGACCCGCTCGGTGTGGGAGTCCTTCTTCCGCAGCCCGAAGTTCACCCCCTCCCTCGCCCAGCGCCGCCTCGTCCAGTCGGGCCGCCTCGGCCGCAAGAACGGGCACGGCTGGTACCCGTACGGCCCGGACGCCGAGCCCGCGCGCCCGCACACCGCCGCGCCCGAGCAGGCCCCGGCGAAGGTCACCGTCGTCGGTGACCTCGGCCCGGCCGCCGGCCTGGTGGAGCTGCTGGAGGAGGCCGGGATCGCGGTCGCGGCCACCGAGCAGGGCGGTCCGTACATCCAGCTCCCCGGCGAGGGCCAGCTGGTCCTCGCGGACGGCAAGACCTCGGTGGAGTTCGCGGACGTCGTCTACTTCGACCTCGCCCTCGACTACCGCGGCGCCACCCGGATCGCGCTCTCCGCGAGCGAGGACACCAGCGAGCGGACCCTCGCGGAGGCGGTCGGCCTCTTCCAGAAGCTGGGCAAGCAGGTCTCCGTGATCGGTGACGTCCCCGGCATGATCGTCGCGCGGACCGTCGCGATGCTGATCGACCTGACGGCCGACGCGGTCGCGCGGGGGGCCGCCTCCGCCGAGGACATCGACACGGCGATGCGGCTGGGCGTCAACTACCCGCTGGGGCCGGCCGAATGGCACGACCGGCTCGGCCGCGACTGGGCCTACGACCTGCTGCACAACCTCGACGAACGCGTCCCCGGCGGCCGCTACGCACCCTCCCTCGCCCTGTTCAAACTGGGCTACGAGGACGGCGACGAGGCCGGCGAAGACGAGGGCGACCAGGACGACACGGGGGAGAACGAATGACGACGGCCAAGCGGGACACCTACACCCCCGAGACACTGCTGTCGGTCGCCGTCCAGGTCTTCAACGAGCGCGGCTACGACGGCACCTCGATGGAGCACCTCTCCAAGGCCGCGGGCATCTCGAAGTCCTCGATCTACCACCACGTCGCGGGCAAGGAGGAGCTGCTGCGCAGGGCCGTGAGCCGTGCCCTCGACGGGCTCTTCGGGATCCTGGAGGAGCCCGGCGCGGTGCGGGGCCGGGCGGTCGAGCGCGTCGAGTACGTCACGCGCCGCACGGTCGAGGTGCTGGTCGGCGAGCTGCCGTATGTGACGCTGCTGCTGCGCGTACGCGGCAACACCCGCACCGAGCGCTGGGCGCTGGAACGCCGCCGCGAGTTCGACCACCAGGTCGCGGACCTGCTCAAGGCCGCCGCGGTGGAGGGCGACCTGCGCGCCGACGTGGACATACGTCTCGCCACCCGGCTCCTCTTCGGCATGGTCAACTCCCTGGTCGAGTGGTACCGCCCGAACCCGGGCGACGGCCACGCCCAGCTCGCCGACGCGGTGGTCCACCTCGCCTTCGACGGCCTGCGCACCGCCCGCTGACCCGCCGGGCACCCGACCGCCCCCGGAACGGCCGTACAGGCCGCACCGGGGGCGCTGTCACACCCGGACGGCTGTCACACCCGGACGGCCGGGGACCCGCCTAAAGGCTGTCTTCGGCGATCGTCGGGGCGCCGCCGCCCGGGCCCGGACCGGTGTCCAGCAGATCCGTCTCCTCGAAGACCAGCAGGGTGCGCGTCGAGAGGACCTCCGGGATGGCCTGGAGCCGGGTCAGGACCAACTCGCGCAGGGTCCGGTTGTCCGGGGTGTGCACCAGCAGCAGGACGTCGAAATCGCCGCTGACCAGCGCGATGTGCGCCGCGCCGGGGAGCTCGCGCAGCTGCTCGCGGACCGTGCGCCAGGAATTCTGGACGATCTTCAGGGTGATGTAGGCGGAGGCTCCCTGGCCTGCGCGTTCGTGGTTGACGCGGGCCGTGAACCCGCGGATCACCCCGTCGTCGATGAGCCGGTTGATCCGGGCGTAGGCGTTCGCCCGCGAGACGTGCACCTGCTCCGCCACCGACCGTATCGACGCGCGGCCGTCCGCCTGGAGCAGCCGCATGATCGACCGGTCGATCGGATCCAGGGGACGGGGCGCGACGGGCGGGCCCGAAGTGGCTCCCGGGGCGCCTCCCGGCGCAGCCGGTGCGGAACCCGTTCCGGCCATTTGTTCATCCGGCATTGCCCGATGCCTCCCTCTCCTGGACGTCCTGCATCCATCCCAGGGCCCCGGCGCCCGTTTGTCCACAGCCTGGAGCCGCCTGTAGCCAAATTGCGCAGACAACCGAACAATCGGTAGGTGAGGGGCCTCACACCCGGGGCACCCCCTGCCCGCTTCCCACGAGGAGGTGTACGCCGCCATGACGGTCCAAGAGCTGCCCGGTGCCGGTGCGTCCCACCGTTCCACCCAGCCGCCCGCCTGGAGCCCCCGCACGGATGCCGCTCCGCTGCTTCCGGACCCCGAGCCCTACCGGGTGCTGGGCACCGAGGCGGCGGACCGGCTCGACCCGGAGCTGATGCGCCGCTGCTACGCCGAGCTGGTGCGCGGCCGGCGCTACAACGCCCAGGCCACGGCGCTCACCAAGCAGGGCCGGCTCGCCGTGTACCCCTCCACCGTCGGCCAGGAGGCCTGCGAGATCGCGGCCGCACTGGTCCTGGAGGACCAGGACTGGCTGTTCCCGAGCTACCGGGACACCCTGGCGGCCGTCGCGCGCGGACTGGACCCCGTACAGGCCCTGACCCTGCTGCGCGGCGACTGGCACACCGGATACGACCCGCGCGAGCACCGCATAGCCCCGCTCTCGACCCCGCTCGCCACCCAGCTGCCGCACGCGGTGGGCCTGGCGCACGCGGCCCGGCTGCGCGGCGACGACGTCATCGCCCTCGCCATGGTCGGCGACGGCGGCACCAGCGAGGGCGACTTCCACGAGGCACTGAACTTCGCCGCCGTCTGGCAGGCCCCGGTGGTCTTCCTCGTGCAGAACAACGGCTTCGCGATATCCGTCCCCCTCGCCAAGCAGACCGCCGCCCCGACCCTCGCCCACAAGGCCGTGGGGTACGGGATGCCCGGCCGGCTGGTCGACGGCAACGACATCGCCGCCATGCACGAGGTGCTGACCGAGGCGGTCCGCCGGGCCCGGGCGGGTGGTGGTCCGACCCTGATCGAGGCCGTCACGTACCGCATGGAGGCCCACACGAACGCCGACGACGCGACCCGCTACCGCGGTGACGCCGAGGTCGAGGCCTGGAAGGCGCACGACCCGGTCGAGCTGCTGGAGCGTGAGCTGACCGCCCGCGGGATCATCGACGAGGCGGCGATCCAGGCGGTGCGCGAGGACGCCGAGGCGATGGCCGCGGCGCTCCGCGAGGGGATGAACGCGGACCCGGTGGTGGACCCGATGGACCTGTTTGCGCACGTGTACGCGGAGCAGACGGACCGGCTGCGGGAGCAGGCGGCCATGCTGCGCGCAGAGCTGGAAGCCGAGGACCAGGCGTGACGACGGTGGCGGCGAAGTCCGCGAAGTCGGGGGCCAAGCCCGCGACGATGGCGCAGGCCCTGACCCGGGCGATGCGCGACGCGATGGCCGAGGACCCGACGGTCCACGTGATGGGCGAGGACGTCGGGACGCTGGGCGGGGTCTTCCGGATCACGGACGGGCTCGCGAAGGAGTTCGGCGAGGAGCGCTGCACGGACACCCCGCTCGCGGAGGCGGGAATCCTGGGCGCGGCGGTCGGCATGGCCATGTACGGGCTGCGGCCGGTGGTGGAGATGCAGTTCGACGCGTTCGCCTACCCGGCGTTCGAGCAGCTGATCTCGCACGTGGCGAAGATGCGCAACCGCACCCGCGGCGCGATGCCGCTGCCGATCACCATCCGGGTGCCCTACGGCGGCGGGATCGGCGGCGTGGAGCACCACTGCGACTCCTCCGAGGCGTACTACGTGGCCACGCCCGGCCTGCACGTGGTGACCCCGGCGACGGTCGAGGACGCGTACGGGCTGCTGCGCGCGTCGATCGCGAGCGACGACCCGGTGGTCTTCCTGGAGCCGAAGCGGCTCTACTGGTCGAAGGCCGACTGGCGGCCCGAAGCGCCGGCGGCCGTGCCGGGCATCGGGAAGGCACTGGTCCGGCGGACCGGCACGAGCGCGACCCTGATCACCTACGGGCCCTCGCTGCCGGTGTGCCTGGAGGCGGCAGAGGCGGCGCGCGAGGAGGGCTGGGACCTGGAGGTCGTGGACCTGCGCTCGCTGGTCCCCTTCGACGAGGACACGGTCGTGGAGTCCGTACGCCGCACCGGGCGCGCGGTGGTGGTCCACGAGGCCGGCGGCTTCGGCGGACCGGGCGCGGAGATCGCCGCCCGGGTCACCGAGCGGTGCTTCCACCACCTGGAGGCGCCGGTGCTGCGGGTGACGGGCTTCGACATCCCCTACCCGCCGCCGATGCTGGAGAAGCACCACCTGCCGGGTGTGGACCGGATCCTGGACACCGTGGCCCGCCTGCAGTGGGAGAACTGATGCCGCAGGTAATGGAATTCAAGCTTCCCGATCTCGGGGAGGGCCTGACCGAGGCCGAGATCGTCCGCTGGCTGGTCGCGGTGGGCGATGTCGTCGCCATCGACCAGCCGGTGGTCGAGGTCGAGACGGCCAAGGCGATGGTGGAGGTTCCGTGCCCCTACGGCGGTGTGGTCACCGCCCGTTTCGGGGAGGAGGGCACGGAACTGCCCGTCGGAGCACCGCTGATCACCGTGGCGGTGGGAGCGGTGTCGCTCCCGGAGGCCCCGGCCGCGCAGGCGGCCGAGGCCGAGGGCACCGGCAGCGTGCCCCGGCCGCTGATCGGCTACGGCGAGGACCACTCGCGTCCGGCGCGTCGGCGACGGGTGCGACCCGTCACCGCCGCGGTCTCGGCGCCGCCCGTCGCGGCCCCGGCTCCGGCTCCGGTTCCGGCGGTCCCGGTGGCTCCTGCCGGGCCGGTTCCCGTGATCTCGCCGCTGGTGCGCAAGCTGGCCAAGGACGGCGGGGTCGACCTGCGCGCGCTGCAGGGGTCGGGGCCCGAGGGGCTGATCCTGCGGGCCGACGTCGAGGCGGCGCTGGCCGCGCTGCGGGCGCCCGAGCCGGCCCCGGTCGCCGCGGTGGCGCCGACGGCGGTGTCGGCACAGGGCGAGCGGATCCCGCTCAAGGGGGTGCGCGGGGCGGTCGCCGAGAAGCTGTCGCGCAGCCGCCGGGAGATCCCGGACGCCACCTGCTGGGTCGACGCGGACGCCACGGAGCTGATGGCCGCCCGGGCCGCGATGAACGCCGTGGGCGGGTCCAAGATCTCGGTGCTCGCGCTCCTGGCCCGGATCTGCACGGCCGCCCTGGCCCGGTACCCGGAGCTCAACTCCACCGTGGACCTCGCGGCCAAGGAGATCGTCCGGCTCCCGTCGGTGCACCTGGGCTTCGCCGCGCAGACCGAGCGGGGCCTGGTGGTCCCGGTGGTCCGGGACGCGCAGCACCGCAATCCGGAGTCCCTGTCGGCGGAGTTCGCCCGGCTGACCGAGCTGGCTCGGGCCGGTAAGCTGGCCCCGGCCGATCTGACCGGCGGCACCTTCACCCTGAACAACTACGGGGTGTTCGGGGTCGACGGCTCCACGCCGATCATCAACCACCCCGAGGCGGCGATGCTCGGCGTGGGCCGGATCATCGACAAGCCGTGGGTCCACGAGGGTCAGCTGGCGGTCCGCAAGGTCGTCCAGCTGTCGCTGACCTTCGACCACCGGGTCTGCGACGGCGGCACGGCGGGCGGCTTCCTCCGCCACGTCGCCGACTGCGTCGAATCCCCGGCGGTCCTGCTGCGCAGCCTGTAGCTCGGCGCGGGCGGGGGCGGTACCGCAGCGCGGAGCCTGCCCCCGCCCCGCCCTTTCGCCGTTTCCCGGGCTCTGCCCGGGGGTGGGGGCGGGGGCGGCGCCACCGCAGCGGCGCCGCGCCCGGCTCTCACACCGTGAGCAGCAGCTTGCCCACGTGGGCGCTGGATTCCAGGACCCGGTGGGCCTCAGCGGCATCTCGCATCGGGAAGGTCGCGTGGACCACCGGGCGGATCCGCCCCGAGGCCAGCAGCGGCCACACGTGCTCCCGTACGGCGGCGACGATGGCCGCCTTCTCCTCCAGCGGGCGGGCGCGCAGCGAGGTGGCGGTGATCGCCGCCCGCTTGGCCAGCAGCGCGCCGAGGTTCAGCTCGGCCTTCACCCCGCCCTGGAGCCCGATCACCGCGAGCCGCCCGTTCACGGCCAGGGCGTCCACGTTCCGCGCGAGGTACTTCGCGCCCATGATGTCCAGGATCACGTCCGCCCCGGCCCCGCCCGTCGCCTTGCGCAGCGCGGCCACGAAGTCCTGCTCGCGGTAGTCGATCAGGATGTCCGCGCCCAGCTCCTTGCAGCGTGCCAGCTTCTCCGGTCCGCCCGCCGTCACGGCGACCGTCGCGCCCACCGCCTTCGCCAGCTGGATCGCCATGGTCCCGATACCGCTGGACCCGCCGTGCACCAGCAGGGTCTCGCCGGGGCGGAGCCCCGCCACCATGAACACGTTGGACCACACGGTCGTGACGACCTCGGGCAGCGCGGCGGCCGTCACCAGGTCCACTCCCGCCGGAACCGGCAGCAGCTGCCCCGCCGGCACGGCCACCCGCTCCGCGTACCCGCCGCCCGCCAGCAGGGCGCACACCTCGTCGTCCACGGACCAGCCGGACACCCCCGGCCCCATCGCGGCGATCCGCCCGGAGCACTCCAGCCCCGGATGGCGCGAGGCGCCGGGCGGCGGATCGTAGAACCCCTGTCGCTGGAGTACGTCGGCGCGGTTCACGGCGCTCGCCGCGACCTCGACGAGGACCTCGCCCTCGCCCGGCACCGGATCGGGTACGTCGGCCCAGACCAGGGCCTCGGGGCCGCCGGGCTGCTCGATGGTGATCGCATGCATGGCCCGGAGGCTACGCCACGGCGCGGCTACTCGGCAGGACCCAGCCGCACCGGCGGCGACGTCGGCGACGCCGCGCGCACGATGGTGATGAGACGGTCCGTCAGCTGGATCGGGCTCGCGTGCGGATCGTCGTACGGGAGCAGCCGGTGCCCGCGCAGCACGCTCACCACCAGGTCCTCGGTGTCCCGTACCGACTTGCCGACCTCGGCCTTGCGGGCGGGACGCTCGATGAGGTCGAGGCCGCTGCCCTGCTGGATCAGGTCCTCCATCACGGTGCCCGCGCTCGGGCTGAGCACCGAGAGGCCCAGCAGCCGGCCGGCCGCGCTCGCGCTCGTGATGACCGCGTCCGCGCCGGACTGGCGCAGCAGCGGGGCGTTCTCCTCCTCGCGCACCGCCGCGACGATCTTCGCCCCGCGGTTGAGCTGCCGGGCGGTCAGGGTGACCAGGACCGCCGTGTCGTCCCGCTGGGTGGCGATGACGATCTGACGGGCCTTCTGCAGCTCCGCGCGGAGAAGGACGTCGGAGCGGGTGGCGTCGCCGACCACGCCCGTGAATCCCTCCGCGTTGGCCGTGTCGATCACCTTGGCGCTGGGGTCGACGATGACGACCTGCTCCTTGGAGAGGCCGGTGGCCAGCAGCGTCAGAAGGGCCGAGCGGCCCTTCGTGCCGAAGCCGACGACGACCGTGTGCTCACGCAAGTTCTTCCTCCAGCGCTTGAGCCGCCACTCTTCCCTCGTCCGTTCCGTCAGGACTTCCAGGGTGGTACCGACCAGGATGATCAGGAACAGCACGCGCAGCGGCGTGATCACCAGGATGTTGATCAGTCGTGCGCTGTCGCTGTACGGCACGATGTCGCCGTAACCGGTCGTGGACAGCGTCACCGTCGCGTAGTAGAAGCAGTCGAGGAGATCGACCTGCTCGTTGGCGTTGTCGTGGTAGCCCTCGCGGTCCAGCCACACGACGAAGACCGTCAGGAAGAGCACGAACAGGGCCATCAGCAGACGTTTGCCGACCTGGCTCAGCGGAGCCTCGACGACGCGTTTGGGCAGCTTGATGCGCCGGGAGACGAGCTTCTCGTCGGCGCCGCGGGCCATGGAGTCCTGGCCGTGCAGTTTCACGTGAAACATCCTCCAGAAACCCAGGGCAGATCGAGAATCTCCAGTTCCTGCCCGGACCGCGCGCCCTTGGGCGGTACGACGGCCAGCGCGTCGGCGGCGGCCACACCGCGCAGCATCGCAGGTCCGTGGTAGCGCAGCGGCACCGCGTGCTCGTCGCTCAGCACGACCGGGACCAGCCGGGTGTCGTACGGGTGGCCGGGCACGTCGCCCTGGACCGGCGCCGTGTAGCGGGGGCGCCCGCGGCGGCCGGCGAGGGCGCGCAGCAGGGGTTCGGCGAGGGTCAGCAGCCCGGAGACGGCGGCCAGCGGGTTGCCGGGCAGTCCGACCACATGGCGCACCGTGTCCCCGTCGGGGGTCCCGGACCCGATGCGGGCCAGCAGCATGGGGTGCCCGGGGCGCACCGCCACCCCGTCGACCAGCAGTTCGGCGCCGGCCTCGCGCAGCACCGGGTGGACGTGGTCGACGGGTCCGGAGGCGGTGCCGCCCGTGGTGACGAGGACATCGGCGGTGCTCGTGGTGACGGCCTCCAGCAGGGCCGCGGCCCCCGCCGGGTCGTCGCCGAGCCGCCGCGTGCGGACGACCTCGGCGCCGAGGCGCTCCATCCAGGGCCCGAGCATGGGGCTGAGGGCGTCGCGGACCAGCCCCTCGTGCGGGCGGCCTTCGGTGAGGAGCTCGTCGCCGAGCACCAGGATCTCCACGCGGGGGCGGGGCCGGGTGGTCAGCTCGTCGTACCCGGCGGCCGCGGCGAGCCCCAGCACGGCCGGGGTGACCAGGGAGCCGGCGGGCAGCAGCAGGTCGCCGGAGCGGCACTCCTGGCCCCGCGGGCGGATGTCCTGGCCGGTGAGGACGGGCCGGTCGGCGAAGAGCTGGGTGCCGGCCTCGCGGCAGTGTTCGCTGCGGATGACGGCGGTGGTGTCGATGGGGATCCGGGCGCCGGTGGCGATGCGTACGGCCTCGCCGTCGGTGAGGGGCTCCGGCCGCTCGGAGCCGGCCAGGACGCCGCCGCCGGCGCGCAGGCTCCAGGGGCCGGGGCCCGCGACGGCCCAGCCGTCCATGGCGGAGGTGTCGAAGGACGGCAGGTCGGTCAGTGCGTCCAGGGGGGTGGCCAGGACCTCGCCGAGGGCGTCCGCGAGGGGCACGCGGTGGGTGCGGGGCAGCACCCTGCTCCCGGCGTGGGCGGCGGTGTCCCGGGCCCGCTGCCAGCCGGACGCGCGGTGGCCGCCCGCGCCGCCTCCGGCGCCGCCCGTGCCGCCGCCCTCGGGGGCGCGGCTGACCAGCGCCAGGGCCTCGTCGAGGGCCTGCTCGGCGGAGTTCGTGGGGGTCATCCGGAGCCGTTCTGTTCGGCGGTGTCGGCCGCTGCCTCGTCGGCCCACCGCAGCGCCAGGGCGGCCGCCTTGCGGGAGGCCTCGGCGACAGCCTGGGCGGGGTCGGCGCCGGTGGCGGCGGCGTGGGCGGCCGCGTAGCCGACCAGGAAGGTGGTCAGCGGTGCGGCGGGCCGGGCGACGCCGTGGGCGGCGTCCCGGGCGAGGTCGAGCAGGGTCTTGGTGTCGACGGGGAGGTCGATGCCCAGTTCGCTCTTGACGGCGGTGATCCATTGGTCCAGCACGGTTCCATGCTCCCTGATCCTGGCGCGGGCGGCGGCGAGATCGTCCCAGGTGTCGCAGTCGAAGGAGGCGAGTGGCCGTGACGTGATGCGGGCGAGGTCCAGTTCGGCGGTGAGGGCACGGAGCGGGAGCCCGGCCAGGGTGCCGTGCTCGGCGGCGAGCAGGGCGATCTCGCGGCGCAGCGGCTCGGCCCGGTAGGCGGCGACCAGCGGCTGGTCCCGGCCGTCGGGGTCGCGCAGCATCGCCCCGTCCGTGCCGGGGGCGTCCAGCAGGGCCCGTACGGTCTCCCGGTCGAGGAACGGCAGGTCGGCGGAGAGCACGAGGACCTGCTCGGCGGTGGTCCGGCGCAGCCCGGCGTCCAGCGCGGCCACGGGGCCGCCGCCGGGCGGGTCCTCGCGGGTCCAGCGGACCGGGCGCGCGGTGGGGCGGCGACCGCCGACCACGACGGTGGTCCGGGCGTCCGGGCAGGCGTCGAGGACGCGGTCGAGGAGTGCGCGGCCGCCGACGCTCAGCGCGGGCTTGTCGGCCCCGCCGAGTCGCCGAGCGGCGCCGCCGGCCAGCACGATCGCGTCGTAGCTCATGCCCTTGAGTATGCGGCGGCCATGTCCCTGGCCGGGAGCCGCACTTCTCGGGGGCCCACCCCCCCCGCGGGGATGCGGGGTGCCGCGCCGTTGGACGGGGGCGCTGCCCCCGGACCCCCGCGCCTCGAACTCCCCCAGCTACCGCTGGGAGGTACCCCTGGCGGGGCTGAAGATGGCGAAAGCGGGTCCGGGCCGCGCCGTGGGGCGTGGGCCGGACCCGCTTTTCCGCTGCCCGACGGGGGCTAGAGGTAGGGGCCCGAGCGGATCGCGCCGTGGCCGCCGTCCTCGTCGTCGTCGTGCGGCCCGCCCGGCGGGAGGGCGCGGCGCATCTGCTCCAACTGGGCCCGCGCCGCCATCTGCTGCGCGAACAGGGCCGTCTGGATGCCGTGGAAGAGACCCTCCAGCCAGCCCACCAACTGGGCCTGGGCGATCCGGAGTTCGGCCTCGGAGGGAATGGCCTCCTCGGTGAACGGAAGCGACAGGCGCTCCAGTTCCTCCACGAGCTCCGGAGCCAGGCCGTCCTCCAGCTCCTTGACCGAGGCGGCATGGATGTCCTTGAGCCGGACCCGGCTCGCCTCGTCGAGAGGCGCGGCACGTACCTCTTCCAGGAGTTGCTTGATCATGCTGCCGATCCGCATGACCTTGGCGGGCTGTTCGACCATTTCCGTCACCGGGACCTCGCGCGACTCGTCATCGGCGTCGCCGACCGCCGTCCCGTCCTGTCCCACGATCAGGACGTGCGGGGGGCTGTCCTGCGACCGTTCACTCCTCGGCATCTCCATGCCGTCATTCTCTCGCACACCTCCGTACTCACACGGTGTGCCCCCGTACAGTCGTGATCCACCCTGTACGGGGGCACCAAGCGTGGCACCGGTGGCACCGGTCTCGGCCCCTGGCCCTATCCCGCGGCCCGGCGGGCCAGCGCGCCGCTGGAGCGGGTGACCAGGGCGGCCAGCAGGGCCGCGCCCAGCGGAACCACGACGACGAGCCCGCCGAGGGTCTCCCACGGCAGGGAGATCGGTACGAACGGCACCGCTTCCGTCACCGCCGCGAAGCCCTGCTCGATCGACTCGCGGTAGAGCGCCTCCGCTTCCCGCTGTTCCGTCAGGCGCAGGCCGACAGCGGGCAGGATCCCGGCCGCCGAGCCCAGGACGACGCCCATCAGGGCGACCACCCCGCACTGGAAGCCGCTCAGCGTCCGCCGCACCCGCGGCGCCGCGCCCACCGCGGCCAGCGTCTTCAGGTCGGCCTCGGCATCGGCCTGGGCCAGCCCGGTCGCGATGCCGGCCGCGCCGATGGTGACGAGTCCCGCGAAGACGGCGAGGGCCAGCATGACGAGGCTGTTGTCGCCCTCGTACCCCGCCTCGATGCGCAGGGAGGCCTCCACGCCCATCCGGTCGATCTCCCCGTCCATCCTCTGGCGCTGCTCCGTGGACGCCGTACCGTCGAGGCTGAAGTACGAGCCCACGGGCGCGGTGACCAGTCCGGCGGCCTTGGCCGCCGAGGGCGGCAGGATCAGCTCGACGCCCCAGCTCTGGGCCGAGTCGGGCGCCACGTGGACGGGGAGGACCTTGTCCTCACCGGGCGTATCGTCGTAGCGCCCGAGCATGATGTCGTCCTCGCCCTGCTCGGTGATGATCCGCAGGGTGATCTGGCCGTGCCTGACCTGGCGCTTGTCGAAGGAGACGGCCTGGCCGGCCTTGAGGGCGGCCACGGAGCCCGGGTCGGTCACCGCGAGCACGCTCAGCACCTTCTCGTCGCCGACGAGGACGGAATGCTGCGTGCCGAACCGCGAGTCCTGGCAGCGCCAGTCCTGGCGCAGTTCCTTGCGCTGCTCCTCGGGGAAGGCCGAGCTGCCCTTGGCGTCCTCGTAGAGCGGGCAGCGCTGCTCCTTGGGCGTGATGACCTCGGCGCGGCCGCAGCCGGGGTCCCCGGAGAACGACTCGCAGCCCGGCTTGCCGACGACCACCCGGTCGATGTCCGCCCGCTGGGCCAGCGGCAGTTCCCGGGAGAGGGCCTCGCGGAGCGCGGGCACCTCCTTGTAGGCGCTGTTCTCGCTGGTCTCCAGCAGCCCGGTGCCGTGCGGCAGCTCGGCCCGGTACTCGTGGCGCATCTGGACGTCGAAGCTCTGCTGGTACGTCGCCACGGCGACGGTTCCGGCGACGGCGGCCAGTACGGCGGCCACGGCGGGAGCCGTACGCCCGCGGTTGCGCACGGCGTCGCGCAGCGCGAGCCGCGGCGACAGCGGCAGCCACCGCCCGAGCCGGCCGAACAGGCCGACCAGGACCGGGGTGAGGGCGACGATGCCGAGTTCGGCGAGGGCGCTGCCGCCCGCGACGACGGTGCTGCCCAGCTCCGAGGTGGTGCCGTAGAGGGCGATCGCGGCGCCTGCGGCGACGGCGATCAGGCCGAGGACGGGCAGCACCCGGTTGGCGCGGCGGATGCCGCGGCGGCCGGTCAGGGAGGCCAGCACGGTCTGCCGGGAGGCGGTGACTGCGGGGACGATCGCGGCCAGCAGGCCGGTGATCACGGCGAGCAGGGCGATGCCGGCCAGTTCCAGCGGGCGGAAGTCGAGGCCGCCGAAGCGGTTGCCGAGCGTGTCCTCCAGCACCGGCCGCAGCACGACGGTGAGCAGGACGCCGACGACGGTGCCGATGACGGCGGCGACGGCGCCGATGACCAGGCCGCCGGAGAGCACGATGGAGCGGATGTGGCGCCGGTCGCCGCCGTTGGCGCCGACCAGGCCCAGCTGGCGGCGCGAGCGGCGGGCGCCGACCGCGAAGGCCGGTCCGGCGAGCAGGCAGATCTCCAGCATGGCCAGGCCCACGACGGTGGCCAGGATGGCCATCTGGACGGCCTTGCTGCCGTTGTCCTCGAACATCGCCTTCGGCTCGTCCCGGTAGAGCGGGACCTCGGAGTCGGCGGGCGGGTCGAGGATGACGGCGCGGGAGACGACGACCAGGCCCTTGGTGTTGGCCGCCTTGACCGCGTCCCAGGTGACACCCGCGCCGCCGACCTTGACCAGGTAGTTGTCGTCGGGGGTCACGGTGCGCCCGCCGGAGGCCTCCAGCGCCTTGTTCAGCGGGGCGATCAGCGTCCCGGGCGGGGCGATGATCTCGGGGCGTGAGAGTTCGTCCGGCAGCTCGTAGGCGCCGACGATCTTGTACGGGGAAGTGGCGCCGCGCGGGGTGACCGAGGAGCCGACGAAGAGGCCGGAGTCCTTCAGGAAGGCCTGGGTGGCGATGACCTCGTGCGGGGCCGCGGGCAGCCGGCCGCGGTTGAGCGTGATCATGCCCTTCACCAGGGAGCTGTGCGTGTCGAGTTCGCGCAGCTGGGTGTCGAGCAGGCCGTGCGTGGTGCGGACCTTGGTGTAACCGCTGGTGTCCTTGAGGACCTGGGAACCGGCCGGGAGCAGGGACTCCACCGGTTCCGGCTTCTCCCGCGAGGCCTTCGAGGGGTCGTAGTCCTTGTAACCGCCGACGGGCGCGGATCTTGAGCCGTCGGGGGTCTGGTTGACGGGCCCGGACATGTGCGAGTGGCTCACCCGGGCGTCGGCGGTGCCGATCATCCGGGTGACGGTCTGCTCGGGGGAGAGCTCGGCGCTGCGCAGCGTGAGGTCGGCGGCGCTCACCCCGACGATCGGCAGGGCGAGCATGGCAAGGACGAGGGCGCTGCGGCCCTTGGCGCGCCAGGCGTCGCGGCGGGCGATGCGCAGGGCCGCGACCCAGGAGTGGTACCAGCCTTGGAGCGGAGAGGTCACTGGCCGGCCGCCTGCCCGGAGAGGAGGGAGTCGGCGTGGCTGCGCAGGGTCTCGTCGACCACGCTGCCGTCGCGCAGGAAGACCACGCGGTCGGCCCAGGCGGCGAAGCGCGGCTCGTGCGTGACGAGGATCCCGGCGGCGCCCGCGTCGCAGCGGGCGCGCAGCAGGGCGAGGACGGACTCGCCGGTCTCGGAGTCGAGGGCGCCGGTCGGTTCGTCGGCCAGGACCAGGCGGCGGTCGCCGACGAGGGCGCGGGCGATGGCCACGCGCTGCTGCTGGCCGCCGGACATCTCGTCGGGGAAGCGGTCGGCGAGCTGGCCGAGGCCCATCTCCTCCAGCGCGGCGAGCGCGGAGGCGCGGGCCTTGCGGGCGGAGGTCCCGTCGAGTTCCCGGGGCAGTGCCACGTTCTCGGCGGCGGTGAGGGCCGGTATCAGGTTGTAGTCCTGGAAGACGTACCCGATGCTGCGGCGGCGCAGGGCGGCCAGCTGCTTGCGGCTCGCCGCGGTGATGTCGGTGCCCTCGACGATCACCCGGCCGCCGCTCGGGGTGTCGAGGCCCCCCGCGAGGGTGAGCAGCGTGGACTTGCCGGAGCCGGAAGGGCCCATGACGGCGACGAGTTCGCCGGGGAAGACGGAGAGGTCGATCCCGCGCAGGGCGTGCACCTCGGTGGCACCGCTGCCGTGCGTGCGGACGAGTCGGTCCAACTGCAGCACGGGCTGCTGGGACTGAGGCTGGGGCTGGGGCTGGTCAGGCATGGAGTGTCCCCCCTGGAACGGTGGTTCAGCCACGGCGCGTACGAGCGGTACGGGGCGGCGTGGTGGTGGTCGGGGCCGGGGTCCCGGCTGCGGCGGCCTGGGGTCGTTCGGGGTCCGCGGCTCTCCGGTCGGCCGGCAGGGAGAGCCGGACGAGCCGGGCTTCGCAGTGGTCGAGCCAGCGGGCCTCGGCCTCGGTCTGGAAGATCAGCTGTTCCAGGACGAGCAGCCAGGCCACGTCGTCGCGTTCGCGGGACTGGCCGCTCTCGACCGCGGCGAGCGCCGTGGCCTTGAGCCGGGTGTAGTCCTGCATCGCCTTGATCGTGGCGTGCCGCTGGGACTGGATGACCGAGCGGATGTCCACGCCGGGGGCGCCCACGGCCATGGCGAGCTTGATGGACAGCTCGTCGCGGGGCGGGTTGGCCCGGTCGACGGGCCGCTCGTACCACTGGAGCAGCTCGGTGCGCCCGGCGTCGGTGATGGCGTAGAGGGTGTGGCCGGCGGCGTCCTCGCCGCCGGGGGCGACGAGGCCGTCCCGTTCGAGACGGGCGAGGGTCGTGTACACCTGCCCGACGTTGAGGGGCCAGGTGGAGCCGGTGCGGGATTCGAACTCGGTGCGCAGCTGGGAGCCGTACCGAGGACCCCGTTCCAGCAGGGCGAGTAGCCCGTGACGGATCGACATACTCGGTATGTATACCGAGTATGTTCACGCACGGCAACCATCCTGAGGTGTACGTCGCAAGGGGGACGCCGCCCGGAGCGGGAGGTACGGGCCGCTCACATCCCCCGGCGCAGGCGCATCCCCATGTAGCCGAGACCGAGGCCCATCAGGGCGAATCCGGTGCCGAGCGGCAGTATGTGCGCGGCCAGGTCGGCGGCCCGGTCGTTGGTCCCGGTGCCGAGTGCGGTGACCACCGCCGACGGCGGGCTCGGGGCGGCGACGGCGGCCGTCGGCGGACGAGGGGTCGTGGCGGTGGGCGCGGCGGGATCGGCGGGCGCGGCGGGATCGGCTGGCTCGGTGCGCGGGCGGGCCGGCAGCGGGCGGGAGGCCACCGTCAGCTCCGGGTTGGCGGGCTCGCCGACCGGCCGCCCGGGGCGCTCGCGCCCGACCCCGGCGACGCTTCCGGCCAGCTCCTCGTAGGGGTCGTCGGGGGAGGCGGGTGCGGCGGGCGCGGCGACCTGCCGGGCCGGGGTGAGGTAGGGGCCGGCGGACGCGGAAGCGGTGGGCGCGAGCGCGGCGGCGGCCAGGGCCGCGCAGGCCAGCCAGTGCGGCGGGCGGAAGCCTTGGATCACGGGGAGCCCCTCCCGTCCCGAGCCACGAGCTGCTCGCTGCGCGTCAGAGATATGCGCCCAGATTTACATAGTGGGGCAAAAGCGGCATCCCGGACGCCCCATCGGGGTGTCCGGGATGCCGGTGTGTCGGACTGCGCTTCGTGCCGCGCCGCCGGGGCTCCGCCGGGCGGCGCCGCGCGGCGGAGACTGTCGCGCTATTCGGGGTTGCCGGTCGACACGGTCAGCGTGTACTCCGTGCCTTCCTTGTCGATCTTCTCGCCGGCGGCCGGGGACTGGAACAGCACCGTGTCCTTGCCGTACACGGCCTCGTCCTTCGGCACGATCGTGTACCTGCCGCCCGAGGCCTGGATGCACTCCTTCACGGAGAGCAGGTTCTTGTACTTGAGGTCCGGCGCCGAGTACTTGCCGGCCTCGCTGTAGTGCTTCACCGGCTCCGTGCACTTCTTCTTGTCGATCGTGCGCGTGAGGTCGGGCCCCTTGAACCCGGCCTTCGCGGAGGCCGACGCGGACGCGGAGCTCCCCGGGTCCGCCGTGGTGCCCCCCTTGTCGTCGTCGCCGTTCATCGAGATCGCCGCGATCAGACCGCCCACGGCCAGCAGCGCCACCGCGATCGCGCCCACGACCACCGGCCTGTTCCGCTTGCCGTCACCGGCCGCCGCGGACGAGCCCGCCGCGGACTGCGTGCCCGTCGGGGAGATCGTGTACGGCGGCGGGGTCTGCGGCCCGTACTGCTGCTGCGGCGGGGGCGTGTGCGGGTAGGCGTAGCCGCCCTGCGCGTGCTGTGGGGCCGGCGTCGGCGCGTACGGGGCCGGCGCCGGGGTGTGCGGCGCCTGATACGGCTGCTGCACCGACTGCGGGGGCGCCTGGTACCCGGACTCCACCGGCGGGAACACCGCCGAGGCCACACCCGCGCCGCTGCTCAGGGGCCCCTGGCCCTGGACGATGACCGGCGCTCCGGTCTGCCCGGCGCCCAGCACCCGCGCGACCTCGTCGCCCATGGCCGCGGCCGTGGGGAAACGCTCGTTCGGGTTCTTCTTCAGGGCCCGTGCCACCAGCGCGTCCATCGCCGGGGTCAGCGACCGGTTGACGGAGGACGGGGCGACCGGCTCCTCCTGCACATGGGCGTACGCGATGGCCAGCGGCGAGTCCGCGTCGAAGGGGATCCGCCCGGTCAGCAGCTGGAACAGCATGATGCCGACCGAGTAGAGGTCGGAACGGGCGTCGACCCCGCGCCCCAGCGCCTGCTCGGGCGAGAGGTACTGGGGGGTGCCGACGACCATGCCGGTCTGCGTCATCGAGGTGACCCCCGACTGCATGGCGCGGGCGATGCCGAAGTCCATCACCTTGACCACGCCGCGCTTGTTCACCATCACGTTGCCGGGCTTGATGTCGCGGTGGACGAGCCCCATCTCGTGGCTGGTCTCCAGGGCGGCCAGCACATCGGCCGTCACCTTCAGAGCCTTGTCCGCCGGCATGGCCCCGTGCAGGCGGATGTCCTCCTCCAGCACCGAGCCCAGCGGCCGGCCCTCCACGTACTCCATGACGATGTACGGCATCACCGCGCCGTCGCCCGCGGCGCCGCCGCCGAACGTCACTTCGCCTTCGCCGGTGTCGAACACCGAGACGATGTTCGTGTGCGACAGTTTCGCTACAGCCTGGGCCTCGCGGCGGAATCGCTCGCGGAAGGACTGCTCGCGGCCGAGGTCGCTGTGCAGCGTCTTGATGGCGACCTGTCGGTCGAGGGCCGAGTCGTACGCCAGGTACACGGAGGCCATGCCGCCCGCACCCAGCAAGTCCCTTAGCTGGTAACGGCCACCGGCCAGAGAGCCGCCCGCGTACTGGCCCTGAGTGCCGTCCTGGCTCATGACTGTTGCTTCCCCTCGGGATGTGTCCCCACGCCGCTGGCCGGGCGCATATGGCGCCCAGTCTGCCCGAGGGCAAGCACACGTCAAGCCAGGTGCCCGTTCCGTGACCACACGGGCACAGGCGGCCTTGTCCGAACGGTGACCGGTTCCGAGGCTGTAGCGTTCACCGGAGCACCGACGAAGAGGACGACCGCTGAGCGGCGGCCGAGAGATACGACGGCGAGGACTGATGGCACCCGAACCCGATGGAAACGGCGCCGGGATGACCGATGGTCCTGAGCACTGGGGCGCCGGCGGCCTGGTGGGAGACGGCCGTTACCGGATGACGCACCGGCTGGGCCGCGGCGGCATGGCCGAGGTGTTCGCGGCCGAGGACGTCCGGCTGGGCCGCACCGTCGCCGTGAAGCTGCTGCGCGCGGACCTCGCCGAGGACCCGGTGTCCAAGGCGCGCTTCACGCGCGAGGCGCAGTCCGTCGCCGGACTCAACCACCACGCCGTCGTCGCCGTGTACGACTCGGGCGAGGACCGGGTCGGCCCGAACACCGTCCCGTACATCGTGATGGAGCTCGTCGAGGGCCGCACCATCCGCGACCTCCTGCTCAGCGCCGAGGCCCCGGGCCCCGAGCAGGCGCTCATCATCACCTCGGGCGTGCTCGAAGCCCTCGCGTACTCGCACCAGCACGGCATCGTGCACCGCGACATCAAGCCCGCGAACGTCATCATCACCGAGACCGGCGCGGTCAAGGTGATGGACTTCGGCATCGCCCGCGCCCTGCACGGCGCCCAGTCGACGATGACCCAGACCGGCATGGTCATGGGCACCCCGCAGTACCTGTCGCCCGAGCAGGCCCTCGGCAAGGCCGTCGACCACCGCTCCGACCTGTACGCGACCGGCTGTCTGCTCTACGAACTGCTCGCGCTGCGTCCCCCGTTCACCGGCGAGACCCCGCTGTCGGTGGTCTACCAGCACGTCCAGGACGCGCCGGTGCCGCCCTCGCAGCTGCCGGAGGGGCGTCACCTCCCGCAGGAGCTCGACGGCCTGGTCATGCGCTCCCTCGCCAAGGATCCGGACGACCGGTTCCAGAGCGCCGAGGAGATGCGCGGGCTGGTGCAGTACGCGCTCCAGATGCTGCACGACCAGGGGCCGAACACCGGCACCTGGAGCACCGGCCCGGTCACCATGTCCCTGCCGCACGGGCGGGGCGGCGCCTCTGCCACCACGGCCATGCCCCTGCCCGGGAACGGTGGCCAGCAGCAGTACGGGGCGCACGCCTCGACCTCGCAGTTCCAGCAGCCGATGGTGCCGTCGCTGAACCCGGACGACGGCTCGGCCTTCCCCGGTGGCCACGGCCCGGCCGGCAACGGCGGTTACGACGGATACGACGGCTATGACGACCGCGGTGGCAGCGGCAGCCGCTGGAAGGGGTGGCTGTTCGCGGTCCTCGCGATCGTCGCGGTGATGGGCGGTGTGGCCTACGCCGTCAACAGCGTGGGCCAGGGCGACAAGAAGAAGCCCGAGACCACCCAGACCACCCCGGGCGACCAGCCGAGCAAGTCGGCTTCCCCGAACCTCACTCCGCCGCCGCAGACCCAGGACAACACCCCGCCCACCAGCGACAGTTCGCCCCAGGCGACCCGCAGCCGGACGCAGAGCTTCAGCCCGACGCCGACGGCCACCGCGACGCACACGCCGACGGGTTCGGCCTCGCCGAGCAGCTCGGCGACGACGAAGCCCGCGACGACCCCGCCGACGAAGCCGCCGACGACGGCGCCGACCAAGCCCGCGGAGCCGACCGGCGGCGCCGGTGGCCCCGGCGGTGGCGGCACCAACTCGGAGGAGTGAGACGGATACGCGGACGGGCCCGGCGGAATCAATTCCGCCGGGCCCGTCCCGTATCCGCGTGAGTGCGGGTCAGAGCGCGTACTGGTACTCCCGGTCCGGATTCCGGGCCAGTGAGTGCACGGTGACGAACTGGGGTTCTATTCGCATGTAGACGGGGTCGAAGACCTGGCCGTCGATGAAATGCGGAACCGGGCCGAAGAGCTCCAGTTCCGCGTTGGTGGGTTCGGTGACCTGCGCCGTTCCAGTGAACTGGACCGACCAGAGCTCGGGGTCCGGCGCATGGGAATTGTCGGCCCCGTAGGCCACCACACTGCCGTTGCAGGCCTGGTGGTAGCCGAAACCGGAATGCATTCTCAAGATCACCCTGCCGTCCGCCACGATATGGCGGGCGAGCGCGAGGAAGGGCAGCGCGCGCATGCTGGTGGCCACGCGGCCGTACGGCACCCGGCGCAGCAGTTCGACGGCGTGGAGTTCCTCGGGGGACATGGCGTCCACTCTCGGTCACCGACACCCCGCCGGGGAAGAGCAGCCCGCCCCGAGGACCGGGGACGTTGGTCCCGAAGGGAACACCGGGCCCCGTGGAACCCGTACCGCCACCCGGGCGTCACCGTGCGTGACGAGCGTGTGGGGGCGGGGGTCAGCGCCGCTCGGCCTGCAGGCGGGCCACGTAGGCGGCGGCCTGCGAGCGGCGCTCCATGCCCAGCTTGGAGAGCAGACTGGAGACGTAGTTCTTGATCGTCTTCTCGGCCAGGTGCAGCCGCTCGCCGATGACGCGGTTGGTCAGGCCCTCGCCGATCAGGTCGAGGATCTTCCGCTCCTGCTCGGTGAGGTGGGCCAGCCGGTCGTCGCCCCTGCCGCTCCTGCCGCCGTCGCGCAGCCGCTCCAGCACGCGGGCGGTGGCGACCGGGTCCAGCAGCGACTTGCCGGCGGCGACATCGCGTACGGCGCTCAGCAGCTCATTGCCGCGGATCGCCTTGAGCACGTAACCGGAGGCGCCGGCCATGATCGCGTCGAAGAGCGCCTCGTCGTCGGCGAAGGAGGTCAGCATCAGGCATTTGACGTCCTCGTCTTGGGAGCGCACCTCGCGGCAGACCTCCACACCGCTGCCGTCCGGGAGCCGGACGTCGAGGACGGCCACGTCGGGACGGGTGGCGGGGATGCGGACCAAGGCATCGGCCGCGGTACCGGCCTCGCCGACGATCTCGATGTCGTCTTCGACCGACAGGAGCTCGTGGACGCCCCGGCGTACCACTTCGTGGTCGTCCAGGAGGAATACCTTGATTTTTCCGTCTTCGCGCACGAAGTCAGTTTCACACACTCACCCCTTCCCTGCCGGAGTTACCCGGGATAACGTGCCGTTGTTCCCGGCCCCTGCAAGGCTGTGACCAGTGGTTGTTCCCGTTGCTGCGTTTTTACTAGGAAATCCAAGCAAAAACGCAGGTCAAACGGGGTTTCGCAGTTATGCGGCGCACTGGGTAACGTGCATTGCGCAGGGCACTCGCCGGGGCACCTGTCACGCCTGAATCCCCGTACGCGAAGCGCACCCACCCCGTGCGCTCGTTACGGATACAGGTGAGCCGCACTGGACCCCGGAGAACCCGGGTGCCGGACCGACGGAGGAGCACACGTGACCGTGGAGAGCACTGCCGCGCGCAAGCCGCGACGCAGCAGCGGCACCAAGCGGGCGGCAGGCGCGGCGAACGCCGCCGCCAAGCCCGCCGCTGCCACCGCGCAGACGCAGGACGCCGTACCTCAGCTCGTACAGCTGCTGACGCCCGAAGGGGACCGGGTAGAGAACGCGGACAACGCGGAATTCGCCCCCTTCGTCGCCGACATCACCACCGAGGACCTGCGCGGGCTGTACCGCGACATGGTCATGACCCGTCGCTTCGACGGTGAGGCGACCGCCCTGCAGCGTCAGGGCGAGCTGGGCCTGTGGGCCTCGCTCCTCGGGCAGGAGGCCGCCCAGATCGGCTCCGGCCGGGCGCTGAACGACGAGGACTACGTCTTCCCGACCTACCGCGAGCACGGCGTGGCCTGGTGCCGCGGGGTCGACCCGACCAACCTGCTCGGCATGTTCCGCGGCGTGAACCACGGCGGCTGGGACCCGAACACCAACAACTTCCACCTCTACACGATCGTCATCGGCTCGCAGACGCTCCACGCGACCGGTTACGCGATGGGTGTGGCCAAGGACGGCGCGGACTCCGCGGTCATCGCCTACTTCGGTGACGGCGCGTCCAGCCAGGGTGACGTCGCGGAGGCGTTCACCTTCTCCGCCGTCTACAACTCCCCCGTGGTGTTCTTCTGCCAGAACAACCAGTGGGCGATCTCCGAGCCGACCGAGCGCCAGATGCGCGTGCCGCTCTACCAGCGCGCGCAGGGCTTCGGCTTCCCGGGCGTCCGCGTCGACGGCAACGACGTGCTGGCCTGCCTGGCCGTGACCCGCTGGGCCCTGGACCGGGCCCGCCGGGGCGAGGGCCCGACCCTGGTCGAGGCGTTCACGTACCGCATGGGCGCGCACACCACCTCCGACGACCCGACGAAGTACCGGCGGGACGAGGAGACGGCCGCCTGGGAGGCCAAGGACCCGATCCTGCGCCTGAAGGCCCACCTGCTGGCCACCGGGGGCGCCGACGAGGCGTTCTTCACGGAGCTGGAGGCCGAGAGCGAGGCCATGGGCAAGCGCGTGCGCGAGGCCGTGCGCGCCATGCCCGACCCGGACACCATGGCGATCTTCGAGAACGTCTACGCGGACGGGCACGCGCTCGTCGACGAGGAGCGCGCCCAGTTCGCCGCCTACCTCGCGTCCTTCGAGGAGGGTCACTGATGGCTGTCGAAAAGATGTCGATCGCCAAGGCGCTCAACGAGTCGCTGCGCAAGGCGCTGGAGCAGGACCCCAAGGTCCTGATCATGGGTGAGGACGTCGGCAAGCTCGGCGGCGTCTTCCGGATCACCGACGGACTGCAGAAGGACTTCGGCGAGGAGCGGGTCATCGACACCCCGCTCGCCGAGTCCGGCATCGTCGGCACCGCCATCGGCCTGGCCCTGCGCGGGTACCGGCCGGTCGTGGAGATCCAGTTCGACGGTTTCGTCTTCCCCGCGTACGACCAGATCGTCACGCAGCTCGCGAAGATGCACGCCCGCGCCCTGGGCAAGGTCAAGATGCCCGTCGTCGTGCGCATCCCGTACGCGGGCGGCATCGGCGCGGTCGAGCACCACAGCGAGTCCCCCGAGGCGCTCTTCGCGCACGTGCCGGGCCTCAAGGTGGTCTCCCCCTCGAACGCGAGCGACGCCTACTGGATGCTCCAGCAGGCGATCCTCAGCGACGACCCGGTGATCTTCTTCGAGCCGAAGCGCCGCTACTGGGACAAGGGTGAGGTCGACTTCGACGCCATCCCCGGTGAGCTGCACAAGGCGCGCGTGAGCCGCGAGGGCTCGGACGTCACCCTGGCCGCCTACGGCCCGATGGTGAAGGTCTGCCTGGAGGCCGCGGCCGCGGCCGCCGAGGAGGGCAAGTCGGTGGAGGTCCTCGACCTGCGCTCGATGTCCCCGGTCGACTTCGACGGGATCCAGGCCTCGGTCGAGAAGACCCGCCGGCTCGTGGTCGTCCACGAGGCGCCGGTGTTCCTCGGCGTGGGCGCGGAGGTCGCCGCCCGCATCACGGAGCGGTGCTTCTACCACCTGGAGGCGCCGGTCCTGCGCGTGGGCGGTTTCCACGCCCCGTACCCGCCGGCCCGCCTGGAGGACGAGTACCTGCCCGGCCTGGACAGGGTGCTCGACGCCGTCGACCGCTCGCTGGCGTACTAGGAGACCCGCGTCATGACCATCCGCGAATTCAAGATGCCCGATGTGGGCGAGGGCCTCACCGAGGCCGAGATCCTCAAGTGGTACGTCCAGCCCGGTGACACGGTCACCGACGGTCAGGTCGTCTGCGAGGTCGAGACGGCCAAGGCCGCCGTGGAACTGCCGATCCCGTTCGACGGTGTCGTGCACGCGCTCCTCTTCGAGGAGGGCACCACGGTCGACGTCGGCCAGGTCATCATCTCGGTGCAGACCGGCGAGGCCGAGGCTGCCGCCCCCGTCCAGGAGGTGGCCGCTCCGGCCGCCGCCGAGGCCGCTGCCGAGCCGGCCCCGGCCGCCCGCCAGCCCGTCCTGGTCGGCTACGGAGTCTCCGAGTCCTCCACCAAGCGCCGCCCGCGCAAGGCCGCCCCGGCGCCCGCCGTGGCCGCGCAGAACGGCACGGCGGCCCCGGTGGCCGCCACCGCGGCTCCGGCCGCACCGGCGCCGCTGCCCGCCGTCCCGGCGCAGCCGAGCGGCGAGCGGCCGCTGGCCAAGCCGCCGGTGCGCAAGCTCGCCAAGGACCTCGGCATCGACCTGGCCTCGGTGGTCCCCACCGGCGACGGCGGGGTCGTGACCCGGGAGGACGTGCACGCCGCGGCCGCCGCGGCGATCACCCCGCAGGCCGCCGCGCCCGCGGCGGCTCCGGCCGCCGCCCCGGCCGCTGTGGCCGCGCCCGTCGCGGTGGCCGCGGCCGACGCCTCGGCGCGCGAGACCCGTATCCCGGTCAAGGGCGTCCGCAAGGTCACCGCGCAGGCCATGGTCGGCTCGGCCTTCACCGCGCCGCACGTCACCGAGTTCATCACCTTCGACGTGACGCGCACGATGAAGCTGGTCCAGGAGCTCAAGGCCGACCCGGACCTCGCGGGGCTGCGGATCAACCCGCTGCTGCTCATCGCCAAGGCGGTGCTGGTGGCCATCCGCCGCAACCCGGACGTCAACGCGTCCTGGGACGAGGCGGCCCAGGAGATCGTGCTCAAGCACTACGTCAACCTGGGCATCGCGGCGGCCACTCCGCGCGGGCTGATCGTCCCGAACATCAAGGACGCGCACGCCAAGACCCTCGGCGAGCTGTCGGAGTCCCTGTCCTCGCTGGTCGCCACGGCCCGTGACGGCAAGACCTCCCCGGCGGACATGCAGAACGGCACCATCACCATCACCAACGTCGGCGTCTTCGGCGTCGACACCGGTACGCCGATCCTGAACCCCGGCGAGTCCGCGATCCTCGCGGTCGGCGCGATCAAGCTCCAGCCGTGGGTCCACAAGGGCAAGGTGAAGCCGCGCCAGGTCACCACACTGGCGCTGTCCTTCGACCACCGTCTCATCGACGGCGAGCTCGGCTCCCGTTTCCTGGCCGACATCGCGGCGGTCCTGGAACACCCCCGCCGCCTGATCACCTGGTCGTAGCGGCACGTACGACGCCCCACCCGATGGCCGGTCTCCCCGCGGAGGCCGGCCATCGGTCTGTGTGGAACCGACCGGACCCCCGAGCATCTCTTAGTAACGTATGCGAATTGTTGGCTGCTCACCAACCACGGGGACGGGTAACAGATGGGACTGACCGAGGAGATGGCCGCCACGCGGGGCGGGTCGGGGCATTCGGGTCGTTTGCTGGGTGAATTCCGCCGTACGCCGCTGCTCGTGCCGCTGTCGGAGGGTGATGACGGTGGTCTGATGTCGGGGTGGCAGGGCGGTGTCCGCTGGATCTTCGCGTTCACGGACGAGGGGGCGCTGGCCCGTTTCGCGCAGGCGCGCGGCGCCGGCGCCGGTGCCCGTGAGTGGGAGTACCTGTCGATCCTGGGTGCCCGTCTCGTCGATGCGGTGATTCCGACGGTCGACGGTCCGACGGGTGTGGCCGTCGATGTGGCGGACGAGGACGCATCGATGCTGTTCCCGCCGGTCGTGGGGATCGTCCCGGAGGCGTGCGCGGTGGATGCCGGTGCCGGCCGTGTGGATGCCGTCTGATGGCGGGTGACGGAGACCTTGAGGTCTCGGCGGCCGCGGTCAAGAACATCCAGGACGGTCTGCGCAAGGCCATCGCCGAACTGCGTGAGTCCGGGGATGCGGCCGGTGCCTCCCAGGGGGCCGGGTTCAGCGACCTGTCGTTGACGGGGATGGAGGCCGGGCACATGGGGCTGGCCACCGACTTCGAGGACTTCTGCGAGCGCTGGGAGTGGGGTGTGCGCAGCCTCGTGCAGAACGCCAGTGCCCTGGCCGGGAACCTCGGTATCGCGGCGGGCACGGTGTGGGAGGAAGAGCAGTACATGCAGGGCGCGTTCAAGGTCGTCGCCAATGCCGCGTACGGCAATCCGCACGCGAGTGAGGACGAGATCGAGCAGAAGAGCTGGGACGACATCTGGCGGGCGGACGTCTACAAGCCGGACTACAGCGCGGAGTCCTTCGAGAAGGGCCGCCAGGACATGAAGCAGACCTGGTCGGACACGGGCGACAAGCTGACCTCCAGCGGGAAGATCGGCTCGATCAAGGATCTGCTGGACCAGGCCGACGGGGGCGGTAACTGATGGGCTGGAAGGACTTCGTACCGGACTCGGCGGAGGACTGGGTCGAGGACCGGGCCAAGGACGTAGGCGACGCGATCGAGTGGACCGGCGACAAGGTCGCCGATGTCGCGGAGGAGGTCGGTCTCGACGAGGCGGGCGACTGGGTCCGCGACAAGAGCCGCTCCGCCGCCAACCAGCTGGGCGCTGATGTCTCGGAGCTGGAGCTCGGGCAGACCGAGGACCCGAACAGGCTGGTCTACGGAAGTGTGTCGAAGATCCGTGCGCAGGTTTCGCACCTGAACGACTTCAAGTCCTCCTTCACCCTGGTCGGCAACGGTCTGAAGGGTCTGGAAGGTGACGGTCTGAAGGGCGCGTCGGCGGACGCGTTCCGGGAGGCGATCGCCAAAGAGCCGCCCCGCTGGTTCGAGGCGGCGGAGGCCTTCGGCAAGGCCGCCGACGCGATGGGCCGCTTCGCGGAGACCGTCGAATGGGCGCAGAGCAAGGCCAAGGAGGCCCTGGAGGACTACAACAAGGCCAGGAAGATCTCGCAGGACGCGCGCACCGCCTACAACAAGTCGATCACCGACTACAAGGCCGCGGTCGAGGCGGAGAAGGACACGCTGCCGCCGCGGCCGGCCGATGACTTCACCGACCCCGGCAAGCCGCTGATCAAGGCCGCCCAGGACAAGCTCGACACCGCGCGCACCCAGCGCAACGAGGTGGCCGAGACGGCCCGTACGGCGGTCCGCGCGGCCCGCGACGCCGCCCCGCCCAAGCCCTCGTACGCGGAGCAGCTGAAAGACGGGATGGACTACCTGGAGCTCGCGCAGACCCACCTCGCGGGCGGCGTGGTCAAGGGCACGGCGGGCCTGGTCAACTTCGTCCGCTCGGTCAATCCGATGGACCCGTACAACCTGACCCATCCCGCCGAGTACCTGACCAGCCTCAATTCGACGGTCGCGGGCCTGACGGTGGCGGTCAACGACCCCATGGGCGCGGGCAAGCAGATGCTCGACGAGTTCATGAAGGACCCCAGCGAAGGCGTCGGAAAGCTCCTCCCGGAACTTGTCGGCACGAAGGGCCTCGGCGCCCTCAAGAAGGGCGCGAGCGTCGCCAGGCTGGCGGACGACATCCCCGCGAGCAAGCCCCGCGTCTCCCTGAACAAGGACGGTCCGGGTGCGAGCGACAAACCGGACGTGCACAAGACGAGCGAGGGCACCGACCCCATCGACCTGGCGACCGGCCGGATGTACCTCCCGCAGACGGATGTGGAGCTGCCCGGCGCCCTTCCGCTGGTCTTCACCCGCAGGGTGGACTCGGGATACCGGTCGGGGCGCTGGTTCGGCCCCTCGTGGTCGAGCACGATCGACCAGCGGCTGGAGATCGACGCCGAGGGCGTGATCCTGGTGACGGAGGACGGGCTCCTCCTGCCCTTCCCGCACCCTGCTCCCGGCGTCCCCGTCGTTCCGGTCTCCGGCGCCCGAATACCCCTGGAGCGGGCCCCGGACGGCGACTACACCCTCACCGACCCGGACACCGGCATCGTCCGCCGCTTCACCGGTCCGCCCGACGACTCCGGGTCCGCGACGGCCCCGCTCGCGCAGCTGGAGGACCGCAACGGCAATGTCATCACCTTCGAGTACGACGCGGCAGGCACCCCGCTCGGCATCTCCCACAGCGCCGGCCACGGGCTGCGCTTCGAGACCGCCGACGGGCGGATCACCGCCCTCCATCTGGTCGGCGGCCCGCGCGTCCTGGCGTACGGATACACCGGCGGCAACCTGACGGAGGTCGTCAACTCCTCCGGCCTGCCCTTGCGTTTCGCCTACGACGAGCGCGACCGGGTCACCTCGTGGACGGACACCAACGACCGCCGGTACGCGTACGCCTACGACGATCGGGACCGCTGCATCGCCGAGGGTGGCTCCGGTGGCCATCTGGCGCTCACCCTCACCTACGACGACGTGGACCCCGGCAGCGGCAACCGCATCACCACCGTGACCACGGCCGCCGGACACACACGCCGCTACCTGGTCGACGACCAGTACCGGATCGTCGCCCGCACCGACGAGCTGGGCGCGCTGACGAGTCTCACGTACGACCGGTACGGGCGCCTGCTGACCGAGACCGACCCGCTGGGCCTGTCCACGCACCGCACCTACGACGACGGCGGAAGGCTCCTCTCGGTCGTCCGCCAGGACGGCCGCGCCTGGAGTGCCGAGTACGACGAGCTCGGGCTGCCGGTGAAGGTGGTGAATCCGGACGGCACGGTCATCCGCCAGACGTACGACGAACGCGGCAACCGCACCTCGGTGACGGGCCCCTCGGGTGCGACCACGCGCTTCACGCACGACAGCCGTGGCCGGCTGTCCTCGGTGACCGATCCGCTCGGCCGCACCTCGCGCATCCGCTTCGACGCGGCCGGCCGGGTCGTGTCGGCCACGGAGCCGCTGGGCGCGACCACCTCGTGGCAACGGGACGCCTTCGGCCGTCCGGCCTCGGTCACCGACGCGCTGGGCCACACGACCCGCTTCACGTGGAGCGTGGAGGGCCTGATCCTGCACCGGGCGAACCCGGACGGCAGCGAGGAGTCGTGGACGTACGACGGGGAGGGGAACTGCCTGACCCACCGGGACGCCGCGGGCGGGGTGACCGTCAGCGAGTACGGCGACTTCGACCTGCTGACCGCCCGGACCCGGCCGGACGGGATCCGCTACGCCTTCGCCTACGACGCGGAACTGCGCCTCACCGAGGTCACCGATCCCCGCGGCAGGAGCTGGAACTACACCTACGACGGCGCGGGCCGGCTGGTCGAGGAGAACGACTTCGACTCCCGGTCCATCAGCTACCGCTACGACGCGGCGGGCCGGCTGATCTCCCGCACCGACGCACTGGGCACGACCGTCGTCTTCGAGCGCAATGTGCTCGGGCAGGTGGTCCGCAAGGACGCGGCCGGCGCGGTCACGACCTTCGAGTACGACGTGTCCGACCACCTGGTGGCGGCGACCTGCCAGGATTCCACCATCAGCTGGCTTCGTGACCGCTCCGGGCTGGTCCGCTCCGAGACCGTCGACGGCCGCACCATCGGCTTCGGGTACGACGTACTCGGCCGCCGGACCCACCGCACCACCCCCACGGGGGCGCGGTCCCTGTGGACGTACGACGAGACGGGCCGGCGCAGCGCACTCACCGCCTCGGGGCGCACGCTCACCTTCGAACGGGACGCGGTGGGGCGCGAGTTGACCCGGCGTGTCGGCGGCCTGACCCTCTCCCAGGTCTATGACGAGGCGGGTCGGCTCACCGGACAGCACCTGGTGGGCCCGGACGGGGGCACTGCGCGCAGGCGTGCCTTCTCCTACCGGGCGGACGGCCTGCTGACCGGGATCGAGGACTCGCACACCGGCAGCCGGACCTTCGCGCTGGACACCGTCGGCCGGATCACCGGTGTCGACGCGGCTGGCTGGAGCGAGCGCTACGCCTACGACGAGACGGGCAACCAGAGCACGGCCTCCTGGCCCGAGGCCCATCCCGGAGCCGCGGCCCGCGGGAAGCGCGTCTACGACGGCACGCGCGTCACGCGCGCGGGGGCGATGCGCTATGAGTACGACGCGCTGGGCCGCATGGTCCTGCGGCAGAAGGCCCGTCCTTCCCGGAAGCCCGACACATGGCACTACGCCTGGGACACCGAGGACCGGCTCACCGAAGTCACCACGCCGGACGGGACGGTCTGGCGCTACCGGTACGACGCCCTGGGCCGGCGCAGCGCCAAGCAGCGGCTCGGGACCGACGGCGAGACGGTGGTCGAGCAGGTGGACTTCGTCTGGGACGGCACCACGCTGTGCGAGCAGATCTCGCGCACCGCGGGCTCCCCGCACCTGATGGTCCTGACCTGGGAGCACAACGGTCTGCGGCCCCTCACGCAGACCGAGCGCATCCTGGCGGCCGACGCGCCGCAGGAAGCGGTCGACGAGCGGTTCTTCTCCATGGTGACCGACATGGTGGGCACGCCGACGGAGCTCGTCGACGAGTCGGGCGCCCTGGCCTGGCAGAGCCGCAGCACCGTGTGGGGCGCCACGGCGTGGCCCGCGGCCAGCACCGCCGCGACTCCGCTGCGCTTCCCGGGCCAGTACCACGACCCGGAGTCGGGCCTCCACTACAACGTCCATCGGCACTACGACCCGGAGACGGCCCGCTACGCCAGCCCGGACCCGCTGGGGCTGAAGGCGGCGCCCAACCCGGTCGCGTACGTGGTCAACCCGTACCGGGAACTCGACCCGCTCGGTCTGACCCCGTACAAGGTCCTGTACCACGGCACGCAGGAGTGGAAGGGAACCCACTTCTCGCTCGATCCCGACGTCAACGTCAAACGCGAGTACACGCCCGACGCGGGCGTCTATCTCACGGACGACTTCCAGCGGGCGGCGCAGCAGTACGCCGGTCCCGGCGGAACCGTGGTCCGGGTGGAAGTGCCCGCCGATTTCGCGCAGTCCGTGTACCGGCTGCACTCCGGCCCCGGCGGCAACCTGCCGGAGTACTTCGTGAACACACCGGAGGGAATCGAACTGCTCAACAAGCACCTGCGGGCGCTCCCACAGGCAAAGGCGTTCGTGGAAAATGTAATGGGAACATTCTGAAGGAGCGGCGAGATGGCGGACCAAGGGGCTGCGGTACCGGTGGCATCGGAGACGACGCTCGTCCGCGAGGTCTTCGGTCCGCTCGGCGCGCTCGTCGAGTGCGGCGCGGCGCTGGAATCGGTGTCGGTGGGCGCGTTCGTCGCGCGTCACCGGGGCGAGCTGGACCGGGTGCTGGACGTGGTACGGCGGCTGGGCGACTTCCACGCCGAGTCGATGGACATCATGGAGGGGCTCGGCTATCTGCGGGAGCACGACGTCCCGCCGGTCACCCTGCTGATGTGGTCGGGATGCATCGAGGAGTACACACCGGACCTCGGCACGCCGGAAACGGTGCGCCGCATGGCCCGGATGGGGGCCGACCTCCAGCTGGCGCACCTCCTCCAGGCGCTGGTGGGGGTGGCGGCCCTGCGCGGCGGCGACGACGTGGAGTCCCGGGCCCGGGAGATCGCGGAGGTGGCCGGCGCGGCGAGCACGTGGGGCGGGGCCGGCCGTGGGCGCTCGCTCCATCAGGTGTTCCTGATGTGGCGGGTCGCGTTCCTTCCCGGGCTCCTGATGCCCTCGTCGGGCACGGCGGAGCCCTTCAAGCGGCGCCTGCGGGAGTACGCGCACGCGCTGGAAGGGATCGTCGAACGGGGGGAGTGACCGGGCCGCGGGCGAAACCCCTGGTCGGCGCGGTGGGCCCGTGTGATCATCGTTCAATGATCTTTCGTGCTGCCGTCGCGGACCCCGCGGACCTCGATCGTGCCGTCGCCCACCCCACCGACGGCCCCGTGCCCGCCCTGACCGCCGAGCGGATCCGTGAGGAGCTCGCGGAGAACCAGATCCGGCCCGAGTGGATCTGGCTCGCCGAGGACGAGGACGGGCGGATCCTCGCCCGCGCCCTGTGGTGGGGGCGCGCCGACAGCGAGCGGCCCGTCGCGCTCGACTGCCTCCAGGTGCGGGGGGACGTGGCCGATCCGGCCGAGGTCGCCGCCGGGCTGCTGGAGGCCGGGCACGCCGCCTTCGGCAAGCGGCCGGGCTACAACCTCTCGCTGCCCCGCGACTGGCGGGAGCGGCCGGAGCTGGCCGCGGCCGTCGCCTGGCGCCAGGAGGCCGCGACCGCGGCCGGGCTGACGCGCGAGATCGAGCGCCTGCGCTACGAGTGGACCCCGGACGCCGGCACCGCGGAGCCCACCGGCCGGCTCGTCTTCCGCGAGGGCACCGACGAGGAGATGCTGGACGCCTTCGTCCGGCTCTCCCACGACAGCCTGGACCTGGCCACCCGGCACGAACTTGAGCTGATGGACGCCGGGCAGCTGGCCCGCGAGGACTTCGACTTCTACCTCGACTGCCCCGGCGAGCGCTCCTGGTGGCGCCTGGCCCACCTCCCGGACGGCCGCCTCGCGGGCCTGGCCATCCCGTCGGCGACCCCGTACCACCGCAACGTCGGCTACCTGGGCGTCGTACCGGAGCAGCGCGGCCAGGGGCTGATCGACGAGATCCTGGGCGAGATCACCCGCTTCCACGCCTCCGAGGGCGCCAGGCGCATCACCGCGACCACGGACACCGTCAACGTGCCGATGGCCGCCGCCTTCGACCGCGCCGGCTACGAGGTCACCGAGATCCGCCTGGTGCTGGAGGCCCCGAGCCAGTGAACCGGGCCGGCCCCGTCCCCGGACCTCCGGGGCTCCGTGTGAGCGCGACCGGCCGCCCCGGGAGGTAACCTCCGCCCGGGGAAGGGGGCGCGGGTGTCCATCGCCGAACTGCAGGTGTACTCCGTCGAGGAGGCCGACGTCACGGGCGGGGTGTGCGTGGTCCGGTGCGTCGGCGGGGTGGCACGGGCCGGACAGGTCTACGCCGTGGGGGAATCCAGGATCGGTCTGCGCCGCATCGAGCGCCACGGGCGGGCCGTCGGCTCCTTCGACGCCGGGCACGTCGCGAGGGTCCACCTCGCGGGCGCCATGGTCGCGCTGCTCACCCGGGGACAGGTGCTCACCTCGGTGCCGCCCGACGGGCACTCGCTGGAGGAGCTGGAGGCCTGGCTGGCCACCGGCCCGCCGCTGCGGGACGAACCGCACCCGCGGACCCTGCGCGTCCTGGCCGGGGTGCGGATGCGGGACGAGCGGCTGCCGGACGGGGTCCGGCTGCGCTGGGGCCGGATCGCGCTGGCCGCCACCCACCGCTGCGCGCGGGCCGAGGGCGGGCCCGATCTGCTCCGGGCGCCCGAACTGGCCTCCGTACAGGTCTACCTGATCCAGCAGTTCGGCCCTGACGAGGGCGGTGACCCGGCCGCCCTGTGCCGGGAGCTGCTGTCTCTGATGGACCTGACCCCGGAGCAGGCCGCGGCGCAGGGCCTGGTCTGGAGGGACCTCCCGTACCACCGGATCCGGCACCTGCGCCGGATCAAGAGCCTGATCCCGTGGCTGGAGCTCGTGCGGCCCCACCTCGCGGACGCCGACCCTTCGGCGCAGGCGGCCGACGCCTGGGCGGCGGTCCGGCCCGGCCTTCCTTAGGGCTGCCGGGCCGCCTGCCGGGCCGCCTGCCGGGCCGCCTGCCGGGCCGCCTGCCGGCGGTCCTACCGGGCCGCGTTGCCGAGGACCTTGGTCGGGGTGATGCGGACGACCACCCGGACGTCCTCGGCCGGGGCCTGCGCGTACTCCTTGCCGGCGCCCGGGCCCATGTACTCCTCGGCGATACGGACGGCCACCGCCCGGCCGATGTCCTCGGTGACGGTGGCCGTGCCGCGGATCTCGGCGTAGAGGAAGGGGTTGGCCAGGTCGAAGACGGTGATGCCGACCCGCCCGTCCCGGACGATGTTGCGCTCCTTGCGGCGGCCCTGCTCGGTGGAGACCAGCAGGTCGCCGCCGTCGCGGGTCACCCAGATCACCGAACTCTGCGGGCTTCCGTCGGGGTTGATGGTCGACAGGACGGCGGGGTGCGGCGCGTCGAGCAGCCCCCGCACGGTCTCGTTCAGCTCAACAGTCATGGCGGCGAGGCTAGTCGGGGACCCGGTGGCCCGCCGCCGGTTTCCGGCCGCGGCCGCCGACTACCCGAGGTCGGACACGGTCCGGACTCACCTAGTTCCAGGGGATGTTGAGCCAGGGGCTGGCCGGGTCGGTCGTCAGCGCGAGGTGCGCGGCGAGGGCGGTCGTGTACCAGGTGCCGAACTCCTCCTCGTCGAAGTGCAGGCACCGGCCGAGGACGTACCCGGCGGAGAACTCGGCCCACGAGCGGTACGTGTCGCGCGCGGCCTCCCCCGCGCGCAGTACGGCCTGCTCGGCCTCGGCGACGGTCCCGTAGCGGCAGCCGACGCCCCAGCGGGCCATCTGCGAGGCCCGGCCGATGTCCCAGCCCTCCACGGAGCGGACCCAGCCGTCCTCGGGGAGCAGTCCGTCGGCCCGGAAGCGCTGCTCGTAGCGGGTGATCCGGCCGATGAGGCGTTTGACGCCGGCTATCTCCCCCTCGACCTCGGCGGCCGGCCGCGGCTGGGCGACGGTGACCCCGTCGGGGGTGAGCTGCGGCTCGGCGGCGCGTTCGGCGTTGCGGCGCAGGCTCGCCTCGGCGGCGTGCCGCCAGTGCTCGATGTCCACCGGCCCGGCGAAGTCGGAGGCGAGGGCGCGGCGGACGCGGAGCGCGTACTCCCAGACGGGGCTGACCATCCCGCGGTCCAGCAGCGTCTCCAGGGTGGAGAGCCAGTCGGGCCGGTCGGTGATGCTCCAGCTCTTCGCGACGCGGCGGCGCTCGTACTGGTAGCCGCTGCCGTGGTAGGCGAGGGAGTTCCAGAACTCGCCGTTCGTCACGGCGAGATGGCCGCCGACGGCGAGGCCGTGGGCGACGGACCCGTGCAGCGGGCCGCCGGTGAACAGGGCGTGGACCTTGCCCTCGGGCAGGCCGTAGTGGGGGGCGGCCTCCGCGTGGGCGCGCCAGCGGGCCAGGTCGGCGGGGGCGGTGGTGAGGTACGCCTCGGAGGGGGAGCCCGGGTTCACGGCGAGGAAGGCGGGGTCGTCGGCGTTCCAGACCTTGGCGAACCAGCGCAGGCTCCGCGACTCGTAGACCGTCTCGGGGGTGGGGGCGGGCAGCATGCCGGCGGTGTGGACGACGAGCATCCGGTCCGGGGTGGCGTGGAAGAACACCGAGTCGGGATGCGCGTCCGACCGCGCTCGGGACTGCGCCACGTACAGCGGCGTACGGGCCAGTACGTCGAAGAACGCGGCCCAGTCGCCGGCGGTCTTGGCCTCGTACAGCTCTCTCTCGATGGCGCTCGGCGCGCTCCACGTCCCCATACGGCCCGAGCCTATACGGGCCCCCGCCGGGGTCCGAGGGAGCGTCCTCGGCCTTCGACGACGGGGGTCAGGCCGTCCAGGAGGGCACCCAGCCCGAGGTCGAAGAGCGCGTCGAGCCGCAGGTCGTAGCCGTCCTCGAAGGATCCGACCACTTTGGCGAAGGTCGGGAAGCGGCCGGAGTCCACCAGTTCCCGGAGGACGGGGGCGCGGCTGTCCATCCACTGGTCGTCCGACTGGCCCGTGGCGGCTTCGGCGTCGGCCTCCAGTTCCAGGTGGACCGCCAGGCCGTGCACATGGCTGTAGAGCAGGACGTGGATGTCGAAGAGGGTGGTCGGGTCGAGTCCGTGGCCGTCGAGGGCGCCCAGCATCCACTCGCCGTGGACCAGCAGGTTGGGCACCAGCAACGGGCGGGTGAGAGAGCCGATCCGGGCCAGCCACGGGTGTGTGCGGTACAGCCGCCACAGGGTCCGGGCGCCCACCTCGACGCGCGCCCGCCAGTCCTCGGGGGTGTCGGCGTCGGCGTCGGCGTCGGCGTAGGCGTCGGCGGGGTGGGCCTCGCCGAACGCGGCGTCGGCCATGAGCAGGACCAGGTCCTCCTTGCTCGGCACGTACCGGTAGGTCGACATCGCCGCGACGCCGAGCCGGGCCGCGACACCGCGCATGGAGAGCGCCGCGAGTCCTTCGGCGTCGGCGATCTCGACGGCGGCGCGGACGATCCGCTCGACGGTCAGCTCCGGCTCGGTGTCCGGTGCGGGCGAGGGGCGTCTGCGGGCTGCCGGTGCGGTGGGGGCGGCGGGGGCGCTCCCGGCGACGACCGTGCCGATCCGGGGGCGGGCCTCGACCAGGCCCTCCAGGCGCAGGGTGGTCAGCGCCTTGGTGGCGGTGGCGAGCGCGACGCCCCAGTGCGCGGCGATCTGCCGGGTGGAGGGGACGCGGTCCCCGGGGGCGAGTTCCCCGTCCGCGATGCTCCGCCGGATCGCGGCGGCGATGCGCAGGTAGGGCGGATCACCGGCTGCGCCTGCCGCGCCTGTGGTCTGCGTCACGCTTTCCCGCCTTTCTGTCCTGTACTAGTGCAGAGGGTAGCAGCGGAGATCTCCTCCGGAGCCGCTCTGAGCTAGTACAGGCGTGTAGTTGTGCCAGTTGAGAGGCCTGTGTGTACGTCGTACATTCAGAGCGCGTACAGCGTACGAATCACCGAAGGAGCTTCTCATGCGGACCGTACTCATCTCCGGCGGCGGCATCGCGGGACCCGTCCTCGCCCACCTCCTGCACCGCCACGGCTTCGAGCCCACCGTCGTCGAACGCGCCCCGGGCGTGCGCGGAGGCGGGCAGGCCGTGGACATTCGCGGCGTCGCGCTCGACGTGGTGGACCGCATGGGGCTGCTGGAGCGGGCGAGCGGCGTACGCACCCGGATGCGCGGCATGTCGATCCTCGGCCCCGACGGCAGCGAGGTCGGACGCTCCACCGAGGCGACCTTCAGCAGCGGCCGGCTCGACGGCGAGGACATCGAGGTGCTGCGCGAGGACCTCGTGCGGATGGTCCACGAGCACACTCGCACGGACGTCGAGTACCTCTTCGGCGACACCGTCACCGGGCTGGAGGAGGACGGGAGCGCGGTGCGGGTGGAGTTCGCGCAGGCGGCGCCGCGCACCTTCGACCTCGTCGTCGGGGCGGACGGCCTGCACTCCGCCGTGCGGCGTCTGGCCTTCGGCCCCGAGGAGGGCTACGCCCACCACCTGGGCAGCTACCTCTCGGTGTTCGGCACGGACAACTTCCTCGGCCTGGAGGACTGGCAGATGTGGCTGCGGGACGGGGACATGGGCTTCGGCATCATGCCCGTCCGCGACAACACCGAACTGCGCATCGCCTTCGGCTTCGAGTCCGCCCCCCTCGCCCCGGAGCTGCGCACCGCCGAGGCGCTGCGGCGGACCGTCGTCGACAGGCTGGAGTCCGTGCGGTGGGAAGGGGCCCGACTGGCCGAGGCCGCCCGCAAGGCGCCCGACTTCTACTGCGACGCCATGGCCCAGATCCGCATGGACCAGTGGTCGCGGGGCCGGGTCACCCTGCTCGGGGACGCCGGCTACTGCCCTTCCCCCCTCTCGGGGCAGGGCACCAGCCTGGCCCTGGTGGGCGCCCACGTGCTGGCCGACTCCCTCGCCCGGGCCTGCGGCGACCACCGCGCCGCGTACGCCCGCTACGAGGAGCGGATGCGGCCCTTCGTCGACCTCAACCAGGCGCTGGCGACGGAGAATCCGGGCGGACCCGCGTCCGAGGAATCGGTGGCCCGTGCCAAGAACGCGATCTCGCTGGACGGCTGACGCTCGCTTCGCACCCGGCCGGTTCCGGCGGCCCCGCGCCACGGCACGCCCCCTCGTGCCCCCGCGCGACCGTGCGGACCCCCTTGACGCCCCCGGGCGCCGGGGAGACGCTCCCGGGTCTTGGATCCGAACGGTTGCAGCTGGGGGGCCGCCATGCCGGAGGAATCTGTCCAGTCGGTGGGGGAGCTGCGTGCGCAGCTCGTCTCGCAGGGGGCGCGCTGGTCGGTCCTGGAGCACCTCGCCGACGAGGAGCCCGTGCCGCGGCCGTCGCTCGGTCTGGAGCCCGGGGCGAATCTGACCACCGCCGAGGACGCAGGGGTGATCGATCTCCCGGGGATCATCGGCCACGCGAGCGGCAATCCGCATCTGACCCGGCGCCGCGCCGCCCACGGGCTGCTGCCCGGGGTCCAGGGGCCGGCGGCCCCGGCCCGGCCCGCCGCCGTGGACTGGCGCAGCCGCTGGGGATGGCCGTGGATCACCAGGGTGAAGGACCAGAACCCGTGCGGTTCCTGCTGGGCCTTCGGCGCCGCCGGCCTGGTGGAGTCCATGGCCCGGATCGAGCACGACGTATGGGCGGAGCGCTCCGAGGGAGACGTCCACGACGGCCTGCGCTTCACCTGCGGCCAGGGCAGCAATCCGGAGACCGCCCTCGACTGGATCAAGGCGAACGGCGGGCTCGCCGACCCGGACTGCTGGCCGTACAGCACCCCGCCGGCCGGTCTGCCGGCCGCCCGCCGCGACGCCTGGCGCGCCGAGTACACACCCAGCTGGGACCGGTCCGGCCGGACCGTCCGGATCACCGACTACGTCCGGCTCGGCGACGTGGAGCAGCAGAAGGTCTGGCTGGACACGGTCGGCCCGCTGACCGCCTGCTTCGACGTCTACGACGACTTCTTCGGCCTCGGCTCCGGCGTGTACCACCGGACGAGCGACCATCTCGCGGGCGGCCACTGCGTGTTGATCGTCGGCTACGACGACGCGGCCGGCTGCTGGCTGTTCAAGAACTCCTGGGGGACGGGCTACCACGTCGGCGGCTACGGCCGGATCGCCTACGGCGAGGTCAACATCGACTACTGGGCCAAGTGCGGCCTGCGCGGCACCAACATCGACCCGTGGACCAAGCGCCGCCTGCACGCCGGCAACGTCTACGAGAGCGGCAACGGCCGGGCCCACCGCAACTTCGAGCTGCTCGCCACCGGCCCCGGCGGCCGCCTCCAGCACTGGTGGCGCGAGGGCGACTCCCCGTTCGCCTGGGCCCGCGCGGGCACCTTCGCCACCGACGCCTCCGGCCAGCCCGCCTTCACCGGCACCACCTACAACCGCAACATGGAGTCCCTGCACGTGACCACCGGCGGCCGGCTGCGCCACTGGTACTACGAGCAGTCCGGCGGGGCCTGGCGCGACGGCGGTCTCTTCGGGCCGGGCGACGCGGCCGTCGGTTCGACCCCGGCGTTCATCCAGAGCGACTACGGCAAGCCGGGCAACTTCGAGGTGGTCGTCCGGACCGCCGACGGCCGCCTGGGCCACTGGTGGCGGATCAACGGCGCCCCCTGGACCTGGAACGACGGCGGCCGCTTCGCCTCCGGCATCGCCCACTACGGGCCCGCCCTCGTCCAGACCCGCGCCCGCCACCTCGACCTCGTCGCCACCCTCACCGACGGCCGCATGCAGCTGTGGTGGCGCGACGATCCGAACGGCTTCACCTGGCGGGCCGGGGAGATCTTCGGCAGCGGTACGGCGGCCGTCTCCGCGCCCTGCCTGATCGAGGGGCAGTTCGGGGCCGCGGACGAGGACACCGCCGGGAACTACGAGCTGTGCGTGGCCGTCGCCGGCGGGCAGGTCGAACACTGGTGGCGCGGCAACGCGGGCGGCTCCCCCTGGCGGCGCAGCGCGGTCTTCGGGCACGACGCCGCCTCCGTCACCGGGATGCTCCAGGGCAGTTTCGGGTTCAACCTGGAAGTCATCGTCCTGCGCACCGACCGCCGCCTTCAGCACTACTGGCGCGACGGCGCGGGCTGGCACGAGGGGCCGGTGATCGGCCCCGTCTGAGAGGACCGGGCGGGCGTGGAGGTACGGAGCATCGTGCTGGGCCCGGACGAGTCGTACGAGCTGCGGCTCACCGGGCGCGGCGCGCGCGGGTACGTGTGGACCTGGCAGGTCACCGGGGACGCGGACGTGGTGACGGTCGCGGAGGCTCCCGGGGTCGCCGCCGCCGGGGCGGCCCCGCCGCCCGGGGCCCCGGTGGAGCGGACCTACGTGGTCCGGGCCCGGCCCCCGGGCGGGGGCCGGGCCCGGATCCGCTTCGCGCAGGTCCGGCCGCCCTACCCGGACGAGGCCCCCTACGACGAGTTCGTCCTGGACGTGGAGGTGGGGGCGGTCACCGGCGGGACCTGAGGACCGTGCGCTGTACGGCCTCCAGGGGGCCGTGGCCGAAGCGGCGCAGCCACAGCCACGATCCGGCGGCCAGGGTCAGGCTCACGCCGGCCCACAGGCCCATCACCCACCAGGGGCCGCTGCCGCCGAGCCGATCGGCGAGGCCCAGCCCGATGCCGTAGCAGAGCAGCATGCAGAGCAGGTTCTGGGCGACGTAGCAGGACAGGGCGGTGCGGCCGACGGAGCCGAGGGCGAGGCTCACCGGGGCCGGGAGCCACCGCCGGTCGAGGGCGATGCCGATCAGGCCGATGTAGCCGAGGGCGAGCAGCGGCGCGGCGCCGTAGCGGCCCAGGAGGTAGAAGTCGGAGCCGCCGAGGGTGGTCGCGGCGTTCAGCGGCAGCCCGAGGCCCAGGCCCCAGGCGGCCAGCCGGGTCCGGATGCGGCGGCCTTCGGCGGTGGCGGTGAAGGCGCCCGCGCGGTGCAGCCGCACGCCGAGGAGGAAGAGGAACACGAGCAGCCCGAAGGAGAAGACCGGCTCGATGCGCAGCGCGAGGAAGTGGTCCAGGCGGAAGGCGATCTGGGCCGGATAGCCGCCGTGGGCGTACAGCTCGACGGCGGCCGGGTCCGGGCTCTTCGGGGCGCCGGCGGGCCGGCTCAGCGCGTCGAGGGTCAGCAGGGACATCAGCGCCAGGTGCAGCGCTCCGGCCGTCCACATGGCCCCCTTGCGCACCTTCTCGGAGCGGGCCAGCAGCCAGGCGACGAGGAGGGCGGTGACGGCGTACCCCATGAGCACGTCCCAGGCGAAGACGAGCACGAAGTGGACGGTGCCCTCGACGAAGAGGAAGGCGGCGCGGCGCGGGTAGCGGCCGGGCCAGGGGTCGCCGCGGCGGGCGGCGGAGTCGAACTGGATGGCCAGGCCCACTCCGAACAGGACCGTCAGCAGGGCCAGGAACTTGCCGTCGGCGAGGAAGCGGAAGACGCTCTCGGCGAGGTGGGCGGCGGAGGGGTCGGCGATCGGGTCGGGCGGCTTCAGAGCGCCCTGGAGCACTCCCCACTCCGAGCCGGGCGAGGTGAAGATCCAGACGTTGGTCATGAGCGTGCCGAGGATCGCGGCGCCGCGCAGGACGTCCAGGAGGGGGAGCCGGGCGGTCTTCTGAGCCGCCGGGGCGAGCAGGGTGTCGGCCATGACTTCAGCGTCCCGGCGCGCGGGGCCCCGTACGTCCTGCGGGCGGACGAAGACGCGCTACATCCTTCGGTGCAGCGGGGGCCGGGCCGGGTCCACATCCTGGACCCGGCGAGGCTTGCACCTCTGTTGTATCTATCCTGTGCGCATGTCCGCCCCCACCACTGCCGTGACCGCCGCCGACCGCGTCTACCAGCACGTCAAGCAGGGGGTGCTCGACCGCCGCTACGAAGGCGGCACCCTCCTGACCGAGGGCGAACTGGCCGCGGCCGTCGGGGTGTCCCGTACGCCCGTCCGCGAGGCGCTGCTGCGGCTGGAGACCGAGGGGCTGCTGAAGCTGTACCCGAAGAAGGGCGCGCTGGTCCAGCAGGTCTCCGTGCAGGAGATCACCGACGTCCTCGAAACCCGGCTGCTGGTCGAGGAGTTCACCGTACGCAGAGCCGTGCCGGCCCCACCGGGCCTGCTGGACCGGCTCGCCGCCCTGCTCGACGAACAGCGCCGGCACGCCGACGCGGGCGACCTCGCCGCGATGATGGCCGCCGACCGGGGCTTCCACGCCGAGATCGTGCGCAGCGCCGGGAACCAGATCCTGTGCCGCCTCTACGACCAGCTCCGCGACCGGCAGCTGCGGATGGGCGTGGCCCTGCTGCACGCCCACCCGGAGCGGCTGGACCGGACGCTCGCCGAGCACCAGGAGATCCTGGACGCGCTGCGCGCCGGGGACGCGGACACGGCGGCCGCGGCGGTCCGCGGTCACATCGGCCGGGTCGAGGCCCTGGTGCGGGGGCCGGGCCGGTGAACGGGTCGCCGAAGGGGTCGCTGAAGGGGTCGCCGAACGGGCCGGTGAACGGGTCGGTGAGCTCCTCCCCCGCCGGGGACGGCATCCCCGCCGACCCGCCGGGCGGCCGGAAGGCCGTCGCCGTGTGGGGGATCGGCGTCGCCGTCTACTTCGTGGCGGTGATCTTCCGGACCAGCCTGGGCGTGGCCGGCCTGGACGCCGCCGACCGCTTCCATGTCAACGCCTCGGCGCTGGCCATTTTCTCCCTCCTCCAGCTGCTGGTCTACGCGGGCATGCAGATACCGGTGGGCCTGATGGTCGACCGGCTCGGCACCAAGAAGGTGCTGACCCTGGGCGCGGTGCTCTTCACCGTCGGCCAGCTCGCCTTCGCGCTGTCGCCCTCGTACGGGATGGCGCTCGCCGCGCGGGCGCTGCTCGGCTGCGGCGACGCGATGACCTTCATATCGGTGCTGCGGCTCGGCACCCGGTGGTTCCCGGCCCGGCGCGGGCCGCTGATGGCGCAGCTGGCCGGGCTGGTCGGCATGGCGGGCAACCTCGTCTCCACCCTCGTCCTCGCCCCGGTCCTGCACGAGATCGGCTGGACCGCCGCCTTCGCGGGCAGCGCGGTGGCCGGACTGGTGGTCCTGGTGCCGCTGACGCTGTTCCTGCGGGACCACCCGGAGGGGTACGGACCCGTGCCGCGCGCCGCCGGGGCCCCAGGCGCCCCAGGCGCTCCGGGCGCTCCGGGCGCTTCGGGAGGCTTCGTGCGCCGCCAGATCCGGGAGTCCTGGGCCGAACCCGGCACCCGGCTCGGCCTGTGGGTGCACTTCACCACGCAGTTCCCCGCGATGGTCTTCCTGCTGCTGTGGGGCATGCCCTTCCTGGTCGAGGCACAGGGGCTGTCGCGGACCACCGCGGGCGGGCTGCTGACGCTGGTCGTCGCCTCGAACATGGCGCTCGGGCTGGTCTACGGCCAGATCGTCGGCCGCCGCCAGTCCGCGCGGATCCCGCTCGCCCTGGGCACGGTCGGCCTCACCGCCCTGCTGTGGGCGGCGGTCCTCGTGTACCCGGGCGACCGGGCCCCGATGTGGCTGCTGGTCGCCCTGTGCCTGGTGCTCGGCAGCTGCGGGCCGGCGTCGATGATCGGCTTCGACTTCGCCCGCCCGGCCAACCCGGCGGAGCGCCAGGGCACCGCCTCCGGCATCACGAACATGGGCGGTTTCATCGCGTCCATGACCACCCTGCTGACGGTCGGCATCCTGCTGGACGCCACCGGCGACAACTACCGCATCGCCTTCTCCACGGTCTTCTTCCTCGAAGCGCTGGGCGTGATCAGCATCCTGCGCCTGCGCCCCCTCGCCCTGGCCCGTGAGGCCGCCCGGGGCCGCGTCACCGTCCCCGTGCAGCAACCGGAACCGGAGCCGGTGCCCCGCGCGTGCCCCCTCCAGGAAACAGCAGGGCGCGAGGCCCCGTAGGGGGTGTCTTGCCGATCAGGCCCTACGGGGTCACGGAGAACTGCGTGAGGATGGCGTCCGCCAGCTCCACGTCTCCCTCCACCTTCACCCGGTCCGCGACCGTGTGCGCCCGTACCCGGCCGGCCGCCAGGCGGACGTAGGTCTCCCAGTCCAGCGTCAGGGTCACCGCCGGGCCCAGCGACGGCGACTTGTCCACCGTGCCGCGGCCGTCCGCGTCCACCCGGACCGTCCGCATGAACTCCAGCCGACCGTGCACGTCGATCACCACGGCCGAGTTCGCCGGCGCGCCCGCCCGCTTGGCCACCACCTTCGGCAGCCCGGCCAGCAGGAGGTCCCGCGCCACGTACGCGCCCGGCGAGTCCCAGTTCCCCGGTACCCCCAGCGCCGCCCGCAGGTCCTGCTCGTGGATCCACACGTCGAACGCCCGCAGCCGCAGCGCCTGCTCCAGCGTCACCTGGTCACCGAGCGGCCCGCGGACCATCGTGGCCGGATCCCGCTTCTCGTTGCGCAGCTGCCGGGAGCGCCGGATCACCGTGTACTCCAGCTCCGAGGTCATCTCCGGCGCGGTGTGGTGACGCCGCACGTCGACCTGCACCTCCATGTACCGGCTGAACTCGTCCACCACGTGCCGCAGGTCCCGCGCCACGGTGTGGATCGGCCGCGGGTCCCCCAGCTGCTCGCACTCGATACCGATGATGTGTGACACGACATCACGGACCGACCAGCCGGGACACGGCGTCGCCCGGTTCCACTCGCCCTCCGTCAGCGGGAGGACCAACTCGGATATCGCCTCGATGGAGTGTGTCCAGGCGTCGGCATAGGGCTGGAGGGCGGGATGCGGCTGGACGGTCAACGGGACCCCTCGCGGTGCTGTTCAATGGCGCGTTTCGGAAGCGGTGGACTCAGTTTCCAAAACTACGCTGCCGGTGAGCACCCCGGCAGTGCTTTCGTGTGACGATCGTAGGCCCGAGTTGACGGCTTGAACGCCAGGACGGTGGTAGTGTGCGCGCCTCGCTGATCCAAATCGCAGTGAACGAGGGCGAGTCGGTGTCTTCCCGACGTGCCCGCGTGGCCGAACTCGTACGGGAGCAGGCGGGCTCCGATCTCGTCGTCCTGCCGGAGCTGTGGCCGGTCGGCGCGTTCGCCTACGAGCAGTTCGAGACCGAGGCCGAACCGCTGGACGGCCCGACCTACGAGGCCATGTCCAAGGCGGCCCGCGACGCCGGCGTCTGGCTGCACGCGGGCTCGGTCGTGGAGCGCGCGGGCGACGGCTCCCTCTACAACACCGCCCTCGTCCTCTCCCCGGCGGGCGAGCTCGCCGCCACCTACCGGAAGATCCACCGCTTCGGCTTCGACCAGGGCGAGGCGGTGCTGATGTCGGCCGGGGACTCCCTGACCACGGTGACCCTGCCGGAACAGACCCTCGGCATCGCCACCTGCTACGACCTGCGCTTCCCGGAACTGTTCCGCGGCCTGGTCGACGCCGGGGCGACCACGATGGTCGTCGCCGCGGGCTGGCCCGCCCGCCGCCGCTCGCACTGGACCCTGCTGGCCCGGGCGCGCGCCGTGGAGGACCAGTCCTACGTCCTGGCCTGCGGGACGGCCGGCACCCACGCGGGCGTGGAGCAGGCCGGGCACAGCCTGGTGGTGGACCCCTGGGGCGAGGTCCTGGCGGAGGCGGGCCCCGGCGAGGAGGTCCTCACCGTGGACCTGGACCCGGCCAAGGTCGCCGACACCCGCTCCCAGTTCCCGGCCCTGAAGGACCGCCGGCTGGGCCGCTGACGCCCTCCCGGAAACCCCGGTTGGCGCCGGGGTTTGCGGGCAGGCGAAGGGGACGGGCGGCGCCGGCCGCCAAGTCCACGAGGAGGAGGCGGGTCCGCCGTGACGCATGACGCAGAGGCCGTGCTGGAGGCCGCCCTGGAGCCGCACGAGCCCGCCGCCGCGGAGATCACGGCCCGGGAGCACGTCCGGGACCGGGCCACCGGCATGACCCACCACGAGGCGCAGGCCGCCCTGGAGGCGGTGCTGGCGGCCGCCGGAGACCTGGAGCGTGCCGACGCGGCCGTCCGCGCCGAGGCCGCCGAGTGGCAGCGCATCGCCGACCTGCTGTTCGACCACGGAGGCCCGTACGCGCCGGAGACCGACGCCTACGTCCAGGGACAGCTCACGGCCCGGGAACACCATCGGGACTGACCCCGCCCTCCCGCTCCTTCTCGACCATCCGGATCACACACACCGCGACCGCGATCAGCAGCGCCGCGTCCGCGTCCTCCCGGACCACGTCCACCGCGTACGTCTCGCGGACGCGGTACCACTGCCGCGAGACCAGCGCGAGCAGCTCCCCGTCGTACTCGACCTTGAACTCGCGGTCCAGGATCCGCCCGCTGACGTCGAGCTCCGTGCCCTCGGCCAGGGTCACCCGGAAGTGATTGCGCAGCAGCGAGAGCCGCTTGCGCCGGATCACCGCGAGCCGCCGCTCTCCCCCAGCTACCGCTGGGAGGTGCCCCCGCGCTCCAGCGTCATCGCGTCCCGCAGGGTGAACAGCTTCTCCCGCAGCGTGATCAGGATCAGCCCGTCCGGATCCTTCAGCTCCAGCGTGTCCCGGAAGCGCAGCGCCTTCCCGTCGACGAGGAAGGCGTGCCGGCCGTCCTCGTCCTCGATCCAGTAGTCGTCCCCGATGGCCAGCAGTTTGTCCCGAACGAGGCATTTCATGCCCCGATCAGTGCCCGCGATAGGTTGCCCTCATGCCCCTGCTCTACGTGACCGACCTGGCGTACCCCGCACGCGGCCGCCGCTACTGCGACGAGGACATATTCCTCACGTCCCGGCTGCGCGCCGAATTCGGCCTGGCCCTGTGCCATCCCGCGGACGCGGAGGCCATGCTGCCGCTCGGCTTCGACGCGGTGATCGTCCGCAACAGCGGCCCGGTCCTGCACTACCAGGAGGCCTACGACTCCTTCCGCGCGGCCGCCCTCGCCGCCGGAGCCCGCGTCTACAACCCGCTCACCGGCCGGGCCGACATGGCGGGCAAGCAGTACCTCCTCGACCTGACGGCCGCCGGCTACCCGGTCATCCCGACGATCGACGACCCCGCCCGGCTGGCGGAACTGCCGCAGGTGCCGCAGTACGCGGTCAAGCCGAAGCAGGGCGCCGACTCCATCGGCCTCACCTTCACCGCGACACCGGACGGCCCGGCCGGGGCCGTGCTGATCCAGCCGCGCATCGACTTCACGTACGAGGTGTCCTTCTACTTCGTCGACGACGCCTTCCAGTACGCGCTGTACGCCCCCGATCCGGACCGCCGCTGGGAGCTGGAGCTCTACACCCCGACCGAGGCGGACCTGGCCTTCGCCCGGTCCTTCGTCGACTGGAACACCCTCGACCACGGCATCCAGCGCGTCGACGCCTGCCGGGCGCCGTCCGGCGAACTGCTCCTCGTCGAGCTGGAGGACCTGAACCCGTACCTCTCCCTGGACCTCGTCCCGGCGCCGGTGCAGGACGCCTTCGTCGGCGCGCTCACAAGATCCCTCCACACCTTCCTCAGCACCACCGCCTGATGTCAGACCCGGCTGCCAGGCTTTCCCCATGGACAAGCAGACGTTCTGGAAGCTGATCGAGACGGCCCGCGCCGACGCGGATCCGCAGGAGGTGTCCGCCCGCGCGGCCGAGCTCCTCGCGGGCCGGCCGGAGCCGGAGATAGCGGCGGCCCAGCAGGTGCTGTGGGACCTGCTGGCGGAGTCCTACCGGGCGCCGCTCTGGGCCGCGGCCTACGTGATCAACGGCGGCTGCTCGGACGACGGCTTCGACTACTTCCGCGGCTGGCTCCTCACCCAGGGCCAGGAGACCTTCGAGACGGCCCTGACCGACCCCGACTCCCTGGCCGCGCACCCGGCGGTGGCCGGGGCCGCGGCCGAGGGCCTGGACCTGGAGGACGAGGGCGCCCTCTCGATCGCCTGGACCGCCTACGAGGCCGCCACCGGCCGCGAACTGCCCGCGGACTCCTTCACGATCAGCTACCCGGCCCTGGACCCGTCCTGGGACTTCGACTTCGACGACACCGACGAGACATCGGCCCGACTGCCCCGGCTGAGCGCCCTCTTCGACTACTCGTAGCGGTACTGGAGGGACTCGCGCTCCTGCTGCCGGATCTCCTCGATCGTCAGACCGGGGAGATCCAGGTGGGAGAGGGTGATCTCGGCGGAGCTCGGGACGGCGTCCTCGGCGAGCCACTGCCCGGGCTTCCACGCGTTGCTGCGCAGGAACGCCTTCGGACAGTGCTGGTAGGCCTCCTCGACCTCCACCACGATCGCGCTCCGCGGCGGCTTGCCGACGGCGGTCAGCTGCTCCAGCAACCGCGGATCGGCGGACACGCAGGCCCGCCCGTTCACCCGCAGGGTGGTGGTCCGCCCGGGGATGACGAAGATCAGCCCGGCCCGGCCCGTCTCCACGATGTTGTGGGCGGTGTCGAGCCGCTTGTTGCCGGTGGCGTCGGGCAGCGCGAGGGTGAACTCGTCCAGCACGGCCACGAATCCGGGCGGCCCGCCCCGGGGCGTCACATCGCAGGTCCCGTCGGCCCCGGCACTGGCGACGAACACCAGCGACGACCGCCCGATGACGGCCCGCGCGGCCTCGTGGATCCGGTCCACGGCCTTGCGGCGGGCCATCTCGCCGGGATGTTCGTAGAGCTCGCGCAACCCGTCGGTGCTCCGGACGGCGGTGGCGCTCACGGCATCGAATATCCGCCCGCTCGGCGGCGTGCTGACTGTCACGTCCCGCACGCTACCGGGCGCGGCTACAGCCCGCTGGTGTCCAGCTCGATCCCGAACGGCTCGGGCAACCGCACCGGCGTCCCGAAGGGGTGCGGCCCGTCCACCTTGGTGTACCCGAGCCGCCCGGGCAGTGCGAACAGCGTGACGGTCGCCTCCACCCGGTCGACCAGCAGGTACAGCGGTGCCCCGTACTCGGCGTACCGCTTGCGCTTGACGACACGTCGGTCTCGGCGTTGGACTCGGACGTGATCTCGACGACGAGCAGCACCTGGTCCGGCAGGAGAGCGCTGCCCCCCTTCGCCAGTGCCTTGGGAACGACGGCAAGGTCGGGCACGTACCAATTCGGTGAGCCCGGGAGGTCCAGGTTGCCCGAGCCGGTGACGCAGTCCAGCTCCTTGACCCGCGGTCGGATCTGATCGCGGATCTCTTCGGCCGCGTTCTCGTGGTCCCAGCTCGGTGTCACATTGCTGATGACCCCTTCGACGATCTCGGTGCGGTCCCCGCTGTGGTGCTGGATGGCGTACTTCAGCGCGCTCGGGATCGACGCCTTCGCTGTAGTCGTGCGGGGTGGGCATTCCGGACGCCTCCCTTGCTTCCTGGGAGCAGGCTCCCACGGGGTCCCGCCGCCCGTCGTCACCCCCGCGGGTGCACTTCGCGCAGCGGACGTCAGTCGCCGACCTGGTCTTCCACGCGGTGGCGGATGTACTCGTCGGGATGGGACCGGGCGATCGCCACCGCCTCGTCCACCAGGTCGTGCAGCTCCGCCGGGTACGAGGACTTCCGCAGCGGCAGCAGCGGGAGGACGCAGCGCCGGACGTCCACGTGCTCGTTGTGCACGAACTCGCGCAGCGCGGCCTCGTACCACTCGTTCACCACGTCCGTGCCGTCGTCGGCCGGAGCCGGGTGCTCCGCCCGCACGAGCGGCATCCGAAGGTCCAGGGCCGACCAGTACCAGGCCCGCGCGGCGCCCGCCCGCTCGGGATCCGTGCCGGTGAGCAGGTAGGCGAGCAGCGCGGCCTGGACCCGCCGGTGGCCGAAGGCGTTCAGGGCCGGCTCGACGAACTGACGGTTGAAGCTCGGGTTGGGGTCGTGGACCGCCGCCCTGAGCAGTGCGTCGAAGGCCTCGTCGGAAAGGGTCACGCCGTCACGCCAGACCTCGCGCAACCCCGCCCTGGCACCGTGCTCCCAGGTGAGTCCGCCGGCGGACTCCGACCCGGCGGGCACGTCGAGCCCGAGGACCCGTACGACGTCCGCCAGCGCCCCGGCGAACGCCTCCCGCCGGTCCTCCGTACGCCCGGGCAGCGCCATGAAGCCTGCCGTCCTGCCGTCCTCGGTCATCCGTCGCTCCCCCGTCGCAGGCCGTGCTCTGCCGTATGCGCGTGATCCGATGTTCATACCCGGATGGCAAGCTTGAAGCATGAACGATGCCGCCCCGGCGCCCACCCCCGCGCCCGCGCCCCGCCGTGCCCGTGTCCGTGCCCCCGAGCTGATCGGCAAGGGCGGCTGGCTCAACACCGGCGGGAAAGACCTGAGCCTCGCCGACCTGCGGGGACGCATTGCGATCCTCGATTTCTGGACCTTCTGCTGCATCAACTGCCTGCACGTCCTAGACGAGCTGCGCGAGCTGGAGGAGAAGCACCGCGACACCGTCGTGATCATCGGCGTGCACTCCCCGAAGTTCGTGCACGAGGCCGAGCACGCCGCCGTCGTCGATGCCGTCGAGCGGTACCAGGTGCACCACCCGGTGCTGGACGATCCCGAGCTCGCCACCTGGAAGCAGTACGCCGTACGCGCCTGGCCCACGCTCGTCGTGATCGACCCCGAGGGGTACATCGTCGCCCAGCACGCCGGTGAGGGGCACGCGCACGCCCTCGCCCGCCTGGTCGAGGAGCTGGAGGCCGAGCACGAGGCCAAGGGCACCCTGCGGCGCGGCGACGGGCCGTACGTGGCGCCCGAGCCGGTGGCCGGCGCCCTGCGGTTCCCCGGGAAGGCGCTGCTGCTGCCGTCCGGGAACCTGCTGGTCTCCGACTCCACCCGGCACCAGCTCGTGGAGCTGGCCGCCGACGGCGAGAGCGTCGTGCGCCGCATCGGCAGCGGCGAGCGCGGCTTCGCCGGGGACAGCTTCAGCGAGCCGCAGGGCCTCGCGCTGCTGCCCGACGGCAGGGTCGTCGTCGCCGACACCGTCAACCACGCGCTGCGCACCTACGACCCGGCCACCGGGCACGTGGAGACCGTCGCCGGGACGGGCCGGCAGTGGTGGCAGGGGTCGCCGACCTCCGGGCCGGCGCTGGAGGTGGACCTGTCCTCGCCCTGGGACGTGGCCTGGTGGCAGGACCGGGTCTGGATCGCCATGGCCGGTGTGCACCAGCTGTGGACCTGGGACCCGGCGGCCGGGACGGTCGAGGTCGCGGCCGGTACGACCAACGAGGGGCTGCTCGACGGGCCGGCCGCCGAGGCCTGGTTCGCCCAGCCCTCGGGGCTCGCGGCCGTCGGCGACCGGCTGTGGATCGCCGATTCCGAGACCAGCGCCCTGCGCTACGTGGAAGCCGGAGACGACGGGTACGTCGTCAAGTCGGCCGTCGGCACCGGGCTGTTCGACTTCGGGCACCGGGACGGCGACGCCGCCCAGGCCCTGCTCCAGCACCCGCTCGGCGTGACCGCCCTGCCCGACGGCTCGGTCGCGGTGTGCGACACGTACAACCACGCGCTGCGCCGCTACGACCCGGCCTCCGGCCAGGTCTCGACCCTGGCGACCGACCTGCGCGAGCCCAGCGACGCCGTGCTGGTGGGCGAGGACATCGTGGTCGTCGAGTCGGCCCGGCACCGGCTGACCCGCCTGCGCCTCCCGGAGGAGGCGGTCCGGGTGGACGCGGTCGCCCACCGTACGCAGCGGGCCGCCACCGAGGTGGCGCCCGGCACGCTCCGCCTCGACATCGTCTTCCAGGCGCCGGGCGGGCAGAAGCTCGACACCCGGTACGGGCCCTCCACCCGGCTGCTCGTCTCCTCGACACCGCCCGAGCTGCTGGCGGACGGCGAGGGCGCCGGGACGGACCTGTTCCGGGAGCTCGCGCTGAACCCGGACGTCACCGAGGGCGTCCTGCACGTCTCGGCGATGGCGGCGTCCTGCGACGACGACCCCGCCAACGAGTACCCGGCCTGCCACGTCCACCAGCAGGACTGGGGCGTGCCCGTCCGCGTCACCGCCGACGGCGCCTCCCGGCTGCCCCTCGTCCTCGCGGGGATGGACGCCGAGGGGTAGCCGGCACCGGCCTTCCTGGTGGCCTTCCTGGGGACTCAGCCCTCCAGGAAGGCCACCAGGGCGTTCGCGAGCAGGAACGGGTCGTCCGCGCCGCACAGTTCGCGGGCGCTGTGCATCGAGAGGATCGCGACGCCGATGTCCACGGTCTGAATGCCGTGGCGGGCGGCGGTGATCGGGCCGATCGTGGTGCCGCACGGCATCGAGTTGTTGGAGACGAAGGTCTGCCACGGCACGCCGGCCCGCTCGCACGCGGCGGCGAACACGGCGCGCCCGCTGCCGTCTGTGGCGTACCGCTGGTTGACGTTGACCTTCAGGATCGGTCCGCCGTTGGCGCGCGGGTGGTGCGTCGGGTCGTGCCGCTCACCGTAGTTGGGGTGCACGGCGTGTCCGGTGTCCGAGGACAGGCAGATGGTGCCCGCGAAGGCCCGCGCGCGGTCCTCGTACGAGCCCCCGCGGGCGAAGACTGAACGTTCCAGCACGTTGCCCAGCAGCGGGCCGTCCGCGCCCGTGTCGGACTGCGAGCCGTTCTCCTCGTGGTCGAAGGCGGCCAGCACCGGGATGTGGTCGAGCTTGCCGGCGGCGGAGACCGCGGCCAGCGCCGCGACGCCCGCGTGCACCGACAGCAGGTTGTCCATGCGCGGGCCGGCCACCAGCTCGCGGTCACGGCCCAGGTACGACGGCGGCTCGATGGAGTGGACCATCAGGTCCCAGCCGGCCACCGAACCCTGGTCCAGGCCCTCTTCCTCCTCCAGGAAGGAGATCAGGTCGCCCTCCTGCACATCGCCCAGCCCCCAGATCGGCTGCATGTGCCGCTGCTTGTCGAGCTTGAGGCCGTCGCTGTTCACCGACCGGTCCAGGTGCACGGCGAGTTGGGGAACGCGCAGCAGTGCGCGGTCCACGTTCACCAGGCGCTCGGTGCCGTCGCGCAGGGTCAGCCGCCCGGCCAGTCCCAGGTCGCGGTCCAGCCAGGTGTTGAGCAGGGTGCCGCCGTAGATCTCGACGGCGATCTGCCGCCAGCCCTGCGAGCCCGTGTCCGGCAGCGGCTTGACCCGCAGGTTCGGGGAGTCGGTGTGCGCGCCGACGATCCGGAACGGGGTGTGTGCGGCCGCGCCTTCGGGGACGAACCAGGCGATGAGCGCACCGCCGCGGAGCACGAACTTGCCCCCGGTGCCCGCATCCCAGGCGTCCGTTTCCGACAACTGCCTGAAGCCTGCCTTCTCCAGCCGCTCCGCCGCGTTGGCCACGGCGTGGTACGGCGACGGACTGGCCGTCAGGAAGGTCATCAGATCGTCGGTGTGGCCGCGGTCGAAGCGGGCGGGAGAGCTCATCGTATTTCCCTTGTGTGGAAGCCCCCGGCTTCAGCCGGGTGAGGAAACGCAGTTCCGGCTCGGAGCCTCGCTGTGGCGAACTGCCGCAGCGTGAGGCTGTGACCTGTGCTTGTGTTCGGATCGTGAGCGACCGTAGCCTCCACGGTGGGTTTCCTTCCGTGAAGCGGTCGTTCAAGTACCGTTTCTATCCGACGGACGCGCAGGCCGTGGAACTGTCGCGGACGTTCGGTTGTGTGCGGAAGGTCTGCAACCCGGCTCTCGCCGCCCGTGCCGAAGCCTGGAAGGCGGGCGGCGAGCGGATGGGCTACGGGCAGACATCGGCCATGCTCACCGCGTGGAAGAAGACCGGGGAGCCGGCCTTTCCGGCGACGGTGTCCTCGGTACCGCTGCAGCAGGCGCTGCGCCACCTGCAGTCGGCGTTCGTGACGTTCTGGACGTTCTGGGAGAAGCGGTCCCGGTACCCGCGATTCAAGTCGAAGCGGAAGTCGCGTGCCTCCGCCGAGTACACCCGCAGCGGGTTCCGCTGCGCGGAGGGCCGGGTGCGGCCGGCGAAGACGGATGAGCCGGCCAGTAAGAACCGGATCAAGGCTCGCACCCGTGCGGCGCTGTGCTCGGCTTGCGGGGCGATCGCCGACGCGATGCCCCTGAGCGTCCGCGAGTGGACCTGTGCGAGCTGCGGGACCGCTCACGACCGGGACGGGAACGCCGCGCTCAATTCTCTGGCCGCCGGGCCGGCGGCTGCTGCCTGTGGAGCGGATGTGAGACCTCATCGGGAGTCCTCCTCTCGGTCGGGGCGGTCCGTGGCGCAACAGGAATCCCCACTCGTGAGTGTGGGAATCCCCTCCCGCTAGGGAGGGGAGGAAGCCAAGTGGTTCACCTTAACGAGCGTCGGTTTCGTGTTCGTCATGGCCGGACCGTGCGACAGCCGGGAGATCTGGTTCCGCGCCCGTCGCCTCTGCGGTCCCGTCGGATTTCAGCCCGGCGGACGCTCGAATCGGCGCTGCAGCTGCCTGCGCTCGCCCCGGCGGATGCGCGGGAGCATCTCCGGGGTCTGCGGGGAGCGCTGCGCGCGTCTTTTGCGTCCGGCGCAGAAGATACAGGCCTCGCCGGGAGGAGCGTCGGGGTCGATCGGCGCGCCGGGATGTTCGGCGCATCCCGAGGCGTTGCGCGGCCGGGAGAGCTCGCGGGCGACGATGAAGGCGCGGTGGAGGTCGTCGGCGATGCGGACGAAGTCCTCGGCGGGCGAGGACAGGCTCAGGTGGAACCGCTGGTCCTCGACGGTACGCACGTACGTGCGCAGCCGCTGGAGCGTGTACGGGGGGTCCGGTACGGGGTAGCCCAGGCGCCGCTGCTCTCCGGCGGGGGCGGCGGGCGGGCCGCCGTGCCGGCGCGCTCCGAGGCGCCGCCGGTCGTTGCAGATGAGGCAGCGGCCCCAGCCTTCGGGTGCCTCGGGGTCGAGGGCGCCGTTGGGGTGCTCGGGGCAGCCGGTGTAGCTCTTGGCGGGAGCCAGTCCGGTGGCGGTCTGGAAGGCAACGTACAGCGCGTCGGCGATGGTGTCGTACTCGGCGGGGTGGGCGCCGTCGTACAGCTCGCGCAGGTGGTCGCCGAGACTGCCCAGGCTCGCCTGCAGCTCCTTGAGGGCGTACGGACGCCCGGTGGGGACGGAGTACCCCCTGCTGCCGTGCTGATCCTGTGGACTCATGTGTACGAGCGTCCCATGAACGACTGACATCGGGGAAAGGCGCAGGACAGGGGCCTGGGGCCGGGTACGCGGCAGCGGCCGGGCCCCTGTGCGGGGGCCCGGCCGCTGGTGCGTGTGCGCGGCGGTGGCGCGACCGGCCTAGAAGGCGGCCTCGTCGAGCTCCATGAGGGAGTTGTCGACGACCTCGGCCAGCGCGCGGGCGACCGAGACGTTCGGCAGGACCTGGGACGCGAAGAACTTCGCGGCGGCGATCTTGCCGGTGTAGAAGGGGACGTCCTTCGGGGCGGCGGTCGCCAGCTTCTCGGCGGCCACGGCAGCGCCCTTGAGCAGCAGGTATCCGACGACCACGTCACCGGAGGCCATCAGCAGGCGGGTGGTGTTCTGGCCGACCTTGTAGATGTTCTTGACGTCCTCGCCGGTGGCGGTGAGGTCGACGATCATCTGGCCGACGATGGCCTCCAGGTCGACGGCGGCCTTGGCGAGCGCGTCGCGGGCGCCGGCCAGCTCCTCGCCGCCGACGGCCTCGGCCAGGAACTTCTTGATCGTCTCGGAGAGGACGTTCAGGGAGGCGCCCTGGTCGCGGACGATCTTCCGGAAGAAGAAGTCCTGGCCCTGGATGGCCGTGGTGCCCTCGTAGAGGGTGTCGATCTTGGCGTCGCGGATGTACTGCTCGATCGGGTACTCCTGCAGGTACCCGGAGCCGCCGAAGGTCTGCAGGGACTGCGCGAGCTGCTCGTAGGACTTCTCGGAGCCGTAGCCCTTCACGATCGGCAGGAGCAGGTCGTTCAGGCCGATCTCGGCGGAGGCGTCCTCGCCCGCGGCCTGCTTGACCTGGATCTCGTCCTGCACGGAGGCCGTGTAGAGGACCAGGGCGCGCATGCCCTCGGCGTAGGCCTTCTGCGTCATGAGCGAGCGGCGCACGTCGGGGTGGTGCGTGATGGTGACCTTGGGCGCGGTCTTGTCCATGAAGTTCGCCAGGTCCGGGCCCTGCACGCGCTCCTTGGCGTACTCCAGCGCGTTCAGGTAGCCGGTGGAGAGGGTGGCGATGGCCTTCGTGCCGACCATCATGCGGGCGAACTCGATGATCATGAACATCTGGCGGATGCCGTCGTGCTTGTCACCGATCAGCCAGCCCTTGGCGGGGTGCTGGTCGCCGAAGGTCATCTCGCACGTGTTGGAGGCCTTGAGGCCCATCTTGTGCTCGACGTTCGTGGCGTAGACGCCGTTGCGCTCGCCCAGCTCGCCGGTCTCCCAGTCGAAGTGGAACTTCGGGACGAGGAAGAGGGACAGGCCCTTGGTGCCCGGGCCGTGGCCCTCGGGGCGCGCGAGGACGTAGTGGAGGATGTTCTCCTCCATGTCGTGCTCACCGGACGTGATGAAGCGCTTCACGCCCTCGATGTGCCAGGAGCCGTCCGCCTGCTGGATCGCCTTGGTGCGGCCGGCGCCGACGTCCGAGCCGGCGTCCGGCTCGGTGAGGACCATGGTGGAGCCCCAGCGCTTGTCGACGGCTATCTGCGCGACCTTCTTCTGCGCCTCGTTGCCCTCTTCGAAGAGGATGCCGGCGAACGCCGGGCCGGAGGAGTACATCCAGATGGCCGGGTTCGAGCCGAGCAGCAGCTCCGCGTAGGCCCAGATCAGGGAGCGGGGCGAGGTGGTGCCGCCGATCTCCTCGGGCAGGCCCAGGCGCCAGTACTCCGACTCCATGAAGGCTTCGTAGCTCTTCTTGAAGGAGGCGGGGACGGGCGCGGTGTTGGTGGCCGGGTCGAAGACCGGCGGGTTGCGGTCGGCGTCCTCGAAGGAGGCGGCCAGCTCGTTCTCGGCGAGGCGGGCGATCTCGGACAGGACGCTCTTGGCGGTCTCGGTGTCCATCTCCTCGAACGGACCGGTGCCGTACTGCTTGTCGCGGCCGAGCACCTCGAAGAGGTTGAACTCGATGTCGCGGAGATTCGACTTGTAGTGCCCCATGGCGACGGCTCCGTTAAGGCTCGGGGAGACAGGGTTCCTCGTACATACCAATCGGTAACGTAATGATGCTACCCGTCGGTAATAAGACGCAACCCCTGACGACTGTGACCAGCGTCAAGCCTGGCGGGAAATACGTGTCCGACGGCGAGTGGCCGGTCGGTAGGCTTCGCCCCATGTACGGCTACGACCAGAACGTGAGCGCGGGGCACGCGGGGCAGCAGCAGTACGCCGCCCCGCAGCAGATGGCCGGCGGTTACGCCGAGCAGCCGCTCTACCCCGAGCCCTCGCCACCGTCGCTCGCCGACGCCGTGCGGGCCTTCACCACGGGGTCCCTCTCCGCCGAGGACTTCCAGCAGATCTTCGCCACCTCGAAGGTCTACTGCCCGCGCGGCGACACCCCCGGATTCCTGGCGCTGCACAACACGCAGCACCCGGTCATCCCCATGTTCACCACGCTCAAGGAGCTGCGCCGGTACGCCGGCAAGGAGTCCAAGTACTTCGTGATCACCGGCGCCGAGGTGATCGACCTGCTGCCGACCGGGTACGGCTTCGTCCTCGACATGGAGGGCGACCACCGGATGGTCTTCGACGCGAAGGCCGTCGAGCAGATGGTCGACTTCGCGATGCGCCGGATGTATGGCTAGACGACATGGCTGCGTAGACGGCTAGCCGTAGACGTACCGGCTGACGCCTGACGGGGGGCGGATCGTGCTGCGCGTGCACTTCACGGCGGAGGACCTGCTCAACGTCACCTTCGCGAGCGAGCCGCTGCCGCTGGTGGAGCTGGGCATGGCGATGGTCGCCTGGCAGCGCACCGACGAACAGGCCGTTTTCGGCCGCTGGCGCAACCGTGTCGGCCGGGAGCTGCCCGGCCGCGCCCGCCCGCTGCTCGACCTCCTGCGCCCCGACGGCGACAACCCCCAGTTCGTCGAGCCGTACGCCCGCACCCTGGAGGAGGGGCTGGCCGTGGTCCGGGAGGCCGGCCCGCTCCTGACCTCGGGCGAGCTGCACCGCGTCGCCGCCCGGGCCCCCGGCTCCGCGTCCTGGCTGCGCGCCCTGTGGGCCCAGGACCACGAGGCATGGGACCAGCTCGGCGGCGCGCTGCGGTCCGCGTACGAGGTGGTCGTCGCCCCGCACTGGCCGCGGATCCGGCAGTCCTTCCAGGCGGACGTGGCCTGGCGCAGCCGGCTGCTGGCCGCCCACGGCATCAAGGCGTGCCTGGCCGGCACACATCCGCTGGCCGCCTGGGCGGGCACGGTGCTGGAGGTGGACGGGCCGCCGCACTACGAGGTCCGCCTCGGCGGGCGCGGCCTGCTGCTGATGCCCTCGCCGTTCTGGACGGGCCGGCCGCTGCTCGCCGAGGGTCCGGACGGCCCGGACGGCAGGTGCGTGCTGCTCTACCCGGCGCTGACGCCCCTGCCCCTGGTCGGCCCGGGCCCGGCACAGGGGGCGCTGGACGCCCTGCTGGGCCGGACCCGGGCGGCCGTGCTCCAGTCGCTGATCGAGCAGCGCACGACCAGCGAGCTGGCCCGGGACCTCGACATCAGCCTCCCCTCGGCCTCCGAACACACCCGCACCCTGCGCGCGGCCGGCCTGATCACCACGGAGCGCGACGGCAAGGCGGTCCTGCACTCGGTGACGGGCCTGGGCGTGGACCTGCTCCACAGCGGCGGCTGAGGCTCACGGGGCTGCCCGGGCTCCCCGGGCTGCCCGGGCTCAGGGTGCCCGGGTGAGCAGCACCGGCATCGTCGTGACCTCGACCGTCCGGTCGGAGGGGAGGGCCGAGACGGTCCCGTCGAGGCGGCGCACCGCGCCGGTCTTCCGTGGCGCCGGGATGCGGGCGGTGCCCGTCTCGTGCCAGACGATCACCTGCTCGGCGCCGTCCCGGTCGAACCTGCACTGCCAGACGCCGACCGGCAGTCCGGCCGCCACCCCGTTCCCGCACGAGTGGATCCGCGTCCCGTGCACCCAGCGGCGCAGCTCCTCGACGTCCAGGGCGGCCCGGGTCGGCGGCTGCCCCTCCGGCTGCATCACGATCGGGACCTTGGTGCCGCCCCAGTTGTAGTAGTACATGCGCGGGTAGCGGGCGTAGAGGCCGACGAGGAAGAACCGGACGGCGTGGGCCGATGCGGTGGCCTCGTCCAGCGGCTTCTGCAGGGCGATCTCGTACGAGGCGCCGGTGCTCCACAGCCGGGGGTGCGCGCCGCCCCGGTGGAAGGCGCGGTCGATCTCCTGGATCATGCCGTGCAGCTGCTCGGGCGGGTCCGAGGCGCTGCGCTGGTACAGCTTGACGCCGGCGACGTCGCAGGAGTCGTAGGCGCGGAGCTCGGCGAACCGTTCCAGCGCGCGCAGGGCGTCCGGCTCCCAGAGCCGGCCCATGGACGGGCAGACGACGGTCGCGTCCGGGTCCACGGCGTCGAGCACGGCCTTCGCGGTGCGGGTCATCTCGGCCAGGGTTTCCAGGCTTCCGCTGAAGTAGCGCGTGTCGTTGCCCATGACCCACAGCTCGTACGCGTCGATGCGACCCCGGTAGCGGTCGGCCACGGCGGTGACGAACGCCTTCCAGTCGGCCGGATCGTCGGGCGGGCTCGTGCGGGAGCCGTCGTCGTACGCGGCCCGGGGGCCGTGCGGGCTCGCCCAGTCGGGGGTGCCGCCCATGGTGAAGACCACGGGCAGGCCGGCCTGGTTCGCGGCCGTGACGAGCCGGTCGAGGACGGACCAGTCGTAGACGCCGCGCCTCGGCTGGATGTTCGCCCACCTCGTACGGGTGTCCCAGAGCCGGACGGTGTCCACCTGGAAGGTGGGCATGGCGCCGGTGTTGGAGTTGAGGGTCATGCCGAAGAGGCCGTCGGACACCGGGGTCGGGGCCTGGGCCCAGGACGGTACCGCGGCTCCGGACCCGGACCCGGCTCCGGAGTCCGGGCCGGCGCCGACGGCCGGGAGGGGGCGACCCGGGGCCCACAGGGTCGCGGCGGGCGCGGAGCCGCTCAGCGAGGCCACGCACAGCAGGATGAAGGCCACGGAGGCGAGGGCCAGCCGGGCGCCGCCGCGGGGCCGTGGCACCGTTCGCGCGCCGGCCGGGGCCGGGCCCGCCTCCCGGGGCCCTGCCGCTGCCTGCGGCCCGTCTTCTGCCGCTGTCCCCGCTTCCACGGCCTCCCCCGTCCCCGGCTCCGCCGCGGACGGGGGTAACGGGTCCTCCGTGTCCGTGCCGGGTGCGGAGGCCGCCGCCCAGCAGCGGTAGAGGGCGGCCAGCTCGCGCGGGGTCGCGCCGCATATCCGGGCGATTCTCTCTGCCGTTCCGAACTCCACGGGAATGACGATTCCCCGGCAATAGCGGTGCACGGAAGAGCGGCTCATATGAGCCTTTCGGGCCAATGTTTCGTAGCTGTGGCCGCGGCGGTCCTTCAGGTCGGTCAGCAGATCTGCGAATTGCTGTCTGTGCTGTGCGGGGCGATCGCCGTCCGATGGCTCGCCCTCCGTCTTCCCCTCGACGGAAACGCTCACGAAAGATCCCCCCTCCGCGCGGGACGTTCGTCCCAGAGCGCGGAATCTCCGCAGGTCAGAGGGGATGTTCCATCCCCGCGTCCCAGATTAGTCCAATCCGTTGCCGCGCCGCAGGGCACTCTCGCAGGCTGTGTCGCAGCGGGGGTCGGGAACCGCCGCGGACAAAAGACCACAACGGAGGAATGAGAGACATGTCTCTGCTCGGCATGCGCCACCCGGCGAAATCCCTGACGGTCACGGCCGCCGCCGTCGCCGCCCTTTTCATGGCGGGAATTTCACCCGCGGCGGCGGCCGCCGATGGCGCCACCGGCCAGTCCTGCTCGTGGAATTGCGGGAGGCTGACGAATTCGACCGCGATCGGTCTCAGCGCCACGCTGGAATGGGGGGACGGGTCCTCCGACGAACCGCGCTGGCGATGGGAGCGCTGGGTGCCGTCCGGCACCTCCCTGGGCGGCAACGCCAGCCGGATCGACGTCGACGGCGTGTACATCCCGGGCGGATGCGTGGCGACCGGAGTGGTGTTCGGCGGGCTCTACAACCACCCCGTGGTGTGGGGCGCCGGCTGGCACAAGATCTCGGGCAACGAGAACGCGGCGCTCACCGGCATCGTCTGTTAGCCGTCGCCGCGCCCGGTCCTTTCGGTCAGGAACGAAACCATCGCGGCGCCCCCGCGCCGCGCCGGAACATCAGTGCCGCGGGGGAAACCACGGGGGCCCCGCACCTTCGGACGAGGAGACAGCGATGAGGGATACGACGGTCCGCACGAAGCTCGCCGCTCTGGCGGCGGCCGGGGTCATGGCGTTGGGTACGGGGGTCCTGGCGGCGTCGCCCGCGCACGCCGCGGGCACGTGGCACGGCTGCCCGTCCGGCGCCGTCTGCATCTACCCGCGGGACGCCGGCTGGAACAACGACAGGCCGTCCAACGTGTACTGGGAGGGCGTCTACAGGCTCTACAACCAGGAGGGGACGCACTTCATCGTCAACAACCAGACCGACGGCTGGGTCGACCGCCTCTGCTACGACTCCTACGGGAGCAACTGCGACTCGTACGTCCAGCCGCCCGGCACCACCTGGCAGGAGAACCTCTCCCCGATGAACTCGATCAAGCTCAGCAGGTACTAGTCGGGCAGGCTCGGCAGGTACTGGTCGGGCAGGCTCGGCAGGTACTGGTCGGACCCGAAGGCCCCGGGGGAATTTCCTCCGGGGCCTTCTCCGTTCTGCGAGGTGTGGCAGAAAGTTCGAGTTTCAACTAAACTCGACGCAGAAGGAGGTCCTGACCATGCCCGCAGTGACTGTTGAGAACCCGTTGACCCTTCCCCGCGTGGCCGAGCCGCAGGCCGCCGTCCCGCGCAAGGTGCTGGCCGTCGTCTCCGCTCCCGGTGGGTTCGAGGGCGAGGGATTCCCGGTGCGCCGCGCGTTCGCCGGGATCAACTACCAGTACCTCGACCCGTTCATCATGATGGACCAGATGGGTGAGGTGGAGTACGCGCCCGGTGAGCCCAAGGGCACGCCCTGGCACCCGCACCGCGGCTTCGAGACCGTCACGTACCTGATCGACGGAACCTTCGTCCACCAGGACAGCAACGGCGGCGGCGGCGTCATCAACGGCGGCGACACCCAGTGGATGACCGCCGGTTCGGGCCTCCTGCACATCGAGGCCCCGCCGGAGTCCCTCGTCGTGTCCGGCGGGCTGTTCCACGGCCTCCAGCTGTGGGTGAACCTCCCGGCCTCCGACAAGATGATGCCCCCGCGCTACCAGGACATCGGCGGCGGCCAGGTCCAGCTGCTGACCACCCCGGACGGCGGCTCCCTGCTCCGCGTCATCGCCGGTGAGCTGGACGGCCACCAGGGCCCGGGCATCACCCACACCCCGATCACGATGATCCACGCGACCGTCTCGCCGGGCGCGCAGATCACCCTGCCGTGGCGCGAGGACTTCAACGCGCTGGCGTACGTCATGGCCGGGCGCGGGTCCGTCGGCGAGGACCGCCGGCCCGTACAGACGGGGCAGACGGCCGTCTTCGGCGAGGGCGGCTCGCTCACGGTGCGGGCGGACGCGTCCCAGGACTCCAACGCCCCGGACCTGGAGGTCGTGCTCCTCGGCGGACGTCCGATCCGGGAGCCGATGGCGCACTACGGGCCGTTCGTGATGAACAGCAAGCACGAGCTGCAGCAGGCCTTCGACGACTTCCAGGCGGGCCGGCTGGGCCGCATCCCCACCACCGCGCGCACCGGCCTCGGCCACCGCGGCACGGGTGAGGCCGACCAGGACTGACCCGGAGGTCCGCTACGCGGGATCCACGGGCCCGGGCGCCGCATCTGCGGCGTACCGGGCCCGCAGTTCCGAGATCACCCCGAAGACGGCGGCGGTCAGCGGCACCGCCAGCAGCATCCCCAGGATCCCGGCGACGCTCGCGCCCGCGGTGATGGCCAGCATCACCACGGCCGGGTGCATCTGCACGGTGCGGCTCTGCACCACGGGCTGCAGTACGTAGCCCTCGATCATCTGGACCAGCAGTACCAGGCCCAGCGCCCACAGGCCGATGATCCAGCCCCGGTCGGCGAAGGCCACGAGCACGGCCACGGCGCCCGACAGGATGGCCCCGAGGTAGGGGATGTAGGCCGTCACGAAGACCAGGGCGGCCAGCCCCAGCGCACCCGGCACATCGAGGATCAGCAGACCCGCGCCGATCAGCACGGCGTCCACCAGGGCCACGAACGTGGTCCCGCGCATGAACCCCTCGACGGCCTCGAAGGCGCGCCGCCCCATCGCCTCCATCAGGTCGCCCGAGCGGCTCGGGACGAGGGAACGCAGGGTTCCCACGGCCCGGTCGGAGTCGCGCAGGAAGAAGAAGATCAGCACCAGCGCCAGCAGCACCATCGCGAGCATCGAGCCCACCACGCTGAGCCCCGCGACCACGCCCGAGGCGGCCGTGCCGCCGAACTTCGCGAGCAGGTCCTTGGAGTTCGCGGCGATGTCCTCCAGCGAGGTGCCCACCGCCCCGAAGTGCTCGGCGACCGTCTCGCCGGCCCGCCGCAGCGCGTCGACGATCTGGCCGCCGGTCTCGATGAGCGCGAGGACCACGATGTACGTGGCCCCGCCGACGACGGCGATCACGGCGAGGCAGGTCAGGGCCGCGGCCAGCGAGCGGTTCATCTTCATGCGGACCAGGCGCCGGTGCATCGGCCCGAGCAGGGCCGTGCCGAGCACGGCCAGCAGGACGGGCGTCACCACGGACTCGAAGACGGTGCACAGCCATACGGCGACGGCGAGGACCGCGGTGACGAGCAGGACGACGCCGCACCAGGCGGCGAGCCGCCGTACGGGCGCGGGCAGGAGGGGTTCGGACACCGCTGCATCCAATCACGCCCCGCCGCGCGCCCGTCCCGGGTCAGAACTCGGGGTCGGCGTCCGTCTTCGACTGCTCGTGCAGCTCGAACCAGATCGACTTGCCCTCGCCCCGCGGGTCCACGCCCCACGCGTCGGCCAGCATCTCCATCAGCAGCACCCCGCGGCCGCTGGAGGACATCTCCCCCGGCTGCCGCTTGTGCGGCAGCTCGTCGCTGCCGTCCGCGACCTCGACGCGCAGCCGGCGCGCGCCCAGCTCGCCGACCGCTTCCGCGACCAGCAGGGCGTCGCCGTCGGTGTGCGTCAGTACGTTCGTCACCATCTCGGAGACCATCAGCACCGCCGAGTCCACCTGGTCGGGGTCGGCCCAGTCGTGCAGCAGCTCCCGGATCTGCTGCCGCACGCCCGCGATCCGTTCGGGCTCCACCTGGGCCACGGTCAGCACGGTGCGGCGCACGGGCCGGGCCGGGTGCGGCAGCGCGGTGCCCGCGCCGCGCTCCGCGCGCTCGCGGCACAGCAGCACGACGGCTATGTCGTCCTCGCGGCGGTCGGCGAGCGGGCCGGTGGTGTGGTGCGAGGACGGCCCGTGCACGGCCTGGACCAGCAGGTCGGCCAGTCTCTCCAGCTGCGGGGGCGCGACGGGTCCGGCCGCGGCGGTGCCCGCTCCCGGGGCCTGCTCGTCGTAGGCGCTCTCGTGCGCGTCGGACTCCAGGACGGCCCGCAGCCGCGCCCAGCCGGTGTCGAGGTCGTGCCCGCCGGTCTCGATGAGCCCGTCGGTGCAGAGCATCATCGTCTCGCCGGGCTCCAGGGTGAACCGGGTGGTGGGGTAGTCGGTGTCAGGGACGATCCCGAGGGGCAGTCCGCCGGCGGTGGGGCGCATCAGGACGGTGCCGTCGGCCATCCGGATCGCGGGATCGGGGTGGCCCGCGCGGGCCACCTCCAGCATGCCGGTCTTCGGATCGCACTCCACGTACAGGCAGGTCGCGAACCGCGGGCTCTGGAAGTCGGAGTCCCGGCCGCCGTCGTCCCCGTACGGGTCGGACTCCGGCGAGGAGCACAGCCCGGCGAGGAAGCGGGAGGCGCGCGAGAGCACCGCGTCCGGCCGGTGGCCCTCGGAAGCGTACGCCCGCACGGCGATCCGCAGCTGGCCCATCAGCCCGGCCGCCCGCACGTCGTGGCCCTGCACGTCGCCGATGACCAGCGCGAACCTGCCCGACGGCAGCGGGATCATGTCGTACCAGTCGCCGCCGACCTGGAGCCCGCCGCCCGTCGGGACGTAGCGGGCCGCGATCCGCATGCCGGGGATCTCCGGGCCGAGCTGCGGCATCATCGACCGCTGCAGGCCGGTGGTGAGTTCCCGCTCGGATTCGGCCACCACGGCGCGCTGGAGCGCCTGGGCCAGCATCCGGGCCACGGTCGTCAGGACGGACCGCTCGTCGGGGGAGAAGGACGCCGGGTGCTTGAAGGCGGCCATCCAGGCGCCCATGGTCCGCCCGGCCACGATCAGCGGCAGGAAGGCCCAGGAGACCCGGTCGAAGCGCTGGGCGAGCGGCCAGGCGGCCGGGAAGCGCCGTTTGTAGTCCTCGGGGGTGGGCAGGTAGATCGCCCGGCCGGTGCGGACGACCTCCGCGGCCGGGTAGTTCGTCTCCAGCGGCATGTCGGAGAACCGGCCCTCGTCCCCCGGATCGTGCCCGTGGTGCCCGATGATCGACAGCCGGTCCCCGGCCACGCCGAAGACGGCCAGCCCGTCCGGGCTGAAACCGGGCATGGACAGCGAGGCGGCGACCCGCAGCACCTCGGCCGTCGACCGCGCCTCCGCCAGCGCGCGCCCCGCGTCCAGCAGGAAGGCCTCGCGGGAGCGCCGCCAGTCGCCCGTGATGGGGGTGTGGGCGGCCGTGGTGCCGGGCTGCGGCTCGGCGATCTCCTGGATGGTGCCGACCAGCTCGTAGTCCGTGGCCCCTTCGGGCGTCCGGTTCTCCATCGGTTTGGAGCGGCTGCGCACGGTCCGCAGCACCCGGCCGTCGACGTCCATGATCCGGAGCCGGGCCTCGGCGAGGGTGCCCTCGGCGACGGCCAGGTTCACGATCCCGTTGATCTCGTTCCAGTCCACCGGGTGGAAGCGGGACCGTACGGCGACCTCCGGCAGCACCACCGGTTCGGCGGGCAGCCCGAGGAGCCGGGCGGCCTCACTGTCGAGGGTGACCGTCCCGGAGGCGTTGTCCCATCGCCACAGGCCGGTCGCGATGGCGGCCAGAACGTCCTCGGTGCGCACCCGGCCATCTTTACAGGTCATATCCGATACGTGCCTGTTCGCCCGGACGACCGGACGCATTTGCGCAGGCTGGAGGGAGTGCCCGACCCGTCACCTTCCCGGACGGTAACCTTGGGACGGTTGAATCCACCCTGGTATCGCGTAGAACTGGATGACTGATGCATCGGTACAGGTCCCACACCTGCGGCGAGCTCCGCGCTTCTGACGTCGCCGCCGACGTCCGGCTGAGCGGCTGGCTGCACAACCGTCGAGACCTGGGCGGCATCCTCTTCATCGATCTGCGCGACCACTACGGCATCACGCAGCTGGTCGCCCGGCCCGGCACCGCGGCGAACGAGGCGCTGAGCAGCGTCACCAAGGAGACCGTCGTCCGCATCGACGGCAAGGTCGTCTCCCGCGGCGCCGACAACGTCAACCCGGAGCTGCCGACCGGCGAGATCGAGATCGAGGTCTCCTCGGTCGAGGTGCTCGGCGCGGCCGCCCCGCTGCCGTTCACGATCAACACCGACGACGGTGTGAACGAGGAGCGGCGCCTGGAGTACCGCTTCCTCGACCTGCGCCGCGAGCGCATGCACCGCAACATCATGCTGCGCTCGGCCGTCATCGCGTCGATCCGCTCGAAGATGGTGGCCCTCGGCTTCAACGAGATGGCGACGCCGATCCTCACCGCGACCTCCCCCGAGGGCGCCCGTGACTTCGTCGTGCCGTCCCGCCTGAACCCGGGCAAGTTCTACGCCCTGCCGCAGGCGCCGCAGCAGTTCAAGCAGCTGCTGATGATCTCCGGCTTCGACCGCTACTTCCAGATCGCGCCCTGCTTCCGCGACGAGGACGCCCGCGCCGACCGCTCGCCGGGCGAGTTCTACCAGCTCGACGTGGAGATGTCCTTCGTCGAGCAGGAGGACGTCTTCCAGCCGATCGAGCGCCTGATGACCGAGCTCTTCACCGAGTTCGGCAACGGCCGCGAGGTCACCTCGCCGTTCCCGCGGATCCCGTTCCGCGAGTCGATGCTGAAGTACGGCAACGACAAGCCCGACCTGCGCGCCAAGCTGGAGCTCGTCGACATCACCGACGTGTTCGAGGGCTCGGAGTTCAAGGCGTTCGCCGGCAAGCACGTGCGTGCCCTGGCCGTCCCGGACACCGCCGCGCAGCCGCGCAAGTTCTTCGACGGTCTCGGCGAGTACGCGATCTCGCTGGGCGCCAAGGGCCTGGCCTGGGTGCGCGTGGGCGAGGACGGTGCCCTGACCGGCCCGATCGCCAAGTTCCTCACCGAGGAGAACGTCAAGGTCCTCACCGAGCGCCTGGGCCTGGTCCCCGGCCACGCCGTGTTCTTCGGCGCGGGTGACTTCGACGAGGTCTCCAAGATCATGTCCGGCGTTCGCGTCGAGGCGGCCAAGCGTGCCGGCCACTTCGAGGAGAACGTCTTCCGGTTCTGCTGGATCGTCGACTTCCCGATGTACGAGAAGGACGAGGAGACCGGCAAGATCGACTTCTCCCACAACCCCTTCTCCATGCCGCAGGGCGGGATGAAGGACCTGGAGGAGAAGGACCCGCTGGACATCCTGGCCTGGCAGTACGACATCGTCTGCAACGGCATCGAGCTGTCCTCCGGCGCCATCCGCAACCACGAGCCCGAGGTCATGCTGAAGGCCTTCGAGATCGCCGGTTACGAGGCCGAGACCGTCGAGCGCGAGTTCGCGGGCATGCTCCGCGCGTTCCGGCTGGGCGCCCCGCCGCACGGTGGCATCGCCCCGGGCGTGGACCGCATCGTGATGCTGCTGGCCGACGAGCCGAACATCCGCGAGACCATCGCCTTCCCGCTGAACGGCAACGCGCAGGACCTGATGATGGGCGCGCCGACGGTGCTGGAGGAGGCCCGTCTGCGCGAGCTGAACATCGCGCTGCGCAAGCCGGTCGAGACGAAGGCGGCGGAGCGGCCGGTCTCCGACGCGGTCACCCCGGACGCCGGTTCCCCGCGGGGCTGACCCGGATACCCGGATACGCCGAAGGCGGCGCCCCCCTCCTTGCCGGAGGGGGGGCGCCGCCTTCGTGTGGGTGCCCGTCGTCCTAGAACTGCTCCAGGATGCCCTTGAGGAGGGCGGCGGAGGTCAGCTCGGTGGGGGCGGGGCCGGCGTGGAAGAAGCCGGCGTTCTCGGCGTCCAGCTTGCGCAGGAAGTCGAAGGCCTTGGCGTCGTGGTCGCCGAAGGCCACGAACTGCCAGTGGATGCCCGGAGCCGTGGTGGCGGCGTCGGCCAGTGCCTGGCGGGCGGGCTGGCGGTTGTCGGGGGCGCCGTCGGTCTGGAAGACGACCAGGGCCGGGCCCTCGCCGCCGTCCTTCTGGTAGCGCTCCACGACGGCCTCGACGGCCACGTGGTAGCTGGTGCGGCCCATCCGGCCGAGCTCGGCGTGGCGGGCCTCGACCCAGGCGGCGTCGTAGCCGTCGAGGGTCAGGTCGGCGGTGCCGTCCACGTCCGTGGAGAAGAACACGGTGTGCACGGTCGCCGCGTCGTCCAGGTGCGCGGCGAGGGCGAGGGCGTGGTCGGCGAGGTGCTGGGCGCTGCCGTCCTTGTAGAACCCGCGCATCGACCCGGACCGGTCCAGCACGAGGTAGACCTTGGCCCGCGCCCCGGCCTTCCCCTTGCCCCGCAGCACCTGCCCGGCGGCCTTGTACGCCCCGGCGACCTCAGGAGCCCGCCGCTTGACGACGGCCAACGCCTGCGCGGGAGCCTCCGCCCCGGCCGCAACCGCCTCGTCCTCGGCGGCTGCCGGCTCCGCCTCCGGCGCGGTCTCGGGCTTTGCTTCGGCGGCAGCCTCGGCCTGCTCCGCAGCAGCGGCAACCGGCTCCGCCTCGGGCGCGGTCTCGGGCTCCGCTTCGGCGGCAGCCGGGGCCTCGTCCTGCGCCTGCGGCGCTTCGGCCTCGGCCTGCTCCGCAGCAGCGGCGACCTGCTCCGTCTCGGTGGCTTCGGCGGCAGCCGGCTCCGCCTGCGGCGCTTCGGCCTTGGCCTGCTCCGCAGCAGCGGCAACGGGCTCCGCCTCCGGCGCGGTCTCAGGCTCGGCCTCGGCGGCAGCCGGGGCCTCGTCCTGCGCCTGCGGCGCTTCGGGCTCGGCCTGCTCCGCAGCAGCGGCGACCGGCTCCGTCTCGGGCTCGGTGGCTTCGGCGGCAGCCGGCTCCGCCTGCGGCGCTTCGGCCTCGGCCTGCTCCGCAGCAGCGGCAACGGGCTCGGTCTCGGGCTCCGTCTCGGCGGCAGCCGGAGCCTCGGGCTCTGCCTCCGGCGTGGTGGTCTCGGCGGCAGCCGGTGCCTCGGCCTCGGGCTCGTCCTGCGCCTGCGGCGCATCCGCCTCGGCCTGCTCGGCGGCGGCGACCGGCTCGTCCTGCGCCTGCGGCGCATCCGCCTCGGGCTGGTCCGCAGCGGCGGCGACGGGCTCGGCTTCGGTCTGCTCCGCAGCGGGGGCGGCGTCCGCCTCCGGCGCGGCTGCGGGTTCCGCCTCGGCGGCGACCGGGGCGACTTCGTCCTGCGCCTGCGCCTGCGCCTGCGGCGCTTCGGCCTTGGCCGACTCCGCCTCGGGCGCGGTGGCTTCGGCCTCGGCAGCAGCCGGGGTCTCGGCCTCGGGCCGGTCCGCAGCGGCGGCAGCCGGCTCGGGCTGTTCCTGCGCCGCAGGCGCGGGGGTTTCTCCGCCGGGCTTCGCCGCAGGCGCACGGCGGGCTTCCGGGACCGTCGGGTCCGCCGCCGGGGCGGGGGCCGTGAGGACGGTGCCCGGTTCACGGTCGCGCGGCGTCGACTGCGGCGGAACCGTGGGGTTGTCGAAGGACGCCGCCACCAGTTCGGCGGCGACGTCCAGAGGGGTCCGTTCCGCCTGGTTGGGGACAGCGGCCGAAGGGGTGTCCGTAGTCTCCGGAACGGATTCCGCGGACCGTCCGAATACCTTGCGCAACAAGCTCCGAATACCCATGGGCCAGGCCTTTCGCATGTGTGCGTGCGTCATTTGTCCGTGCTGCGCGGATGATCCCTGCCCAGAGTGGACACGTAAGGTTATCGGCCGCCCGGCTGGATCTTCGGCAGGGGCGCCTTTCGTGGCGCCCGGCTCCCACACACCCGCACACGCTCCGTGAACTGCCGCTCCGACGTGCCGGGTTCACCGACCGTTCATCCTCTCGCCGCCGCTTCGGCGCAACCCGGGCCTACCGTCGCGGCTGGATCGTACCGACGCGTTGTCGGCGCCCACGCAGCTACTCGGAGGACATTCGTGCGCAAGCTTCTGCCGTTCATCGGCAACCCGCATGGGAGCGGCCGGTCCGCTCTCACCTGTCGTTACCGCTGTGGCGACGCCTGCTTCCACGAGGTGCCGAACACAAGCGACAACGAGTACGTCGGCGATGTCATAGCCCGCGCCTACTCCCGTCGCGCGATGCTGCGCTCCGCCGCCGTCGTGACGGTCGCCACCGCGGCCGGTTCCGCCGTGGCGCTCAGCGGCTCCGGGCAGACCGCCAACGCCACCCCCTCCGCCGATGCCGCAGCCGGCGCGGGCAAGGGCGGCGAGGCCGCCCGCGGCCTGCGCTTCAAGGCCGTCGCGCCCAACACCGACGACAAGGTCACCATCCCCGAGGGCCACGAGCAGAACGTGGTCATCCGCTGGGGCGAGCCGATCATCAAGGGTGCTCCGGGCTTCAACCCCGACAAGCAGACCGCCGCCGCGCAGGCCGGTCAGTTCGGCTACAACAACGACTTCCTGAGCCTCCTCCCGCTCGGCGGCGACTACGAGCGCCAGCAGCTGCTCGTGGCCAACCACGAGTACACGGACGAGATCCTCATGTTCAAGGGCTACGACCCGGCCAAGCCGACCCGCGAGCAGGTCGAGATCGCCTGGGCCGCGCACGGCCTGTCCGTGGTCGTCGTCCAGGAGGACCACCGCAGCGGCAAGCTGACCGCGGTCACCCGCCACCAGCTCAACCGCCGCCTGACCGCCACCAGCGAGTTCAAGCTGACCGGTCCGGCCGCGGGCAGCACCCTGCTGAAGACCTCCGTCGACGCCACCGGCACCAAGGTGCTCGGCACCCTCAACAACTGCGCCGGCGGCACCACCCCGTGGGGCACCACCCTCCACGGCGAGGAGAACTTCAACCAGTACTTCGGCAACGCCGGCCAGGTCACCGACCCGACCGCCGCCGCCCGCCTGAAGCGCTACGGTGTGACCGCCGGCGCCACCGAGCGCAAGTGGGAGCTCTTCGACAAGCGCTTCGACGTGGCGCAGGAGCCCAACGAGTCGCACCGCTTCGGCTGGGTCGTCGAGCTGGACCCGTACGACCCGCACTCCGTCCCGCGCAAGCGCACCGCGCTGGGCCGCTTCAAGCACGAGGCCGCGCAGCCCCGCCTGACCGAGGACGGCCGTCCGGTCGTCTACATGGGCGACGACGAGCGCTTCGACTACTTCTACAAGTTCGTCTCGTCGAAGCAGATGAAGAAGGGCAATTCGCGCGCGGCGAAGGAGCACAACCTCACGCTGCTCGACGAGGGCACCCTGTACGTCGCCAAGCTCACCGGCGACTCCCCGGCCGCCGAGTTCGACGGCACCGGCAAGCTCCCCTCCGATGGCGAGTTCGACGGCTCCGGCGTCTGGATCAAGCTGGCCACGGGCAACGTCTCGCACGTCGAGGGCATGACCGCCGAGGAGGTGTACGTCTTCACGCGCCAGGCCGCCGACAAGGTGGGCGCCACGAAGATGGACCGTCCCGAGGACGTCGAGCCCTCCCCGCGGACCGGCCGCGTCTACATCGCGCTGACCAACAACACCGACCGCGGCAAGCCGGGCAAGGAAGGCGCGACCGAGCCCAACCCGCGCAACCTGAACAAGCACGGCCAGATCCTGGAGCTCGCCGAGAACTTCGACGACCCGGCCGGTGACGGCTTCGCCTGGCGGCTCTTCCTGGTCGCGGGTGACCCGAACGACCCGGCGACGTACTTCGCGGGCTTCCCGAAGGACAAGGTCAGCCCGATCTCCTGCCCGGACAACGTGGCGTTCGACCCGCACGGCAACCTGTGGATCTCCACGGACGGCAACCAGCTCGGCTCCCACGACGGCCTGTTCGGCGTCGCGACGGCCGGCGACCGCCGCGGTGAGCTGAAGCAGTTCCTGACCGTTCCGCGCGGCGCCGAGACCTGCGGCCCGCTCATCCAGGACAAGCGCGTCCTGGTCTCCGTCCAGCACCCGGGCGAGATCGACGGCGCGTCCGTCGAGAAGCCGCAGTCGGTGTGGCCCGACGGTCCCGGCAAGATCGTCCGCCCGGCGGTCGTGTCCGTCTGGCGCAAGGACGGCCGCAACATCGGCGTCTGACCGGACCAGTTGACCCGAGGGGCGTGTTTCACGTGAAACACGCCCCTCGGGCATTCAGGCCGCCGAACCCGCTCAAGCCGGTCAATTCCCCTGCGGCACCCTGCCGACGGGGAGCCGGAGCGTCGTCACCGCGCCCCCGTCGGGCGCGTTGGCGAAGCCCACCGCGATCTCCAGCACGGCCGCCTGCCCCATCACGATCGTGAGTCCCAGGCCGTGACCGCGTCCGCGGCCCGGGTCCCCGGTACGGAACCGCTGCGGGCCCTGCTCGATCAGCTCGGGCGGGTAGCCCGGCCCGTGGTCGCGGACCACCACCAGCGGTCCCTCCACGGTCACCTCGACCGGCGGCCTGCCGTGTTTGCCGGCGTTGACCAGCAGGTTGGCCAGGATCCGGTCCAGTCGCCGCCGGTCGGTCACCACCACCATGTCCTGGACCACCCGTACCGAAGCGGCGGGTCCGGCCTCCGGCCCGGCCCCGCCCCCGCCGGCGGCCGCGGCGACCGCCCGCTCCACCGCCCGGCCGAGCTCCACCCGGGCGAGGTCGGCCCGTTCGACGCCCGAGTCCAGCCGGGAGATCTCCAGCAGGTCCTCGGTCAGCAGGTGCAGGGCCTTCAGCCGGTTGTTGATCATCTCCTTGGGGCGGCCCTCGGGCAGCAGCGCCGCCGCGGCCAGCGAACCGGTGAGCGGGGTGCGCAGCTCGTGCGCGACATCCGCCGTGAAGCGCTTCTCCGCCTCCAGCCGGCCCTGGAGCGAGCTCGCCATCGAGTCCAGCGCGTGCGCCACGTCCTGGACCTCGTCGCGGGAACGGCCCGGCCCCGGATCGTCCCCCTCGGCCCGGAGGTTCACCCGGGCGTCCAGGTCCCCGGCGCTGATCCGGCGGGCCACGGCGGCCGTGGCCGCGAGCCGCCGGCTGATCCGGTCGGCGAGGAACAGGCCGGCCAGTGCCACCAGCCCGGCCGCGAGGATCGCGGAGGCGAGGATCGCGGTGTCGATGTCCCGCAGCCGTTCGCGGGTGCTCCCGAAGGGCAGCCAGACCGCGAGGGCCTTGCCGTCGGCGGGTCCGGCCGCCCACATGACGGGCTTTCCTCCCTGTTCGCCGACGATGCTGCCGGTCTGGCCGCTCGCGACGAGCTCGCGCAGTCGCCGGGGCAGGCCGGGCGGGTCGAACACGGCGTTCACGTCGCCGTGCGCGGTGCCGTACTCGTAGTGGCCCAGCGCGTGTTCCAGCTCGGCGCCGGCTGCCTTGCGGACCTCCCCGACCATCTGCCGGGCGACCACGTTGTGCACCAGGATGCCCAGCGCGGCGGCGACCATGCAGCACACCATGGTGGTGGTCAGCGCGATCTTCCAGCGCAGGCTGCTCAGCGCGCGCATCGCGCCCCGTCCCCGCCGGACGGGTTCCGTGTGAGCTCCGGGCAGTCGTCGAGGGTGAGCTGGGACAGGTTCATGATCCCGGCCTTCGGGTCCCACACGTAGTCGGAGACGGCGACGTAGTGGGGGTTCGTCGTGGGCTCGCGGACCGCCAGGTGCTCGGCGGCCACCTCCACGCCCTTCAGCACCGCGCGCCGGGACAGGATCCGGGCGATGTTCCCGTCGTCCTGGACGGTGTAGACGCGCAGCTCGCTGAGCCGGCCGTCGACGTCCAGGGCGGTGATGAGCTCCTCCCGGCCGTTGCCCGTCAGGTCGTGCAGGACCGCCGGGCGCACCGGGCAGTCGGGGCCGCCGTCCACAGCCTGTGTGCAGAGCGCGAGCCGCTGGACGGCGCGCGGGTCGACGAGCCGGCCGGTTCCGCCGTCCTGCTCGGCGGCGGAGGTGATGTCGGCACGTACGACGGACAGGGCGTCCACCCCGCGCATGTTCAGGTCGGCCACCTTGGGCAGTCCGGGGACCACGGCGGCCGTGCCCGGTTTCTGGTCCGGGGCGGGCGGGTCCGGGCGGATGTCCTTCCACAGGCTCTTCGGGGCGTGCACCGTGCCGAGGTCGCCGTCGCTCTGCAGTCCCTCCACATCGGCGCACCCCGCCAGGAGTACGGCGAGGACCATCACGGCGGGGACGACGCGGCGCATGATCCGATGCTGCCCCGTCCGCCCCGGCCCGGCCCGGGAGGCGGCCCATTCGGGGGACGCCGGTCCGGGGCCGGCCTGCGGCGGGTCAGGACTCCGGCCGGGCGATGGCCAGGGCCGCCGCGATCTCCTGGTGGACCGGGGCCAGCACGCTCGTCGCCTCGCCCGGGGGCCCCGCGTCGACCCGTACCGGGATGCTGCTGCTGCGGACCCGCACGGCCAGCTCGCGAAGCTGCCGCGCGATCGACTCGACCTCGTCGGCGGGGGGCGGGGCCGCGCCGTGGTTGACCCGGACCCGGGCGGCGGTGGTCGCGTCCACGATCCGTTCGACGGCGACCACCAGCGGCCACCAGGCGGCGGCCCGCGCCCCGGTCGGCGGCGGTTCGGTCAGCGCCCGCTGGAACTCGCTGCGTACGCCCGACAGGTCCCGGTAGATGCGCCGCCGGGCCTGGAGCCGGGCCGTCCGCGCCGCCGCGTGCGCGGCCTCGTCCGCGACCGGGGCGAAGGCCCGTTCCACGTAGCGGGCGGCGTCGTCCACCGTGTCGGCGAGCCGGTCCCCGATCCGGGTGTGCCAGCTCTCGGGCCACAGCAGGTAACCCGCGACGAGGGTGATCGCGCAGCCGATCAGGCTGTCCACCAGCCGGGGGCGGATCAGGTCGAAGCCCTGGTGGTTGAGCAGGTCCGAGAGGAGCAGGATCACCGGGGTGATCGCGGCGGTCTGGAAGGCGTACCCCTTGACGGAGAAGGCGGGGATCAGCCCGGCCAGCACCACCATCACCGGGACGTCCCACCAGCCGCGCGGCACCTCGGAGAGCACGGCGGCCGCGACGACCAGTCCGCCGGCGGTGCCGAGGGCGCGCAGCACGGCCCGGGAGAACACCGAACCGAAGTCGGGCTTGAGGACGAAGGTGACGGTCAGCGCGACCCAGTAGGACCGCTCGAACTCGATCACCGACACCAGGGACTGCGCGATCCCGATGCACAGCGCGAGCCGCAGCCCGTACCGCCAGGAGGCCCGGGACAGCACCATGTCGCGTACCGCCCGCCGGGCGCGCACCCGCAGGGCGGCGGGCCGGCCGAGCCGGTCGTCCACGTTGTCCAGGTCCGGCCGGGCGATGTACACGATCTTCGCGGCATGGCGCAGGGCCGCGTCGACGGCCCGTTCGGCCGGGGTGTGCGGGGCGGGCAGCTCCAGTACGGGGGTTCCGGTGCGGCCCTCCTGGACGGCGTCGGCCAGGTCCCGTACGGCCGCCGGGATCCCGGGGGGCAGTGGCCGGCCGCGCAGATGTGCGGCGGGCGCGGCCTCCACCAGCGGGATCACCACGTTGAGCTGGGCCAGCAGCCGCACCAGCGAGGGGCTGCGCCCGTGCACCCGGGCCCGGCGGCCGAGCACGAGGTCGTAGGCGTGGTTGATGGCCTGGGTGACCTGCTGGCGGCGTTCGTCGTAGAGGGCGCCGGGTCCGCCGGCGGCCTCCAGGGCGTCGGCCAGGGCCCGGTAGGTGTCGGCCACGGCGGTGCGTTCGGGCTGCCGGCGGCGCAGCGGCCAGCCCAGCAGGCTCAGCGCGAGGACGAACAGCCCGCCCGCGCTCAGCAGCAGCGGGGCCGTCCACCAGGGCTCGGGCAGCGGCAGTCCGGCGCCGATCACGGCGTTGAGCAGGAGCAGCAGTCCGGACACGGAGGCCACCGTGCCGATGGAGGAGATCATTCCGGAGACGAGGGCGATGAGGGTGAGCGCTCCGACGGCCAGCCAGCCGTGCCCGTAGACCAAGGTGCCCAGCGCCACGCCGACGGCGCCGAAGAGCTGGGGGACGGCGATGTTCAGGACGCGCATCCGGTAGGCGTCGGCGGTGTCGCCGATGACTCCGGCGAGGGCGCCCATGGAGGCGAGCGCGCCGTATTCGGGCTCGTCGAGGGCGAAGCCGACGGCGAGCGGGACGGACATCGCGACCGAGGCCCGGGCCACGGCGGCCCACGGGATCGGTGCGGCACTGGGCTTGAGCCCGTTGAGCAGCCAGGAAGGCGGAGCCAGCGGGTGGTGCCGGGCTCGCCGCGACGCTATGTGTTCGGTGCGTTCGGTGCTCATTCCCGCTTCCGTGCCCGCCGCTCGCGAATCGGTTCTTCTGTGATCTTCTGCGTGGTTCTGCGTGTGTTGGTACCTTCCGAGCTTATGGGGTGCGGCGTAGTCGGCCCATCACCCATGCGGCAAGTGCGGCGGCGAGCCCGATCACCAGCACCACCCAGGCGGTGGTGCGCAGGTACGCGGTGAGGGCGTCGTACACCGCCCCGGCGGCGGGCCGGTCGATGTCGGCGGGCAGGTCGTCCAGGGTGAGCCGGCGGCACACGTCCACCGCGAGCCACAGCAGCCCGGCCCCGACCGACAGCCCCACCCCGGTGGCGATCACGGCGCGCCGCCGGTGGACGGCGACGGCGATGGCCGCCGCGGCCAGGACCAGGGTCAGCACGGGGAGCCAGACGCCGGCGATCTGGAGCATGTGGAATCCCTTCCGGAGAGCGCCGAGGTTGTCGTACTCCATGACCTTCACGGTCAGGTGGGTCACCGGGATGCGGTCGGCGAAGGGCACGTCGTCTGCGACGAGGTCGCCCCTGACCTGGGCGATGACGGGTGCGAGGTCGATGGTGAGGGCGTCGCCGTGGCCGGTGGTGAGCGCGTCGAGGAACGCGGCGTGGGCGGCCCGGTTGGCCGCGTCCCAGGCGGTCCGGTAGGCGGAGGTGCCGGCGAAGGAGTGCAGGGCCTCGCCGAGCAGGGTGTCCACGCCGATCTGGAAGGGGCCCGCGTCGATCTGGCCGGCGAGGGCGCGGGTGACCTGGGCGACGACGACCTCCTGCACCTTCGCGTTCTCGGCGAGGGGGGACATGGCGGCGGTGTACCGGTCGGCGTTGCCCAGTTCGCGGTCGGCCCAGTACGCGACGGCGCTCGCGGGCACCAGAAGGGCCACGAGCACGATGAGTACCGTCGACAGGATGGTGCGCACGTCACCAGGGAAAGCGGACGCGGGGCCGGGCGCGAGCGGTGTTGCTGCGGGTGGGTGGTGGGCCGTCGCGCGGCGTGGCATCCTTGCGCCGATAATCCTGGACATCTAATATCCAGAATATGAAGATGAGCGAGGGCGTCGAGTGGGCGCTGCACAGCTGCGTCAACCTGGCCTGGGCCGGTCCGGACCGGGCCGTGTCGGCGGCGCGTCTGGCCGCGTGGCACGACCTGCCCGCGGCCTACCTCAACAAGCAGCTCCAGGCGCTGGCCCGGGCGGGCATCGTCACGTCCACCCCCGGCCCCCGGGGCGGCTTCCGGCTGGCCCGCCCGCTCGAAGCCATCTCGCTCATGGACGTGGTCGCCGCCGTCGAGGGCCCCGAGGAGGCCTTCCGGTGCGCGGAGATCCGGCAGCAGGGGCCCGGCGCCGGCGCCCCGGCCGCCTATACGGCCGACTGCGCCATCGCGCACGCCATGACCCGGGCCGAACTGGCCTGGCGCAGGGCGCTGGCGGCCCAGGACCTCGACGAGATCCGGCGGCAGGCCGAACGGCAGGCCCCCCAGGCCCCCGAGCGGCTCCGCGCCTGGCTCGCCGGGCGGTAGCCGCACCACGGAGCACCGCACCACGGAGCACCGCACCACGGAGCACCGCACCACGGAGCACCGCACCGCACGTACGGACACGGAAACGGAACAAGGGAGCTCGGCATGACGCGCAGCATCATCAACCCGGCAGGACTCCACACCCCGACCGCCTACGGCTACAGCCACATCGTCTCCGCACCCGGCGAGCAGGTGTTCATAGCCGGCCAGTACGGCTCCGACGAGCACGGCCACGTCGTCTCCGAGGACTTCGCCGACCAGGTCGAGCGGGCCTTCGCCAACCTCCGTACCGCCCTCGCGGCCGTCGGCCTCGGTCCCTCCGACGTGGTCCGCATCGGCACCTACATCGTCGGCCACGACCAGCGGAAGCTGGAGATCCTGCTGGGGCACCTGCACGCCACCTGGGGGACCGAACTTCCCGCCCAGACCCTGATCGGCGTCGCCGCGCTGGCCCTGCCCGACATGCTCTTCGAGATCGACGCGGTGGCCGTGCGCACGCCCTGACCACTGATCCACTTGCCGCCGGGGGGCGGCGGGTGTGCCCTGGATGATGGGAGAGAGGAGCCCGTCATGGCACATGCGGCACCCACCGCCTTCGGGCGGCAGAAGCGGCAGACGGCGAGCAAGACCCATCTGCACAAGAGCGCGTTCGTGGGGCCTCTGCTCCTCGGACTCGTCTACGGCGTCTGGGCCGCGTTCATGAAGCGCCAGATGGGCCCGGTGGACGCGGGCAACGTCTTCTACGGAATCCTGTGCGGCGTGCTCTTCGCCGGGATCATGTTCGCCCTGGCCCGGATCGGGCCCCGCCTGAAGCGGGAGGTCCACGCCGCCGCCTACGGAGCCTTCGGCGGTATCGCCGTGGGCTACCTGCACAGCCTCACCGACCAGTCGATCCTCAAGTCCACCGTGGTCGGACTGGCCGTCGCCGCGGGCGTCGGAGCGATCGCGTTCTACCGCTACTACACCCACGAGGACTGAGCCGGTCGCACGGCCGGGACGGACAGGAGCGCCGGTACCCCGGCGCTCCTGGCGCGCCCGCGCGGTCCCTACGCGGCCGAATCCGCGGGGGCGGTCCGCTGCGGTTCGCTCTCGGCCTCGACGGCTGTAGCCGCGGCTGTGGCCGCGGCTGTGACCGTGGTCTTCGGTGACGCGACCGGCTCGGTCTGCCGGACCGGCGGGGAGATCCGGGTGACCTCGGCGCGGAGCATGGCGTTCAGTGCGGCGTACGGGTCGATGGGCATGGCGGAACCTCACGGTGCTCAGAGGGGGTGTGGGGGCTGCTTACGGACCTCGGTCCGCTCAGCAGCGCAGCACCACACTCCGCACCGTCCGCCGGGACAGGGCCGGTTCGGCCGAGTCCGCGGCGGGCCCGCACGCCGGGGCGGCCGGGTGTTCCACGTGAAACACCGCGAGCGGTGCCCGCCGTGCGCCGGGCAGTCCGCGCGTGACCGTCCGTACGGCCGCCCGTGCCTCGGGATCAGGGGCCGGAGCCGGCTCGGACTGGCCCTCGCCGGGCTCGGGGGACTCGGCGGGGGCGCCCGGCGCGGCGGGCGCGGCGGGCGTCGTGGAGGCGGGGCGGAACTCGGCGGCTTCCGCGCCGGCCGGACCGGCGCCGAAGACGCACAGCAGCACGACACAGGCCACGGTCAGAGCCCTGGCCAGTGCCGAACGCGTGTGGTGCCTCCCGCTCATGCGAGGGGTGTGCCCCGCCACGCCGAACAACTCCCGGGCGGACCCCGAGAACCCCCCGACCGGGGGACGAAGACACCCCCTCGGCTGACAGACCGCCGCCCGACCGTTGCTCTCAGCGGGTGCGGCGCTGCCCGGTCAGCCGGGCCAGCACGGCGGTCTCACCGCCGACCAGCCGCAGTTGGGCCCGGCCGGGCGCGCCCTCGTGGCCGGAGGCCCTGCCGGGTGAGATCCGTACGACGGTGAACACGGCCGTACGGCTGTCCGCGCGGGGGATCTCGATGGTCCGGCCCCGCCGCAACTCGCCGAGGCGAAGCCCTTCCACCGTCACCACCGCGGTCCCGGCCGCACCCGGCGCCGGACCCCCGGTGTCCCAGGCGACCGCCTCGCGGCCGCCGGTCAGCGGTACGTCCACGCCCAGGCTCGGAATGCGCAACCGCAGCGGCCGCGCCGCCCGCAGGGGTCCGGTGACCGCCCGCAGCGGCCCGGGGGCGGTCCTCGGCGACCGTGCCCCCGTGCCGGGGGTGTGCTCGCCGGGCTGCTCCAGCTCCCGCACCAGACGGCGGTGGCCGGACAGCCCCAACGCCCGCGAGGGCAGCGCGTCGTCGGTGGTCACAGCCGCGGGCCGGGCACCCTCGGTCCGTTGCAACACCGCGATGCCGGTGGACAGCAGAACCACCGTCAGCGCAGCGACGGCCCACTTGGCGCGGGGCATGGGATTCCCTCCTGTCCGGCTCGGACGGCCGGGTCATGTGAGCAGTGGACATCTCCTCTGCCCGTCGGTACCCCGTGCAACACGGTGGACTGACATGGCGTCACGGGCGTGTCGTCGCCCGATCGGGGAGTCTTCGCAGTTCGCGAAGGGTCCACCCACCGGCTGCCCGGGCCGGCGCCCATACGCCCGAACGGGTGAGGTGTCCTGGGGGTGTCCTGCCGGTCAGGCCGGGCTCCGGCCTGACCGGCAGGACACCCCTAGCCCCACATGACGAAGGCGGCCGTGCCCGCCCCCATCAGCGCGCCGGCCAGGTGCATGGCCGGGTGGCCGTAGTCGCCGTACCAGAGGTGGCGGGCCAGGCCGCCCAGCGCGGCCAGCGCGGCGATGATCCCGATCTGACCGAAGAGCGTGACGGCGCAGCAGGGGGCCAGGAGCAGCAGGAGCGAGTTCAGCCAGAACGGGGCCGCGCCCGTCCAGCCCCGCCATTGCCTGATCGCCGTCGCCATGTACTACCGGCCCCCTCGTGCTCAACTCGTCGGCTGCACAGCCTCCTTGGGTGCGGGGGCGGACACAAGGGCTCGTTCGGCTAGATAACCGAAAGCCAGGCCGAAAGTCGTCCACAGCGTCGTCTGGATGGCCAGGGACGCGAGGCGGAACTCCCAGATCAGCGCGGCGGGGAAGCCCGTCGGGACCTCGTCGATGCCCGGCAGCAGGGCGTACGAGAGGCCGATGACCAGGACGAAGGCCGCGCCGGCGACGATCGACGCGTTCCAGTTGCCGAGCTTCGGCGCGAGCCGGCGCCCGAGGATCAGCGCGCCGGCCGCCAGCAGCACGCTCAGGGCGATCATCAGGAGGTAGAGGGCGGTCCGCCGGGCGGCGGTGTCGGGATCGCCCACGGCGGGGGGATTGGCGGGGTACTTGAAGAACGGCACCAGCGTCACGGTGACGTAGAGACCCCCGGTGACCAGTGCGGCCGTGGCCCGCGGGCCGAAGCGGCCGATGCGGCCCAGGGCGAAGCAGTAGACGAGTGCGGCGATGCCGCCGAGCGCCACCGCGTAGAGCAGGACGCCGGTGCCGAGCCCGGCCGTGGCCTGGAGGGCCCGGCTGACCGGCGCGTCCTCGCCGTGGTCGTGACCGGCCGCGGCGGCTTCTTCGATGGCGATCGCCGCGTCCACCTTGGACTCACCGAGGAGGTAGGCGACGAGGAAGGCGGCCACGCCGGCCAGCAGGCCGGCGAGCATGCCGCGGACGAGCAGGGTGCGGGGGGAGACCCCACCCGCAGAAGTGGAAGTCATCGTTCTGTTCCCTTGCTGAGACGTCGGCCGGTGGCAGGGGAATCAGTGGCAGGGGAACCCGAGCAGGTGGCGGCCGTCGTGCAGCCACTCGTGGATGGTCTCCCCTTCGAAGACCGAGGTGGCGCCCTGCTCGGCGCCGACGAAGTACAGCAGGACGAGCATGAGGATGCCGACGAACACGGCCCAGGGGGCCAGTGCGGAGAGCGAGATGGGGGTGATCACGGGCGAGTTCGTCGTGGGCACGGCGGAGTGGGCCATGGCAGAACCTCCAGAGGGAACACGCGTCCCGGTCAGTGGTGCTCGCTACGACGGTGGCGGGTCTGACTTTCCTCCCCCTCCGGGAGGTTTCACAGTGGCGCGACCGTGCCGGATTCTCACCGTGCTTCCGTCGTTCCGTCGTAAGTCAATTGAACCATTTGTGACCGTACCGCGCTTACGCTCCCCTTATGAAGACCCCGTTGGTACGAGTTCGACTGGTCAGCTTCCCTCTGGACGCAGCCGCCCGCCAGGGCCGCTTCGGTCACGCCCGGCCCTGCCCGGGCCACGAGGGGCTGCGCGGTCTGGCCACGGGTGAGTGGGCCGGGCGCACCCTGGACGAGGTCGCGGGCCGGGACCCGGCGGCCCTGCACGCCTGGCTCTCGGATCCCGCGTACGCGCCGCCGGGCGGGGAGTCCGTGGACGCGCTGATCGCCCGCGTCGGGGCGGAGCTGGCGGGCCTGGCCGAGGGCACGCACCGGGTGGTGGTCGAGCAGGCGGTCGTCCGGGCGGCCGTGGTGCACGCCCTGGAGCTGCCCGCGGCGGCGTTCTGGAGGCTCGACGTACGGCCGGAGTCGGTGACCACCCTCACCGGGCGGGCGGGGCGCTGGAACCTCCTGGTCGGACAGGTGCAGGACGAGCCGTAGCCCGCGGCGGGTGAAACGGTTCGGCCCGGACCCCGCGACGCGGTCCGGGCCGAACGGTCACTCACCTGCGCGTCACGCGACGATCCAGTCGGACGTCGCGATCACCGGCCGCACGCCGTCGCGGTGGATGGTGCCCTCGATCAAGCCGTACATCCGGTCCGCCGCGAAGTAGACCTCGTTGTCGTTCTTGAGGCCGAAGGGCTCCAGGTCGACGAGGAAGTGGTGCTTGTTGGGGAGGTTGAGGCGCACCTCGTTGACCTTGGCGCAGTTGTCGAGCACCCGCTCGGCCATCTGGTTCAGGGTCTGCTGCAGCGAGTACGAGTACGTCTCCGCGAAGGCTTCCAGCAGGTTCTTGCGCACCTTCTTGTACGCCTGGTCCCAGTCGTACCCGGCGTCGTCGGCGGCCAGCGCCGAGTGCGCCCAGCGCGCGGTGACCTTGGTCGCCAGGATGCGGTCGTACGCCTCCTGCAGGGTCGTGTACTTGTCCTTGATGTAGCCGTGGAACTCGGAGTTCGTCGAGTTCATCACCGTCAGGTCCTTCAGACCCGAGATGACCTGCAGGCCGGTCGTCTCGCTGTAGGTGATCTGCGCGGTGCGCACCTCCTGGCCCTTGCGGACGAAGGAGTGCTGCTCCTTGCGCGTGGGGACCGGGATGCGGTCCCACACGTACTCCTCGATGCGGATCTGGGCCTCGCGGATCGGCTGCTGCGAGGAGACGAAGTGCTTGGCGAGCAGGATGCCGAAGGCCTCGGGGGAGTCGATGCCGTGCTCCTTGCCGAAGGCGTACACCGTGTTCTTGGTGGTGTCGGTCGGCAGGCAGTTGGCGTTGTCGCCGGTGAGGTGGACATCGCGGAATTCACCGCGGAGCGCGACCGAGACGTTGAGGTCGCGGATCTCGTGCCAGGAGCCTCCCCCAGACTCCGTCTGGGAGGTGCCCCCAGCACCCTTGCGGGTGACCTTCACGATGCGGTTCTCGGCCTTGCCGTACTGGTTCTGGGCCAGGACGTGCTTGCTCATGCTGTCTTCCTTCGGGTACTCGGGAACACGGAGTCCGGTCGTCTGGATCCCGTACGCCCGGCGTCCAGCGCCCGCCCGAATCAAGGACGTCCCGCTCCCCGCCGTTCGGCCCCTCACCGAGGGACCGCCCCGGGCCTGACGTGCATCCCGGTTCGTAGGTGCTTGGCCTGTTGTGCGTCTTACGGCCTGCACGGATTGCAGCATGCGTGCGGGGGGTTGATCCCCGTACAAATCCTCCGAACACCAGCACCCACGCCTTGGGCGACCCCACAGATCCGCAGGTCAGACAGTGTGTGCATCCGCCACCGAGAGGGCCTCGTCGAGGATCTCCAGCCCCTTGGCCACGTCCTGCGGTGAGATGTTGCACGGCGGCGCGATGTGGATGCGGTTGCCGGCGAGGAGCGGCCAGAGCCCGCCCTTCTTGCACGCGGCCCCGAACTCGGCTATCGGGGCGTTCTCCGCCCCCGCCGCGTTGTACGGGACCAGCGGCTCGCGGGTCTCCTTGCTCCGGACGAGCTCCAGGGCCCAGAAGGTGCCGAGTCCGCGGACCTCCCCGACCGAGGGGTGCCGCTCGGCGAGCGCGCGCAGGCCGGGACCGAGCAACTCCGCGCCCGTACGGGCGGACTGCTCGACGATGCCCTCCTCCTCCATGACGTTGATCGTCGCGACGGCGGCCGCGCAGGCCAGCACGTGCCCGGAGTACGTCAGCCCGCCCGGGTAGGGCCGGCGGGCGAAGGTCTCGGCGATGGCGGCCGAGATGGCGACCCCGCCGAGCGGGAGGTATCCGCTGGTCACGCCCTTGGCGAAGCAGATCAGGTCGGGAGTCACGTCCCAGTGCTCGGAGGCGAACCACTTACCGGTGCGCCCGAAGCCGACCATGATCTCGTCCAGGACGAAGACGATGCCGAAGCGGTCGCACAGCGCGCGTACGCCGGCCAGGTAGCCGTCCGGGTGCACGAGCACGCCCGGGGCGCCGCCGACGGTCTCCAGGATGATCGCGGCGATGGACTGCGGCCCCTCGAAGACGATGGTGTCCTCCAGGTGGCGCAGGGCCCGCTCGCACTCCTCGGCCTCGGTGGCCGCGTAGAAGGGCGAGCGGTAGGCGAACGGCCCCCAGAAGTGCACGACACCGGCGGTCGCGGAGTCGTTGCCGAAGCGGCGGGCGTCGCCCGTCAGGTTGATCGCGGTGGAGGTGGCGCCGTGGTACGAGCGGTACGCGGACAGCACCTTGGGCCGGCCGGTGTGCAGCCGGGCCATGCGGACGGCGTTCTCCACGGCCTCGGCCCCGGCATTGGTGAAGAAGATCTTGTCGAGGTCGCCGGGGGTGCGCTCGGCGATCAGCCGGGCCGCCTCGGAGCGCACGTCGACGGCGAAGCCGGGCGCGACGGTGCACAGCTTGGCCGCCTGCTCCTGGATGGCCGCGGTGACCTTCGGGTGCTGGTAGCCGATGTTCGTGTAGACGAGGGCGCTGGAGAAGTCGAGGAAGCGGTTGCCCTGGTAGTCCCAGAAGTACGAGCCCTCCGCGCCGGCCACGGCGAGCGGATCGATGAGCTCCTGCGCCGACCAGGAGTGGAAGACGTGCTTCCGGTCGGCGTCTTTCACGGCGGCGAGGGCGTCGGCTTCTGCGTTCATGAAACGAGCGTAGTTGTCCAGGATGTGGACAGGGCGGGGACCGGCCGGCCGGCCCCCGCCCGCCGGGTCAGGCCAGGGCCTCGCCGTACAGGCGGAACAGCCGGGGCCCCGGGGCCGGAGCGGCGGCCCCCAGCCGGTCCCAGGCCTCGGACGCCGCCGCCCGGGCCGTCGCGCCCGGCCACGGCTGCGGCAGCAGCTCCGGCGGGAGCAGCGGATCGGGGAGCATGGCGGCGGAGAAGGCGGCGGCCAGGGTCACGGCGTGCGCCAGCCCGTCGGCCGGGCCGGGCCCGGCGGGCTGCTCGGCGAGCGCGCGGAGTTCCCCGTACCGCGCCGCGATCTCCGGCAGCGGCCACAGCCGCTCCGCCAGGGCCCGCGGGTCGTCGGTGCCGCCCACCACCAGGTCCCGGGTGCTCAGGCAGGTCAGCGCCTCCGCCAGGCCCAGCTCCGCCGCGTGCGCCCGCACGTACGGGCCGATCGCGTTCGGCGTGACGTACAGACCGCCCTGGACCGGTGCCGCCCCCAGCCCGGTCAGCGCGTCCCGCAGCGAGTCCCGCGCGGCCCGCGCGGATTCCGGTACGGCGAAGGCGAAGGCGTGCCAGAGCCCGTCCCACGGCTCCAGCCCCCGGTCCTGCCGGTAGGCGTGCCGGACGAACTCCACCTCCGGTACGAGCGGCAGCCCGGCCCCCGGCTCCGCCCCCGCCAGGCGCAGTACGGCCCGCCGGCCGCGCCCCTCCACGGTGAACCGGCCCTCGGTCACCAGCCGCTTCACGCACAGCCGCACCTGCTGGTCGGTCATCCCGAGCAGGGCGGCGACCTCGTACAGCTCCTCGCCCGCGACCGTCCCGTCCTCCCGGACCAGCGCGTGCACCACCATCCGCGTGGGGATCGCGCTCATCGCGCCGCCACCTCCTTGTGCATCGTCGTCACGCCCCCGAATCCCAGCACGTCCCGAAGCCAGGGCGTGCGCTGCACCCGTACCGCCCGGAACCCGTGCTTTTCGTAGAGCTCCCGCGCCCGCGGGTTCTCCGCGACCACGTCCAGCCGGATCCGCCGGCACCGCTGCTCCACGGCGATCGCCTCGATCTCCCGCAGCAGCAGCCCGCCGATGCCCCGGCTCCGCTCCGCGGGGTCCACGGCGATGCCGTCCATGACCAGTTCGCCGCGGGCCGGGGTGCGTTCCAGCAGGGCCAGCAGGAGCACCCGGTACAGGCCCCGGACCTGCCCGTACTCGGCCCTGACCGCGGCCGCGTCGCCGCCGACCAGGCCGCGCCCGGCCAGCTGGTAGCCCGCCACGCCGACCACCCGGGCGCCTTCGCCGCTCTCGCCGCTCTCGCCGTCTTCGCCGCCGGACAGTGCGGTCACCGCCCGGTCCGGGTGCAGGTGCCCGGCGATGAACCGCCGCCCGGCCTCCGCGGGGCCGAGCGCGCGGCCCAGCTTTCCCCCGAAGGCCTCCCAGTACAGCTCGGCGACGCGGGCGGCGGCCCCTTCGGGCAGCCCGCGCCGTACCTCCACGCTCTCCGTCGTCATACGCACAAGCATAATACGTTCATCAACGCTACGATCGTTTGAGATGTGAGCGAACGTATGAGCGAGTGATCGAGCGAAGGAATCCGGAGCCGCAGATGACCGAGACCCGCACGCCCCGCATGCCCCGCACACCCGGTCCGCCCCGTCCGCCGCGCGCACCCGGCCGGGCCCGCAGAGTCCGCCGGGCACTTCTGACCACCTTCCTCCTGGCCCTCACCGCCGCCCTGCTCCTTACCGGAGTCGTCGTATGGCAGCACGACTACGCCCTCCACGAGGAGCGCGTCACCGTGCCCGCCGCCGGTCACGAACTCCCCGGCGTGCTCGCCACCCCCACCGGCAAGGGCCCCGGCCCCTTCCCGCTCGTCGTGTTCGTGCACGGCGACGGCGAGGTCGACGCCACCCACGACGGCTTCTACCGCCCCTACTGGGAGGCCTTCGCCCGGGCCGGATACGCCTCGCTCTCCCTCGACAAGCCCGCCGACTGGCTCGGCCAGACCATGGACGACCGGGCCCGCGAGACCGTCGACGCCCTCACCTGGGCGGCCCGCACCCGGCCCGAGGTCGACCCCGCCCGCATCGGCCTCTGGGGCGCCAGCCAGGCCGGCTGGGTCATGCCCAAGGTGGTGGCGCGAGCCACCGCCCCCGGGGTGCGCTTCGTCATCGCGGTCGGCACGGCGGTCAACTGGGAGCGCCAGGGGGAGTACAACACCCGCGCCGAGCTGCGCGCGGCCGGAGCCGGCGCCGAGCGCACGGCCGCCGCCCTGCGCACCCGGGAGGCCACCCTGGCGCTGCTGCGGCGCGGGGCGACGTACGAGGAGTACCGCGCGAGTCCGGGCGCCGACCGGGAACTCACGCCGGAGCGCTGGACGTTCATCAGCCGCAACCACACCGCGGACGTGACCGCGGACCTGCGGGCGATGCCGCCCGTCCCGGTGCTGCTGATCTCCGGCGCCGACGACCTGAACGTGGACGGCGCCGAGACCGAGGCCCTCCACCGGAGCGTGCTGGCGCCCGGCACCCTCACGGTCCGCCGCTATCCGGGGGCGACCCACGCGCTGCTGCGCACCGAGGTCGAGCGTTCCTCCTGGCGGCTGACCCTGACGGCCGTGTTCGCCCCGCGCTCCCTCTTCCCGCCCGGCCTGCTCGCCGACCAGCGGCACTTCCTGGAAGGGCTCAGCCGGCCAGCGTGACCCGAGCGAGCTCCCGTACGGCGGCCGGCGCCGGCCGGTGGGGCGTCCTGCCAGATCCCGTCGACCAGGAGCTCGGAGGCGACCACCCGCCCCGGTTCGAGCGCGAGCAGGATGAGCAGCGCCCGCAGGCGGGTCCCCCCGACTCCGACGCCGCTTCCGTCCTCGCCCCGTACGTCCAGGGCTCCCGGCATCGAGATCCGCATGGCGACATTGTGCGGCGCCGTCCGGCGGTACTGCTATGGCATGGCCCGGCGCGGGTCCGTCGAGGACGGCCCCCGCCGGTGAATTGCGGGCAGCCGTCCTCCGTCGTGCCGGGACGGTGGGTTATTTGTCGGAGTAGCTGAAGTCCCCGACGGTCCAGGCGCTGACGTCCTTGACCGCGATCCGGTACATTCCGCCGGTCTCCGGGATGCCCAGGGTGCCCTGGAGGATGCGTGCCACGTGGAAATGAAGGTGTGAGGGTGCCCCGGCCTGCTGTCTGTCGCCGCGTTCGGGAGGGCTGAAGATCTCGGCGAACGGGGCCAGCTGGTCGGAGTCCCGCAGGACCTCGGCCACCCGCTGGCGCCAGACGCTCTCGGGGGCGAGGCGGCCTGTGATGACGGCGCCGTGGACCACGACGGTCAGGGACATCTGATTGGTCTGCTCCGACTCGACCATGGCGGCGAGATCGAGGAGCAGGTCGTCAGGGATCGACATGGGCACGGACTCTAGCAAGCGTGCTCGCCTACCGGCCGGGCTTCCGGGGAGTGGCCTGTTCGGCGTGCTCCGGGACATGCGGACGGCCGAGGCCCGCACCCCAGGGTGCGGGCCTCGGCCGCGTCTGCGCGCCGACGCGGGCGCCGGCGTGGACCTAGGAGGTCAGGCGTCAGGCGGGAACGATGTTCTCGGCCTGCGGGCCCTTCTGGCCCTGCGTGACGTCGAAGGTAACCTTCTGGCCTTCCTGAAGCTCACGGAAGCCGGAAGAGGCGATGTTCGAGTAGTGGGCGAAGACGTCGGCGCCGCCACCCTCCTGCTCGATGAAGCCGAAGCCCTTTTCCGCGTTGAACCACTTCACGGTGCCAGATGCCATATGAATTCTCCTTTGGGGCAGTGCCCGGATCCGCACTGTGCGGGCCCGGTGTCGCCGTGATGATTGCCCCGACCGGAACGAGTAAATTTCACTGCATGCACCGGAAATAAAAAGTGCACCCACCGAAAATCCGGTGAGAGCACTTGTAAGTTTTTTGGGAACCACAACTGCAACGAACGTCACCGTAGCACAGCGCATGTCGGCGACCATGGAAATTCCGGCGCGCCCCACTCTTAATTCCGCGCCCGCGTAGCAGAAATCCGAGCCGAAAAATCGTATGAACGGCGGAATGTTTTTCGCGGAGCCGGTCCCGCACCGGCGCCGGGACGCCGCGCCGCCGGCCGGCCGGAGCGGCCCGGAGGGCGATGGCCAGGACTCCACCCCTGGCGGGGCGGGCTCGATTACCGTCGCTCGGGTACCCGCCGACCGGCGCGGGACCGGGGCCCGCCCCGAATCCGTAGAGCAGGGAGTGGCCCCGTGCCCCACGCAGTCGTCGACTACTCGGACTCGCTGACCGGTGCCTTCGACCGGCGGGCGTTCGCGCTCGAACTGCACGCGCTGGTGGTCGAGATCCTCGACACCGCGATCGGCAACTGCAAGACGCGCTTCCACCGGCTGGAGGAGTCCGTCGTCGGGGAAGGCACCGACGGCCGGGCGGTGGTCGTGCACGTCGAGCTGGCCATCGCCCGGGGCCGCACGGCACAGACCAAGTCGCGCCTGACCCGTGCGGTGCTGGAGCTGGTCGAGCGCCACACGGCGAAAGCCGCGGGCCTGGAGGTCCACGCCTCCGTGGACGTACGGGACCTGGGCGAGGCCTACACCAAGAGCGTGGCGACCCCCTGACGCGCCCCGACATGCCCTGACGCCGCCTGCGTGCCTGCGTGCCTGCGTGCCTACGCGCCGATGCGCAGCAGTGCGAGCGTGATGTTGTCGGGGCCGCCGGCGTCGATGGCGGCCCGCCACAGCTCGAACGCGGCCCGGCCGTCGTCGTGCACCCGCAGCAGCCCCTCGATCTCCTCGGGCGGCACCGGGTCGGTCAGCCCGTCGCTGCACACCAGGTAGCGATCGCCCTCGGTCACCGGGAAGGCCTCGATATGGGGGGTGATCTCGTTGTACCCGCGGGTGCCGCCGAGGACCTGGGTGACCGCCGAGGTGGTGCGGTGCCCGGGGGCCGGCGGCGGGCTGTCGTCCACGCTGACCTGGCGCAGCCCGTCCTGCGCCGCGTGGAACACCTTGCTGTCGCCGACGTTGAACATCAGCAGCGAATCCGCCAGGACGAGGGCGCCCGCCACCGTGGTCCCCATGGTGGCCAGCTCCGGCCGCCCCTCGGTCGCCGAGTACACGGCGCGGTTGCAGAGGCTCAGCGCGTCACCCACGGCTTCCGGGCCGTCCAGCGTGGGCCCGAGCGAGGAGAGCTGGCGCACCACCAGCTCGCTGGCGACCTCGCCGGCCGGCTGGCCGCCGAGGCCGTCGGCGACCGCGACGACGAGCGGTCTGCCGAAGGGGAAGACCAGGGTCTGCGGATTCTGGGTCACGGTCCCGCACAGGGTCCACGGTCCGATGACGAGGCTGTCCTCGTTGTGCTCGCGCACCAGCCCGACATGACTCAGGGCGGTCACAGCTATGTACGGCACCTCGGCGTCCCGCCTCTCGGCAACGGCTGGGGCGACGGCAGCGCAACGGCGCACGCGTCCGTCCTCACCATTGTCGCGCCGCTCCGGCATGCGGGCTCCGGCGCGCCGGAGCACCCTGGTCGTGGAGCCGCCTGTTCCCCGACCGGCGGCCCTGCGAGGAAGGACTGCCGCAGATGTTCGCGAGGCTGAGCACCTACCAGGGTTCACCGGTCCCCGCGGAGGGAGACGTGAGCGGGAATTCGGAGGCGATTGTCAGGCAGGTCCAGGACGTTCCCGGATTCCGGGGCGTCTACTACCTCGTCGACCGGGCCACGGGCGTGGCCAAGTCGCTGACCTTGTGGGACGACGAACGGACCATGATGGACAGCGAGGAGCAGGCCGCCCGGATCCGCGAGCAGACCGCGCAGCGGGAGGGCCAGCGGATCGTCTCGGTCGAACGCTTCGAGGTGGGCTTCAGCCACCTGCAGCCGTAGTACGACGCAGCGTGGAACGACGTGAGGTACGAGGAGCGACAGCCATGGGCAAGCTCTCGATCGACCAGTTGCGAGAACGGGTACGCGGGGCGGTCGTCACCCCGGACGACGCGTCCTACGACGAGGCGCGCAAGGTCCACAACGCCATGATCGACCGGAGGCCGGCGGCCGTCGTGCACTGCGCCAACGCGGGGGACGTCATGGCCGCGGTCGACTTCGCCCGCGAGAACGGGCTCGATCTGGCGGTGCGGGGCGGCGGACACAGCGTGCCCGGCTTCGGCACCTGCGACGGCGGCGTGGTGGCCGATCTGTCCGGGATGCGCGGGGTCCGCGTCGACGCCGCGGGGCGCACGGCCCGCGCGGAGGGCGGGGCGACCTGGGGCGACTTCAACGCGGCCACGTACGCCTTCGGGCTGGCCGCGACCGGCGGGATCATCTCCACCACCGGCGTCGGCGGCCTGACCCTCGGCGGCGGCATCGGCTACCTGGCCCGTGGACTGGGCCTGAGCTGCGACAACCTGGTCTCGGCCGACGTGGTGACCGCGGACGGCCGGCTCGTCGTGGCGAGCGAGCAGGAGAACGCGGACCTCTTCTGGGCGCTGCGCGGCGGTGGCGGCAACTTCGGTGCGGTGACCTCGTTCGAGTTCCGGCTGAGCCCCGTCAAGGACATCTACGGCGGACCGATGCTCTTCGAGCTGGCGGACGCCGCCACCGTGCTGCGCTCCTTCGCCGACCACATCGCCGACGCGCCGGAGGAACTGGGCGGCTTCCCGGCCTTCCAGATAGCCCCGCCGCTCCCGTTCATCCCGGAGGACCGGCACGGTGACACCTTCGCGCTGATCGTGGCGTGCTGGACCGGGCCGCTCGACGAGGGGGAGCGTGCCCTCCAGGCCTTCCACGACTTCGCGCCGGTGGTCGCCGAGCACGTGGGCCCGATGCCCTACCCGGCGCTCAACAGTGCCTTCGACGCGCTCGTACCGCCCGGCCTCCAGCACTACTGGAAGGCCAATTTCGTGACCGAGCTCAGCGACGACGTGATCGACGCGCACCTGCGGCACGCGCCGGGTCTGCCCGCCGTGAACTCGACGGTCCACATCTACCCGATCAACGGCGCCTGCCACCGCGTCGCACCGGACGCGACGGCCTTCGCCTACCGGGACGCCTCGTTCGCCACGGTGATCGCCGGCATGTGGCCCGACCCCGCCATCAACGAGTCCGCGACCGCCTGGGTGCGCGACTACTACGAGGCGACGGCCCCGCATTCGGAGGAGGGCGGCTACATCAACTTCATGGCCGACGACGACCAGGACCGGATCCGGACCAACTACAAGGGCAACTACGACCGGCTGGTCGCGGTCAAGCGCGCCTACGACCCGGGGAACCTGTTCCACCTGAACCAGAACATCCGGCCCTAGGAAAAGCCGGGCGCCCCCTGGCAGGGCGTAGTCGTGCGGATGCGGACTGTTCCTTCATCTGCATATTTTTGTCGGGTGTACCGGAAGATCCGGTACACCCGATTTGTCAGATCGAGGAAGGTCTCCATGAAGCGTTTCCCGGTGATCGGTGTGCTCTGCGTCGGCGCGATTCTCGGTCTCTCCGCGTGCTCCGACGACAGCAGCTCGCCCGCGGAGGAGGCCAGCCAGGCCGCGGCGGACCTCTGCACCGACCTCAATGCCCTCAAGGCCGACAACGCCAAGCTGAAGGCCCTCAATCCCGCCAACGCGACCAAGGACCAGGTCAAGGACGCCTACGAGGCCGTCCAGAAGGACTGGGCAGGGGTCAAGGAGAACGCGGCCCAGCTGAAGGACGCGGAGCGTGCCGCGGTCCAGTCGGCCGCCGAGAACCTCAAGAAGAGCTACCAGGACCTGCCCGGCGACACCACCGGCAAGGACGCGCGCACCCAGTTGCAGCCGCAGATCGAGCAGCTGGACCAGGCCGCCCAGACCGCCGCCACCGGCCTGCGCTGCTGACCGTCCGGCCGACCGTCCCGCACGCGGACGAGGACCCCGCCCGGCTTCCCGGACGGGGTCCTCGTCCGCGTGCTCCGCGCTACTTGGCGGCCGGCTCGGCGGGCGCGGCAGGCGCCGCGGGCACGGCGGGCAGCTCGGGGATCGGGGGCCCCACGGGCAGCAGCTCGGTGACCACGAAGGCGACCACGGCCGCGATGATCACGACCGGGATCATCGCGGTGCCGCCGAGCATCAGGACCACCATCACCACGCTGCTCACCGGCAGCCGCAGCGCGCTGGCGGAGGTCGCCGCCATGCCCGCTCCCATCGCGGGCACGATGCCGAGACCGGGCAGCGGCCCGAGCAGGACGCCCGCCACGGCGCCGAGGCAGAGCGCCGGGAAGACGGGACCGCCGCGCAGGCTGCCGAGGCAGATGGCGTAGCCGGCGCCCTTGAAGAGGAGAATGCCGATCAGCGCACCCACGCCCCAGGCGTGCGGGGCGGTGGCCAGCCTGCCGATCAGCGCCTGGCCCGACCCGGTGACATCGGCGGGCGTGAGGCCGGTGATGAGCGCGTAGAGGCTGGCGCAGGCCGCGGCGGCCAGTGCGCACTGGACGGTCCGCAGGAGGGGCCGTGCGAGGACGTACGTGGCGATCACCCGGGCGCCGGTCAGCACCGGGTGCAGGGCGAGGGCCAGGGCCGCGGCGATGAGCACGGCCCAGAGCACGTCCGGCACGTCCAGGTGGGGCACGGGTACGCCCAGTTCGAGTTTCAGGCTCCCGATCGGCAGTCCCGTCCAGCGCCCGAGGCCCGTGAAGACCAGGTCCCCGACCCCGGCGGACAGCAGGGACGGCAGCATCACCGCGAACAGCTGCGGTCCGCCCACACCGGCCACCTCGATCAGCAGCACCGCGGCGATCAGCGGATTCCCGAAGATCGTGGCGATGGCCGCCGCGGCGCCCGCCGCGCCTATGAGCGCCGTGCCCTGAGGGGTCACCGGTACCTGCGCGAGGTTGCGGAAGAGCAGGGCCAGCCCGCCACCGAGGGCGATCAGCGGGGCTTCCGGGCCCAGGACGGCGCCGAGCGGCAGACTCGCCACCGCCGCGATCACGACGCCGGGCAGGGCGCCGGCCGAGGCCCCACCGGTGTGCAGGCCGGCCGCGGGGAGGTGACCGCCGTTGCCGCGCATGTGCGGGACGACCAGGCCGACCACGACACCGGCGACGAGCAGCAGGGGCAGCGGCCACCACCAGGGCGGGACGTCCCAGCCCAGGGCCTCGGGGAGGTCCGTCCACATCGCGTGTTCCATCTTGTGCAGCAGGGCGAGGAACCAGAACGACGCGAGGGACACCGGGATGCTGATGAGCGCGCAGAACACCAGCAGCTTGAGGTACCCGGGGCTGCGGAGGGTCTGCCTGAGGACGTCGGCCTCTTGCGGCTGCGTACCGCCGGGGGGCGGTTCGGATCGAGGACGCGACTGCGGCATGGCTCACTTCCTTTCCGCTTCCTCGATGGTCCACCCGGGGGGCGTACTCCGCCGCTCAGGACTCGTCCTCCAGGCCGGGGGGCTGCGAACTGCGCCTGTGCATGCCGATTTTGACCGCCCCGACGAGTGCTTTGGCGATCACGCCGATGAGGATCAGGTCGGCGACCATCTGGGAGGTGACCAGGACCCGGCTGCCCTGGTTGGTGGCGACGATGTCCCCGAATCCCACGGTGGCGAACGTGGTGATGGTGAAGTAGAGGGCGTCCGTGCGGGTCAGCGGCTCCGAGAACGACGCGGGGTCCTGTTCCGCGAGCAGGTAGTAGGTCGCGGAGAACAGCAGCAGGAACAGCGGCACACCGGTGGCCATCGCCTCCAGGGCGCGCATCCGCGGGAACTGCGCATGGGAGACGGCGGTGATCTGCCAGGCCGTCAGCAGCCCGAACACCGCCAGGCCGAGCGCGAGCGTCAGGACGGTGCGGATGCCGAACCCGCCCTCCAGGGGCGCCACATAGTACAGCGCGGTGAGGAGGGCGACGGAGAACACCGAGCGCAGGAGGTGGCCCAGCAGGACGCGCCGGCGCTGATCGGCTGCGTTGCGTTCCATGCCTTCAGGAGAACGGCCCGGAGCCCGTCGCGCGACCGGAGCCGGTCCTCCGCATGCGGACCGCCGGGGTCGCCTGTATGAATGAAGGACCACGCGCATGATCGGAGTCGGGCATGGACGATTACCCGCTTCTCAACTTCTTCTGGACGATGCTGTGGTTCTTCCTGTGGGTCATGTGGTTCTTCCTCCTCTTCAAGGTCATCACGGACATCTTCCGTGACCACACCCTTGGCGGCTGGGGGAAGGCGGGCTGGCTCATCCTGGTGCTCGTGCTGCCGTTCCTCGGCATCTTCGTGTACCTGATCGCCCGCGGGCGCAGCATGCACGAGCGGGACCGGAAGCAGGCCGAGGAACAGCAGGCGGCCTTCCGCGCGTACGTGCAGCAGACGGCCGGGGCGGCCGGGTCGGGCTCGGCGGACGAGCTGCACAAACTCTCCGCCCTCAAGGACAAGGGCGACATCACCCAGGAGGAATTCGACCGGGCCAAGGCCAAGATCCTGGCCTGAGCGGTAGTCCGGTTGCCGATAATCCGCGACGGATCGATTCTCGTTACCCTGGCAGACATGACAGCCATGGCACCCACGCGCACCGAACCGGACCTGTCCTTCCTTCTGGATCACACCAGTCACGTGCTGCGTACGCAGATGAGCGCGCGGCTCGGCGAGATCGGACTCACCCCGCGGATGCACTGCGTGCTCGTCCACGCCCTGGAGGAGGAGCGCACGCAGGCTCAGCTCGCCGAGATCGGCGACATGGACAAGACCACGATGGTGGTGACCGTCGACGCGCTGGAGAAGGCCGGTCTCGCCGAGCGCAGGCCGTCCAGCACCGACCGGCGGGCCCGGGTCATCGCGGTGACCGAGGAGGGGGCGAAGGTCGCGAAGGAGAGCCGGGAGATCGTCGACCAGGTCCACGAGGGCGCGCTCGGCGCCCTGCCCGAGGAGGAGCGCGAGGTGCTGCTCCGGGCGTTGAACCGGCTGGTCACGGGGCATCTGGAGACCCCCGTCGAGGGGCCGCGGCCGGCGCGGCGGGCGCGACAGAAGGGGTAGCCGGGAGCGGTCGCCGCGGGCGCGCCGAATGATGGATCCGTAAAAGATAGTCTGCAACAAAACTATCTGTTACGGTCTTTCCTGTTGCCTCCAACGAACAGGAGAGACCGCCGTGCCCGCCACCGCTACCGCCCCCTCCGCTTCCCCCGCCCCCACCGCTTCCCTCTCGCGCTCCCGCCGGCTCGCCCTGGGCGTCCTGGCCACCGGAATGCTGATGACGATCCTCGACGGCAGCATCGTCACGGTCGCGATGCCGGCCATCCAGAGCGACCTCGGCTTCACCCCGGTCGGGCTGAGCTGGGTCGTCAACGCCTATCTCATCGCCTTCGGTTCGCTGCTCCTGCTCGCCGGCCGCCTCGGAGACCTGATCGGCCGCAAGCGGATGTTCCTCGCGGGCACCGCGGTGTTCACCGCCGCCTCGCTGCTGGCCGGACTCGCCACCTCGCCCGGGGTCCTGATCGCCGCCCGGTTCCTGCAGGGCGCAGGCAGCGCGATGGCCTCCGCCGTCAGCCTCGGCATCCTCGTCACGCTCTTCACGCAGCCGCGCGAACGGGCCGGTGCCATCGGGGTGTTCAGCTTCACCGGCGCGGCCGGTGCCTCGATCGGGCAGGTCCTCGGCGGTGTCCTCACCGACGCGCTGACCTGGAACTGGATCTTCTTCATCAACCTGCCCATCGGCATCGCGGTGCTCCTCGTCGCCCTCCCGGCCCTGCCGGGCGACCGGGGCCTGGGTCTGAAGGCGGGCGCGGACACCCTCGGCGCGCTGCTCGTCACCTCGGGTCTGATGCTCGGGATCTACACGGTCGTCAAGATCGAGACGTACGGGGCGGCTTCGGCCCACACCCTCGGATTCGGTGCCCTCGCGCTCGCCCTGCTCGCCGGCTTCCTCGTCCGCCAGGCCACGGCGCGCAACCCGCTCATGCCGCTGCGCGTCTTCCGCTCGCGCAGCGTCCTCGGCGCCAACCTGGTCCAGATGCTGATGGTCGCCGCGCTGTTCTCCTTCCAGATCCTCGTCGCGCTCTACATGCAGAACGTGCTCGGGTACTCCGCGTCCGAGACCGGTCTGGCGATGCTGCCGGCCGCCGCCGTGATCGGGCTGGTCTCGCTCACCGTCTCGGCCCGCCTGAACTCCCGCTTCGGCGAGCGCAAGGTCCTGCTGGCCGGTCTGATCCTCCTGGTCGGCGTACTCGGCCTGCTGACGCGCGTACCCGGTCAGGCCGACCGGGCGGACTACCTCACCGACCTGCTCCCGGTGATGCTCCTGGCCGCCGGCTTCGGCCTCGCCCTCCCCGCGCTGACCTCGCTGGGCATGTCCGGTGCGAAGGAGGCAGACGCGGGGCTGGCTTCCGGGCTCTTCAACACCACCCAGCAGATCGGCATGGCGCTGGGCATCGCGGTCCTGTCCACCCTGGCCGCCTCCCGTACCGAGTCCCTCGCCGCGGCGGGTGCTCCCGTCCCCGAGGCGCTGACCGGTGGCTACCACCTGGCCTTCGCGGTCGGCGCCGCCCTGATCCTGGTCGCCCTGGGCGTCGCCGTCACCGTCCTGCGCGGCCCGAAGGACTCCCCGCGGCCGGTCACGGCCGAGCCGGAGACCCGCCTCGCGGCTCGGTGAGGTTGCGGGTCATGCGCTCCAGGACGGTGACGGCGGTGACGTACTCCTCGCGGGTGATCCCCGTCGCCGCCAGCTCGCGGAAGGCGTCCACGCGACGGGCGACCTCGGAGAGGCGGGCGCGGCCGCCGTCGGTCAGGGCGAGGTGGTCGGGCTGCGGGCGGGTCACCCAGCCGCCACCCAGCACCGATGCGACGGCCGAAGTCAGCGCCGCGGCGTCGGCGTTCGCGGCCAGGGCGGTCAGGACGGCGGTGTCGGTGGCCCGTGGAGCGTCCTTGACGACGCCCAGGACCTGCCAGCCGAGCCGGGTGAGGCCGAAGCCGGCCAGCAGGGCGTCCATGGATGCGGTGAGGGCCTGGTCCGTGCGGTTGAGCCAGTAGCCGATGGGCTTCATGTCCTGCTCCTTCGGGAGGCCGGTGGGCCGGGAGGCCTGCGGGCCTGCGAGCCGGTGGGTCAGTGGCCGGTGAAGGCGTCCGCGTTCTCGCGGGCCCACTGCCGGTAGGTGCGTGCGGGTACGCCGAGCAGGGACTCGGTGGTCTCGCCGATGGCGGCGGGACCGTGGCCGGCGGCCTCCCACAGGTCGAGCAGCGAGGACACCATCGGGGCGGGCATGTGCCGGCCCATCTGCTCCTCCGCCTCGGCGCGGGTGATGTGCTCGACCGGGATCGCGCGGCCGAGGGTTTCCGAGAGGACGGCGAGCTGCTCGCGGAAGGAGAGCGACTCGGAGCCGGTCAGGGTGAGCGCGCGGCCGGTGAGGGAGTCCCCGGTCAGGGCCAGGGCGGCGATGTCGGCGATGTCCTCGGGGTGGATGGGCGCGATCTGTGCGTCCGGGTAGGCGAGTTGGACCGGCAGGGACCGGCCGACGGGCCAGGCCCAGCCCAGCGAGTTGCTGGCGAAGGCGTCGGGGCGCAGGAACGTGCAGGTCAGACCGGAGTCGGCGAGGGCGCGCTCGACCCTCAGGCTGTGGCTCGCGAGCGGGTCGGTCCCGGCGTCCGGGGCGAGCACCGAGGACGAGGACAGCAGGACGACGTGCTCGACCCCGGCGGCCTCGGCGGCCTTGATCAGGTCGTGGATGCCGGCGGGCTGCGGGTAGAGGAAGACCTGGCGCACCCCGCGGAGCGCGGCGGCGAAGGTCTCGGGCCGGTCCAGGGCGAGCTCGGCGGTCTCGACGCCGGCCGGGACGGTCAGTTCGGCGGGGCGGGCACTGGCGGCCCGGACGGGGAGAGCGGCGGAGTGCAGGCGGTCGACGACGGCCCGGCCGACCTTGCCGCGCGCGCCGGTGATGAGGATGGGCACGGGAGCTCCATTCGTTCGTGATGACATATGCATGCTTGCATGCACACGTTTTCGCGTCAACACATGTCTGCGTGAGCTCACATATGTACGATGAGGGACATGACGAAGCACGAGCCGGCGACCGACGAGGAACTGCTGGACGCCGTGGGCCCGGCGTTCGGGAAACTGCGGCGCTCCTCGCTCCTGGAGGTCGAGAATCCGATCTCCCAGAAGGACCTCGGCCGCACCCTGGTGCTGAACATCGTCCTGGAGGCCGAACAGGGCGACGGCCGCGAGATCACCGTCGGCGGCGTGGCCGAGCACCTGGGCGTCGACCCGTCGGTGGCCAGCCGCATGGTGTCCGACGGCATCTCCGCCGGCTACCTCGTGCGCGCCGCCTCCCAGCAGGACGGCCGCCGCACGATCCTGCACCTCAGCCCCGAGGGCCGGGACATGATGGACCGCTTCCGGCGGCACCAGCGCGCGGCCTTCGAGTACGTGACGGCCGACTGGAGCGAGCGCGACCGCCTCGACTTCGCCCGCCTCATGCTGAAGTACGTCGACTCCCAGAACGCGCTGCGTCAGCGCTGACGACCGCCGGCCGCCCGCGGGCGGCGACGCCACAGCCCCAGGCGCATCGCCTGGGGCTGTGGCGTGGGGCTGTGTCGTGGGGCGGGAGGCCCTGCGGGTTATCTGACGGGCTACCTGACGGGCTACCTGAAGGAGACCCACTTGGCCGCGCTCGGCACCCCGTTCTCGTCCAGCAGGAAGAGCATGTAGTAGCCGGGCGGGACGTCGTTGGCCGAGGGCGGCGCCTGCAGGCGCAGGCTGTTCCCCTGGCGCTTGACGATGCCCAGTTCCACATGGCGCTGGCTGGTGTTGAGCGAGTGCGTCGCCGTGGTCGGGGCCAGCAGGACGGCCTTCTTGACCTGGTCGGGCGTGGAGGTCCCCACGTTGAAGGCGGTGTTGTACCGCAGCGGTCCGTCGGGGGCGCGGTCGAGGGCCGGGCGGCTGCCCTGGTGGAGGTAGGCCGGCTCGAAGATCTCGATGCTGCCGTTCATGTCGTCGTCGATCTTCGGGTCGTTGGCGAGCTGCTGCAGCTCGTCACCGGTGACCATGATCCGGCCGTCCGGGAGCACGACGGCGTTGGAGTGGTAGCCGCGCGGCAGCCGCTGCGCCGGTCCCAGCTTCCACTCGCCCAGCGCGTTGCGGGTCTCGATCTGCCGGTACTTCAGGTCGGACTTGGGGTTGTAGTCGCCGTTGCCGTAGTCCCGGATGCCGTAGGCGCCGTTGACGGTCAGCAGGCTCGCGTCGGGGAGCAGCAACGTGTCGTCCTGCGTCCGGCCGAAGGCGCGGGGCTGCTGCTTCTCCCAGGCGCCGCCGCTCGTGAGCCGGTAGGTGTTGGGGTCGTCCCGGTCGCCGCCGAGGACCAGTACGGAGTCCGGGCCGCGCAGTCCGGCGGGCAGTGCCACGGCGGAGCCGTAGCCGCGGTGCACGCCGTCGGGGCGCGCGGGCAGGTCCGTACGGGTCTCCGCGACCGGGTCGAAGGCCCACTGCTTGGTGGCGTGCCGGCCCAGGCCGTACACCTTGCCGTCGCGCAGGGTGAACAGGTGCGGGTAGTCGCTGTCGGTACCGAAGGGCGCGTCCACGCGCAGGGTGTCCGTCGGGACGTCCTTCGGGATCACGGTCTTCTCGAAGGGGACGGGGTGGCTCTTGGCGGGGAAGCGTTCGATGACGGAGGTGGAGGTGCCCCAGCCCTGGTCGGTGTGGCCGGACATGATCAACAGGCGGCCGTCGGGGGCGGTGGCCACGGAGGGGTACCAGCGGCCGACCTCCATGTCCTTGTTCACGGACCAGCTCTCGGACCACGGGTCGAAGACCAGCGACAGCTTGGCGCCGGCGCCACCGCCGTAGCCGAGGTTGCCGCCGAAGACGCCGACCATGCCGTTGGGCAGGAAGGCGTGCCCGGCGCAGAAGAAGGGCGCCGGGCGCTTCTCGCCCGTGCCATCCGGCACGACCAGCTCGGGCGGGGTGACCTTCTTGAAGGCGGCCGCTCCGGTGCCGCGGCGCGGGTCCCACAGGAAGGCGCGGCCGGCGTTGGCCTTGCCGAGGGTGTTGGTCGGTGCGGGCTCCTCGGTCGGGTCGGTCTCCATGCGCTCGAAGGAGAAGAGCAGCACCTTGCCGGTCGGGAGCATGGCGATGTGGGCGGCGAAGTCCGGGGACTGGAAGTACTCGGCGAACTGCCCGAACGCCTTGGGGTGGAAGCGCGCGTTCACGTCCGCCTGGGACCGGGTCAGTGAGTTCAGGCTGTCGATCCGGGCGAGCTGGGAGTACCCGCCCAGCTTGAGGATCTGCTCGCGGACCTTCGTATGCTCCTGGGCGTGTTCGGCGCCGAGGGCCGCTTTCTCCTCGGGGCGGGCCGAACCGTCGTGCGCGGATGCCGGTACGGCGGTGACGAGGGCGGCGGTGGCCGCGAGGACGGAGACCGCGGCCCTGCGGGCAGCTCGGCGGGCGGCTCGGGGGGTGGATCGACGCTTGATGCGTGACATGTGACTCCTCACCAGGGGTGCTGGAGCGGTGGGTGCCCGTGCGGGGGCACAGGGCGCCTACGACGCCTACGAACACAGACCTATGCCGACGCGTCGGGTACCGCACACCGGGAAGATCGCCGGGGCTTCGGGCCGCCCGGGTGAAGGCACGGCCCTGAGCTGCGCCGACGGCGGCCCGGGGCCCGCCCCCCGGTCCCCCGCCCGGCCGCAACCCGTGGTGATCACGGACACCGTGTCGGCCCCCTGCGGGCAGGATCGCCGCCCCCCTGCGCGGGCGGGGTTCCCCGCGGCCCCGGCCCGGACGATTCCCGCCAGGCAGGGAGTCACGACCGGGGCCCGGAGGAGGGGCCCGGAGGAGGGCTGGAGGAGGGCTGGAGGAGGGCCCGAATCGGTCAGGATTCGAGAAGCGCCCTTGGCCCAGGCGCAGTTACCGTGACGGACATGGACATCAGCATTCACATGAGCACCCTGCCGCAGGACGACCCGGACGCCGCCGTGGCCTTCTACCGCGACGTCCTCGGCTTCGAGGTCCGCAGCGATGTGGGCCAGGGCAAGATGCGCTGGATCACGGTCGGCCCCGCCGACCGGCCCGGCACGTCGATCCTCCTCGCGCCGCCGGCCGTCGACCCCGGTGTCACCGAGGCGGAGCGCCGCACCATCGCCGAGATGATGGCGAAGGGCACCTACGGCTGGATCCTCCTCGCCACCAAGAACCTCGACAGCACCTTCGAGAAGATCCAGGCCGGCGGCGCCGAGGTCGTCCAGGAGCCGACCGACCAGCCGTACGGCGTCCGCGACTGCGCCTTCCGCGACCCGGCGGGCAACCTGATCCGCATCCAAGAACTCCGCTGAGCCCGTACACCGACGAAAGGGGGGTCCTCCATGTGTCGTCCCGCGTGGAGACAGGCACTGATCGAGGCTTCGCAACTGAAGGACCTGGCGCGGCTGCGCCGCGTCCGGGACCGGATCGACCGGGAGTACGCGCGTCCGCTCGACGTCGAGGAGCTCGCCCGCGCCGCGGACATGGCGGCCGGGCACCTCGGCCGCCAGTTCCGGCTCGCGTACGGCGCGTCCCCGTACGCCTACCTGACGGCGCGCCGCATCCACCGCGCGACGGCCCTGCTGCGGGGTGGCGACCTCGGTGTCGCCGAGGTCAGCCGCGCCGTCGGCTGCCCGACGCCGGGCATCTTCAGCACCCGCTTCACCGAGCTCGTCGGCATGGCGCCCGACGCCTACCCGCGCGCCGCCCGAGGACCGGCCGCAGCGGCCGCAGCGGCCGAACCGGTCAGGATTCGAGAAGCGTCCGCCCCGGCCCCACACCTAGCGTGATGTGCATGGCCTCCATCGAAACCCTCACCCTTGAGGTGGCCGACACCACGGCCGCCCACCACTTCTACACCGCCTTCGCTCCGGGCATGCAGGTCCGCCTGCGGGCCTCGGAAGCACCGACGACCGGCTTCCGCGGGTTCGTGCTCTCGCTCACCGTCCCCCGGCCGGCCGACGTGGACGCCCTGGCCGGCGCCGCCCTCGAAGCCGGTGCCACCGTGCTGAAGCCCGCCTCGAAGTCGTTCTGGGGCTACGGCGCGGTCGTACAGGCGCCGGACGGGACGATCTGGAAGCTCGCGACGTCGGCGAAGCGGGACAGCGGCCCGGCCACCGGGCGGATCGACGACGTCGTGCTCCTGCTGGGGGCCGCCGATGTGTCCGCGACCAAGCAGTTCTACGTCGGCCGCGGCCTCGCCGTGGCCAAGAGCTTCGGCAGCAAGTACGTCGAGTTCGCCACCCCGTCGAGCCCCTTCAAGGTGGCGCTGTACGGGCGCCGCGCCCTGGCCAAGGACGTCGGTGTCCCGATCGACGGCTCCGGCTCCCACCGGATCGTGATCGGCGGTGCCGGCGGGCCCTTCACCGACCCCGACGGCTTCGCGTGGGAGGCCGCGGTCGCGGCCCCGGCCCCCACGGCCTGATCGAGCTGCGCGGGAGAGGAACTCGCGTTCACGGCCGCGGCGCAGACCCTGCACGGGCTCGGCTTCACCGACCCGTGCCCCATCGCCACCGTCGCGCTGGAGGTGGCCGGTACCCATGAACCGCTGCGCCTGGCCACCGCCGAGGTCATCGCGAGCTGGACGGACGGCCTCGCCGCCTTCTACCGCGCCGGCGGCATCGCCGAGCCCGCCGCGCACGAGACCGCGAGCTCGGTGATCGCCCTGCTGGAGGGCGGGTTCATGCTCGGCCGTGCCGCGCGGAGCACCGGTCCGGTACTGGCCGCGTCCCGGGCCGCGGCGGCCATCGTCCGCGCGGCGCGGTCCGATGCCGCGGCGGCGCCGGCCGGCGCGTAGGGCAGGGCGGGGGCGCGCGGGCCCGGGTGCGGCGTCGTCAGTCGCGGGCGGGCGTTCGCAGGGCGGAGAAGATCAGGAGTGCGAACGCGACCACGGCGGCGGCCGTGCGGATGTCGTTGAACATCTCCCAGTGCCCCAGGATCTCCGTGTGATCGGCCGGGGCCGAGGTGTGCGCCCACTCCTTGATCCGGCTGTTGATCGGGACGTTGCCGAACCGGGTGACCAGGAGGGACGTGAGGGCCAGCAGGCCGGCCCCGCCCGCGAGCAGCCGCGTACGGCCGCGCGTCACGGCGGCGAGGGTCAGCGAGCTGACGATCGACACGCCCATCGCCGCCTGCATGGTGATGCCGTTCATCTTCATCAGTTCGGTGTGGAACGACAGCCGTATGTCGAGCGGTACCGCGTTGAAGGTGGGTACGAGGTTGGCCGCCCCGTAGCCGAACGCGCCGGCGAGGAGTCCGGTGGAGAGGAGGGCCAGGCCCAGCAGAAGGCGTGTGCGCATGTTCGTCGGCTCCTGTGCGTCGGTGCTTGCGGGGGTGGGTGCGCGGGCGGGCGGGGGATTTCCGCCGACGACTGCGAGGGGCGCCGGCGCCTGCACGCCTGTGCCCAAGGGTCCGGGCTGTTTCGCGTCAAGTCCAAGAGAAAGTCCTTCTCGCGACGAGAAGCACCGGTTATCAGGGGCGGGCCGGGCGGGCCCCCTGCACCGCTTCAGGGGTTCGGCCACGGGATCGGTTCCGCCTCGGCAAGACTGGGCCGCGCACGTGTCCGCTGAGGTCATCCGAGTGGCCCGCCGGAAGGAATCCGCCCATGTCACTCATGCTCCCCAAAGGCGGTAACGCGCCGCTCCCCACCGGGCGTTGCGCGGTCACCGTGACCGCCACCGCGCCCGCAGCCGCGTCCGACGTCTGCGCCGTGCTCCTGGCGAAGGACGGCACGGTGCGCGGCGACGACGACCTGGTCTTCTACAACCATCCGGCGCAGGACGGCGTGGTCCTCAGCGGCCGGACCATCGTCGCGGACCTGTCGGCGGTACCTGCCGCGGTGGACCGGATCGCGATCGTGGCGGCCATCGACCCGGAGCTGCCGACCGCTCACTTCACCGCCGCCGACACCCCGCAGGCGGTGATCGAGTGCGGGGGAGTGCGGATCGGCTTCGACCCGCCGCCGTTCACGCACCGGGAGACGGCCGCCGTCCTGGTGGCGATCTACCGGCGGGACGGGGCGTGGAAGGTACGGGCGGTCGGCCAGGGCTGGGACACGGGCCTGGCGGGTCTGGCGACGGCCTTCGGCATCGTGGTCGACGATGAGGGCCGGGCCCCGGCGGCCGCCCCGGTCCCGGTCGCGCCCACGGCCCCGGCCCCGGTCCCGGTCGCGCCCACGGTCCCGGCCCCGGTCCCGGTCGCGCCCACGGCCCCGGCCCCGGTCCCGGTCGCGCCCACGGCCCCGCCTCCGGCTCCGGTCCCGGCGGCGGCCATGAGCCTGGAGAAGGTCCAGCGGGCGGCGCCCGGGCTGGTCAGCCTCTACAAGGCCGCTCAGGTCTCACTGGCCAAGAGCGGCGTCATCGGTCAACGCGCCGCCGTCTACCTGGTGATGGACCACTCCGGGAGCATGAGCAGGTTCTACCGCGACGGCACCATGCAGCACCTCGCCGAACAGGTACTCGGGCTGTCGGTCAACCTCGACGACGACGGCACGGTGCCGCTCATGTTCTTCTCCAACGGCGTCGACCTGGTCGCGGACCTCAACCTGGAGAACTACCGGGGCCGGATCGACCGTCTCCACGCACCGTTGGACTGGGGCGGCACGTGCTACACCCCGGCGATGCAGGCCGTCATCGATCACTACCAGTCCACCGGATCCCGCGATCCGGCCTTCGTGATCTTCCAGACCGACGGAGAGCCCTTCGACCGCAAGGCGACCAGAGAACTGCTGCGCCGTGCCAGCGCGTTGCCGGTCTTCTGGCAGTTCGTCGGCTTCGGGCCGAGCCGGGACCTCCGTTTCCTGCGCAGCCTGGACACCCTCGACCGGCGGACGGTCGACAACGCCGGCTTCTTCGCGGCCGGCCGGCAGCCGGCCGCGCGCTCGGACGCGGACCTCTACGACCACCTCATGAAGGAGTTCCCGGACTGGCTCAGGGCCGCCCGGGCGGCCGGGGTCATCCGGTAGGGCCACCGGAGGAGCCGCGTCACTTGCCGTCGGAGAAGTTGTGCACGCCCCACCAGCCCGAGGAGTCGTGGTAGAGGCCCACGCCGACCTCGGTGAAGTCCGGGTTGACCTGCGCCTTGTAGTGCCCGGAGCTGTGGCGCCACATCGACTGGAACTTCTCGGCGGCTTCCTGGGCGGTCATCGAGGCATCGCTGTACCAGACGATGTTCTCGCCGGTCCACGTGCGCGAGCCCGTCTTCAGGTAGGCGCGGTCCGCCGACGAGGAGTGGGCGAAGCCGTTGTTCTTCATGTGTTCGGCCCACTTGCGGGCGAAGTCGCTGAGGTCCTGCTTGAGCGCGAGCGGAGGCCGGCCGACGGCGGCTCGTTCGTTGTTGAGCAGTTGCAGGGACAGTGACTGGGCCGTTGCGACGTCCTGCGTCGAGGTGCGAGGGCCGGGCACCTTGGGGTCCGGCCCCGTCGGACCGCTCCCCGAGGTACCGCGGGTCGGGGGCGCGGCGGCCTTGGCAGCGCGTTCCGTGGTCGGCGCTCCGGTGCGCTGCTCCCCGTCCTTCGCCTGCGGCGCTGGCGCGGGCGCGGATGCGGATGCCGATGAGGGGGAGGACGCCGCGGCGCTCGGGCTCGCCGTCCCCTCGGTCGCCGACGGGCCGGCGCCGGCGGCCGGAGACGCGGTGGTGGCCGGCAGGCCGTCCACCGTGTCCGGCCGCCCGGCGAGCGCCGAGGGGGATCCGGTCGCGGCGGTGCGTTCCGGAGCCTCGTCGGATATGAGGGCGTAGGCACTCCCGACGCCGGCCAGGAGGACCACGGCGGCCGCCGCCATCAGGGGAGTCCGGCGGCGGCTCCTGCGGTGACCGCCGCCCGCTCCGCGCGCGGCGCGCGCCCGGCCGCGCCGGTCCGACCCGGCACCGGCACCGGCCACGTCCGCGGCCGCGTCCGCGCCGTACGTGAACTCATCGTCGTGATACCGCATCGCATCTCCTCGAAGGTGACGGCCCACCTGGCCTGACACTGAAGGAGACCCGTGAGCCGCGCGGCGATAACACCTTTCTCACAAGAAGGTGCGGCCGGGCCCGCGCCGGGTTCTCATCCGCCGTCCCGGCCGAACCACCGCGCCAGTGCCCCGGCGAGAGCCCGTCCCCGGTCTCCGCTTCCCCCGCCCAGGCGACGATTCCGTCGGGGCGTACGAGCAGCCCGGCCACCTCCTGCCTGCCGGGGCAGGCCGCGGGGGCGACGCGTACGCGGGTTCGAGATCGCGGTCGACATCGACGATCCCCGCACCCCGGTTCCCCGGCCGTAGGAGGGCGGGACGGGAGCAGGAGGCGCCGTACCTACGGCTTCTCGGCGGCCTGGCGGAGCAGGGCGACCGGCTGATCGACCGACGTCGACCTGGTCTTCATTCCGTACGGTTCCTGCTCGTCCTCGCTGAGTACTTCCCGGCTGTTCGGGTCGCGGGCGATGTGGACCTGCATGTACGGGACGGTTTCTCCGGGCGCGAAGAGCTTGCCCTCGCGCCATTTCGGGATCACCCACCACATGGCCGCCCACTCGGGAGCCTGGGTCATGTTCATGATCGCGCTGCTGCGGTGGATCCTCGACCGGTAGCGAAAGAAGTCGTCGCCCGGGTTCGCGAGCCACGGTGGGGCGTCCCAGACGTGCTTCCGGTCGGCGGAGTCCACGTCCCACGAGTACTCGATCGACTGCGGGTAGCTGTTGGCGAGCTTGCAGCGGTCGGCCCGGATGAAGGAGACCGCGGCGGCCAGCTCGACGCGCCCCTGACCGGCGTCCTTCAGCGGCACCTCGATGACGGCGTGCTTCGAGAAGTCGTCACCGGGGTCGAGGCGGCTGCCCGCAGAGGTGATCTGTCCTGCCGCCAGCAGGCGGACCGGGGCGTTGAAGTCCTCGTGGCGGTGGGTGTCCCAGCCGTCGCCCAGTTCGTCCCGCCACCGCGTCAGTCCGGTGCCCTTCTCCCGGAAGGTGCTGGGCCAGATCGTCGCCGACCACTGCGTTCCGACGACGAAGATGCTGATGGATCCCTCGTTGCGGAACGTGAGGTGGGCCGGTACGTGCAGGCTGGTGCGGGCGGCGTTCAGGGTCGGTTTCCCGAAGGAGACCATGAAGGGGACCTTGGGCGGGGCGACGTACGGGGTGTACATGGCGGAGTACGCCACGCTCGCGGACCCGATGAGAGCCGACAGGGCGACTCCGGTCGCGAAACTCTTCGGGTGCGGCACCCCTCGCCAGACCTTGTGCCGGCTCACTACCCACAAGGCCCAGCCGGCCCATGCCACCAGGGAGACCCATAGCCGGAACAATCCTGCGCGGTAGCCCCCCTCCCACTGCAGGATCAGGAACATCAGACTGGTGACGGCCACGATGACGACCCCCAGCAGGACGCACTGCCCCGCATACCGGGTGGCCCGCTTGCCCCAGTGGTCGAGGACCGCCGCTGCCGCGACCGTCTCCACCAGCGCGCCGAGCAGGAACACCACACCCATGACCCGCCCGCCGAAGGTGAGTGCCCTGAGGGTGTCCGTCAGCCCTACCCGGAAGAGCACGGCGGCGGACACCAGGAGCCCGATCACCATGAGACAGGCTTGGCCGCGCCTCCACCAGGGACGGTCCGGCCACAGGTCCGGGTCGGCACGCCATCGGACCTGTCCGGGATGGCCGAGGTCGATGTCCGCGGGCACCCCTGCCCGCCGCAGCACCCGGCGGAGGTCCTGTGGCGACCACGCCCGACCCACGCTCTTCCCTGCGACGCTGACCTCGCGCAGCCCCCGGTCGTCGGGCGCGTGCACGATGACCTGCGGTCCGCTGGACGTCATGCCCTCAGGATCGGCGTGCCGCGGGAGGGCCGCAGCCGGCATGGGCATCCGGGTGGTGAGAGAGCGGCGCAGGCCGTACGGAGTGCGCCCCGCGCTTCGAGACGGCCGGCTCGTGCCACTGCCCCGCGGCCATGAACAACAGCCGGACCGAAGGCAGTTGCTCGGCGACCCCATTTCCGGCGGGCTCTGCGCACACCGTGATCAACCGTTCGAGTGGACACAAACAGGTGGTCCTGATTCCGCGACAGAAGGCATGGCCCTGGAGAGGTGGGGACCGACTCAGGCCATCGAATGGCCCGGAGGGTGCCGGACACGGCCGGTGGCGAACCGCGCGAGTGCGGCACCGTTCGCCCGGCGTGCGCGTCCCGCACACCTCGGCCGATGATGGGAGTACAGGCGAACACACGGAGCTGACCATGACGGGTTGGCATGTCAGGGACTACAACCAGGACGATCTCGAAGCGGTGATCCGAGTCGACGCGGAGAGCGGCACGGCCGGAGAGTCACCTCTCTTTCCGCTCTCGGACGCCGTCGCGGCCCTCCAGGCCCTCGACCCGGCGGTGGTGGCCACCGCGGACGAGGAGGTGGTCGGCGCCGCGGTGAGCAGGGTGGACGGTGACCGGGCGTGGATCCTGCGCATCAGCATGGCGCCTGCCTGGCGGCGCCAGGGGCTGGGCAGCGACCTGATCACGGCCCTGGAGCACCGGCTGTTCACCAGTGGCGTCCGAACGGTGCACGCGGTCCTGCCCGACGGCGAGACCGGTGCCACCGCCCTGCACAACTGCGGCTTCGGCGCCCGTCCGGGCCTGGTCTTCTTCGAGAAGCGCGGACGCGTGACCCCTCAGGCGGTCAGCATGCTCGCGTCGCTGGGAGCGGAGCTGCCGCCCGGGGGGCTGTGGCAGAAGGTCGCGGGCATGCAGCGGGAGAAGGAGCTCATCGAGCGGCGTCTGGTCCTGCCACTGGCCCATCCCGAAATGGCCGCCCAGCACGGCGTGGAGCTGCCGCGGGCCGTGATGCTGTTCGGGCCGCCCGGGACGGGGAAGAGCACGTTCGCGCACGCGATCGCCAGCCGCCTGGGATGGCCGTTGCTCGAACTGTTCCCCGCCCGGCTGGCAGCCGAATACGGGCTGGCCAGCGGGCTGAACCGGCCCTTCGACGAGATCGCCCGGCTCGATCACGTCCTGGTCTTCATCGACGAGGTCGAGGAGATCGCGGGGACCCGGAGCGGCGCCGACGCGACCGCGGTCGGCGTCGTCAACGAACTGCTCAAGGCGATCGTCCGGTTCCGGGGCCAGGAAGGGCGGCTGCTCGTCTGCGCCACGAACGACGTGACCACGCTCGACTCGGCGTTCCTGCGACACGGCCGTTTCGACTACGTGCTGCCGATCGGCCCGCCCGACGACCGCGCGAGGACCGCGCTGTGGGAGAGCTACCTGGCCCGAGCGGGCGCCGAGGCCGACAGCGCGGTGCTGGCGACCGCCAGCGAAGGGTTCACCCCTGCCGACATCGCCCATGTGGCGCGTACCGTCTCCCAGGTCCAGTTCGAGCGCACCTTCGACACCGGATCCCGGGCCCGCCCCACCACCGAGGACTACCTGCGCACGATCGGCGACACCAGGCCCACGGTCAGCGCGGCCATGGCGCAGGAGTTCGCCCGGCAGACCGAGAAGTTCGCCCGCATCTAGTGCTGTGACCGGAAAGGTTCGCCGGATCATGACGCCCGGTACGGCACCTCATCCCCCAGACTCCGTCCGGGGGGACCCCCAGGTTGTCGGACCGCGCGAGTACGTCCGGTACGAGCCGCGGCCCTCCGACGGGGACGTCTCCCCGGATCCTCAGCGGCCGGGCGGGCGAGTAGTGCGCCGGTCAGAGCCCCTCGCCGTGCAGGTCCTCCTCACGCAGCAGGTCGTCCTCGCGGTGGCGCGAGGTCTCCTTCTGACCGGCCTTCTGCCCCTTCTCGCGGGACGACTTGCCGGGCTGGGGCCGCGCGGGATCTCCGGGGCGATGGTGTTCCTGCGCTTCGCGCCCCTTGCCCTGCTCCTCCTGGCGCTTGTCCTGCTTACCGTCCATGACGGTGACTCCTCTTGATGCGTGGGGTACGGATTCCTCTCCGATCACGCTGACACGCACCGCGGCGGTCTGCATCATGTCGCCCGCGAAGCGAGGCACACGGATGACGCCCCTCCCCGGTGCGGCAGCCGACTTTTACCCACCACAGCCCCGGTCCCATCCCGTCTGCCGTCGCCCGTACGAACGACCTGGACGCCAGGATCCGTGTCTGCTCGGCTTGCCGGGGTGGACGGCAGGCGGGATGGGAGCCTGCCCGCGTTCGCCGCCCCGGACCTCAGGAGAGTCGTCGAGCCCGAAGTAGAGGAATCGCCGTCATGGCCCGTCCTCCCTCAGCGTGAGCTCGTGGTGAGCCGACGGCCGTCGTGGCTCCGGACGTGCGGGCCCGCGTCGTCCAGGGCGTCCAGGAGTCGGATCGAGACGACCTCGGACATCTGCGCGGACACCTCTTCCGGGGTGAGCCAGGCAACCGCGGTCGACTCCTCCGAGGTGCGCTCGGTGCCGCCGGACGGCTTGCAGCGGAAGACCAGGGCGACGATTCCGCGGCTCGTGTTCTTGTAGACCCCGGTGAGCTCCTGGACCTGGACCTCGATCCCGGTCTCCTCCAGAACCTCGCGGCGGACGCCGGCCTCCGGGGACTCGGTGAGTTCGAGCACTCCGCCCGGCAGTTCCCAAGTCCCGTCGTCCGCTCGGCGGATCGCGAGGAGCCGGCCGTCTTCACGCAGGACCGCCCCGGCGACGGACACGGAGTGCAGTGGCGTTGGCTTGGCCTGCGGGGAAGCCGTACTCATGTACAGGAGCATAGGAGGACTTCCTCTACATCAAGGATCGTGAGGAGTTGACCAGGTACGCGGCGGCTCTTCGAGACCCTCGCAACACGGACATGCGTGGAGTCGCAGTTGCCACCGACAACAGCGCCCCCGTCTCCTGCCGGCGCGTGATGACGGCCGCCAGCTCCCGTCCGGCTTGGCCTGCGGTGACGGTGAAGGCCGGAGGCCGTGCGCCGCCGTCCGCAGCGAGGTGGACCGTGGTTCTCAGGCCACCGCGTGAACGTCCGAGCGCATGACCGGCGGGCTCGCCGGAGCCTGTCGCCCCCCTTGCATGCCCGCCTGCCGCCGACCGGATCGGCTGGCATCGGCGGCTGGATCCGGCCCCACATCACCATCGAGCCCTGAGTGGCGGGCCGGTTACCCGGGCAGTACGTACGCCTTGAGGCAGTAAGCGGTGCAGTCGTCGCGGAATTCCAGCGTGTAGAGGATCTTCCGCGGCCCGTCCACGGCGATGCCGTACGCGTCGCGCCCCCGGACCACGGTGGTGATCCGGCCGTCCGCGGTGACCTTGCGCACCCGGAAGTCCTCGGGCCTGGGGCCGTAGAGCCCGTCCGCGATGTAGAGGCTGCCGTCGTCGTCGATGTCCAGGGCGCACGGGTAGCGCAGCCGGGCTTCGAGGGCCGGTACGAGGTCCCCGGTGAGGTCCCCGCCCCCGGCAACGGTCGTCAACCGTGTGCCGCCGTCGGGCAGCCTGTCCACCGTGCCGCAGGCGGAGAAGCTGAACAGGGCCTGACCGGGCTCATGGGCGGCCACGCCGAAGACGCTGCGGCGCAGGGTCGGGCTGCAGCGGGTCTCAAGGTCGCCCTGTCCGATCACGGAGACCGGCCCCGACGGGGGGATGCGCAGGATGCGCAACTCCGCCGGGTCGGTGCCGACGCGGAGGGCTACCACGTGCACGGTTCCGCCGCGGTCCACGGCCACGTGTGTGGGCTTGATGGGGTGGTCCCGGTCGGCACCGGGCAGCCTGGTGCCGTCGGCGATGGTACGGATGATGCCGTCCGCCGAGACCCGCAAGACCCGGCCGCCATGACCGGGCTCGCCGCGCGCGCCGCCGAAGTCGGCGATGACGAATCCGCGGGTCGTGCGGTCGGGGGCGACGGCGAAGGGGCGCTCCAGCTTCGCTTCAAGGGCCGGGATCCCGTCGCGGTAGTCCGTGCCGCCCCCGGCGACGGTGGTGACCTCGTAGCCGGGGGCGGTCCGCCAGATCAGACCGGTGTCCGGGGAGGCCAGGTGGAGGAAGCCATCCCGGCCGACGGAGATGCCGACGGGGCTGTGGAGGCGGTCGTTGACGGCACGGGTCAGGGCGGCCAGTCTCCTCCGCTTTTCGACCCGGCCGTCCTTGTCGCGTACGAGTCGGGCGTGGAGTTCCTTCGCCTTCTCCTTCCTCTCTTCGGGCGTGAGGCCCGGGATCTCGTTGACCATGTGGGAGACCATCAGGCGTAGCAGGCCGTGGTCGATCTCGTCGATCCGCACGCTGGACAGCGCGGCGCCGTAGGCGAAGGCGTTCCGCACATCCGCCGTCAGGCCGGCGCCGTCGAAGTTGTACAGCCACAGCATCGAGTCCAGGCGGATGATGTTTTCGCCGTCGACGGTCACCAGGCTGTAGTCCCTCCGGTGGGTACCGGCGGTGACGGTGCCCAGCAGTCCGTCCAAGCGGTTCCTGAGGACGGCGGAGATCAGTTTGCCGAATTCCGGGTCGGTGGATCCGAGGATGCCGTCCAGGGCCTTCGTGAACTGCTCCTCATCCACCCGGTCCACCTTGACGTAGGTGCCGGTGCGGACGAGGTAGGGGTCGGCCTTGACGCGTACGGGGCCGAAGGGCGCGGTGGGCAGCAGCCTCACGCGCTGCTGGAACCGTTCCGCTTCGGCACGGGAAAGACGCCCGATCGCGCCCAGGACGAACGTCAGCCTGCGCTTGTGCTCGGGGGGCCCGGTGAACCCGTCGATGACGTCCTGGATGGTGGCGATCGGGCTTCCTTCCCGAGTCGTGTGGACCTACGGGGTCGGTTCAGGACTTGCGTACGGGGGACGGCAGGGCCTGCGCCTTGAAGTGGCGGCCCTCGCCGTCGTGGCTGTCGCACAGCGTGAAGAGCGCCTTGCTCTGCTCGTCCACGGCCAGCGCGTAGATGTTCGCGCCGCGGGCGACGGTGGTCACCTTGCCGGCGTTGGTCACCTTGCGGACGCGCGAGTTCTCCAGTCCCTCACCGTCGTGTGCGTCGGCGATGTAGAGGTGGCCCTCCACGGTGCCTCGGGCGAGGCCGCAGGGATAGCGAAGGAGGGTCTGCTTGGCCTGGGAGCCGTCGCACGTGTCCGTCCCGCCGCCGCAGACCACCTGCAGCTCGGGCTTTCCGGCCGGCATCCGGCTGACGTGGCCCGCGCCACTGATGGCGAGCAGACGCTCGCCCTCGCCCGTGGCCAGCACACCGTGGACGTCGTGGGAGAGCTTGCCCTCGGAGGTGAACTCGCCCTGCTTGAGCACGGTGACGTCCCCCTTCGCCGTGATCGTGATGATGCGCAGCGGTCCCTTCTCGTCGCCTTCCTGGCGGGCGACCACGTGGATGTCGCCCTCCTTGCTCACCGAGACGTGGGTCGGCCGCACGGGGTCCTTCGGGTCCTGCTTGGTCCCGTCGAAGACGGTGCGGATCGTTCCGTCCTTGGTGACCGTGCGCACCCGTCCCCCGTACTCGGCGATGACGAGTTCCTCCTGCTGCGGGTGCACCGCGACGGCCATGGGCCTGTCGAGCTTGGCCTTGACGGCCGGGATGTCGTCCTCGGTGCTTTCCCCTCCGCCCGCCGCGATCACGACTTCGGCCCGGGGCGTGGCCAGCCATACCGTTCCGGTGTCGGGGCAGGTGAGGTAGAGGTTGCCGGACGGGGCGAGGGCCAGCGAACTGGGGTTCTTCGCCTTCTCGTTGATCTTCGCGGACATCGCGCTCAGCGTCTGCATCTTCGGGAGCGCTTCCTCCTTCATCGCCTTGAACAGCTCCCAGAGCCTCTTCCTTTCCCTCTCCTTCTCGTCCCGGTTCTTCAACCACGACATCTGGTTGACCATGTGAGAGATCATCAGGCGCAGCAGCGCGTCGGACGTCTCCTGGACCTTGACGACGGACATCGAGATGCCGTAGAAGAAGGCGTTCTCCGCGTCGGCCGTCAGGCCCTTGTACTCGAAGTTGTACCGCCACAACATCGAGTCCACGCGGATGATGTTGTCTCCGTCGAGCGTGAGGAAGCTGCTGACCTTCTGGCTGATGCCGGTGCTGACGTTGCCCAGCAGGACGTTGAGGGTGGACTTGAGCAGATTGCCGGCGAGCTTCTTGAAGTCCGGGTCGGAGCCACCGAAGATGCTGTCGATGATGTTCGTGATCTGGTCGTCCGGCGCCGTCTTGACCTGCATGAACATGTCGTAACGGAAGTCGTAGGGCTCCGCCTTGATCCGCACGGGTCCGGTCGGGGCGGTGGCCAGCAGCATGGCCTCCTCCTTGAACTCGTCCCGCCTGGCCTCTGTGAGACGTTGGATCACCCCCAGCGTGAACTTGGCCTGCGCGTACTTCTCTTCCTTGCCTTCGAGGCCTTTGAGGAGCTTCTGGATCGAGGACATGAAGGGACTCCTTGTCGCAGCGGCAGCGGCCGCGGCAGCGGCGGGCGTGCGGAACGGGATGTGATGGTCCTCCGAAACGGAGCCGGTCTCACATGGCTACCGTCCGCGATGCCCGGATCGGACGCTGGGATCCGGGACCGTTCGGCGTTTCGGCGGCCATGGTGGCGAAGAAGCCTTTCGGCAGTGCCGTTGTGACACGAGTCGGAAGCGGGACAGATCACTCGATCGGAGGCATGAAAGGGGCGGGCACCGGCGGGAGGCACGGTGGGATGCCGACGGAGGAAGCCGGTGATGCCGTTCCGGCGGCGACATGAGCCGCGATCTCGATCAGCTCGGCGTCACTGCGCGTGGGCGTGAATCCGATCGGAGGCGGCCGCATCGTGCTGGGGAATCCATGCCGCGCCAAGCCTCGATGTAGCACCTGACCTGCCCTTATCGGATGCCAGACGGCTCGGCGCGGGGACTCAGCCGTGCTCTTCCTCATCGGCCTCCATGTGTCGGATTCCCTCGTGGGTGAGGGTGACCATCGCCGGGGTGTTGCCGGGTTCCCAGTCGACGGTGATGAGTCCTTCGCCCGCCAGGTAGGTGCAGGCGGCGGCGAGGTCCTGTTCCGGTACGTGGAGGTCGTGCCGCAGCTGTGCTCCGGTGATGCCGAGGAGGCGGTTGCCTTCGACGGCTTCGTACAGGACCCGGAGCACCTGGTCGCGGTAGGTCTTGCGTTCGCGCAGCGTGGCCATGACCGCGTCCTCTCGTGTGCGGGAGTGGGTTTCGGGGCTCTCAGGTCTCGTCGGAGTGTGCGCCGGTGCCGGCGGGGGTCCTGCTGGCGGCCAGCCATGAGCGGGCGGGGCCGGCGGGTGTCGCCGTGTCCACGGTGAGGTGGAGGCGGGTGTTGCCTTCGAGGGCGGGGTAGCTGCGCTGTTCCGTACCTGCGAAACAGCCGCGAAGGGCTTCCGCGACCGCTCGGGCGGCTTCCGGGGTGTGCGCGATGATGCGGACCTCGGCGTGCCCGAGCGAGGGGAGGGTCTGGGTCTCGATGTACTTCACGTAGGCGTGTTCCCTTTCGGAGTGGGCGAGAAGCCGGCGGGTGGGGGCGCCGTGGCGCCCCGCCCGCTGCCCCCGGTCGGAGGAAGGTCTCTGTTCCTCACCGGTCGGCACCTGTGCGGTGGGCTCGACGACCGGTGTCGTCCGGCAGACCCGGAGGCCTCGGCAGGGGGTCACTGAAGCGGTAGGCCTCGATCCGTGCGTCGTGCTGGGCGTTCAGCAGGTGGATCAGGCGTATTCCGATGCCGGTCGCGAGGATGAGCACCGCAATGAGGACGACGGTCTCCACGGAGCTCACCTCCAGCCGTTTCCGGGCAGCGACAGGGTGCTCCGATCCATCGGGCTCCCGAAGGGGGACATGCAGGCCCCGCCTTCGCTCTCCCAGCCGGATTCCTGGCGCTGGGTGTCGCGGATGCCGCGTCCGATGGCGGCTTCGTTGGCCATGAGGACGCCCGCGGTGAGGACGCTGCCCGGTATCGCGGCGGCGTACATCAGGCGGGCCGCGGCTGCGGGCTCGGTCTCCGGCGGGATCACGAGAAGGTCCCAGCGCCCCACGGTGTAGGAGAGCAGGATCAGCTTGTCGGGGTCCTGTTCGGTGAACCAGCCCACGTGGAGCAGGCGCCCGGCCATGGGCACGGTGTGCGGTACGACGGGCCAGCGGGTGGGGTTCACGCTGACGCGGGTGACGCGGCCCCAGGGTTCCTCCAGGGCGGCGGCGAGCGGCGGGAGCTCGGCTTCGAGGTCGCGGGAGTGGGGCCACCAGGCCCCGTCCAGCCGGCCTGCGAGGGTGGTCTTCGGGGTGAGGGACAGGCGTGCCGGGAGCTCTGCGGCGAGGTCGCGGGGCGCGGTCCGGTCGAGGGTGGTGGTCATGATGCGGACCTGCCCCCGGACTGCCCGTCGGCAGTCCGGATTTTAGGCGATCGCCGGAAATGACACCCGCGTGAAAGCCGGTGTGCGAAGTACTTCCGGTACTTTCACTGTACACCTGTTCGATGGGTTATGGACGGTTTGACCAGGCATTTTCCGGCGGAGGTGCTGTGGAGAGCGGTGGTGCGGACGGCGGGAGTACCGTGAAACGACGGCGGGCTCGCGTACGTCGCAGTCGGCACCGGTGCTGACCTGCGTTGAGGCACGGCCGCACCCCGTAGACGGGCGGACCCACATGGCTGACTCCGACTCCCCCCGCAGGCCCCCACTGCTCCTGCCGGATGCGATCCACCAGGCGATCCAACCCGGTACGGCGCTGTTGCGGCTGGAGACCACGAAATCCCGGGAGGGGCTCCTGGACGGTGCGTGGTGGCCGCGCACACGCGACATCGAGACCGAGCTGCCCGCGCTGATCAGCGCGTTGACCGAGCACCTCGGGCCCATCACCCGGGTCGGCGTGGACGCATCCGCCTGGAACGCCCTCCCCACCCGCCTGGTCATCGACGATCGGATCGTGCACTTGGACTCCGACCCGGTCGGCGACGACACCGTCCTCATCACGCGCGGCCACAACGACCACTTCGCCCTGCTGGTGGTCCCCCCGGACACCGCCGCCGACGCCGCCCGCGAAGCGATGGCCCGCGCCGTCCGCGCCGACAACATCACCCAGGCCGCTCAGATCCTCATCGCCACCACACCCGACCCGACAGAAACGAGCCGTGGACCGGCAGCGACATCCAGCTGAAGGCGCACCGAGACGCACTGAATACCGCGCTCCGGCCGGGCGATGCCCGTCATTTGTTTATTGCAACCGGAAAATATGGTCAGCCGAGTGAGATGCAATACGAATATCGGGGCGCTCTGCGCCCGGCGCGAATCACCGTGCACGACGTGGAGCCAAGACGGATCCAGCTGCCCTGGCCGTGGCAGTCTTCTCGCCAGCGCAAGGTTCTCGGAGTGGAGGTATGCGCCCCGTGGGTGTCCCTGTCAATCCCACCGTCAGCAGGCGCCGACTGGGGTCGGAGCTACGTCGGCTCCGGGAGATCAGCGGTATGACGACGCAGCAGGTGGCGGAACGCCTGTTGATTTCCCAGCCCAAGATCAGTCTGCTGGAGAACGGCCGCCGCATCATCAAGCCACGTGATGTGCGAGATCTCTGCGGGCTGTACGGAGTCCGGGATCAGCGGCGTGTTGACGATCTGATGCAGATGGCCAGCGAGTCAGGTCGGCAGGGCTGGTGGAACGCCTACGGCGACATCCCGTACGGCGCCTACATCGGCCTGGAGACCGAGGCGGCCGCGGTCCGGTGCTACGAACCCCAGCTGATCCCCGGCCTGCTGCAGACCACTGCCTATGCACAGGCGGTCATCGCAGGAACGATCCCTCACGCCACTGCCGAACAGGCAGCCACACACCGCGAGGTGCGGATGCGGCGCCAGGACCGGCTGCGCGCCCCGGGCAACCTCCTGCGCTTATGGGCCGTGCTGGACGCATCGGCGCTGTGGCGCGTCGTGGGCAGCCGCGAGGTCATGCGCGACCAGCTGGAGCATCTGACCGACCTCGGCGCGCAGCCGCATGTCACCGTGCAGGTTCTCCCTCACGATGTGGGTGCGCACCCGGGTGTCTCGGGACAGTTCACGCTGCTCGACTTCGCCGAGGCCACCGATGGCAGCGTGGTGTATCTGGAGAGGTTCACCAGCGACCTCTATCTGGAGAAACGATCCGACGTGCGACGCTACAGCGACATGTACGCGCACTTGCAGGCCCGGGCGCTGAGCCCGGACGGTACCCGGAGTTTCATCGAGGAGGCCATCAAGGCGTATGCCGGCCCGGAACCGGCGCCAGATGCCCACGCGCTGACCCTGCCGAGCCGGTGAGCGCCGTGCGATACGAGCCCGTCCGGGTGCCGGGTCGGCTGCCCCCGTGCAAGCCGGACCCGCCGGCGAGTGGGTCCGTGACCACTCGCGAACGCCACTGAGCCCCCGGACGGTGTGTCCCGGGGCTCAGCCGCCGGACGGCGGACCGGACGGCGGACCGGACGGCGGACCGGACGGCCTGTGTGGTTGATCGAGCTTCAGCCCCTGCCTGTCATGGGCAGGCCTTTGTCGGGCGGTATGTGACAGGACCCGGCCGGGTGACTGCGGACCGGCGGCCGGGCCCTGGGAGTGTGCGCGTGGTGTTCTGGTCAGAGGTTCTCGTCGTGCAGGTCCTCTTCGCGCAGCAGGTCGTCCTCGCGGCGGCGCGAGGTCTCCTTCTGGTTCTGCTTCCGGCCCTGCTCGCGGGATGACTTGCCCGGCTTGGGGTGAGCGGGGTCTCCGGAGCGATGGTGCTCCTGCGCCTCGCTGCCCTTGCCCGGTTCCTTGGGCTCGTCCTGCGTACCGCCCATGACGGTGACTCCTCTTGATGAGTGGGTACGGATTCCTCTCGGACGACGCTGACATGCACCGTTACGGTCTGCATCATTTCGACTGCGAAGCGAGGCACGCGGGTGACGCCCGTCCCGGATGTGGCGGCGTCGGGAGGCGGGCCGGCTGATCGGTGCCGAGGAGGGGCGCGATTCCCACCCGCCCCCTGCTGTCAGGAGCCAGTCGAGCTGCCGAGCGAGAGCACTGCTCAGCTCTGCTCGGACGCGAGCCCGGTGGCCGGCGTGGTGTCCTTCTGCGCAGGAGCGGCTCGATGCCTGGTGCCGGGTACGCCTGCCCTGCCCTGTGCGGGTACGGTTCCGTGTCCCGCTGCTTGGCCGGGTGTCGGCCGCCGCATCCCTGTGCGCTGTGCTGCGCGTCGCCACAGGTGAGGCAGGAAGGCGTAGAAGCGGTCGGGAAGGAACACGGCGTCCGCGATGATCATCGCGCCGGAGAAGAGGGGCAGTCCCAAGAGCACTGCGATACCGATGTGCATGCCCAGCAGCACGGTCAGAACGGGGTACTTGAGCCTGCCGAAGAGCACGAACGGGAAGGCGACCTGCAAGAGCACCGTCACGTAGCTGGCGATCGCGATCACCATCGGGTACTCGTCCACGAGGTGGGAGAGTGCGGGCCAGGGCTGGAAGAGTTCGAGGTTCAGCGCGTAGTGGAGAGCGGTGCCGCCGCCCCAGGTGGCGCCCTGGATCTTGTACAGGCCGGCTGATCCGTAGAGGAAGCAGACCTGTGCCGCGATGACGAGGATGCCGCAGTTGTGCACCACCGTGGTCAAGGTGATGCGACCGTCCCGGAGTTGCTGTGCGTAGAAGCGCCTCACCGGCTCCGGCGCGTCGCCCGCGCGGGCCGTCTTGAGCCGGTTCCTGCGTGCGTCCAGGGACCAGCGCCGGCCGCACGCGGTGAGGACGAGGTAGAGGGCCATCAGCAGGATCAGGTTGTCGCCCCCGTCCGTCATGAAGATCGATCTGGCATGGAACGAGGTCACCACGACGGCGAAGAGGACGGACGTGGCCCGGGTCCGCCAGCCCAGCATGAACAGCGCGGACGTGACGAGGGCCATCACGTAGCAGAGTTCGAAGTAGGCGCGGCTGTCGGACAGGATCAGGATGCTGTTCCAGCCCGTCTGGTCGAAGAGCTGTTGTGCCAGCGCCGGTGTCCAGGGGGAGCCGGGGCCCCAGATCTCGTCACGGTGCGGGAACTCGCGCAGCAGGAAGACCAGGTAGAGCAGCCCGTAGCCGATGCGCAGAACCGACGCGGCGTACAGGGAGATCGGCCGGTCGGTGAGAAGCGCCCACAGAGCGCCGATCCGGTCGAGGAGCCACCGGTGGGCCGCGTCGGCGATCGAAGTCTCCTGGGCCGCAGGCGGGTGCGGCGTCGCTGCCACGGAAGGGGGCTGGGGGATCTGTTCACTTCCCATGGGAGGTCACCTTCCACCAGGGCAGGAGCCGGTCCTCGGTGGGTGCCGGCGGGTGGTTCCCGGCCGGTGCGCCGGGCGCGGCGACGGGCAGTGTGACGACCCGGAGCTGAACGAAGTCGAAAGCGCCGCCGTCGTTGTGGGCGGCGACGCGGTCCGCGGCGATGTTGCGCAGGTACGTCTGCAACATCACGGCCCGTTCCGATCGTGCCGTGTCGCTGCCTCCGTGTGTCTCGACGTAGGAGGTCCAGGCGCGGCGCAGCAGGTTCTGGGACGTGTGGCTCGGAAATACGTTGTGGTCGACTGCGGAATGGTCCACGGCAGCCAGGTCGAACCAGGGGGTCACCTGCACCGATCCTTTGGAGTCGGTGTGTGCGGTTCTCGCCAGGATTTTTCGGTTGAAGGAGTCGGGGTCCGGGGCGAAGAGCCGCCAGTTCTGTTCGAAGAGCGGGTACACCCATCCGTTGACCTGTGAGGCGTATCGCTTCGATACAGGGTTGGACGGGGCCACATGAAGGAACACCAGGACGACATGGACCAGAGCCGTCACCAGGCAGAGGAATACGACGGTGTGCAGCCCTGCTCGCAGTGTACGAACGCCCATGGGTGGCTTACCCGGTCCGACCGCCTCGTCATGGCGCTGCTGGGGGGCGGGACCGGAGTCGGACTGATGAAGTTCCTTCACGTCCGCAGATTCAATTCTGCTCGACACCGTCCACCCGGTCTCTCTCATGTCTGCTGTTCGCCTGAGGTCTCTGCGACTCTCACCGACGGCGCGCGGCGGATTCGATGAGGATTCCGCCGCGCGCCGTCATCCGATGAACGGGCTTCGTGCCGCCTGCTGCCTAGCCCTCGTGGCCGTGGTGACCCTCGTGGCCCGCGGGCTTGTTGCCGTAGCCGTAGTGGTCGCCGGGCTTCCCGTCGTGGCCGTGGCCGTGGCCGTGGTCCGGCTTACCGGGTCCCTCGTCGTGCCCGTTGCCCGGTCCGCCGTGCTCCGGCCCGTGGTGCTCCAGGCCGCCGTGGTCCGGTCCGCCCGGTCCGCCGTGGTCCGGTCCGCCGGGCTGACCGCCGTGCCCGCCGGTGACGTTGCCCCCGGTGATGGTCCCGCCAGTCGTGTTGCCGCCGGTGGTGTTCCCGCCGGTGGTGTTCCCGGCCGTGTTGCCCGCGGTGTTACCGGAGGTGTTGCCCGCGATGTTCCCCGAGGTGCCGCCCGATACGAGGTCCACGATGGGTCCGCCCAGGAGGCCGCCACCGATCAGACCCACGGTCGTACCGGTCGTCGACCCGGCGGTCGGCGTTCCGGCGGTCGTGCCCGTGGTCGTGCCGGCGGTGGTCGTGCCGGTCGTCGTTCCCGTGGTCGTGCCGGTGGTCGTGCCGCCGGTGGCGCACCCGCCGAGGAAGATCCGGTTGTTGTCCATCGTCACTTCGCCGTTACGGGCCAGCGCCCGGCCCTCGACGTTCGTTCCCGTTCGCAGGAAGATCGAGGTCAGCGCCATGATGGTGCCCACGAAGGTGGTGTTGGTGTTGAGCTCCGCCGAACTCCCGATCTGCCAGTACACGTTGCACGGCGAAGCGCCGTTCGTGAGGAGAATCCGACTGGAGGTCGCCGTCGTCAGGGCTGCGGGAATCTGGAACACCCAGACCGAGTTGGGGTTTCCCCCCGCGTTCAGGACCAGGTCGCCGGTGAGGCCGACGCTGCCGGCGGGGTCTCTCGTGTAGACGCCCGGAATCAGCTCCGTGGGGCCGGACGTTCCCGAGCCGATGGCCGCCGGAAGGTCGAAGTCCTCGGCCTGGCCGGCCGCGTTGTTGTACGCGATGATCAGGTCGCTCTTGGCCTGGAGGGCCGCAGCGTCCGCAGGGTGCACGGCGCCGAGGACCAGGCCGGGCGGGAATCCGGTGATGGCCGGGTTCGGGTGCGTCCCGAGGTCGTGGTCGATCACCGTGGGGCCGGTGTTGGTGACTCCCTGACCTGCCAGAACGGAGTAGCTGGCGGTGGTACCCAGCGGCACGGCTGTCGCGATGGCAAGTGCCTGCGTCGGCAATCCGGCGACCATGACAGCGGCAACCGTTACGGCGACGGCCGAAGCCAGCCAGCCGGACAGAGTGCGGCGCTGATCCGCTTGGATTCTCAGCTTCATCAAGAGGCCATTTCCTGTGGGGGGCCGTGGCGTACCGGGCCCTACCGTTCGCCCGGGAAGCCCTGGTGTGTCGCTTCCGCATATTACGCAGGAAATTTCGCGCACCTATAATGAGTAAGGCGCGGAGGGGGGATTAATACAAACACATTCCATGGCGGCAATTGTGTTGAAAATAATCAGACTCGCATTGTCGATCATCCGACATCCCCCCCGAATGGGCAGAGATCGATTAACTCGCAAGAGGTAGCGCCGCACACTTGCCCAAATAAATCCAACCGCCACACACGGAGATGCACCGCCGGTCAGGTGATCTGGCGAACCCGCAGGGTCGGGCGTGGCGGCCGGTTCATCTCCGATTCGCTTGGCTCTGGAAGCGCTGTCGGGTGCATTCGCGCTCGGGCTGTTCAAGACAACAAGAAGGGCGTCACCCCTTGCCCGCTTGGGTGAGCGTGACGCCTGTGGTGATCAATCGGCCGTGAGCGGGTCGTCGACGCCGACCGGGAGGCCCTGCCCTTCACTGTCCACATCATGTGTATGGACGGTCGGGAGGCATGGATCCCGGTCCGCGCCGTGGTCGACCTTCGGCTCCTCACCCCTGCACGGCGGCGAACTCATCGACCTGGCCACCCCCGAACTCGCCGAGTTCATCCGCCCCGGCACCAGCACGGCCGCCGCCTGCCTCTCGCTGCGGCGTCCTGCCCGAGCCTGGACGTGGTACTGCTGTCCGCCAGTACGCCGCAGCACTGGAAGGCCGCCAAGGAGGCCATCGCCTCGCCGCTCGAACCGGACCAGCGCAGGAGGGTCACCGATGTACTCGCCCAAGGATGAGACCACCAGGGCCCGCATGGAGAACGCCCTCGCCATCGCATCCTCATACCTGGCCACCGCTCCGACGGGCCCGCTGTCCTGGGGATGGCTCGGCCGGACCATCGGCTCCCGCACCGAAAACGGCCACTGGCTCCGCGTCCACTGCGGTGAGGCCGCCAAGACCCCCACCACCCGGAACGAGGGCATCGCGCTCGCCGAGGAACGGGTCTCGGACAAGGTGTCCCGCCCCCACCTCCACCACCTGTACCGGTGGGGGCGTGGGGAGTACGTCTTCGAGGCCGGGCTGATCGACTACGTCGACCAGCCCGTCATCTCCCCGGAAACGCCCGACCTCACCGAGGACCCGGGACTCCCGGACTCCTGGTGGGCCACGCTGCGGGAGAGCCTGGACGCCCTCAGCGCCGCCGAGCCGCCCCGCGAGACCATCCGCCAGTCCTGGGCGGACCGCGTGTTCCCCGAGTTCCTCGGCATCCCCGCGCCGGCCATCACCGAACGCGTCACCGGCCATGCCGACCTCCAGTGGGCCAACCTCACCCACCACCCTCTCGTCATCCTGGACTGGGAGCGGTGGGGCGCCGTCCCCGTCGGGTACGACCCGGCCATGCTCTACGTCAACAGCCTCCGCGTCCCCGCCGTCGCCGCACGCATCCGAACCGAATTCGCCGACGTCCTCGACACCCCCGCCGGCCGGATCGGCGAACAGATCGCCCTCGCCGAAATGCTCCAAGCCGTCGGCCGTGGCTGGTACGTGGAGCTGGCTCCACTGCTGCGCCAGCGCGCGGAGGAAGTGACGGGTGTTCTCCCCCCGCTCTCTGGGACGGGTACGACCGCTGTCTGATGTCCTCCCCCCTTCACGTCGCTGGGGTCGATGCAGAAATGCGCTGGATCCAGAGGTGCTTACGGAGTCAGGCTTTGGCCGTCAGGCGTTCGGCGCGGTTCGCGCCGCTGGGTGAAAGCGCCAACAACCAAGGAGGCAGAGCGAAATGATCGAACGAGTCCGAGCCGTCCTCGTCACCGTGGACGACACGATGCTGGTCATCCGGCGCACCAAGCCCGGAATCCCCGTGTACTGGGTGCTGCCCGGCGGCGGCGTCGAGGAGAGCGACGAGTCCCGGGAGGCTGCTCTCCACCGGGAGATCCACGAGGAGATCGCGGGGAAGGCCGACATCGTCCGCCTCCTGCACACGATGGAGTCCGACGAGGAGCGTCAGTTCTTCTACCTCGTCCGGATCTCGACGTGGTCCTTCGAGGACCGGACCGGCCCCGAGTTCAGCGCCGAGGGACGCGGTGAGTACGCGCTGGAGGAGATCCCGTTGACCTCGGAGGGGCTGGACCGTATCGACCTCAGGCCCGAGGAGATCGCCCACGTCCTGCGGGGCGCCATCGGTGCCGGCGGACTCGTCGGGGCCGGGGTCGTGGTCTAGGTTCTGCCTCTTTGGTCAGCGTCAGGTCCAGATGAAGATGCCCGCGAGGTGGAGTGCGCGCCTGGTAGGCGATGGCGATCTGGTCGGACGGCTGCGGGACGACCGCCCGGATTCCCCGGCGCCGGAGCGGCAGCCCGCCGCGGGAACGTCCGAGGTTGTGCCCTGGGAGGGGTTGCCCAGGGTGCGGCCGGTGTAGATGGAGTCGGCGTAGGCGGCGGCCACGATGCGCCGTTCGGTCAGCCTGAGCGTGAGCCTCACGTGGCTTTCCGCTCCGGAGTCTTAGCGTGGTCCCATGACGAGGAGTCAGGACCTGGCGCAGCGAGCAGCCGTGGTGCTCTGTGTGACAGCGGCGCTCATGGCACCGGGAAACCTGGCCGGCGCATCCGTCGGGACGACGGCAGTCGGGCTGTCCCCGCGGCCTGATGCCCTCGTTTACATCGCCAACCTCCACTCCGACACGGTGTCGGTCGTCGACACCGGCACCGGCATGGTCGTGGACAGCGTTCCCGTCGGGGACGGACCGGACAGCGTGGCCGTCAGCCCGGACGGCTCCCGCGTCTATGTCACCAATTCCGCGTCGGACACCGTATCGGTGATCGACGCCCGTACCAGGACGGTCATCGCCACCGTCGTTGTCGGGGACGAACCGAGCAGAGTGACAGTCTCTCCCGACAACCGGAACGTCTACGTCGCCAACGTCGGGTCGGACAACGTGTCGGTGATCAGCACCCGCACCCGTGCCGTGACGGACACCATCGCGGTGGGCGATGCCCCGCTGGGCGTGGCGGTGACACCCGACGGATGCACCCTGTACGTCGCCAACGCCGCGTCCGGCACCGTCTCAGTGGTCCGCACCGCCACCCGAACGGTCACCGGCACCATCCCTGTCGGCATCGGACCGACCGCTCTGGTACTCACCCCCGATGGCCGCCGCCTGTACGTCTCCAACCTGACCTCGGACGACGTGTCGGTGGTCGACGTCCACGACGGCGCGGAAACGGACCGCATCCCGGTCGGGGACCAGCCTGCGGGAATCGGGGTGCTACCGGACGGGCGACAGGTATACGTCGCCAACATCGGGTCCGACAACGTGTCCGTGATCAGCACCCGCGGCCGCGCCGTCACGGAAACCGTCGCCGTGGGAGACGGCCCCAACGGCCTTGCCGTCGGCCCGGACGGCTCCCTCGTCTACGTCAGCAACTTCGACTCGGACACCCTGTCGGTCATCGACACCTCGCCAGCCCGCGTAACGAACACGGTGACCGTGGGCGACGGGCCGACCGGCGTGGCAGCGGTACAGGGAAAAGCGGGCACGGCCCGAGGTCCGAACACCGCGCCGGTGCAGCTCGCCTGAGCAAGGCGCCGCCAGGTTCGGTCTCTTTGGTCAGCGTCGTGCCCAGACGAGGATCGCGGCGAGGTGGAGTGCTGCCTGGTAGGCGATGGCGAGTTTGTCGCATCGTGTGGCCAGGCCGCGCCACTGCTTGAGGCGGTTGATGCAGCGTTCGACGCTGTTCCGCTGCTTGTAGGCCTCGGCGTCGAAGCCGGGCGGGCGGCCGCCTCGGCGTCCTCGCCGCAGGCGGTGGCCGATCTGGTCGGACGGCTGCGGGATGACCGCGCGGATCCCGCGTCGTCGCAGGTGGGATCGGATGGCACGGGAGGAGTGGGCCCGGTCCGCAAGCACGGCCAACGGCCGGGTCCGGGGCCTGCCGGGCCCGCTTCGTGGCACACGGATGCGGGCCATGACCGCTTCGAAGGCGGGTGCGTCGCCGGCCTGGCCCGCGGTGACGGTCAGGGCCGGGGGCCGTGCACGGTCGTCGGCGGCCAGGTGGACCTTGGTGCTCAGGCCGCCGCGTGAGCGTCCGAGGGCGTGGTCGGCGGGCTCGCTGCGGCCTTCGGCCCCTTTTTGCGTGCTCCGGCGGAATGCTGGTGGGCTCGGATGACGGTGGAGTCGACCGAGACGGTCCAGCCGATGTCGTCATCGGCGTCCGCGGCCGTCAGGAGCGCGGTCAGGATCTCCTGCCAGGTTCCGTCGACGGCCCATCTGATCAGCCGTTTGTGGGCGGTCTGGAACGGGCCGAGTTCGTCGGGCAGGTCCCGCCAGGGCGAGTTGGTGCGGTACTTCCACGCGATGGCCTCAAGGGTGCGGCGGTGATCGGCCCACCGCCTGCCGCGGACCGGATCGGCCGGCATCAGCGGCTCGATCCGGTCCCACATCGCATCAGTGATCACTAATCGGACGGACACATCCGATCAACTGACCAACCCATCAAAGAGACACGCGCTAGTCGCGGAATCCTCCGGCACCGTGTGCCGGACATGGGGGATACGTGGCGCGGTGTCCCCGGTGTGCGTGCCGTGCACCGCTCTGACCAGGTACTCAGGGCCGAGCAGGATGAGTAGGCGTACTCAGGTGGTGGTCCTCGGCAGCTTCGAGACTGGGCGCAGGTCGAACGAAGCGGAACGGAACGGGGAACGTCATGGTGCGGCGCTGGTCGAAGCCTGCGATGTGGGTGCCCGGTGGATACCTGGCCCTGGTGATCGCGATGCTGGTCTACGTCGCGGTCGGAAGCCGGACGGGCGACATCGGGTTCTTCGGAGTCTGGCCGATCCTGGCCACGGCGCCGGTCAGCATCCTGCTGCTCAGCACCTTCGGACCTGCTGCGGCCGCCCTGGACGAGCCGGCCCCGGTCGAGGGGCCCCGCTACGAAGGCTCGCAGCCGCCCCCCGAGCCGCTGCCCACGGAGATCATGCCGGAGTCCGCTCCGCGCCCCGCGGACTGGGTGGCACCGGACACGTCCATCGACGGCAAGCTCGACATGTGGTCCGACTTCGGCTTCTACGGAGCGGTCCTGGTCGGCGCCCTCGTCAACGCTGCGGCGATCTGGGCCCTGCTCCGCTACGTGGCGCGGCGGCGTGACGCCAGGAGCACGCGGGTCCAGCCCCCTGGGCAGGGGCTCTGCGCTTACCCCAAGCCGTAAGCCTGCCGGTAGGGCAGCTCGGCATCACGGCTGGTGAGGCCTGGGCTCAGAGGTGGGGAGAACGTTGCTTCGAGGCGCTTGACTGCGTCTTCGTGCGCGCGAAGGTGCGGCCGCATCACCCACACGTCTTCGCGGAACGGCTCGAAGCCCAAGGACTGCCGGCAGCGCTGGACAGGCGCCTTCTCACGAGCCTCCCTGGCCTCGTCGTCCCGTTCGTCGATGGGGATGTCGATCGGGTAGGGGTGTGTTGCCACGAGCGCTGCCCGACCGGCGACCCAGCGGAGCAGGCGGCTGATCAGCAGCCGCCCCACGCAACTCAGCGGCTCACGGCGGTCTCCCGTTCCATGTGCGTCAGCTTCTCGGGGTTGCGTACGGTGTAGAGCCCGGTGACGAGGCCGTCGTCGATTCGCATGGCCACGACCATGTCGATCTCCCCGTCGATCCGCATGATCAGAGCCGGGTGGCCGTTGACCTGTGCCGACTCCACCGTCACCTGAGGGCCGAACACCGCCACGCCGGCGGCCAGCGCGCGGGCCACCTTGCCGGCCCCGACGACGGGCCGCGGCATGGCCTGCTTGATGCCGCCGCCGTCGCTCAGGGCGACGACGTCCGGCGCGAGGAGGTCCAGCAGGCTCTGCAGGTCTCCCGTCTCGACTGCCTGTTGGAAGGCTCCGAGGGCGGCGCGGGTCTCGGCCGTCGAAACGACACCGTGAGGTCGGCGCGCGGCGACGTGTGACCGTGCCCGGTGGGCGATCTGGCGGACCGCCGCCGGGGTCTTGTCGACGGCCTCCGCGATCTCGTCGTACCCGAGGTCGAACACCTCACGCAGCACGAACACCGCCCGCTCGGTAGGCGCGAGCGTCTCCAGGACCAGCATCATCGCCATCGAGATACTGTCGGCCAGCTCCACGTCCTCGGCCACGTCCGGCACGGTGAGCAGCGGCTCGGGCAGCCAGGGGCCCACGTACGACTCCTTGCGCCGGGCGAGGGTGCGCAGCCGGCCGAGTGCCTGCCGGGTGGCGATCCGTACCAGGTACGCGCGCCGGTCCCGCACCGTGTCGAGATCGACGCCCACCCAGCGCAGCCAGGTCTCCTGGAGGACGTCTTCCGCGTCCACCGCCGAGCCGAGCATCTCGTAGGCGACGGTGAAGAGCAGGTTGCGGTGCGTGACGAACGCCTCGGTGGCGGGGTCGGTATGGAAGTCGTCCTCGCTCATGGCGGTGTCTCCTGGCTCTTCGCTCTCGACGGTGTCACCCACAAGACGCCGGACCCCAACGCTTTGTGACACCACGCGCCCTGTGACGCGCGCCACGTCGAAGAGGTGTCACAGGGCTCATTCCGCCGGCATCTCATGTCCGACCAGTCACCAAGGCAGGAGGCCGACATGAAGGTTGTAGTGGTGGGCGCCGGATACGCGGGCATGCTCGCGGCGAACCGGCTCGCCAAGAAGGTGAAGACCGCCGAGATCACGGTGATCAACCCCCGCCCCGACTTCGTGGAGCGCGTACGGCTGCACCAGCAGCTCGCGGGGACCGCAGTCGCCGCGGCTCCCCTCGCCTCGATGCTGCGTCACGGGATCACCTCGCGGGTCGGCACCGTCGACAAGATCGGCGACGGCTGCGTCGCCCTCGAAGACGGCACGAGCCTCGACTTCGACTACGCCTTCCTCGCCGTGGGCAGCACGGTGCGGCCGATGCCGGGAACGGTCCCCGTCGGCACGTGGGAGGGCGCGGAACAGGCTCGCGTGACGCTCGCCGCACTTCCCGCGGACAGCACCGTCACGGTGGTCGGGGGTGGCGCTACGGGCATCGAGACGGCGGCCGAGGTGGCCGAGGCGAGGCCGGATCTGCGGGTGCGGATCGTCGGGTCGTCGGTCGCCGGGGGCTTCTCGCACCGGGCGTACCAGCGGGTCCGGTCCGGACTGGTGCGGCTGAATGTCGACATAGTGGACGACGGCGTCACGGAGGCCGCCGACGGCGTCGTGCGCCTTCGGTCGGGAGCGGCGTTCGCCTCGGACCTGACCCTGTGGGCGATCGTGTCGGGCGTCCCCGACCTCGCGGCACGCAGCGGTCTCAAGGTCGATGCGGACGGCCGTGCGCTCGTGGACGAATACCTGCGCAGCGTCGACGACGAACGGATCTTCGTCGTGGGCGACTGCGCGGCAGTCCCCGGAGCCCGTTTCGCCTGTGCGCTCGCCACACCGCAGGCCGCTCACGCGGCCAACACTCTGGCCCGTCTGATCGAGGGCCGCAAGCCCGAGTCGTACTCCCTTCGTTACGTCGCTCGGGCGGTCACGCTCGGACGGAAGAACGCGGTGGGCCAGTTCACCCGCCCCGACGACACCCTCCGGCGGGCCTACGTCACCGGGCGCACCGCGGTCGTCATCAAGGAACTGGCCTCCCGCGGCGGGAAGTACGGCGCCCGCACGGGCACCGGCGCCTGAACGCCGGGCCCGGGCCGGGGGCCTTTCATGAGCGCAGCAACTTGACCTGGGCTGGCGCCTGATGCGGCCGCAGGCCGACGGGCGCCGTAGCGCCGCCCACAGGAAATTGCGCCGGGAGTGATGTCCGGGTGCAGATTCCCCTTCTGGCACGGACGTGGCACGCGAGGGGTGGAGAGGTCCAGGCAACACAAAAGCCCCAGGTCGCTGACCTGGGGCTTTGCCATGGAGCGGATGACGGGAATCGAACCCGCGCTATAAGCTTGGGAATCTATGGTGCGGAAGTCATCGGAATCCCATCTGACCTGCGGAAATCGGCTCCGCGAAGCGACGTCTGGGGTCTCTCTGCGCTCCGGTTCTGACCGCTGTTGACCGTCCCTAAGGGCACGGTTGGGGCACGCCGCCCCTCACCCTGGCCGCTGTGGAGTCCTTTGTCGTCTGGAACACCTACGAGTTCCGGCGCTGTGGCCGCCCCTGCCGCCGGCGCCACCGGTGCCGCCCCGCTGCCGGAGCCCCACACACTGACCGTGATCTGGTCGACTCCGGCAGGAACCTTCCAGCCGACGATTCCGGGTAGGGCTCGCAATGGGTGAACTTCCCTTCGTGTGACCGGAGGCGCACGAGGGATCAAGCCGTGACGCGGTGCGTCAGGCGGCCCCCGGCGCCGAGCGTCACGTTCCCCACATCACGTGCGCGCTGCGGTCACTGCCCCTGGCGAGCTCCGGCTCCCGTCGTGCCGCGCGAACGAGGACGCTCGGTCACCGACACTGTTGTGGTGAGTGGTCCCACCCAACCTCTTGGAGAGGTGCGCCCGTTCGTCGCCGAGTACGGTGCCCAGCACGGTGTGACCCTCTCGTAGGTTCTGCGCGTCCCGTGCGCAGACGCGTTCGTGCTGCACCGATGCGGCAGGCAGTCCGACGCCATCGGCGTGTACCACGAGGGGCGCCAGATGCTCGCCGAAGAGCTCGGCGTGGATCCCGGTCCACGATGAGCGAGGTCTACCAGGCCATCCTGAGCGGTCAGCCTTTACCGCGGTGCGCCGCATGACCGTGTGAGTTCAGGCTCGTGTACATCACCGCGCCCGCGATCCACATCGTGGCGACGACTGCCGGGCTGTCACGCAGCAGCACCGAGAGTCCCATCAGCGCAACGATGTAGGCCACGAGCGACAGCGACGGCCGAGGACGTTGCCGCGTTGACCGCGCGGCGACGACCTCGGCGACGACTTTCTCGACGATCTCGGCGACCCGGTCGTCGATCACATCGCCGAAGCGGTCGATGAAGAGTTCCATGTCGCCCTGGGGCGCCCCCGCGGGCCTGGTGGTGTCACCCGCCGTTGAATGCTGCGTCGTCATGCCCACGACTCTGGCCCACCCGGCACCCGATGGCGGTTATGCCAACCCACGATCCGAGGGTGGGTTATCCCTACCCCAAGGTGGTCGGTTGTCCTCGTGTCGCCGTGGACCGATGCCTGAGTACCGTCCTGAACGAGAGCTGGAGCACGAGCTGAGGAGCGCCGCATGGTTCTGGCACATGAGTACGATGATCATGCATGCATGCATGCATGGCGCCGGAGCCGGAGTTGAGTGACGACACAGCTGTGAACGGGGACCGTGGAATCCGGCCGTCAGGTGTTGCGGTACCGCCCAATCCCTACCGGGCACTGGTGACCCCACAACTGTGGCGTGCCTGTGCCCACCTGGCCACGGACGGCCTCATGTCGCTCGCCGGCCTGGCCGTGCTGGTGACGCTCGGCACCGCCCTGTGCCTGGTACCCGTCGGTTTGACCGGCGTACCGCTGGTGCTCGTCGCGGGCTGGGCCCTGCATGGGCTCGGCGTCGCCGAACGGTACCGCTGGGCCGCGATCCACGGGCTGGACTTCCCCGAGCAGCCCCGTCCCTCCCTGTCCGGGCCGCTGCTGCGGTCGGCGGTCTCGCTGGCGAACGACCGGTCGACCTGGCGGCTCATCGCCTATTTCGCCGTCCTGGCGCCGCTGTCGCTGCTGACGTTCCTCGCCATCCTGTTGGTGTGGGGCGTCCCCCTGGCACTGGTCCTGCTGCCGGCGTACTACACACGACTGTCCTCCGGCCGGGCCGCTCTCGGTCCCCTGACCGTCGACGACCCGGGTACCGCCCTGCTGGTCGCAGCCCTCGCGCTGCTGGCGTGCGCCACCCTCTCACCGCTGGTGGTCCGCGCGCTGCTGGCCGTCGACGTACTGCTCGCCCGTACGCTGCTGGCCTCGCCCCGGGACATGGAGCTGGCCAAGCGGGTGGAGTACCTGACGGAGAGCCGTGCCCGCGTGGTGGACGCCGCCGAAGCCGAACGGCGCCGGATCGAAAGGGATTTGCACGACGGCGCTCAACAGCGTCTGGTAGCGATGACGATGACGCTGGGGCGAGCCCGCTCCCGGCTCAAGGACACCGGGCAGGATGCGGCCCTGGAGCTCGTCGAGGACGCCCGGCGCAGTGCCCAGGAGGCCATCATCGAGCTGCGCGACCTCACCCGAGGGCTGCACCCGCCGGTGCTCACCGACCGTGGCCTGGACGCCGCGCTGTCCGCTGTGGCCGCCCGCTCGCCGATCCCGGTGACGGTCGACGTCCAGGTCACCCCCCGGCCGTCGGCCACCCTCGAGGGCATCACGTACTTCGTGGTGACCGAGGCCCTGACCAATGTCGCCAAGCACGCCGGGGCGACCACGGCGTGGGTCGTGATTCGCCGGGCGGGAAACCGGCTGATCACGACGATCGGCGACGACGGCACCGGGGGCGCGAAGGTGGCACCGGGCGGCGGACTCGCCGGGCTGGCCGACCGGGTCTCCGGAGTCGACGGCCAGGTGCGTGTGACGAGCCCGCCCGGTGGACCGACCCTGATCGAAGTGGATATGCAATGCGCGTAGTGATCGCCGAGGATTCCGCCCTGTTGCGGCAAGGCATCGTCCTGTTGCTCGAAGAGCAGGGAATCGACGTGGTGGACGCGGTGGGTGACGGCGAGGCGTTGCTGCGGTCCGTGGCCGAACACCAGCCGGATGTCTGCGTCGTCGACGTCCGGATGCCGCCGACCTTCGTCGACGAGGGGCTGCGCGCCGCACTGGTGATCCGAAACCGCTGGCCGGACATCGGTGTGCTGGTGCTCTCCCAGTACGTCGAGCAGAGCTACGCCATCGACCTCATCGACAGCGCCACCAGCGGCGTCGGCTACCTCCTCAAAGACCGGGTCTCCGACGTCGACGAGTTCGTTGCCGCCCTGGGCCGGGTCACAGCCGGAGACACCGTCCTGGACCCCGAAGTGGTCAAGCAAATGCTCGCGCGCAGCCGCCGGCAGGACCCGATGGCCACGTTGTCGCCGCGGGAACGGGACGTCCTCGCGGCGATGGCCGAGGGACGGTCCAACGGGGGAATCGCCACCCTGCTGGTCATCGGCTCGGCTGCCGTCGAGAAACACATCCGCAGCATCTTCCTGAAATTCGGCCTGCATCCAGAAGACGGCGAACATCGCCGAGTGCTCGCTGTTCTACGTTACTTGGGAGCCTGACATCAGTACGCCGCCGCACAAGAAGCACCGCTGGATCCTCGCCCTCGGTCTGGCCGTCCTCGGCATGGTCGTCGTCGCGGGCGCCTGGCTCGTCACCGTCGTCCTGCCGGCCCGGGAGAGCTACTCCTCGACCAGCACCGTGAATGCCGCCGCCAGCACCCTGCTGCGCGTCGATACCGATGGCGCGGGCGTTGCGCTGCGCGCCGGCACCGACTCCTCCGTCCATGTCGCAGCGACCGGCGACTACACCGACACCCCGCCGGAGGTGTCGGCAGTCACCTCCGGGGAGACGACCACGGTGTCCGCGTCCTGTGCCGGCGCCTGCTCGCTGAGGCTGGAGATCACCCTGCCGGCCGGCCTCGCGGCGGAGGTGAGCTCGGGAGCGGGGGAGATCACCGCCAGCGATCTGACCGGTCGGCTGGCCCTGAACACCAAGGCCGGCGCCATCAACCTCACCAACCCCGGCGGGCCGCTGGTCCTGCACAGCGGCAGCGGCCAGATCGTGGTGGCGGGCGCCAAATCCCCCCGGTTCGACGCCACCACCAAGGAGGGCGAAGTCCGGGCCGCGTTCACCACGGCGCCCACGACCACGAACGTGACCACCGACCAGGGCGGCGTCGACCTGGCCTTGCCGCCCCGCGCCGGCTACTACATCGAGGCCAACAGCGAGAGCGCCACACCGCAGATCAGCGTGCCGGTGGACCGCAACGCCAAGAACACGGTCACCGTGAAGACGGGCAGCGGAGGGGTGGACATCCACTGAGCCGCCGGTCCGAGCCCCCGCCGACCTTGGTCGGCGGGGGCTCGGTGGTTGTTCAACCCGGCGTCGGCCCGTGCGACCGGAGAGCGTACGCGGCAGCGAATCCCTCCGGCACGGCCACATCGCCGAGAGTCCAGCCCTGCGGGGCGGCATCCGGTCGGAGGATCCCCTCCACGCCCACGCCCACCGGTGCACCGGTGATCCCGATCAACATGAGATCGCCGCTGTGCGAAAGCGAGAGGTGCACCCCTCCACCGCAGGACGGCCGGGCGGGCCGCCACAGGAGGGGCAGGGCTCTCGAACCAGCTGCACCGCACCGGGCGCGAGACCGGCAGCAACGGCTCCCTGACCGAGCGAATCCACGGTCCACAGGGACAACGTGCCGTCGTGCGTGTCACAGAGCGCGGCACGGCGCACATCCTCAGGCCGTCCTCCGAGGATCAACTCGGCCGGGAATTTGAGGGCGGACGTGTTGATCATTCGGCAAGTCCGGTGCTGCTTCGTACATGTTCACTAGACAACGAACAAGCCCCAGGTCACTGACCTGGGGCTTTGCTATGGAGCGGATGACGGGAATCGAACCCGCGCTATAAGCTTGGGAATCTATGGCGCGCAGGGTGCTTGCAAGGCGCCTGACCTGCGGAAACAGGCTGCTGAACGACTTGTCGCTGGGTTTCAGCCGCTCCGCTTTTGACCCCTGTTCACCGTGCTGAAGGGCACGGGTGGGGCACGCGTCTGTCGCACGTCACAACGGGACCGTCACCGGCATCGCACCGACCGACTTTGCCTGCTGCGCCGATGAGCACTGATATCTGTGTTGCACACGCACTTGTGGGTCGAGTGTGGCCAGTCGTACCTTGCCCGAGGGGCCAGCTATGCCTGGGCTGCTTCGTTTCCTGAGCGCACGCGCTGGTGGAGTTCTGCGGCTGCTACCCATTGGTGCCCGAGAGCCCGAATGCGCTGCCCTGCTGTGTGGACACTGGCAGTACAGCGGTAGCGGTGCGCAGAGCGTTGAAGTACTCCGATCCGGGTAGAGGCCAAAAACTCAAGGGCTTCCACGACCGCGCCTTCTCCGACGCGGTACCCCCGCGTCCGAAGCTCGCGTCGGAGCGAGGTGAGATCGAGCCAGCCGCCCTCCTCGAGCGGGTCCTGTGCTTCCACATTCAGGATGTCGATAAGCGCGTATTCGAGCTGGCCACGGATCTCCTGGGCCTCCCAGAACCCGCGCAGGGCAGCGTCACGCTGGGCCGCATGCAGGGCTGGGTCGATGAGGGGAGCCAGTTGGGTCAGGGTGAGCGGGGTCTGTTCCTGCCGGCGAACGACTTCGGCCAGTAGCCCAGTGTCGATGACGGCGATGGCGGGGTCGTCGTCGGCTTCCTTGAGCATGCGGCGTTCGAATCCCGGGCCGATGAGGAGGTGAAGGTGGGCCCCGATCTCCGCTCGGTGTTCCACCAATCCGAACAACGACTGATCCACAACGCGACCTGTGGCCGATGTCTTCGCCTCGATGGCCAAGACCCGCGAGTCCGCGCCAACACCGAATCGCACGTGACCGTCTACCGCTCTGTTGCCGCCGACATGCTTGCCTGGCATGCCCAGGTAGCCCAACGCGGCGACGGCAGCCTTCTCCAAACGCTTGGGATTCGCACTGTCCCGTGCGGCACTCTCCAGCTCCTCCGCGATGTCCGACCCCAGTGAGTTGGATTGCTGGGTGCTGCTGGCAGGACTGCCGCCGTGGATAGTCGCGGTGTTGCCGTCGGCCGCTGTGCGAGATGGGGCGTCGGTCGGGGAGAAGCAGGGCAACGATTCCTTGAACGCTCGCCCGAGAGCCGTCGTACGGTAAGTGGTTTGTGAAAGCCGGGTTACGAGGCGACAGGCTTCCAGCAGGTTCAGTCGGGCGTTGACCGCGCTCCGAGACAGTGCCTTCCCCCGGTTGGGGAGGTAGTGCGTGCTGCGTTCCGCAAGCGCACCAGTCGTGCGGGGAACCGCCGTGTCAAGCTCGCCCAGTAGCTCACCGAAGAAGGCGATCGCGGCATGAACGGTGCGCGCAAGGTCCAGCGGTTCACTCGACTCGACCCAGGCAAGGGCGGCAGGCGTGGCGCTCCAGCTCTCGGATGATGTCCGTTGAATGAGTCCGAGAGCCTTCAGTGTGTCCTTAGCGGTACGGGCCGTGGCGGCAGTTTGGGCCTTGGGGAAGGTCTCCTGTACGAACCGCACGAAGTCCGCGTCACTGATCGACGGTATGGCCGCCTTGGTGAGCACCTGAAGTGCCGCCAGCGTGCCGCCGTTGGCGGAGGTTCCCGGAATGTAGAGATTCGCGCCATCTGCCCTCTCTCTGAGAGTAGCCTCGTCGAGCTGTTCGATGACGTGGGCCACGGCTCTGGCAGTGGGAGCGATCTGCACGACCGTGTCGGTGCCGTCGGACTTGGGCTTGCCCAGAGAGATGCCCGTCAGGAAGCCGCGGCCTGCTTCCGTCAGGTGGATACGGTGGTCGAAGAGTTCAACCATCCCCGTGACTGCGAGCCACGCCGTTCGATCGCGCACAGGGGTCGGGGTGTCCCACCGTAGGTCGAATTCTTCGCGGGCCAGGTTGAGCAGTTGCTCATGCGTGCGGGGCCCGGAAGTGAGGGCGTCCATTGCTTCGCCCATGAACCTGATGTTGCAGTGGAACGCTTCCACCAGTACGGCTGGGTCGCCACTTTGGTGCCAACTGAGGGCAGCGGCGCCCGGCAGGAACGCCGACCCCTCGCGAGAGAGGAGTCCGGCTCGGACGAGCCGCTGGAGCTGCTGTCGGTTCAGTCCACCGGCCTGGGGCAACGGCACTTGATCCCCAGAGGTTGGTCCCCTGCTTGCGGATAGCTCTTTGATCAGCGCGCGGAGTGTACCGAGCCAGGAAGACCGTGCACCCGGCAGCACTGCGATACCTGTTGACCGTTCCGCCCATGCCCGGGGGTGGATGAGATCTCCCATGGTTGTGCACGCTAGCTGCATCGTGGCAGCGGTGTCTTAGTCTTTGGAAGAATTCCTGGCTGGTATAGCAGGAGTCATTTCCCGTATTGCATCGACTTTGGTTGTCGCGGCACTGAAAACTGGTCGGCGGGGTGGTCGGTGACCCAAGTCCTATGCGTTTGGGCGGAAGACCATGGACCGGCCCCAGCCTCAGCAATGACTGCCTGCGCCTGGATTGTGCGCGGAAGTGCCCGCCCGGCGGCTGGTACGAGGGCCGAGCTCTGGAGACGAGCGTTGGCCGGACGGTTGCTGATGCAGTAGCTGATGCAGTGGTTCTCAGTTGCGACCGAACAACTCGGGTCGGAGATGGGTCGGAGCCGCGCCGGCAACACGTGCATGCTCGGGGTGGACACCGCCGACGCGATGGAGCGGGCCGACCTCGGGGAGAGGATCGGCGAGGAGGTGCCGATCATCGGGGTGTGCGAAGGCCATGAAGTACGCCTGGGCCAGAATGCTTTTGTTGACCTCGTTCGCCGCCTCGTGGCTCTCCTCCGGAGATATCCGCAGGTGTGAGGGTCTGGCAGCGGCAGGGTGACCAAAGACCAGCAGGGTGCGTCGCCCCACAGGCATGACCACCTCATCGGCTCTGGCCAGTCCACGGTTCCGGGTGCTCTGGACCTGGATGAGGGACATGGGCTGCTGGATTTTTCGTTGTCCCCGGCGCCGGCGGCTGCGGGTCCGCCGTCGCGCCTGCGGGATCACAGGGCTAGGGGTATCTTCCTCGTCGTCGAAGGTGACGATGGGCTCGTCGCAGGTAAGCAGCGACCCGTGGGTCAACTCGATCACGGTCAGCGGCCTGCAGAGCAGGTGATCGGAGAGAGGTTCCGCCAACTTGCCCAGAAGTCTCACGTGGTCGTTGGGGTGACTGGTCACCTCAAGGGTCCTGAAGTCCCGGAGCATGTTCCGGTACGCGGCGATCTTTCGGCGTCCGGCGCCGACGGGGTCGTTCAGTTGCATGATGCGGACGTAGAAGTCCGACATCAGCTCGATCTCGCGGCGCGTGCGGAGCCCTCGGACGTACTGGAAGGCCACGAAGATGCAGAGGTCTGTCCTGTCCTCGGGCGTGATCGGTCGCCCCCAGGTAACGGACGAGGTCACGCGGCGCAGCGCACTCGCCGCGCGGTCTTCGACTTTTTGCAACATCAGCTCCATACGCCCGTCAGGCTCACCGTGGACGTTCTGGAACGTATAGAAATCTCGGATGGCCAGATCGCTCTCCTTGCGTAGCCCCGGAACAGGAGACCGGCGGTCTCGGACCCACAGTTGGTTCTGGGAGTTGGCGAACCTCCTGAGATAGAAAGCGGGCACTGTGTGGTGCCGCGCACCTACCTGCTGGCTCGGATCGGCGTTCTCCGGATCCCACGCGTCCATGCCATGAGCGTCGCATGGGGCACTGACATTGGGATGACGCACCTGGCGGCGGCAATCGTGTCAGGCCGTCGCGGAGGTGGCGGACGGCCGTCGAGGGCTTGGGTCGCCTTCAAGACGGGCTGGCGGCGATGGGGAGTGAACAGTTGCGAACCGGCAAGGGATCCCTACCCCGCCTTCGCCGACACGGAGGGCGCCGGGGACGCGGTCTTGGTCGTGCAGATAGTGCTACCCAAGTCAGACAGGCCGGGTGCGGACCGCGCGTATCCGCTGACCGTGACGTTGAAGTTCAGGCGGTCCACATCGTTCCTTCCCAGGCGCGTGGCGACGGCGGGTACGTTGCCCCCATGGCTGACTTCTTGATCGTGATCACGACCGTGGACAATCAGGACGCCGCGCGGAAGCTGTCGCGCTCTGCGGTGGAGGCGAATCTGGCCGCTTCCGGGCAGGTGACCGGACCCATCGAGACGACGTACCGGCACCTCGGAGAGGTTTCCGAGGGGACCGAGTTCCAGGTGACCTTCCGTACGGCCGGCGATCGGCGCGAAGCGCTGGAGAAGCACTTGGTGGACAACCACCCCTACGACTCGCCCGAGGTCATCGCCTTCACCATCGACGCCGGCCGAGCCGAGTACCTGGACTGGATCACGCGGGCCACCCGCTAGCCCTTGGCCCGTTCCAGCAGTGCACCGACCGGGGCGATGGACCGGTGGGGCTCCAGTCGCTTGACCATCAGGCGGGCCCGCACCATCGGCCGGATCGACGCGAGTCCCTCGGAGAGGTCGAACACCCGGGTCGTGATCGCGGTCGCGTGCTCGATCTCGCCGGCGTCCAGGTAGGCCGCCGCGAGCCACGACAAGTAGAGCGCCTTGTCGCGGGACCGGGAGTCGTCGTACCGGCCCAAGGCGTCCTCCAGCGCTGGGATCGCCCGCAGGGGCCGGTGCAGCTCCGACCAGCACCTGCCCGTCATGATCGCGATCTCGTCGCGGTCCACCCAGTACGCCCAGTCGGGGCCCGGCTCGTCGCCGGGCTCGTGGATCGCCTCCTCGGCGAGGCCCAGGGCGTAGTCCGCTTCCCGGGCGTTCCCCGAGGTCGCGTGCTGCCAGGCCAGTCGGTCGGCCAGCAGCGCACGCACGACGGGCGCCGTCCCCGAACCCAGCGCCTCGTACGCGGCCGTAGCGAACCGGATCCCGGAGTCGCCGCCCACGGTCCATTCCAGGTAGGCCAGGAAGGCCAGTGAGTTGCCTTCCAGGGAGCTGTCCTCGGCCGTGCGTGAGGCGGCCAAGGCGGTCATGTAGTGCCCGCGGGCCTCCTCGTACTGGCCCGCGTCGTACGCTGCCCAGCCTGCGAGTTGGGCCTGTTCGGCGATGATCCCGCGCAGGCCCCTGCCGGTCGCCTCGCTGTAGACCCCCTCGTCGGCCAGACGGGTCGTGGTCGCCAGCTCGCGGACGTACATCTGGTACGTGTCGCCACCGCCCACGAAGTCGTCGAGGCGCCGGAGCCGGGCGGTGCGCTGGCTCAACTGCCGTGGAACGTCTGCCCCGATCCTCCGTCCTGACGAGAGCAGGGAAGAGGGCTGTATGACGGCGATCCCGGCGCCGGCCGAAGCCGTCATGAATCCGCGGCGGTCGAACACTTCGTTCTCCTGGTCAGTCTGGTCCTTCTGCTCCTGTCGGCGAAGGCGCCGTGCGAGAGCCACGGCCCGGCGGAGCTCCTCCTCCGGTACGCCGAACTCCGCGGCCAGCAGCGCCCGTGAAGCCGGGTCCGGCAGCCGCTCGTGGGTCTCCCACCTGGAGACCGCGCCCTGCTCCAGTGGATACCCCCGCCGCGCGGAGAGATCGGCCGCCAGACCCTCCTGTGTGCGTCCGCCGGCCATGCGCAGGCGCCGCAGCAGCGGCCCGATCGGCTCCACACCGTCGCCCTCGTTCGTGGTCATCATCGCCATCCCCCGACCGTCGGCAGAGCCCTGATCCCAGCCTGGCCATAAAACCTGGCCATGTCCCCGGAATGGCCATGCCTTCTGGCCCATCCATCCAAACGCGTACGGCAGTTGACTGGTCACAGCCGCCCGGGAAGGGCGGCCTCCCCCTCGCAGCGGGCCGCAGGGCCGTACCCCATGTCGCACCTGCGGCCCGCTGCGTCCCCCGGAGCGAAGAGCCAGCCCGAGCCCAAGGAGAGAGCCGTGGCCCCTCAGATCCGTCCGCGCCAGCGTCAGACCGTGCCCGGCTGGGTCAGCGAAGGAACGCCCGTCTTCGACCCGCTGGAAAACCGGCGGGGCATCGTCCAGTTCATCGGCGAGCACGAAGACCCGGCCACCCGTGTCTCGTACGCGAACGCGGTCTTCGCCCGGCCCGAGGGCGGCGGCTCGGAGTGGATCGTCAAGGACCCCTCCAGCCTGGAGCGGGGCTGAACCGCAGGGCCCTGCGGGGATGGCGCCAGCAGCTCGCGGTCCTGATCTACATCGCAGCCACCTGCGTCCTGGTGGTCACTCTCGCCCTCGCCGGCGATACGGGGCGCTGACCCCACGGGTGCACGCGCAGCACCATCCCCGCCCCCAGATTTCCCGCAGGAACCCCTGCGGGCGACATCAAGGATCAGGAAGGAGTACGGGATGAACGAGAACGCTCCCACCGAGCAGGCCAGTGGTCTGCTGATCGGTGTCCGCCGGATCAACGCGGCGCGGTCGCGCGCCGAAGAGGCTTCGGACAACACCGGTGGCAAGTCGGACATGAACGACACCTGATCGACCGAGGAGACCCACGGTGATTGATTCCGCATCGTGGGCGCAGCGTCTGGGCGGGGACACGTTCCTCGCCCAGACGTGTTTCCGCGCCCACGCAGTGATCCGTTCAGCCAGCACCGCCGTTCCCACCCTGCTGACCTGGGACGACATCAACGAGATCGTCGCCGCGCACCGGCTGGAGCCGCCCCGCATGCGACTCTCCCGCGCGGGGGAGGCCGTCCCCGCAACGGCGTACTCCGTCCTGCGCACGAACCGGCGCGGGGTGTCCTGGTACCAGCCGCAGCCGACGGAGTTCCACGCGCGCCTGGCCGCGGGTGCGTCCCTCGTCATCGACGCGATCGACCAGATCCACCCGCCCGTCCGCGAGGCCGCCGCCGGCCTCGAACGGTTCTTCCGGACCCCCGTCCAGGCCAACGCGTACGCTTCCTGGACGGCCGAAGAGGGCTTCGGTACTCACTGGGACGACCACGACGTCGTGGTCCTCCAACTCGAAGGCTCCAAGCGCTGGAAGATCTACGGCCCCACCCGGCAGGCCCCCGCCTGGCGCGACGTCGAAGCTCCCGAGGCCCCGACGGGCGAGCCGATCGCGGACATCGTCCTGACGGCCGGCGACCTGCTCTACCTGCCGCGCGGCTGGTGGCACGCGGTGAGCGCCGACCAGGGCACCGCCTCGCTCCACCTCACCTTCGGGCTGGCCACGCAGACCGGTGCCGAGTTCCTCGGATGGCTGTGCGACGACCTCCGGACCAGCGCAACCGTCCGCTCCGACGTCCCTCGCTTCAGCAGGCTCGAAGAGCGGGCGGACTACCTGGGCACCGTACGCAAGGAGGTGCTGGCCGCTCTGGAGGACCCGGCGATTCTGGACCGGTGGGAGAGGTCGCTGGACACCACACACCCGGGCCATCCGCGCCTTTCCCTGCCGCACCTGGCGACCGTGCCGCCCGAGCCCGGGATCACCGTCCAGGTCACCGTGCCCCGCGCCCGGGTGGACCAGGACGCCGAGGCGGTGACCTTCTCCGGCGCCGGGCGCGAGTGGACCTTCGCACTGCCCGCCGCACCGTTGCTGCACCGTCTGGCCGGCGGGCAGCCGGTCACGCTCGGGGACCTCGCCACCACCTCCGGCCTCACCGTCGCCCAGAGTGCCGAGATCGTCTCGGCCCTGGTCGGCGGACAGGCAGCCGCCGTGATCGGGGCGACCAGGTGACCGCCGCCCTCGGACTCGGGACGTACCGGGTGCGCGCTGTCGAGGAGCCAGCGCGCACCGCTTGCTCCGACGGGCTGGTGTGGCTGGACACCGCGCCCAACTACGCCACTGCCCACCAGACACTCGGCCCGGTCATCACCGACCACCCCCGCGCCATGATCGCGACGAAGACCGGGTTCTTCACGCGGCAGGAAGGCGAGGCCGCGGTGGCGGCCGGAGTCCTCACGCCCGAGGAAGCCGCCGTCGGCCACAACCTCCACCCAGGCTTCACCCGCTGGCAGACCGGTCGCTCCCTCGCGGCCCTGGGCCGCGCCGACATCGTGTTCGTCCACAACCCCGAGCACGCCGACCAGGACCGTGCGGTGCTGCACGCGCGGCTGCGCGGTGCGTTCGCCGTGCTGGAGGAGTACGCCACCGAAGGCCGCATAGCCGGGTACGGAGTGGCCACCTGGTCAGGCTTCCAGCACGAGGCATTCACCGTCCCCGAACTCCTCGCCCTGGCCAAGGAAGCTGCCGGATCGGGTGAACACCACCTCGGCGCGATCCAGCAGCCGGTCAGCCTCGTCATGGTCCGCCCGATCGCGCTCGCCCTCGGTGGGCGGGGTCCGCTCGTCCAGGCTCGCGCCGCCGGCCTGCTCACCTTCGGCTCCTCACCCCTGCACGGCGGTGAACTCCTCGACTTGGCCACACCCGAACTCGCCGAGTTCATCCGACCCGGCACCAGCACGGCCGCCGCCTGTCTCCTGGCTGCGGCGTCCTGCCCGAGCCTGGACGTGGTACTGCTGTCCGCCAGTACGCCGCAGCACTGGAAGGCCGCCAAGGAGGCCATTGCCTCGCCGCTCGAACCGGACCAGCTCAGGAGGGTCACCGATGTACTCGCCAAAGGATGAGACCACCAGGGCCCGCATGGAGGACGCCCTCGCCACCGCATCCTCACATCTGGCCACCGCTCCGACGGGTCCGCTGTCCTGGGGATGGCTCGGCCGGACCGTCGGCTCCCGCACAGAGAACGGCCACTGGCTCCGCGTCCACTGCGGTGAAGCTGCCAAGACCCCCATCACCCGGAACGAGGGCATCGCGCTCGCCGAGGAACGGGTCTCGGACAAGGTGTCCCGCCCCCACCTCCACGACCTGTACCGGTGGGGGCGCGGGGAGTACGTCTTCGAGGCCGAGCTGATCGACTACGTCGCCCAGCCCGTCATCTCCCCGGAAACTCCCGACCTCACCGAGGACCCAGGTCTCCCGGACTCCTGGTGGGCGACGCTGCGGGAGAGCCTGGACGCCCTCAGCGCTGCCGAGCCGCCCCGCGAGACCATCCGGCAGTCCTGGGCGGACCGCGTGTTCCCCGAGTTCCTCGGCATCCCCGCGCCGACCATCACCGAACGCGTCACCGGCCACGCCGATCTCCAGTGGGCCAACCTCACCCACGACCCCCTCGTCATCCTCGACTGGGAACGCTGGGGCGCCGTCCCTGTCGGCTACGACCCGGCCATGCTCTACGTCAACAGCCTCCGCGTCCCCGCCGTCGCCACACGCATCCGCACCGAGTTCGCCGACGTCCTGGACACACCCGCCGGCCGGATCGGCGAACAGATCGCCCTCGCCGAAATGCTCCAGGCCGTCGGCCGCGGCTGGTACAGGGAGCTGGCTCCACTGTTGCGCCAGCGCGCGGAGGAAGTGACGGGCATCCTTCCTCGCTGAGCGTCAACAGCCAAGGAGACAGACCGACATGATTGAACGAGTCCGAGCCGTCCTCGTCACCGCCGACGACACGATGCTGGTCATCCGCCGCACCAAGCCCGTAACCCCCGTGTACTGGGTGCTGCCCGGCGGCGGGGTCGAGGAGAGCGACGAGTCCCGGGAGGCCGCTCTCCACCGGGAGATCCACGAGGAGATCGCGGGGAAAGCCGACATCGTCCGCCTCCTGCACACGATGGAGTCCGACACCGAGCGTCAGCTCTTCTACCTCGCCCGCATCACGACGTGGTCCTTCGAGGACCGCACCGGCCCCGAGTTCAGCGCAGAGGGCCGTGGCGAGTACGCGCTGGAGGAGATCCCGCTGACCGTGCAGGGGCTCGACGGCATCGACCTCAAGCCTGAGGAGATCGCCCGCGTCCTGCGGGGCGCCATCGACGCCGGCACGCTCGGAGCTGGGGTCGTGGCCTAGCCGTACGCCATGCGGACATGCCACCGGGGCCAACGCGGAATCGCGTTGGCCCCGGTGGGTGGTGTTGGTCAGAAGGTGTACGCGGTGAAGCGGCGAGGGGGCTCGGTCATGCGGCCAAGCAGCTGGTCCAGCTGGGCCCTTTCGGCCTCATCCATGAGCTCGACGGCATTGCCGAGGGTCTTCTTCGTGAGTTGATCCATGAACGGCACGAGGACCGCTGGAGGGCTTCCGGGGCGTCCTCCGTCGTCCGCAGGTACTCCATGTAGCGAGTGTGCTGCGCGGCGAACTCTTCGAACTCGTCGCGGGTGGCGTGCAAGGCGGTGGTCTGCTCCTCCTTGGTGAAGGGGCGGCCGTCTATGTGGGACCAGGTTTTGGTGTCGCGCCGGTATTTGAAGTCCGAGTCGCAGAGGAGGGCGACGACGGCGGGTTGGATATCGGTTTCAGGCATGCGAGTGCTCCTCGAAAGTGTGCGGGAAGGGCGTTGTTTCAAGTGTCTGGAGATTCCCCGGTTTGGCTGACCGGGGATCGTCGGCTATGTTGCGCCGCGCGCTCCGGTCAGCGGTGACGGAAGCGGTGTGCAGCCTGGGCGGTCGGGCGCCCTGTGCCGAGAGGTCAGGTGGGAGCAGCGGGGTGAGCCTGGGTGCTCGTGCCGCGCTTCGGGCACGATGATTCCGGGTCGGAATTTGGTTTGGGCATACGGGGATTCCTTGCGGGGCGATTGCTGGTGGTGCCTTCACTGCTCCGCAGGATCCGGGAATTCGATAATCCTGGATCGTCGGATATAAGCGGCGCCGCGATGGGTCGGCTCAGCGACGGCGGGCGTTGTCGCTGGCGGCCTTGACGGTCGTCCGCGTGGTGGACGGCGGGGCCTGGACGCTGCGGGTGCGCGCGATGCCGGAAGGCGCGCTGCTGGGGTCGGCGGGAAGCTGCGCAAGGTGCCGGAGCCGCCAGACGAGGACGTCGCTGATAGAGGTGGCACTGCCCAACTCCCGCCGCTGGGTGGCTTCGGAGAGCAGGTCGGCGGGGCTGTGGCCTGCGGCCTGGGCGTCGGCGAGGGTGGCCGCCAGGGCGGGCCACCCGGGTTCGGCCAGGATCTGTTCCGCCAGGTCGGGGACGGCGTGGCGCAGGGCCGCTGCTTGCCGGTCTTGCAGGGGCCGGGACATGCGTCGACCCCGCTGCTGGAGGAGGGCCATGGGCTGGGACGCGGCGGCTTCGTAGGCGGCCCGGAGGCGGTCGGCTGCCTGGAGGGCGGCGACGGCCTGCTGGGCGTGGTTCTTCTTGGCGTGCCAGGCGGACGCCGCTACGGCGAGGAAGAACGCCATCTCGATCAGCATCGCGCCCGTGGCACCGTCCTCGCCCCGCCCCAGGGCCGGACCGCTGTGCACGAGATCGCGGGCAGCTTGGCGCAGGGCCTGGTCCTGGCCGCGTTCGGCGCGCACGTGGGAGCGGGCCGCCCGCTCGAAGGCCGTGGCCGCTTGCCGCAGCTGGGTGCGGGTGTGGGCGGCGGAAGTCTTGGCGAGGGCGTCGAGGACTTCGCCGGCGGCGGCGAGCTGGGCGGCCACGATCCCGTCGGCACCGTGATCGATGAGGAGCACGGCCTGCCAGACGGCTCCCGTGGCGCGGCGGCGGGCGGATGCGGGGCGGCTTGGCTGGGCGGGCGTCGGCTGGGTCGGTGCACCGGTCCAGCGTTCGCGGAGGCGGGGCAGGGAGAGGTCGGGCGCGAGCTTGGACCCCGAGTAGTGGACGGGCGCCCCGCCCTTGTTGCGGTCCTCGGGCAGGGCGACGGTGTAGCCGAGGGTGTCACCGGAGGGGGCGATCCGGCGCTTGACGAGGAGGCCGGCGGAGGCGAGGCGGTCGAAGAACTCCGGCTCCGAGCCGGTACCCGCGGCGGCGCGGCGGACGGTCTCGCGCAGTTCCTCGCGGGCGGTACGGTCCCGGCCCTGTCGCTGGGCTTTGTGGCGTTCGGCGCTGGTGGGGCGCTTGGCTGCGGTCCCGTCCCCGGGCGCCACGCGGTGCAGGTCATAGGCGACCTCGATGCGACGGCATTCCGACTGGGCGCGCTTGCCGGAGCGGTGGTGGTCGGGCTTGCGGCCGTCTTCGCGTACGAGGGTGGCGATGAGGTGGATGTGGTCGTCGGCGTGGCGGATGGCCGCCCAGCGGCAGCCCGCACCGTCGCCAGGGTCGATGCCGGTGGCGGCGATGACGCGGCGGGCGATGTCCGCCCACTCGGCGTCGGTGAGCGTGCGGTCGCCGGGGGCGCTTCTGACGGAGGCGTGCCAGACGTGCTTGTCCGGTCGGGTGCTCGCAGGGAGCAGGTGGAGGGGTTCGTCGAGGAGCTGCTGGAGATCCTCCTCGGTGGCGCCGAGGTCGCGGCCGGGGTCAGGGGCGAGGCCGTCGAAGGAGGCGACCAGGTGAGGGTCGACGTGCTCTTCGGTCCGGCCGGCGCCAAAGAGGTAGGCGAGCAGACCGGCGGTGTCGCCGCCCTGCTTGTGGATGGAGGGGATCAAGCGGTCTGGGTTCCTTCGGGGTTGATCATGCGGGTCGTCACCTGGCGGATGTCCTGGACGGCGCGGCGGACGGCGGCGATGGTGTCGTCGAGTCCTTGGGGGGCGCTGCCCAGGTGCAGGGCTTTGGCCGTCTGGTTGAGGTTGTTGTTCGCGATGCCGAGCTGGCGGCGCAGTGCGAACAGGGTGGTGAGGACGTCCTGCTCGGTGGCGATGACGGCAGCGGTGCGGTTCAGGTCGCGGGCAGCGGCGAGTGTGCTGTGCGCGAGGAAGCCGGCCAGGGTCATGCCGACGGTCGCTGCGCCGGCGGAGGCGAGCGCGAGCTCTGGCTCGCTGAGGCGGACGCTTCGTGCGAGGCGCTGCTCGCTGGCTCGGGGCCGGGGCTTGCCCCGGCGCTTGGGAGGCTGCGGTCCGCCCTCGGCCGCCGCCTTTCCGTCCCGTGCCCCCTGGCGCGGGACGGAGCCCGCCACCCCCGGGGCGGGCTCCGGTTCGGACGCGCCCCCGACGGGGGAGTGTCCGAACCTCCAACTTGCTGCGCCTGAAGCTGCGATGGTCTCCTCCGGATTGTGGGGCGAAGGATCCTGCTGGTCATGCATGTGGTGCTCCTGTGTGGGGTGAGTCGGTGCGGGGCGGGGTGTCGCGAATACGGCTGATCAGGACGTGGTCTCGCTGGTCCCGTCGAGTTCGGCCTGCAGAATGCGCTGGGCGTCCTGCGCTCGGACCCGGCTGATGGAGAAGCCCTTGGTCCGGACGGCCGCCTCGATGTGGCGGCGGGAGGCTCGGCCCTTCGGCCCCAGCTTGGCCGTGCGGCCGATGTCGAGAACCTCCTCCATCGACGCTTTGGGTAGCGGACCGTCGGCCTGCTTGGCCGACTTCGTGGGTGAGGCCACCTCCTTGCTGCCGCTCACCACTTCGTCCGTGGGCGCCGTGCTCATTGCTGGGCGGAGGGCGGGGCGGTCCCGAGTGGGTGCGGTGACGAGCGCCTCGGGCGCTGGTGTGGCGCTTCGATCAGGCTGGGCGTGGTTGTGGCTGGCCACAGTCTTCGGATCTACCGAATGAGGCTCCTCGGCCTTCGCCACCGTGGCGTTCGACTCAGGGGCGGGCGTGGCGACGAGGCGGTGGATCTGCCGCATGAGCACGCCGAAGGCGAGTAGGGCAGCCGTCGGCGGGACGGCGGCGACCACGTAGTCGAGGACGGGGACCGGGGCGTCCCCGGTGCCGCTGACCCCGGCCACGTTGAGCACGATGGAGCCGACCGAGCCGGTGGCGGTCAGTGCGATGGCCCAGCCGTCCGGTTCCCGACGAAGACCGGCGTGCAGCATCAGGAGTTCGCCGATGACGACGAAGGCGTCCAAGGTCGCTGGCCACGCCCACTGTCGGATGGGGGAGGTGGCCAGGCCATGGGCTCCGGCGACCTCGGCCAGGTGCGCGTACGAGAGCCAGAACCCGGCGGCGGTCAGGACGATGATCACGGCGCTGGCCGCGGCGAGGACGTAGCGCCCGACCGCCTCCGTAGAGGCGTTCCGGGGTGTGGGGTTGGTGCTCAGAAGGGTGCTCCAAGTGGGTCTTGTGGAGGCGATCACGGCGTTCACGGGGGAGGCGTACACGCGAGCCCCCTTCTAAAGGGGGGCTCGCGCGTGAACGCTCTGGCACGTGTACGGCGTGTACGGGTGCGTGATCGTCTGACCTGCGGTTTTGTGTGAAGCGTGTACGTCGGCGAGACCGTGTGGACGGGGGCGTGCCCCAAGGGCGCGTGTACGCCTCCGTGCACGGTTCGCGGACCTCGGCGGCAGCGCTACGAGACGGCGCTGATGTGCCTGGCGGAGGCGCGGTAGCGGGCCTGCTGGCCGCCTCCGCTGCCGCCTGCGGCGCCCTCGGCCTTGACCGCGAGTCCGGTCTTCACCATGCGGTCCAGGGTGCGTCGGGCCTTCTCGGTGGCGGCGCGGTCGGGGTTGTTCTCGCCGCTCTCGATGCGGGCGAGTTCGCGGACGGTCAGTCCGTCGGGGCGCCCCCGGAGGATCTCGACGGGATCCAGCGCGGGATCGACCATGCTGGTGCCGCGCTCGTGGTCGTGGATGACCTGGAGCGGGCCGATCTCTCCCGTGGGCGTCTTGAGGTGGTGGAGCGTGACGGCGAGGTCGCCGGCCTCTCCGCCCACGTACAGGACGCTGCCCGCGCCGGAGACGATGTGCGTGGAGCCGTAGACCCGGTCGAGCGTGGGCTTCTGGGCGCGCGGTGTGCCCTCGCCGGCCTTGCGCTGGTGGTGCAGCTCGATGACCTCGACTCCGTCGCGCATGGCCCGCTGGCGGGCGTTGTTGTAGGCGACGCCGAGGGCGTCGTCGACCAGGGTGCTCACCGCGTCCTTCAGGCTGTCGATCACGATCGTGTCGGCCCCGTGGGCCTTGGCGAGGTCGAGCAGGAGGTCGGGCTCCTTGTCGAGCGTCGCGGGCAGCGGGCCCTGCCAGACGGCCAGTCCGTCACGCAGCCTCGCCTCGTGCTCGGGCTGGATACGGCGGGCCAGGGCGCGGGCGATCTGCTTGTACCGGTCCAGTGCCAGGTAGAGCACCCGCTTTCCCGGTGCGACCGGCATGCCCAGGACGCTGTCGGCCAGGCCCAGGCGGGCGAAGACCACCTGGTGCGCGAGGGTCGTCTTGCCGACGCCGGGAGCGCCGACGAGCATCAGACTCTCCCCGGAGGCCCAGGCCGTCTGTTCGCGGGTACCCCACAGCGGGTCGGTGTCGGCACCGGATTCGGTGACGAAACTCCACCCGTCGGTGATGAACCGGGACAGCCGCCCCTGCCCCGACGCCAAGGCGCGCTCGCCCTCGGCGCGGACCTCGGCCGCGACCTCGCTGCGGATCGCATCGGGGTCGGCACCCGGCTCCATGGTCCGCTGCACGGTGCGCATGCCGGAGGCGCGCAGGCGCCGCAGGTCCGCTTTCCTCCGTACGATCCCTGCGTAGTGGACCGCCCCGCTGACTGAGGGAGTGGCGTCGGCGAGACGGTGGATGTAGGGCACGCCGCCGACGCGGTCCAGGTCGCCCTGCTCGCACAGCCGGTCGCTGAGCACGATCGGGTCGGTCGGCTTGTCCTCGCCCCGCAGGGCCAGGATCGCCCGCCACACCGTCTCGTGCGCAGGGCGGTAGAAGTCCGGCCCCTCAAGGAGGTTGCGGACCGCGTCGACGATGTCGGCGCTGAACATGCAGGAGCCCAGGACGGCGGCCTCCGCGTCCGCGTCGTACGGCGGCATGGCGGTCATGTCCATCGCGGCGAGGTGTGGCGGGTTCGGCAGGGGGTCGTCCATACTGGACAAGAAGCTCCTCTACGTGCGGGCCACATGGGACGGCAATCCCGGCCTCGCAGGTCAGTCGTTCAGGGATGGGCGGCGTGAGGTTTGCGCTTTGGGCCCCTCGGTGTTGGACCACCGGGGGGCTTTTTGCATGTCTGGGTACGGGCTCGCGGACTCCAGGGGATCGCTGCGGTCTTCTGGGGGTGATCGAACTGTACCACACATTATGCGGTTGGCAGAGGTCTATGCGAACCGCAGAAGATGATGTATGGTTTTGGCATGCCGCAAAACCGTGGCCGACACAGCGACAGAAGGGAGGGGTGATGCCGCAGGACGAGAGCGACGCCCCCGAGGGGGTGCTGCTCAGTGGCGAGGAGAACGCCGCCGTGCGGATCAAGCTGGAACGGGAGAAGCGCGGTTGGAGCACCACCGCGTTGTCCGACCTGCTCAACGAGGCGGGCTTCGACATGAACCCGTCCGCGGTCTGGCGCATCGAGAACCGCAAGCGCCGGATCAACCTCGACGAGGCCATCGGCTTCGCCGAGATCTTCGGCGTCCCGCTCAGCAACTTCGTCGGGCCGCCGAGCCTGGCGGCGATGGGCCGCGCCATGGAGCTCATCGACAACGTCGTCGCCACCTACCGGGCCTCCTTCCGCGCCGGCGCCCAAGCCACCCAGGCGCGGGACGACCTCGCGGCCTACCTGGCCGACCATCCCGAGATCGCCACCGAGGCCGACGCGATGGTCTCCAACGCCATCGCCGCCGAGGCGATGAAGATCAACACGGAGCGGTACGGACAGCCTCCCGGCGCGTAGCCGCACCCCACCTCACCCCGCTGCCCTGGGCCTGCAAACCCCCAGCTCGCAGCCGCAGTACCGCCCATCCCATCCTTGAACGACACACGGCCGGCTCAGGGGGTTGCCGCCCCCGCCAGCCCGGCCAGAAACCGGAGCACTGCTTGCGCCACCAGGCGATATCCCACACCTCCACCCAGCGCCCGCGCACCGCGAAGGAGGTGACCACCCCCGACACCTTCCTCACCGTGGAGCAGGCCGCCGAACGCCTCGGCACCGGCGTGCGCTTCATCCGGCGCCTCATCCAGGAACGCCGCATCGGCTACGCCAAGTTCGGCAAGCACGTCCGCATCGCCGACAGCGTTCTCGCCGCGTACATCGACGCGAGCACCGTCCCCACCCTCCGCGACGCCCGTTCCCGCTTCGGGAAGGCGGCCTGATGGCGGCCCGCAAGCCGCAGCGGCGGCGCGAATTCGGCACCACCCGCCAGCTCCCGTCCGGCCGTTGGCAGGCGCGCTACTGGGCCCCCGACGGCAGCCGCCGCACGGCCCCGGAGACCTTTGCGACGAAGACCGACGCGCAGGACTGGCTCACCCTCACCAAGGCGGACATCCAGCGCAACCACTGGACCGACCCCGACGTGGGCAAGGTCAACTTCGAGGCGTACGCGCTGAAGTGGGTGGACGAGCGGGGCCTGGCTGCGACCACGGACGAGCTGTACCGCCGGCTTCTGCGCCTCCACGTCCTCCCCGGCTTCGGTGACCTCGACCTGGACGAGATCACCCCGCCGGTCGTGCGGACCTGGCGGGCCGAGCGCTTGGCCGCCACCGGCTCCACGACCGTCGCCAAGTCCTACCGGCTGCTGAAGGCCATCATGGAGACGGCTGCCGACGACGAGCTGATCCGCCGCAACCCGTGCCGCATCAGAGGCGCGGGGAGCGAGCAGGCCAAGGAGCGCCCGACCGCGACCGTCGCCCAGGTCGACGCACTCGCCGAAGCCATGGGCCCGCGCTGGCGGCTGATGGTCTACTTCTGCGCCTACGGCCCGATGCGCCCGGAGGAGCAGGCGGCCCTGCGCCGGACCTCGGTCACCCTGGATCCCCTCGCCGTACGGATCACGGAGGCGGCCCCGGAGCTGAACACCGGCCGCCGCGTCGAGGGCGACACCAAGTCCGCGGCGGGTGTCCGGACGATCCACCTGCCGGCCTTCCTCTACATGGAGGTCAAGCGGCACCTGGACTGGTTCGCGGAGAAGGCGCCCGACGGCCTGCTGTTCGTGGGGGAGAAGGGAGCACCGTTCCGGCGCACGTCCTTCGGCCGCAAGTGGGCCAGGGCCCGCGCGAAGGTCGGACTGCCGAAGGACTTCCGCTTCTACGACCTGCGCCACACGGGCCACACCCTGTCGACGCAGTCGGGCGCGACGCTGAAGGACACGATGGTCCGTGCCGGTCAGTCCTCGGAGAAGGCCGCGATGATCTACCAGCACTCCGACGACGAACGTCAGCAGGAGGTCGCCGGAGGCATCGACGCGCGGGTCCGCGCGGCCCGCCAGAAGGAGGTACCCCAGCAGCGATCAGTCCGCCTCGCCTGATTGCCGTCGCTAAGACTCATCCCTGCCGTCTTGGACAGCCCCGCTCTCCGTGCTGATCCCCGCGTGCCTTCGGATAGCTCGTGACAGTGTGAGGGGCGGGGTGCGGACGCAGTCCGCGGCGGCCGGCCCCTGGAGCCTTCCGATGGAGGACTGGGCACTGCTGGTTGCTGCTTCCTGGCGAACGAACCTGACCATGCAATAGTGCGCACCACTGTTCGGGGCTGGATGCGGCTGCGTCCCGGTGATATCTGTTGAGATCGCCAAGCGCAGCAAGGGGGGATGGCGTGACGAGCCAGCATGACAGTCAGCCGGGGGGCGAAGAGCAGCGGGCACTGACAGTGCTGCCGCCTAGGCTGAGCATGCCGAGGATGGCGACGCCGAAGCAGACGGTCACCTTCTTGTACGACCCCGACGAGTTCGAGGAGTTCGTGAAGGAATGGGTGCCGACACAGGAGGCGAAGTACGACCTCGTCGAACGGCAGGGAGGGGCGGGGGACCACGGCATCGACGTGGCAGGCTTCCTGACGCAGGCGAAGCTGGAGGGGGAATGGCACAACTACCAGTGCAAGCAATACAAGCGGGATCTCTCCTGGACCACTGCTGCCCAGGAGATGCGGAAGATGTTTGTGGCCGCCGCGGCCGGCCACTTCACGGTCCCGACGCGCTACGTCTTCGTTGCTCTCACCTTCGCTGCCAGCCTCAAGCGCCTCATCTCGAAGCCGTCCGAATGCCGGGAAAAGTTCCTTGAGGATTTGTCCACGACCAAGGACAAGCTCGTAACCAAACTCGACGCTGACGAGCGCCGGAAGGTCGAGGGGCTGGCGAAAGGTACTGACTTCGGCATGTTCTCGTGCATCGATCTTGATCAGCTGCTCGAGGAGCATATGACCACGCCTCACTGGCTCGGCCGTTTCCCGCAGGCTCCGCCGACGAACGGGCCGATGAAGCTGTCTCCTCCTGAGCTGCCCCGGCACGACGAGGCGCGGTATGTACAGCGCCTAGTCGATGTCTACCGGGAGCGGTTCCCTGACAAGATAAACAGTTTGGAGCAGGTTGACGACGTGGCGGAGGCCAAGGGCCACCTTCTGCGACAGCGGGTGGCCTTCTTCGCCGCCGAGTCCGTGCGCGTGTTCGCGCGGGACTCGACCACACCAGACTACTTCGACCAGGTTAAAGAGGATATCTACACGATTGTCGTGGAGGAGGCGGAGCGGGCCCACCCGAACGGCTGGGAACGACACGCAGCTGTCACTATCTGCGCGGGCACCGTCGAAGTCACCGAGACGATCCTCAAGCCCTACGTGGGACCGGAAGTCCGCAAGGGAGTTTGTCACCACCTGGCGAACGACAACCGCCTTATCTGGTGCGGGGAGGGAGAACAGTGACCCCGCTCAACAGCCCACTCGAGGTTGGCGTGCGCGCACTTGTCCTCCTAGCCGAGAGCCACCCCCAGCCCTTGGACCTCGCCCAGCTCGTTGCGCTGGACTACCTCGTCCTCCATAGCGGAGAGTTCGATGGCCCGCGCAGCCTCCACCCCGACCTGCCCGCTCGGGAAGGTGAACTTGGGAGGAAGCGAGAACTCCTCGAACAGGGTCTTCTTGTGCTGATCCGGGCCGGGCTGGCCGACATGGTCAGCAGCGAGAGCGGCCTCATGTACGCGGCTACCGAAACCGGCTGCACTTTTATCGAAGTGCTGGAGGCCCCTTACGTCGCATCTCTGCGCGAACGTGCCGAGTGGGCACTCCACCACTACTCCTCCCCGGCGCACGCCCGCATTGTGACCCACCAGATCATCAACCGTGCCGCAACAGGCTCCGCATCCGAAGGGGCTGGCCATGGCTGACCTGCGTTTGACACATCTCACCTACGCCTCCGCGACCAGGCCGCTCGCCACAGTGGACTTCGACCCGTCCCTCACCGTCATCTACGGCGCCTCGGACACTGGCAAATCGTTCGTTGCGGAGTCCATCGAGTACATGCTCGGCGGCAGCAAGCTCGACTTCGTCTCCGAAGCCGATGGATACAGCCAGATCCTCCTCGGCCTCGAGCTTGACGACGGAACCCCGCTCACTTTGCTGCGTGTCCCGGACAGCAACACCATCCACGTGCACTGGGCTGATATGCGGGAACTGGTCACCCGTCCCTCCGATTTTGATGTCACGGCCAAGCACACGGCGCGCAGCAAGAACAGCCTCTCCCAGTTCCTCCTCGGCAATCTCGGATGGGACGACCTGCGCATCCGCACGAGCGACGCCGGCGGCACCCGCGAGCTGCGCCTGAGCGACCTGGTCCACCTCTCGGTCGTTCCTGAGAACCGCATGGTCGACAAACGCTCCCCAGTCCTGCACTCCTCCTCGGCCAACGGGAAATCCGCGGCAGCCTCCGTCATGCGGCTGCTGCTCACGGGAGAAGGCGACGCCGAGATCACCACCGGCATGAACGCTGGCCAGCGCCGTGTCAACAAAGGGCAGGTCAGTCTCCTCGACCGGATCATCGTCGACCTGCAGACCAAGCTCAGCACCTCTGAGAACGTCCAGGAACTACGCGACCGGCACCGGCGCCTGCAGACAGCTATCGACGGCTACTCCCGCGCAGTCGAGACCATCACCCAACAGCACTTGAACTCCGTGGCCGAACGGATGTCGGTCACGGAGGAGCTGGCCGGGATGGAAGCGCGCCTCGCCGAGGTCGGGGACCTCATGTCCCGGTTCACCCTGCTGGAGAAGCAGTACCGCTCCGACATCGAGCGGCTCGTCATGGTCACTGAGGCCGGCAACCTCCTGGGGTTCTTCAAGGTCGGCACCTGCGTCTTCTGTGGTGCCGAGCCCGAACATCAGCACCCCGACCACAGCGAGCGCGAGACGACCCAGTTGCATATCGCAGTGGAGACGGAGATGGCCAAGACCACCTCTCTCCTCGATGACCTTCGGCCGACCATGCGCGACTTGCGTAGTCAGCTCGAAGAGCTCAGCAGTCTCAGAGAGGAGCTGAAGGCATCCGCTGCTCGCCTCGACGCTGACATCTCTGTCACCCGGGAACGGCTCACCCCCCTGCGCGAGGACATGGACCAGCATCTTGAGGTCCGCTCGGCCATCGAACGCGACTTGGACCTGCATCAGCGGATCGAGGAACTGGAAGAGCGCCGGTCGCAGTTGGACGGCGAAGCCGCAACTCCCTCCCACCGGCCGGCCGACTACATTCCGAACCGCGTGCTCTCCGCCTTTGATCAGGTCCTCCAGCAGACGCTGGAGGCGTGGAAGGTGCCCTCCGTCGAGTACGCGGAGTACGACCAGTACCAAATGGAGGTCAGGGCAGGTAACCGACTGCGGGCCTCCCGGGGCAAGGGCGTCCGCTCCGTTCTGCACTCCGCATTTACCACGGCCCTGGCCCACTACTGCCGTGAGCACGACCGGCCGCACCCCGGGCTCGTCGTCCTTGACTCGCCCGTCGTTACCTACCGCGGCCCCCACAGCGACCCCCAGGGCGATGCCCCAGGTGACGACGTACCGATGACGTCGACCGTCGTCGATCACTTCTACCGGAACATGCTCACCTTCCCAGGACAGGTCATCATCTTCGAGAACGGTGACCCACCCCACGACGTTATTGCCCAAGCCCGCACCCACCGGTTCGGCCTTCAAGAAGGCGACCGTGCTGGCTTCTTCCCGTCAGGGCCGGAGAGGCGGTCAGGTTCGTGAGCGGCTGAGGTCACGAGCTGCGGGTCCACTGGCGCCTTCTGCAGGTGGAAATGTTGTCGTGAGTTTGGACCTGAGTAAGGACGAGACATTCCTCGACTGGATCTTCTGCTGGTACCTCGGCAGGGTGTAACTGACCACCCAGCTGGTCGTGTCCCTGGAGGCCACCTAACCCACGCGGTCCGCCTCCGTCCCTCTCTCGCCGTGCGAGGGAGAGACGCTGGACGGTAGGTCCAGGACCTTAGAACGGCCGCCCGGTGACCGGTCGGGCCTCTGTGACTCGCGTTCCGACAGACGGCGTTCGCCAGGTGGCTCTGGAGGCGGCTGCGTGCTTTTGGGCGGGCTCGTGGCTATGGGGCTCCGCTGCCGTGCTGCCTGAAGGCCGCGTAAGCCTGGCCGATCGCGTGGAGCTTTCCGGTAAACAGAGCTCCGAGAAATGAGCCGAGTCCGAAGACTGCGAGGGCGAGGGGGATGGCGGCCATGAGATCCGCTCCACCCAGGGTCCCGGTCATAAACACCCCAAGTGCAGCAAGGCCGGCGCCGACGAAGACCTTCCGTACCCCGCGGAGGTCCGGCACCTCCGGTCCCGGCTCTGCTGGCAGTGCTTCTGCGTCCAGCAATGCTCCGTACGCAGACTGGGCCTGCCGCACGGCCACGCTCAACGCCATCGCACCGAGGGCACGTGCCGTAGCCTCCCGGTCTTCGACCAGGCCGTCAAGCTTGTCCGCGAACGCCGTCCGGACCTTCTGACCATGCTCCTTGAGACGGCTCCGGTCCCCTGCGTACCCGGGGATTCCGGCCGCCGACTTGGAGCTGTCCGTCACAGCCGTCATGAGTGCGGAGGTCTTTTCGTGGGCGGAGGCAAGGGCCTCGGATCGCTGCCTCCCGGCCGGAGCTCCCACGACGGCGGCAAGTGCAGGCAACACTTCGAGTGCTTCCGTCACGACCTCTTCGCCTTCTCTGACGTACCCCTTCGACATCATGTCCCAGCGGTCTCTGGAGCCGCGCAGGCTCGCAGCCACGAAGACCACACACACAACACCAACGCCGAAGAACTCGAGCTGCTTCTTCTCCTCGCGCGTGAATCCATCGTCCGTGGCCGCAACCGCTGCAGCCTCCTGCGCTGTGGGGGTGGTCTTCGCGGCCTCGGCCCGATTCTCCTTGCCGAAGTACAGCAGGGCAGCCACCAGCACGATCCCCACGTATCCGATAACGACCGCTGCCACGATCGCCCCACTCACGATGCTGCCGATCACGGTCGTAAATGACTTCCAGGGCGAACGGAGTGGCCGGATGTAGACCGCCTGAATGTCATCCCACGGCACGGAATCGCTGCACCCAAGCTCGGTGGCAGCGTTCCGTCCTCTGTCGATGCGTTCTTGGGCGGCTGCGGTGTAGCGGGCACGAACGCGGTCACGGTAACCGGGCCGGGTTGCGGTTGCCGGCGGTAACGGAAGCGTCTGTGGGGCCGCGGTTACAGTCGGCACGGTCAAGGTCGTGGTCCTCTCTCGGGGGCACTCAGGGCACGCCAGCGTCTGAGCCGCCGGTTCCGTTCGCCAAGGAACGTTCGAACGACCGTGACGACGCGCTGCGCACCTTGCCGTGCCGGACTGGCTGAGGCGGTGTTGCAGGGAGCTGTCTGGCCTACCTCGGGCATGGGCCGGAGCCTCCCGCGTGGTGGTTCGGGCGCATCACGCGAGCGAACTCGGCTTCCGTGGTGGTGGGACGGCGCGGAGGAGTTCCCACAGGGGCCGCGAGCCGCTGGCCCATTGGGCGAGGAGGTGGCGGTCGACGAGGTGGAGGCGCTGGGACTTGGCGAAGTCGAGGGCGGGCCGGGAGAAGCGGCCGTTGGTGAGCATGACCAGCACGTCACCGTTGTGCACCTGGCGGCCGGTGCCGTTCAGGACGTAGAGGTCGGGTGCACCAACCGCGGATCCGGACCAGCCGTCCTTCCGGTGCTTGCACTGGATGACCCAGCGCCTGCCTTGGGGGTCGGTGGCCTTCACGTCTGCCCCCTTGTCGCCACCCCTGCCAACCTGCTGCGCGTCCTGACACCCGTCCCGGCGCAGCAGGTCTCGCACGGCGTATTCAAACTGGGTGTAGTGAAGGCCGTCCAAGTGCTCCACTACATACCGGAGCCCCTGGGCTCGAGCGGCCTCCCTACGGGCACGCTCCTTCTGCAGGTACATCCCCACGGCAATCGCGCTCGCTAGAGCTGCGACCGGGAGTGCGAGGACCCAGAGGTGATCGGCCAACCAGGCCTGCACCGCCAAGAGGAAGCCGGATGCCCAAACACCGACCAGGCCGAGCACTAAGAAGAACTGGAAGTCGGAACCCTGCTGCCTACGTGGCCGACTGCCTCGGTTTGGTCGACGTCGAGCGGGACGGCGAGTCACCGGTCGCTCCCTGCGCTGGGGAAGACAATCGGATACGAGACCGTCGGCTGCGGCAGCGGCACCTGCTGGTTCTCCCAGGCCGGCCACTTGATCGGGTAGACCACCGTCGACTGCGGCCTGGGTAACTCCTGACCCGAGCCTGTTCCGGCCCCCGTGGAGGTTGTTCCGTTCCCGAAGACGATCACTCCGGCGACGATCAGGCCGAGCGTCGCGGTCTCCCGCCGGGCCCCGGCAGGTAGCCGGACGTGGCCTTTGACCCGAGTGCCGTCTGCTCGGAAGTAGTCATTGATCCAGGGCACAGCTGTATCCCCCCACCAGTCGCGATGCGCCTCCCTGCGCACCGGATCCATGAAAGCACTCGCCACTGACAACGCGTCACCTACTTGTCACCACTCGTGATCATCTGCCGAGTCGGGGCGAGCCTGCCTGCGCTTCGGCGGGCAGTACCTTCGGCGACATTCGGAGGTGTAGGGGGAGCGTTGCGCGGTCGCCAACTCGGCCGTGCGGGCGGCGTGGTTGAGGGCTGCCTTCAGGGTTGCGAACGGGCGAATCTGGACGCTTGTGTGGCGCGGGTCACATGAAATGCGTCTCGCGATCCGAGGCGGTTCCGCGTCCGAGTGGTGCAGGTGGTGCGCGAAAGGCCCCCGGAGCAGGGCATTCCTGCGAGTTGGGGCACGCGGAGGGCACGGAAGGGCCTAAGAGGTCTAGACAACAAACAAGCCCCAGGTCGCTGACCTGGGGCCTTGTCATGGAGCGGATGACGGGAATCGAACCCGCGCTATAAGCTTGGGAAGCTCATGTTCTACCATTAAACTACATCCGCACAGCGGGCCAGTTGCCTGGATCCCTGGTTTTGCTCACTCTACCTCATGATCGACCCCCGGTGAATTTGCCGCGGGGTCGTTGTCGTGTGTGGCGTACACCGGGGCGTGTGGGCGCGGGAGTTGGGGCGTACCGTGTGGGTGCGGAGCGGCGGCTGGAGTGGGTGCCGATCATCCCCTAATGTGGCGATTCGTCGTAGTACGGCTCGTTGGGGAAAGGGACTCGATGGAGCACACCGTCGTCCGTTGTGCCGAAGGGCACGTTTTCAGTACCGCCTCCTTCCCGCTGCAGCACCTCGGTGCCGGCCGGATCGGGCCCGGGCGGCTGCTGCGGTGTCCGCGGTGTGCGCGGTTGCGGCACGCCGTGCCCGTGGGTGGCGCGAAGCGGTAGTCGCCGGGGTGGGCGCGCGGGTCGTCGCTCTCGATTGGGGGTGGCCCGCGCGCTCTGCGTATCCTCGGGACGTGCTTCTCTCTGACAAAGACATCCGGGCCGAGATCGACAGCGGACGGGTTCGCATCGACCCGTTCGAGGAATCGATGGTGCAGCCCTCCAGCATCGATGTACGTCTCGACCGGTTTTTCCGGGTGTTCGAGAACCACCGCTACGCCCACATCGATCCGGCGATCGAGCAGGCGGACCTGACCCGGATGGTCGAGCCGGAGGGTGACGAGGCGTTCATCCTCCACCCCGGTGAGTTCGTCCTCGCCTCGACGTACGAGGTCATTTCGCTGCCCGACGACATCGCCTCCAGACTGGAGGGGAAGTCCAGCCTGGGCCGCCTCGGCCTGGTGACGCATTCGACCGCCGGGTTCATCGACCCCGGGTTCTCGGGTCACGTGACCCTGGAGCTGTCGAACCTCGCCACCCTGCCGATCAAGCTCTGGCCGGGCATGAAGATCGGGCAGCTGTGCATGTTCCGGCTCAGCTCGCCCGCCGAGTTCCCGTACGGCAGCGAGCGCTACGGGTCCAGGTACCAGGGGCAGCGCGGGCCGACCGCCTCGCGCTCCTTCCAGAACTTCCACCGTACCCAGGTGAGGCACGAGGCATGAGCGACGTACGCGAGAACCTGACCTACGACGGTTTCGGGCGCGCCGTGCGCGAGCTGGCGCAGACGATCGCCGACGACGGCTACGAGCCCGACATCATCCTGAGCATCGCCCGCGGCGGGGTGTTCGTCGCCGGCGGCCTGGCGTACGCGCTCGACTGCAAGAACATCCACCTGGTGAACGTGGAGTTCTACACCGGCGTCGGCACCACGCTGGAGATGCCGGTCATGCTGGCCCCCGTGCCCGAGGCGATCGACTTCACCGACAAGAAGGTCCTCATCGCCGATGACGTGGCCGACACCGGCAAGACGCTGAAGCTCGTCCACGACTTCTGCCTGGGCCACGTCGCCGAGGTGCGCTCCGCCGTCGTCTACGAGAAGTCCCACTCCCTCGTGAAGTGCGAGTACGTGTGGAAGAAGACCGACGAGTGGATCAACTTCCCCTGGTCCGTCGAGCCGCCCGTCGTCAAGCGTGAGGGCCAGGTCCTCGACGCCTAGCCGAGACGGCATGCAGAGGGCCCGCCGCGCGGACAGTGCGCGGCGGGCCCTTTCGTGTGCGTGTGCGTGTGCGGGGCCGGGCTAGATCGTGCCCAGCTTGATGATCGACAGCAGGGCGACCAGCTGGATCGAGGACGCGCCCAGGGCCTTCGCCCACGGCAGGTCGTGCGACTTGCTGATCAGCGAGGTGAACAGGGCTCCGGCCGCCACCCACGTGGCCCAGCCCAGGACCTGTACGACCATGTTGTCGCCGCCGAGGAACACGGCGAACAGCAGGCGCGGCGCGTCCGTGATGGACATGACCAGCATCGACAGGCCCACCGTCGGCTGCCATGAGCCGTCGCCGCCCAGCTGGCGGGCCAGGGTGTGCGTGACCGCGCCCAGGATCAGGCCGCAGATGACGAAGGCCACGCCGGCGGACAGGACGATCGGGACGGCCTTCGGCACGGTCGCGTTGATGACGTCCTCGCGGGCGTCGTCGAGGCCGAAGACCGCGAGCAGCCCGTAGAGGAAGGTCACGATCAGCGCGGGACCCCAGACGGCGTAGTCACGCATCTGCAGGAAGGTCTGCCCCGGCCGCGTCACGATGGCGCGGAGCAGTTCCTTCCACGGCAGCCGCGGCCCGGACGGCACCGCCGAGGCCGCACCCGCCTGGTAGGTCGCGCCCTGGCCGTACGGGTCCTCGCCGACGGCGAAGACCTGGGTGTGCCCCGGGTTGTCGTTGTAGCCCCCGCCCCCGCCGTGGCCGCCGTGGCCGTACGGGGGCTGCTGCGCGTGCGGCTGCTGCTGCCCGTACGGGTCGAAGTACTCCGGCTCGCCGTGACCTCCCGCGCCCGGCTGCGGCCACTGCTGCTGCGGTGGCGGGCCGCCGACGGGAGGGTAGGGCGGCTGGCCGTACGGCGGCGGTTGCTGCTGCTGACCGTACGACTGCTGCTGCTGCGGGGGTTGTTGCGGAGAGCGGTTGTTGTCCCTGCCGCGTCCGATCCTGAATCCAGCCACGTGATCGAACGTACCTGGTCCGGCGAGCATCGGTGGACGGGCAGCCGGAACAGCCACCCTTTGCGGCTGACCTGTGACATCCCTTAGGGGATCCCGGAGGGGCTGTCCCCACCCCGTGTCCGATCATGCGACGTGTCCGGTTTACAGGGCTGTGTGGTGGTCTGCCGCCTTCCGTTACATTCCCGACGGGATAACCACATATCGGGTCCGTAGCTTCGTACTCGTCGCCACCACGCAGGACGAACGAGTACGAACGAGCACGAGATACGAGACACGAGAAGAGCTCACACCATGCGCAACACCCGCCGAACCACCCTCCGCAGTGCCGCCGTCGTCGCCGGCACGGCCACCGTCCTGGCCCTCCCGGCCGGGTCCGCCTTCGCGGCCTCGCCGGCCGTACCGGAGCCCCGGCCGTCCGTCGTGCCGGCCCCGAGCGTCCGCGCGTACGTCACGACCGTGAAGCTGGCGGACGGGTCCATCGCCAAGGTCTACAAGATCGGCGGCAGTCACTTCGAGGCGGACGTCTTCGCGGGCCCCACGAAGCTGGACACGCTGGTCGGCAAGGACGGCGCCGCCTCGTACGGGCAGAACAACGGACTGCACGTCGTGCTCCAGCCGAACGGCACCGTCACCTCCTGGATGGACGGCGCGCCGAAGCCGCAGCCGAAGCCCGAGCCGAAGCCCGAGCCGAAGCCCGCGCCCAAGAGGGAGATCAGGAAGGAGAGCTCGGTGCGGATCGGCATGCCCGACGGGCGGATCGCCAAGCTCGTGGACGGCCCGAACGGCAAGCGCGCCGAGATCTCCACGCCGAAGGGCCGCGCCCTCGCCACGATCGACCTGCGGCGTCCGAGCGTCCACCACGACGGCTGGACGTACCAGCTGGTCCAGGACGGCACGCGCGTGAAGTTCGTCGTCATCGACGGCAAGGGCGGCGGGAACAGCTGGGCGTACGACTTCGACGGCAGGCTGATCGAGAAGTGCACGGTCGACCCGGCGGGGCCCGGCGCCCCGAGGCTGGTCGCCTCGGGCGGCGGCCCGGCCGCGGCGGGTGCGAGCGGGCTGGGCTTCGCCATGCTGAGCGGCCAGGGCTGAGCCCCTCCCGCCCCCGTACGACGGAACGGCCGGTCCCCCGGGTGGGGGACCGGCCGTTCCGGTGCTGCGGGTGTCCTGCGTCCTACTTGGTCTCGGCCTCGGGCTTCGCCTCGGCCGCCTCGGATGCTTCGGCCGCTGCCTCCGGCTCGGCCTCTTCCGCGGCTTCCGGCTCCGCTTCCGGCTTGGCCTCGGCGTCCGCCTCCGGCTTCGCCTCGGCGTCGGCGTCCGACTCCGGCTCGGCCGCGGTTTCCGCCTCAGCCGCTGCCTTGGCCTCTGCTTCCGCCTTCGCTTCGGCCGCCGCCTTGGCTTCCGCCTCGGCCGCCGCCTTCGCCTTGGCTTCCGCCTCCGCCGCGGCCTTCGCGGCAGCGGCTTCCGCCTCGGCCGCGGCTTCCGCCTCGGCCTCCGCCGCGAGCGCGGCCAGCTCGGCCTCCGTCGGGCCCGGGGTCTTCACCGAGTCGAGCAGCAGCTGCGCCACGTCGACGACCTGGACGTGTTCCTTGGCCTGGCCGTCGTTCTTCTTGCCGTTCACCGAGTCGGTGAGCATCACGAGGCAGAAGGGGCAGGCGGTGGAGACGATGTCCGGGTTCAGGGACAGGGCCTCGTCGACGCGCTCGTTGTTGATGCGCTTGCCGATCCGCTCCTCCATCCACATCCGCGCGCCACCGGCGCCACAGCAGAAGCCCCGCTCCTTGTGGCGATGCATCTCCTGCTGACGCAGGCCCGGCACGGCCGACATGATCTCGCGCGGCGGCGTGTAGACCTTGTTGTGCCGGCCCAGGTAGCACGGGTCGTGGTACGTGATCAGGCCGTCGACCGGCGTGACCGGCGTGAGGCGGCCCTCGTCGATCAGGTGCTGGAGCAGCTGCGTGTGGTGGATGACCTCGTACTCGCCGCCCAGCTGCGGGTACTCGTTCGCGATGGTGTTGAAGCAGTGCGGGCAGGTCGAGACGATCCGCTTCGCCGACTTCGGCTTACGGGTCGAAGGATCTTCGTCGTCTTCACCGAATGCCATGTTCAGCATGGCCACGTTCTCCTGGCCCAGCTGCTGGAACAGCGGCTCGTTGCCCAGGCGGCGCGGCGAGTCACCGGTGCACTTCTCGTCGCCGCCCATGATCGCGAACTTGACGCCCGCGATGTTCAGCAGCTCCGCGAAGGCCTTCGTGGTCTTCTTGGCCCGGTCCTCCAGGGCGCCGGCGCAGCCGACCCAGTAGAGGTAGTCGAACTCGGAGAGGTCCTCCGCGTCCTTGCCGATGATCGGGACCTCGAAGTCCACCTCCTTGGTCCACTCGACGCGCTGCTTCTTCGCCAGGCCCCAGGGGTTGCCCTTCTTCTCCAGGTTCTTGAGCATCGTGCCCGCCTCCGACGGGAACGCGCTCTCGATCATCACCTGGTAGCGGCGCATGTCGACGATGTGGTCGATGTGCTCGATGTCGACCGGGCACTGCTCCACGCACGCACCGCAGGTGGTGCAGGACCACAGCACGTCCGGGTCGATGACGCCGTTCTCCTCGGCGGTGCCGATCAGCGGGCGCTCGGCCTCCGCGAGAGCGGCGGCCGGGACACCGGCGAGCTGCTCCGCCGTGGCCTTCTCGTTGCCCTCCATGTCCTTGCCGCCACCGGCGAGCAGGTACGGGGCCTTGGCGTGCGCGTGGTCGCGCAGCGACATGATGAGCAGCTTGGGGGACAGCGGCTTGCCCGTGTTCCAGGCCGGGCACTGCGACTGGCAGCGACCGCACTCGGTGCACGTGGAGAAGTCGAGGATGCCCTTCCAGGAGAACTGCTCGACCTGGGAGACGCCGAAGCTGTCGTCCTCGCCCGGGTCCTCGAAGTCGATCTCCTTGCCGCCCGAGGTCATCGGCTGCAGGGCGCCGAGGGCGGTGGAGCCGTCCGCGTTCCGCTTGAACCAGATGTTCGGGAAACCGAGGAAGCGGTGCCAGGCGACACCCATGTTGGTGTTGAGCGAGACCACGATCATCCAGATCAGCGAGGTGCCGATCTTGATCATCGCGGTGAAGTAGATGGCGTTCTGCAGCGCGCTGGCCGAGAGCCCCTTGAACGCCAGGACCAGCGGGTACGAGACGAAGTACGCCGGCTCGTAGCTGTCCACGTGGTGGATCGCGCCCTCAAGGCCGCGCAGGCACAGGATCGCGAGGCCGATGGTCAGGATGATGTACTCGACGAAGTACGCCTGCCAGGCCTTCGAGCCGGTGAAGCGCGACTTGCGGCCGGCCCGGGAGGGCAGGCTGAGCAGCCGGATCGCCATCAGGACCACGATGCCGAGGACGGTCATCAGGCCGATGAACTCGATGTAGAGCTCGAACGGCAGGAAGCCGCCGACGATCGGCAGCACCCAGTCGGCCTGGAAGAGCTGGCCGTAGGCCTGCGCCAGGGTCGGCGGCAGCGTCAGGAAGCCGATCGCGACGAACCAGTGCGCGAAGCCGACGATGCCCCAGCGGTTCATGCGGCTGTGGCCGAGGAACTCGCGGACGAGGGTGAGCGTTCGGGCCTTCGGGTCATCCGTGCGGCTGCCTGCCGGCACGGGCTGGCCGAGCTTCACGAAGCGGTAGATCTGCGCCACGGCTCGTGCGAGCAGCGCGACGCCGACCACGGTCAGGACCAGCGACACGATGATCGCGGCGAGTTGCATGGAAGGGCTCCTCGGGCGGCACTTACTAAGCGGTAACTTATGAAGTCAAGGCTTGAGGTTACCCATTCCCGACGCCGCAATGTAGCCGAGCGTGCGGTGATCTGTGTCGCTCAGGCGACCCTTTGCCGGTACACCGCGCGCGGGGTCTGCGCCAGGATCGCGAGGTCCATCCCGAGCCAGTGGTTCTCCACATAATGCCGGTCGAGCAGGGCCATCTCCTCCCAGGGGAGGTCCGAACGCGCGCTGACCTGCCACAATCCGGTCATTCCGGGGCGTACGAGGAGCCGCTCGGGGCGGTCCGTGCGAGCCTCCGGGCGCGGCCCGACCAGCGACATCTCGCCGCGGAGCACGTTCAGCAGCTGCGGGAGGCCGTCGAGGGCGCAGTGGTCCAGGGCCGCGCCGATCCGGCCGGCCCCGTCGTCGGTGCGCAGCCGCCAGGTCCGGAAGGGCCGCCCGGCCAGGCCCGCCGCCGGCTCCCGTACGAAGGGGCGCCCGCCCTGGGTCGCGTAGAGCAGGGCGGTGATCGCCGTGAGCGGCAGGCCGAGCACTGCGAGCAGCATCACTGCCCCGAGGAGGTCGAACACCCGCTTCGCCGGCGGGGTGGCGGGGACCCGGACCCGCGGGGCGGTGAGTGTGAGGGGCATGCCAGCACGCTGCCGCATGCCTCCGGCGGTCTTGCGGTGCCGCGCGGCTGCCGTGACCCGTTCGGCTGTAGTGACCCGTTCGGCTGCAGTGCCGCTGCCGCTGCGGGGGCCGGTCCCCGGGCCCCCGCGCCTCAGGCGCCGGCGGGGCCGTTTCCCAAGGTTGCGCGTAAGGGGCAGCTAAAGGTTGAGTCGACTCGACTCAGCTCTGTTGACGCAAGCGCAGCGATACGGCATGGTTGAGTCTGTTCCACTCAAGTCAGCTGGAGGAATTGAAATGGCACGTGCGGTCGGCATCGACCTGGGCACCACTAACTCCGTCGTCAGCGTTCTGGAAGGCGGCGAGCCCACCGTCATCACCAACGCCGAGGGCGCCAGGACCACGCCGTCCGTCGTCGCCTTCGCCAAGAACGGCGAGGTCCTCGTCGGCGAGGTGGCCAAGCGCCAGGCGGTCACGAACGTGGACCGGACCATCCGCTCCGTCAAGCGCCACATGGGCACTGACTGGAAGATCAACCTGGATGGCAAGGACTTCAACCCGCAGCAGATGAGCGCCTTCATCCTGCAGAAGCTGAAGCGCGACGCCGAGGCGTACCTGGGCGAGAAGGTCACGGACGCGGTCATCACCGTCCCGGCCTACTTCAACGACTCCGAGCGTCAGGCGACGAAGGAGGCCGGCGAGATCGCGGGCCTGAACGTCCTGCGCATCGTCAACGAGCCCACGGCCGCCGCCCTGGCCTACGGCCTCGACAAGGACGACCAGACCATTCTCGTCTTCGACCTCGGTGGCGGCACCTTCGACGTGTCGCTCCTGGAGATCGGCGACGGCGTCGTCGAGGTGAAGGCCACCAACGGTGACAACCACCTCGGTGGCGACGACTGGGACCAGCGCGTCGTCGACTACCTGGTGAAGCAGTTCGCCAACGGCCACGGCGTCGACCTGTCCAAGGACAAGATGGCGCTCCAGCGTCTGCGCGAGGCCGCCGAGAAGGCGAAGATCGAGCTGTCCTCCTCCACGGAGACCACGATCAACCTGCCCTACATCACGGCTTCCGCCGAGGGCCCGCTGCACCTGGACGAGAAGCTCACGCGCGCCCAGTTCCAGCAGCTGACCGCGGACCTGCTCGACCGCTGCAAGACCCCGTTCCACAACGTCATCAAGGACGCCGGCATCGCGCTGTCCGAGATCGACCACGTGGTCCTGGTCGGCGGCTCCACCCGTATGCCGGCCGTCGCCGAGCTCGTCAAGGAGCTCACCGGCGGTCAGGACGCCAACAAGGGCGTCAACCCGGACGAGGTCGTCGCCATCGGCGCCACCCTCCAGGCCGGTGTGCTCAAGGGTGAGGTCAAGGACGTCCTGCTCCTCGACGTGACCCCGCTGTCCCTCGGCATCGAGACCAAGGGCGGCATCATGACCAAGCTGATCGAGCGCAACACCACGATCCCGACGAAGCGCTCCGAGATCTTCACGACGGCCGAGGACAACCAGCCGTCCGTGCAGATCCAGGTCTACCAGGGCGAGCGCGAGATCGCGGCGTACAACAAGAAGCTCGGCATGTTCGAGCTGACGGGCCTGCCCCCGGCCCCGCGTGGCGTCCCGCAGATCGAGGTCTCCTTCGACATCGACGCGAACGGCATCATGCACGTCACGGCCAAGGACCTTGGCACGGGCAAGGAGCAGAAGATGACCGTCACCGGCGGCTCCTCGCTCGGCAAGGACGAGGTCGACCGCATGCGCCAGGAGGCGGAGCAGTACGCGGACGAGGACCTGCGCCGCAAGGAGGCGGCCGAGTCCCGCAACCAGGGCGAGCAGCTCGTCTACCAGACGGAGAAGTTCGTCAAGGACAACGAGGACAAGGTCCCGGCCGACGTCAAGACCGAGGTCGAGGCCGCCGTCGCCGAGCTGAAGGAGACGCTCAAGGGCGAGGACACGGCCGAGATCCGCACCGCGACGGAGAAGCTCGCCGCGGTCAGCCAGAAGCTCGGCCAGGCCATCTACGCCGACGCGCAGGCCGCCCAGGCCGCCGGCGGCGCCGGTGACGCGGGCCAGGCCAAGGCCGACGACGACGTCGTCGACGCCGAGATCGTCGACGACGAGAAGCCGAAGGGCGGCGCTGCCTGATGTCGGAGGAGACCCCGGGTTTCGACGAGAAGCCCGAAGTCCCCGACGCCGGTCAGAACGACGCTGAGCCGAAGGCCGCCGACTCCGCCAAGGAGGAGGCGGCCCCGGCCGGGGACGCAAGCCAGGACGTGGCGCTGCTGGCGCAGCTGGACCAGGCCCGCACCGCGCTCTCCGAGCGCACCGCGGACCTCCAGCGGCTCCAGGCCGAGTACCAGAACTACCGCCGCCGGGTGGAGCGGGACCGGATCACCGTCAAGGAGATCGCGGTCGCGTCCCTCCTGACGGAGCTGCTCCCGACCCTGGACGACATCGGCCGGGCGCGGGAGCATGGCGAGCTGGTCGGCGGCTTCAAGTCGGTGGCCGAATCGCTGGAGACCGTCGCCGCCAAGATGGGCCTGCAGCAGTTCGGCAAGGAGGGCGAGCCCTTCGACCCGACGATCCACGAGGCCCTGATGCACTCGTACGCGCCGGACATCACCGAGGACACCTGCGTGGCGATCCTGCAGCCGGGGTACCGGATCGGCGAGCGTACGATCCGTCCCGCACGGGTCGCGGTGGCCGAGCCCCAGCCGGGCGCGGCCCCGAAGTCCGAGTCCACGGAGGGCGAAGCGCCGGACGGCTTGGACGCGGATGCCCCCGACAAGGGCTGATGCAGCACACGTAGAAGCACGGGAGGAGGGACACCGGGGATGAGCACGAAGGACTTCGTCGAGAAGGACTACTACAAGGTCCTCGGTGTCCCGAAGGACGCCACCGAGGCCGAGATCAAGAAGGCGTACCGGAAGCTCGCCCGCGAGTTCCACCCGGACGCCAACAAGGGCGACGCCTCGGCCGAGGAGCGCTTCAAGGAGATCTCCGAGGCGAACGACATCCTCGGCGACGCCAAGAAGCGCAAGGAGTACGACGAGGCGCGCGCCCTGTTCGGCAACGGTGGCTTCCGCCCCGGGCCGGGCGGCGGCGGCTCGTTCAACTTCGACCTCGGCGACCTCTTCGGGGGTCAGCAGCAGGGCGCCGGCCAGGCCGGCGGCTTCGGCGGCGGCCTGGGCGACGTCTTCGGCGGCCTCTTCAACCGCGGCGCCGGCCCCGGTGCGGGCACCCGTACCCAGCCGCGCCGCGGCCAGGACATCGAGTCGGAGGTCACCCTCTCCTTCACGGAGGCGGTGGACGGGGCCACGGTCCCGCTCCGGATGTCCTCCCAGGCCCCCTGCAAGGCCTGTTCGGGCACCGGCGACAAGAACGGCACCCCCCGGGTGTGCCCGACCTGTGTCGGCACCGGCCAGGTCTCGCGGGGCAGCGGCGGTGGCTTCTCGCTGACCGACCCCTGCGCGGACTGCAAGGGCCGCGGTCTGATCGCGGAAACCCCCTGCGAGGTCTGCAAGGGCAGCGGGCGCGCCCGCAGCTCCCGCACCATGCAGGTCCGGATCCCGGCGGGCGTCTCCGACGGCCAGCGGATCCGGCTGCGCGGCAAGGGTGCGCCGGGCGAGCGCGGCGGTCCCGGCGGTGACCTGTACGTGGTCGTGCACGTCGGTTCCCACCCGGTGTTCGGCCGCAAGGACGACAACCTGACGGTGACCGTGCCCGTGACGTTCGCGGAGGCGGCGCTGGGGGCCGAGATCAAGGTCCCGACCCTGAACGGCCCCTCGGTGACGCTGAAGCTGCCGCCGGGCACCCCCAACGGGCGCACCATGCGAGCCCGCGGCAAGGGTGCGGTCCGCAAGGACGGCACCCGCGGCGACCTGCTGGTCACGGTGGAGGTCGCGGTCCCGACCGAGCTGTCCGACAAGGCCCGCGAGGCCCTGGAGATGTACCGCGAGGCGACGGAGTCGCAGGACCCGCGCTCCGCGCTGTTCGAGTCCGCGAAGGGAGCATGACATGGACGGCCGCCGACGACAGTCCTCCCGTCTGGGAAGTGGTGCCTACCAACTCACCGACGAGACCCCGGTCTATGTGATCTCGGTGGCCGCCCAGCTCTCCGGTCTGCATCCGCAGACCCTCCGCCAGTACGACCGTCTCGGCCTGGTCTCCCCGGACCGTACGGCCGGCCGCGGCCGGCGCTACTCGGCCCGTGACATCGAACTGCTCCGTACGGTGCAGGCGCTGTCGCAGGACGAGGGCATCAACCTGGCGGGCATCAAGCGCATCATCGAACTGGAGAACCAGGTCGCCGCGCTCCAGCAGCGCGTGGCCGAGCTCTCCGCGGCCGTGGACGGCGCGGCGGCCACGCTGCAGGCCCGCGAGGCCCAGGTGCACGCCTCGTACCGGCGCGACCTGGTCCCGTACCAGCCTCCGCAGCCGGGCAGTGCCCTGGTGGTCTGGCGCCCCAGCCCCAAGCGGCCGATGGACTGATCCGGGCCCGCTCCCGGTCCCTTTGCGTCGCACGCCCTCAGGCCCCGCCCCTTCCAGGGCGGGGCCTGAGGGCTGTCGGGGCCGCGGCGCCCGCGGCGCCTTCAGAGACCGTCCTGGTCCCGGTCGTGGTCCTCGTGGTCCGGATGCCCGTCGGAGTCCTGCTCCGGGCCGGACGGGCGGCCCAGGATGCCGGCCTGGGCGATGAGGTAGCCGAGCTGCGCGCGGCTGCCGCTGCCGAGAGTGGTGGCGAGCTTGGCGATGTGCGCCCGGCAGGTACGGACGTTCATGCCGAGGCGGCGCGCGATGGCTTCGTCGACGTGGCCCTCGATCAGGAGCTGGGCGATGGTCCGCTGCACGCCCGAGATCCCGCCGGGGGTGCTGCGGTACGTCACTTCCTCCTGGAGGGGAACGGCGCGGTGCCACAGCTGCTCGAACACCTTGATGAGGTAGTCGACCAGGCCCGGGTGGCGCAGCTCCAGGGCGACCCGGCGGTCGTCGCTCACCGGGATGAAGGCCACCGTGCGGTCGAAGATGATCAGGCGTTCGATCAGCTCCTCCAGGGTGCGGATCTCCACCTTGCCCGTCGAGATCCGCTCCACGTAGGCGAGCGTGCCCTGGCTGTGCCGTGCGGTGTGCTGGTACAGGGTCCGTATGCTGACCCCGCGGTCGATCAGCGGCTGGTCGCGCTCCAGGGCCTGGGTGAGGGCCAGGGAGGGCCGGGCGCCGCCCGGCTGGACCGTCAGCACCTCGGTATGGCATTCGGCCGTCGCGAGGTTCAGGGCGGCGTTGATCTGTTCGAAACCCTCCAGCACCGTGATGGCGTGGGTGTTGGCCGGGCTCTGTGCACTGATGGCCAGGAAAGGCTCGAAAGTGTCGGTGAGATCTACAGCGCTGCGCCGGCGGTCCTGGATCTCGCGTTCAATCGGATGGAGCCGTTGAGCCAAAGCTACGGACGGGGGAACCGGACGGAGCTGGTTCGCGTCATCCGGGTCGGGCTGCAGGAGAGCGAATTCAAGCAGGCAGGGGGCGTTCTGGATCTCGCCCCGGGCGATCCGGCCGGTGCTCAGTGCGGTCGCGTAGAGCCGTGTCCCCTCGGCGCACATGGACGTCACAGGGTGGGGATGTGTCGCCTTTGTCTCGTTTCGCGTCAAATCTCCACCCCCCAGGGTCCTGAACATGCAAGAACATGATGCATCGTCCCTGTGGCATTGACGTGCCTGAATGAGCCATCGTCTGTCACGCGGGGGAGAGGATTCCATCAAGTGAGGACGAAGCCGACCATGTACAAGAGAATGCTTCGCTCGGTGCTTGCCATAGTTTTCTCCGCCGTTGCGGTTTTTGGGGCAGTCAGCGCCGTCGAAAGTGACGCGGGGAGCGCTAGGGACGGTCAGGGCACGAGCCTGACGAGCACGGACGACACCGGCTGGACCACGGCGCCCGCGGGTAAGTACGCGGACACCGGCTGGACCAGCGGCCTGCTGGGCGGAAACGGCGGGGATACGGGTTGGACCGAGGCGCCTGTGACGGTGTCCGCATGACCCCCGACGATCGCGGCTTCCGCCGCGAGATGGCCTCCGCCTACCGTTCGGGCTGGCAGTTCATCGATCTCGCCACGGCCATCCCCCACCCTGGCGACTCGTTGATGGTCACCCTGTTCGGCCAACCGATCGTCGTCGTGCGCGAGGAGGACGAGGACGTACGTGCCTACCGGTGCCTGCGCCGCCCGCGGGGCGCGCCGCAGCCCGTCCGCTGCGAGGTGCGCTACGGAATGGTCTTCGTCAATCTCGATCAGCGTGACCACCAGCTCTTCGAACCCGATATCACCACCGCCACCCCCCGCAGTGCCTGAAGCGATTCCCCCGTCGTTCCAGATCGCTCAGGCGCTACCCCCACACAACGGCGCCATCGTGGACCTGACCACGATGGCGCCGTTGTGATGTCCACGTCCAGTGCGTGAACCGGACAAGATGAAGAATCAACGGCTTACGCGCGCCCCATGGCCCGGTCCAGGGTGATCTCCATGACGACCCGGTCGGGATTGGGCGACGGAGTGCGCCCGTAGCGCTCCGCGTAGCGCGCCACCGCGTCGGCGACCGACGCCTCGTCCGTGCGGATCACCGCGCGGCCCTCCAGCGTGGCCCAGCGGCGCCCTTCCATCTGGCAGACCGCGACCCGCGCGCCCACCGGCGTGCCGTCCGGCCGCTCGGCCTGTGCCTGCGCCTGCGCCTGTGCCTCCTGCGCCGCCAGGATGTTGCGCACCTTCTTGCTGTGCCGGTTGCTGATCACCCGGGCCAGGCCGGCCTCCGGGTCGTACGTCACCCCCACCGGCACCACGTGCGGCGTGCCGTCGGGACGCGGGGTGGTCAGGGTGCAGACGTGCCGCTCCCGCCAGAAGGCGAGGTACTCGGGCGTCGGGTTGAGTACGTCATGAGACATGGCCCGAAGGGTACGGGGCAACGGTGTCCCCACTTGCCTTGAGTGGAATAGACTCAACTTTGCATACGCTGACCCTGTCAGTGTTGTTGTGGGAGCTACCCCTCGGGGAGAGGAGAAGTCGCAGTGGACGCCGAACTGACCAACAAGAGCCGCGACGCGCTGAAAGCGGCCACCAGCAGGGCCGTCAAGGACGGTCATGCGGACCTGACCCCCGCGCACCTGCTGCTGGCCCTCCTCGCAGGCGAGGACAACGAGAACGTCATCGACCTGCTGGTCGCCACCGACGCCGACCAGGCCGCCGTGCGGGCCGGGGCCGAGCGGCTGCTCGCCGCCCTGCCCAGCGTCACCGGCTCCACCGTCGCGCCCCCGCAGCCCACCCGCGACCTGCTCGCCGTACTCGCCGAGGCGGACGCGGAGGCCGGCAGGCTCGGCGACGACTACCTCTCCACCGAACACCTCCTCATCGCCCTCGCCGCCAAGGGCGGCGCGGCCGGCGAGGTCCTTTCCACCCAGGGTGCGACGGCGAAGAAGCTGCTCGACGCCTTCGAGAACGCACGAGGAGGACGGCGGGTGACCACCCCCGATCCCGAGGGCCAGTACAAGGCCCTGGAGAAGTTCGGCACCGACTTCACGGCAGCGGCGCGTGAGGGCAAGCTCGACCCGGTCATCGGCCGTGACCAGGAGATCCGGCGCGTCGTCCAGGTGCTCTCGCGCCGGACGAAGAACAACCCCGTGCTCATCGGCGAACCCGGCGTAGGCAAGACCGCCGTCGTCGAGGGCCTGGCCCAGCGCATCGTCAAGGGCGACGTCCCCGAGTCCCTGAAGAACAAGCGCCTCGTCTCCCTGGACCTCGGCGCGATGGTCGCCGGAGCCAAGTACCGCGGAGAGTTCGAGGAGCGGCTGAAGACCGTACTGGCCGAGATCAAGTCGAGCGACGGCCAGATCATCACCTTCATCGACGAGCTGCACACGGTCGTCGGCGCGGGCGCCGGCGGCGACTCCGCCATGGACGCGGGCAACATGCTCAAGCCCATGCTGGCCCGCGGCGAGCTGCGGATGGTCGGCGCGACCACGCTCGACGAGTACCGCGAGCGGATCGAGAAGGACCCGGCGCTGGAGCGGCGCTTCCAGCAGGTGCTGGTCGCCGAGCCGTCCGTCGAGGACACGATCGCGATCCTGCGCGGGCTCAAGGGCCGCTACGAGGCCCACCACAAGGTCGTCATCAACGACAGCGCGCTGGTGGCCGCCGCGACCCTCTCCGACCGGTACATCACCTCCCGCTTCCTCCCCGACAAGGCCATCGACCTCGTCGACGAGGCCGCGTCCCGGCTGCGCATGGAGATCGACTCCTCCCCGCTGGAGATCGACGAGCTCCAGCGTTCCGTGGACCGCCTGCGGATGGAGGAGCTGGCCCTGAAGAACGAGTCCGACCCGGCCTCGATCGAACGCCTGGAGAAGATCCGCAAGGACCTCGCGGACCGGGAGGAGGAGCTGCGCGGGCTGACCGCCCGCTGGGAGAAGGAGAAGCAGTCCCTCAACCGGGTCGGTGAGCTCAAGGAGCGCCTGGACGACCTGCGCGGGCAGGCCGAGCGCGCCCAGCGCGACGGCGACTTCGACACCGCCTCCAAGCTGCTCTACGGGGAGATCCCGACCCTGGAGCGCGAGCTGGCGGAGGCCACCGAGGAGGAGGCCGAGGCCTCCAAGACCGGACACTCCAAGGACTCGATGGTCAAGGACGAGGTCGGCCCCGACGACATCGCCGACGTGGTGGGCGCCTGGACCGGCATCCCGGCCGGCCGGCTGCTGGAGGGCGAGACCCAGAAGCTGCTGCGCATGGAGGACGAGCTGGGCCGCCGCCTGATCGGGCAGGGCGAGGCCGTACGGGCCGTCTCCGACGCCGTGCGCCGCACCCGGGCCGGCATCGCCGACCCGGACCGCCCGACCGGCTCCTTCCTCTTCCTCGGCCCGACGGGCGTGGGCAAGACGGAGCTGGCCAAGGCGCTCGCGGACTTCCTCTTCGACGACGAGCGGGCCATGGTCCGCATCGACATGTCGGAGTACGGCGAGAAGCACAGTGTGGCCCGTCTCGTCGGTGCCCCGCCCGGCTACGTCGGCTACGAGGAGGGCGGCCAGCTCACCGAGGCCGTGCGCCGCCGCCCGTACAGCGTGGTGCTCCTCGACGAGGTGGAGAAGGCCCACCCCGAGGTCTTCGACGTCCTGCTCCAGGTCCTGGACGACGGCCGGCTCACGGACGGCCAGGGCCGGACCGTGGACTTCCGCAACGCCATCCTGATCCTGACCTCGAACCTGGGCAGCCAGTTCCTGGTGGATCCGCTGACCCCGCCGGAGCAGAAGGAGCAGCAGGTCCTGGACGTGGTGCGAGCCTCCTTCAAGCCGGAGTTCCTCAACCGCCTGGACGACCTGGTGGTCTTCTCCGCGCTGACCCAGGACGAGCTCGCGCACATCGCGCAGCTCCAGATCGGCCGCCTGGCCCGGCGCCTGGCCGACCGCAGGCTGACCCTGGACGTCACGCCCGAGGCCCTGGCCTGGCTGGCCGAGAAGGGCAACGACCCGGCGTACGGCGCCCGGCCGCTGCGCCGCCTGATCCAGACGGCGATCGGCGACCGGCTGGCGAAGGAGATCCTCTCCGGCGAGGTCCGGGACGGCGACACCGTACGGGTCGACGTCGCGGGCGAGGACCTGCTGGTCGGCAAGGCCCTCTGAGCGGGGCGGCCGGCGTCGGGACACCCTCGGGACGCCGCCTCGGGACGCCGCCTCGGGACGCCGCCTCGGGACGCCGTCGGCCGCCTCAGGAGGCGTCGAAGCGGACCTTCTCGGTCGTCCCGACTCAGGGGTGATCCGCAGCCGCAGCCCGGCCGCCCGGCCGGGCTGCGGCCCGTCGTGGGCGAGGGCGAAGCACCGCTCGCTCTCCGGGTCGTGGTTCTCCGGCCGGGGACCGGGGCAGGCGACCTGCTCCGGTGCCTTCGGGAAGGACGCGACCCACGCCTGGCACGGCCATGCGCCCCCTTACCTGGTTCTTACTCGCTTCTTACTCGTTCTGCCCGGAGCGGATCGTACGTGCGGGGCTGGACACAAGGTGGGCGCGATGGGGGAGGATGCAGGTATCCGCACGAAGGGAAAACACGGTGAGCATCGACCCGGCCTCGATTCCGAACTTCGGAGGGCAGCAGCCCGATCCGCAGGCCACAGGACCGGCGGGCCCCGTCGTCCCCGACCAGGATCTGGTCAAGCAGCTGCTGGAGCAGATGGAGCTCAAGTACGTCGTCGACGACGAGGGTGACCTCGCGGCGCCGTGGGAAGAGTTCCGCACGTACTTCATGTTCCGCGGCGAGGACGAGCAGCAGGTCTTCTCGGTGCGGACCTTCTACGACCGTCCGCACAAGATCGACGAGAAGCCCCAGCTTCTCGAGTCGATCGACGACTGGAACCGCCGCACCCTGTGGCCGAAGGTCTACAGCCACACCCACGACGACGGCTCGGTCCGCCTGATCGGTGAGGCGCAGATGCTGATCGGCACCGGCGTCAACCTGGAGCACTTCGTGTCCTCCACGGTCAGCTGGGTCCGCGCGTCCATCGAGTTCGACAAGTGGCTCGTCGAGCAGCTCGGCCTGGAGCAGGACATCGACTCCACCGACGGCGACGGCGACGACGACAGCAACGGCGACACCAACAGCTAGCCGTTACAGCGGTACACGGGCGATCAGCAGCAGATACAGCCCGTAGCCGTAACCGAGCCCGGCCACCACCGCGGTCACCATGACCGCGGTGCGGGGCCGGGCTCTCGCCATGACGGCGGCCAGCGGCAGGAGCAGCGGGAAGGCCGGCAGCAGGAAGCGCGGCTTGGACTCGAAGAAACCGGCCCCGCCGAAGCCGATGACCAGCAGGACCGCGGTGTACGCGAGCAGCGGCAGCGGGGTGCGGTCCAGTAGCAGCAGTACCGCCAGCAGCCCGGCCGCGGCCAGCAGGACCACCGTCACGGTGGTGGCGAGCGGCACGTGCCCGCCGGTCAGCACCCGCTCGGCGGAGCGCAGCGCCCCGACGCCGAAATCGAAGCGGGAGCCCCAGCCGCGCTGCACGGCGAAGTAGCCGCCGAAGGGGTCGCTCACCTTCACCCCGACGGCCAGGACGTACGCCGTCCAGCCCGCCGGAGCCACCAGCCCGGCCAGCCACACCTCGGGTGCCCGGGATCTTCGTACGGCGATCGCGTACAGGGCCATGGCCGAGACGGCGGCCGCGACGGCCAGCCCGGTGGGCCGGGTCAGCCCGGCCAGTACGGCGAGTCCGGCGGCCCACAGCCAGCGCTCGCGCAGCAGGGCGTACAGCGCCCAGGCGGCGAAGGCGGCCAGCAGGGCCTCGGTGTAGGCGAGGGTGAGCACCACCGCGTGCGGGAGCGCCGCCCACAGCCCCACGAGCAGCAGCCCGGCGCGCGGGCCGATCACCCGCTCCCCGACCCGGTAGATCCCGAGTGCGGCCACGGCGGCGGAGACCCACGCGACGAGGAGCGCGGCGGGGACCATCCCGCCGGGCAGTATCCCGGAGACGAGCCGTATCAGGGTGGGGTAGAGCGGGAAGAAGGCGTAGTCGCTCTGGACGGGCCCGGTCCCGGTGACGGCCTCGGGCCACATCAGGGTCCGCCCGTAGCCGTGGGCCGCGATCCGGAGGTACCAGTCCGAGTCCCAGGACCTGCCGAGCACCTTCAGCGGATCCCGCCCGGCCCACCAGGCCCCTAGGCCGAGCACCAGCACCCCGGCCCCGCGCACGGCGGCGAACACCCCGAGCGCGAGCACGGTGGCCGGTGCGGCCGACCGCACGGCCCGGACCGCGCGCATCTCCAGCGGCGACGCGGACACGGCCGCTCTGCCCGTTGCCATGAATCCCGACTCTCCAGCTCGCGGTGGGTCCGCTCACCCGGCGGTGAGGGCTTCGGGCACTTGCACGACGCACAGCTTCACACCGGCCCTACAACCCCGCAAGGACGCGGGGTTGCCGGAGTGGGAACGGCCCGTCCGAAAGAGCTCGCCGGTGCGGCCCTCAGAGCCGGCGCAGCCGCTCGGCGGCCTCGCGCAGGACGTCCTCGCGCTTGCAGAAGGCCCAGCGGACCTGGGTCCTGCCCGCGGCCTTGTCGTCGTAGAAGACCTGGTTCGGGATCGCGACCACGCCGCAGCGTTCCGGGAGGGCGCGGCAGAAGGCGAGGCCGTCCTTCTCGCCGAGGGGGGTGATGTCGGTGGTGATGAAGTACGTGCCCTGCGGGCGGAAGACCTCGAAGCCGGCCGCCGCGAGGCCGTCGGCGAGGATGTCGCGCTTGGCGGCCAGGTCGGCGCGGAAGGTGTCGTAGTAGCTGTCGGGCAGGGCGAGGGCCTCGGCGATCGCGTACTGGAAGGGGCCCGAGGAGACGTAGGTGAGGAACTGCTTCGCCGAGCGGACCGCCGTGATCAGCTCCGGGGGCGCCGTGACCCAGCCGACCTTCCAGCCCGTGAACGAGAAGGTCTTCCCGGCCGAGGAGATGGTGACCGTGCGCTCGCGCATGCCCGGGAGGCTCGCCAGGGGGGTGTGGATTCCCTCGAAGACCAGGTGCTCGTACACCTCGTCCGTGACGACCAGCAGGTCGCGCTCGACCGCCAGCTCGGCGATCGCCGAGAGCTCGGCCGGGGTCAGGACGGTGCCCGTCGGGTTGTGCGGGGTGTTCAGGAGCAGCAGGCGGGTGCGCGGGGTGACGGCGGCGCGCAGTTCGTCCAGGTCGAGGGCGAAGGCTCCGGCGTGCGGGCGCAGGGTGACGGGGACGCGTACCGCGCCGGCCATGGCGATGCAGGCCGCGTACGAGTCGTAGTACGGCTCCAGGGCGATGACCTCGTCGCCCGGCTCCAGGAGGGCGAGGAGGGCGGCGGCAATGGCCTCCGTGGCGCCCGCCGTGACGAGGACCTCGGTGTCGGGGTCGAGGCCGAAACCGTAGAAACGCTGCTGGTGCGCGGCGATCGCGGTGCGCAGCTCCGGGACGCCCGGGCCCGGCGGGTACTGGTTGCCGCGTCCCGTGAGGACCGCACGGGAGGCCGCCTCGGCGATCTGCGCCGGGCCGTCGGTGTCGGGGAAACCCTGGCCGAGGTTGATCGAACCGGTTCGTGTGGCCAGCGCCGACATCTCCGCGAAGATCGTCGTGCCGAAGGCCGCCAGGCGGCGGTTCAGGAAGGGGCGGTCGCTGCTCACGGGGGTGCTCATGGTCGTCATCCTGAGGGCAACCTCTGGACTTCCTCAAGTGTGCTTTGGGCCGTGCGGCACGGGGGCATCCCCCCTTCACGCGGGACGCGGGGATCCCGCTCCCCCGGGAAGACCGGGGTGTGAGAGAGGTGGCGGACATGGGGTTCGTCTTCGTTGTGATCCTGCTCTTCGTCGCGGCGTACTTCCTTACGAAGCTGGTCCGGTCGGCCACGCGGCGGGGCTCGTCCCGGCGCGGTGGCCGGCGCAGCCACGGCAGCTGGTGGACGGGTGACGGCGGCTCCTCGGGGGGCGGCTGCGGATCCTCCTCGTCGTGCGGGGGATCGTCCTCCTCGTGCGGTGGGGGCGGCGGGTGCGGTTCCAGCTGACGCGGGACCGTGCGTACCGCGTTTGACGAGGGCGTTCGGCGGTCCGATTGCCGTGGGACGCCCTCTTGTTCGCCGATGCATGACGACGCGCGGGACGCAACCTGTTGAACACGTGAACTGCGGAGCCCCCGGGGGGATGTAAACCCCGTCAAGTTGGGTAAAAACGCTGTGAGTGCCGTGCCTTTCATGATTCCCTCGGTTGAGTAGACCAGTCCTCGGACCTCCCTGGACTTCCTGTGGACCCGTGCCGGTGTCCCCCCACCCGTGCTTGCTACCGCTGGCGGGCCCCGGCCCATCTCCCTCGCGCGTTTGCGGAGCCGACTCATGCTCACGACCCTCCAGACCTCATACACCGACACGCGTGCCGCCGATCTCGCCTGGGCCCTGGGTCGGGACCGGTTGCCCGCCCTGGCCGTACTGAACCTCGAACTTTCGGGGGCGAAGGTGGAGTTGCGCCTGCTCGGCGCGTCCCACCAGGTGCTTCTGGAGGAGGGGGAGGTGCTCTGCTCGGAGACCGTCGCCTGTATGCCCGGCAGCAGTACGCCGCTGCCGCTCGGCGTGGCCAAGCGGGTGGGCGACTGGGAGTACGAGTTCGCCGCGCGGGTCGAGACCCTCTCCCGCGGCTCCTTCGCCGGGCGGGCCCAGGAGTTGCTCGCACTGGTGGCCGACCACCCGAACGGACTAGCGGGGACCTTTCCCGGAAGTCCGCACGCCTTCACCGCCATGCTCGCGCAGCGCTACGAGGGCCAGGTGCGCTGGCGGACCTGGCACGCGTACCCGCAGGAGGGCCAGCTGGTGGCCACCCGGACGCGGGTGGGCGTACGGATCGGGGCACCCGCGGCGGCGGCCGTGGAATCACCCGCGCTGCTGTAGCGGGCGCCGGGGCGCGATTATCCCGCCATGGTTACGCCAACTGGCCGGATCAGTACGCCACTTGCACCCATGTGGGTGACCGGATGCAGCGAAGCGGTGACGTACGGTTCGCTTCATGATCGACCGTTCCGTCCCGCGCCGGGTGCTCCCGGCTCCGGAGCCTCGGGGCGCCGCGACCGTCCCGGCCGCCCTGCCCGTACGGCCCCGGACCGGCCGACTCCTGGTCCTGGCCACCGTATTCATCTGCGCCGCCTGCGGGCTCGTGTACGAGCTGGAGCTGCTCGCCCTCGGCACCTACCTCATCGGCGACTCCGTCACCCAGGCGTCGGTCGTGCTGTCCGTCATGGTCTTCGCCATGGGCGTCGGCTCCCTGCTCGCCAAGAGCTTCCGCCACCGGCCCGCCTTCGGTTTCGGCGCCATCGAGGCCGGGCTGGCCCTCCTCGGCGGGCTGTCGGCCATAGCGCTGTACGCGAGTTTCGCCTGGCTGGGGGAGTCCCGCCCCGCGCTCGTCGCCTTCTCCTTCGCCATCGGGGTGCTCATCGGCGCGGAGATCCCGCTGCTGATGGTCCTCATCCAGCGCATCCGCAGACAGGACGCGGGCGGGGCCGTCGCCGACCTGTTCGCCGCCGACTACGTGGGCGCCCTCGTCGGCGGCCTCGCCTTCCCCTTCCTGCTGCTCCCGGTGCTCGGCCAGCTCACCGGCGCCATGGTCACCGGCACCGTCAACGTGATCGTCGGCGGCGGGCTGGTCCTGTGGCTGTTCCGCCGGGACCTGAGCAGGCGCTGCCGCTGGCTGCTGATCGGCGCGAACGTGACCGTCCTGGCCGTGCTCGCCTCCGCGACCGTCCTCGCCGACGACTTCGAGCGGACCGCCCGGCGCGCCGTCTACGGCGGGGAGGTGCGGGTCGCCGTCCAGACCGGGGTGCAGGAGCTGGTGCTCACCGGGCCGCGGACCGGTTCCCCGCGCTCCCTCGACCTTTACCTGGACGGGCGGCTGCGGGTCAGCGGCTACGACGAGTACCGCTACCACGAGGCCCTGGTCCACCCCGCGATGACCGGCCCGCACACCCGTGTCCTGGTCCTCGGCGGCGGCGACGGGCTGGCCGCGCGCGAGGTGCTCCGCTACCGGGACGTCTCCTCCGTCACCGTCGTCGAACTCGACCCCGGGGTGGTCCGCCTGGCCCGCACCGATCCGATGCTCTCCGCGCTCAACGCCCGGGTGTACGAGGACCCTCGCCTCGCCGTCGTCACGCAGGACGCCTTCCGGTGGCTGCGGGGGCCGGCCGCCGGCGACCGCTTCGACGTCATCGTCTCCGACCTCCCCGACCCGGGCATCACCCCCAGCACGAAGCTGTACTCGCAGGAGTTCTACGGGCTGGCCGCACGGGCCCTGCGCCCCGGCGGCCGCATCGCCGTGCACGCCGGACCGCTGGCCACGCGCCCGCGTGCGTACTGGACCGTCGACTCCACCCTCCGCGCGGCCGGCCTGCGCACCGCCCCCTACAGTGCGGGCGGCCGCCTCACGGGCTTCGCCGCCGGACCCGACCGCACCCCTCACGGCGTGACCGACGCACCGCCGCAGGACTGGGGCTTCGTCCTGGCCGCCAGGGACGCGGACCCGCCCCTGCGGGTGGACCGCGACACGCCCGCGCTGCGCTCGCTGTCGACCCTCTCCCTGCAGGACGCCGCACGCGACGCGGAACGCACCCGGGTGCCCGGACTGCCGCCGTCGACGCTGCCGCACCCGCGGTATTCGTGACCCGGTGCGGGTCTCGTCGGTAGGCTCGACCACATGGAGCATCAGGTGTTCGTCCCGGTACCGGCAGACGATCTCCGCGCCGTGCTGCGCGACCCCGCCCGGGTGGCCCGGTGCGTGCCGGGACTCCAGCAGGATGCCGACACCGATGCCGGGCCGGTCTCGGGCCGGCTCAAGGTCCGGGTCGGCGGGAGCACCGTGACCTACCGGGGCGCCCTGGCCGTCACCGAGCGCGACTCCGCGCACTTCACCTTCGAGGGTGAGGGCACGGAGGTCCGGGGCAGCGGGACCGTGAAGTTCGCCCTCGACCTGCGGCTGACCCCCGTCCCGGACGGGACCCGGCTCGACTTCACCGCCGAGGTCACCGCCGACGGGCGCGCCGCCGCCTTCCCGCCGGAGGCCGCGGCCACCGCCGTACGGCGGCTGCTGGACCGGGCGGCCGGACAGCTGACCCTCGGCTCCGCACCCGACGCCGTGAGCGACCCGGTGGCCGAAGCCGAGGAAGCGGAGGGCGGCGTAGGCGGAGAGGACGGAGCGGGTCCCGGGGCCGGCGAGGACGACGTCACCGAGGTCACCGCCTCCCTCTTCGAGACCGACGTACCGCCGCCGTCCCTGGACCCCTTCCTCGCCGGTCGGTTCGAGGGCCCCGACGGAGCTCCCCGGCCCCCGGCCGAGGCCGCCCACGCCCGCCGCACCATGATCGGCCGCAGCGCGGAGGAGGTGGACCACGCGCCGCCGCGCGGGCGGTACGCCCCGGTCCCCGCGCCCGCCTCCGGCGGCGCCGGTGACAGCCTGCGCTGGATCGCCCCGGCCGCCGCCTTCGCCCTGGCCTCGGCGGTCGTCATCGGCCGAGCCCTGCGGCGCCGTCGCTGATCAGCCGGCCCGGGCCGCATTAGGGTCGACCGCATGAGTACGCAACTGAGCGCCGGCGGCGCCGAGGTGACGGTCGACCAGGAGAACGGCTGCCGGATCAGCAGCCTGCGCATCGACGGAACGGAACTGCTGCGCCAGGGGCCGAGGTTCGGGGCCTTCCCGATGGTCCCCTGGTGCGGCCGGACGGCGAACGGGCAGTTCCGCGACGGCGCGACCGTCCATCAGATGCCGCTCAACCACCCGCCGCACGCACTCCACGGCTTCGGCCGCGACGCGCCCTGGCGCCCGGCCGGCGCCACCGCCACCGAGGCCGCCTTCGCGTACGACCTCACCGACCCGTGGCCGTACCCCGGCCGGGTGACCCAGGTCGTCACGCTCGCCGAGGACTCGCTGACCCTCACCATGGGCGTCGAGACGTACGGGGACTCCTTCCCGGCCCAGGTCGGCTGGCACCCGTGGTTCCTGCGCAACCTCGGCACCGGCGGGCCGGACGCGGAGGTCTCCTTCGAGCCCGCGTGGCAGGAGGAGCGCGGCGCCGACCACATCCCCAACGGCAACCGCATCGACCCGAAGCCCCGCCCCTGGGACGACTGCTTCGGCATGCCGCACGGCGTCGACGTCACCCTCACCTGGCCCGGCGCCCTCGAACTGCGGGTCACCAGCAGGGCCGAATGGGTGGTCATCTACGACGAGGAGCCCGAGGCCGTCTGCGTGGAGCCCCAGTCGGGTCCGCCGAACGGACTGAACACCCTCCCGCGCCTGGTCACCCCGGTGGATCCGCTGGAGGTCTCCACCACCTGGACATGGCGTCGGCTCGGCTAGGCCCTCTTCTCGCCCCCCTCTAAGCTCAGAGGCATGAGTGACGTACGCGATGCGCTTCTGCAGCAGATCAAGGACAAGGCCGTCGTGCACGGCAAGGTGACCCTCTCCTCCGGTCGCGAGGCCGACTACTACATCGACCTCCGCCGGATCACCCTCGACGGTGAGGCGGCCCCGCTGGTCGGCCAGGTCATGCTCGACCTCACGGCCGAGCTCGACTTCGACTGCGTCGGCGGTCTGACCCTGGGCGCCGACCCGGTCGCGACCTCGATGCTGCACGCCTCCGCGGCGCGCGGTGAGCGCCTGGACGCCTTCGTCGTCCGCAAGGCGCAGAAGGCCCACGGCATGCAGCGCCGTATCGAGGGCACCGACGTGAAGGGCAAGCGCTGCCTGGTGGTCGAGGACACCTCGACCACCGGCGGGTCCCCGCTGACCGCCGTCGAGGCGGTCCGCGAGGCCGGCGGCGAGGTCGTCGCCGTCGCCACGATCGTCGACCGCGGTGCGGCCGACGCGATCGCCGCGGCCGGCCTGCCCTACCTCACCGGGTACCTCCTCCAGGACCTCGGCCTGTCCTAGGCCCGGACCCGGTCCGGAACCGAGCCTGCCCCGGTCCGGGCCGGAGTCCTGTCCCGGTCGGGGACTGCACCCGGCGTGGCCCTGGATCGGCCCCGGCGTGGCCCTGGATCGGACCCGGCGTGGTCCTGGGTCAGCCCCGCTCCAGCCGCCGTCCGGCTCCTTCCGGCTTCGTCCGGCCACCGCGAGAACGGTCTACCAAGGTCCTCGGCCGCCCCTCGAACCGGTCTGACCTGCTCTTTCCCGGGCGCCCGGGGTGTTTCACGTGAAACATCCCGGGCCGTTCGCCCACCACGTGAGACCGGCAGTCTGGACCCCTGCGCTGAGTCTGGAAAGATAGGCGCGACGATGACGTCGCCCCCAGGTCAGGGCCCGCAATAAGCACACTCCCCGCACATCCAAGGAGCCGGCAGATGCCCATCGCAACCCCCGAGGTCTACAACGAGATGCTCGACCGGGCGAAGGCAGGCAAGTTCGCCTACCCGGCCATCAATGTGACCTCCTCCCAGACCCTGCACGCTGCCCTGCGCGGCTTCGCGGAGGCCGAGAGCGACGGCATCATCCAGATCTCCACCGGTGGTGCGGAGTTCCTGGGTGGCCAGCACAACAAGGACATGGTCACCGGCGCGGTCGCCCTGGCCGAGTTCGCGCACATCGTGGCCGCCAAGTACGACATCACGGTCGCCCTGCACACGGACCACTGCCCGAAGGACAAGCTGGACGGCTACGTACGTCCGCTGCTCGACATCTCCGCCGAGCGCGTGGCCCGCGGTCTGAACCCGCTCTTCCAGTCGCACATGTGGGACGGCTCCGCCGAGACCCTGGCCGACAACCTGGCCATCGGCCAGGAGCTGCTCGCCAAGGCCGTCGCCGCCAAGATCATCCTTGAGGTCGAGATCACCCCGACCGGCGGCGAGGAGGACGGCGTCAGCCACGAGATCAACGACGAGCTGTACACGACCGTCGACGACGCGATCCGCACCGCCGAGGCCCTCGGCCTGGGCGAGAAGGGCCGCTACCTGCTGGCCGCCTCCTTCGGCAACGTCCACGGCGTCTACAAGCCGGGCAACGTCGTCCTGCGCCCCGAGCTCCTCAAGGACCTCCAGGCCGGTGTCGCCGAGAAGTACGGCAAGGCCTCGCCCTTCGACTTCGTCTTCCACGGCGGCTCGGGCTCCACGGCCGAGGAGATCGCCACCGCGCTGGAGAACGGCGTCGTGAAGATGAACCTCGACACCGACACCCAGTACGCCTTCACCCGCCCGGTCGTGGACCACATGTTCAGCAACTACGCCGGTGTGCTGAAGGTCGACGGCGAGGTCGGTACGAAGTCCAAGTACGACCCCCGCACCTGGGGCAAGGCCGCCGAGGCGGGCATGGCGGCGCGCGTCGCCGAGGCCTGCGCGAACCTGCGTTCCACCGGCACCAAGCTGAAGTAGTCGCCCACAGCGAGCCGCACCGTTGGGCCCGGCCCCCGTCCCACGACGGAGGCCGGGCCCTTCGGCGTTCCCCCTGGCAGGGGTGACGGCGGCGGTGGACGGTGACCGCACGATGGTGTGAACTGCCCCCGGCAGTACGTGCTGGGGGCATGTACGGACCGATCGGTCGGGGCGGGGAGAGGGCTGGTGCACATGAGGGCCGAACGAACGCAGGTGAAGCAGGACCGCGCCGTGCGAACCCGCCGGGCGATCCTGGAAGCCGCCGCCGTCGTGTTCGAGGACCGGGGCTACGGCGCGGCCAAACTGACCGACATCGTCCGGCTCGCCAACGTCACCAAGGGTGCGCTCTACTTCCACTTCGACTCGAAGGAAGACCTGGCGCAGGCCGTGATCGACGCCCAGGTCAGCATGCACGCGCCGGTCACCCCGCAGGAGTCCAGGGCGCAGGAGTTCGTCGACGTCGGCATGGTCTTCTCGCACCGCCTGCGCCACGACGTGCTGATGCGCGGCAGCGCCCGGCTCACCCTGGAGCAACACGGCCGGGAACTGGACCGGGCGGCGCCGTACCAGGGGTGGATCGATCTGCACACCGCCCTGCTGGTGCAGGCGAAGGAGTGCGGCGAACTGCTCCCGCACGTGGACCCGTCGGGGCCCTCACGGCTGGTGGTCGGTGCCTTCGCCGGGCTCAACGTGATGTCGCAGACCCTCGGGCTCGACCTGGACCGGGAGATCTCGGCGCTCTACACGAGCATGCTGCCGAGCATGGTGGTCCCGGCCGTGGCGGCCCGGCTCGACACCGCGCCGGGCCGTGGCGCGAGGGTGCTGCACGGTCCGAACGAGGTCCCCCGGTGCGACTGCTCCGCAACGCGGCCGGCCCTGACATCGCGTCCGCCCGCGCCTCGCGAGCCGGTCGGGGCGACCGCCCCCGCGAACTGACCCGGCCCTCCCCACGCCAAGGGCCCGCATCCGCGGACGCGCCCGCCGCCGAGGGCCCGCAGGGCCCCGCAGGACGCACACGGCTGTGCGGCAACGCCAAGGACAGCGGGTCCCACGCTCCCGCACCCGGCAATGCGCCTGACGCGGCAGGGGCGTGGGGCCGCGGACCAGCGCATACGGCGGGGCGGCGACTGCGAGGGGACAGCGGGTTTTGCGGACCACCGCACCCGGCAGACTGGGGGCATGTCCATTCACCAGAACCTGCTCGGGGGCCCCGCCCCCACCCACCTGCCCGACGAGCCGGGCCGCGAGGCCATCGCCGCCGGCACCCCCGCCGTCGAGGTGGCGGCCGCGCACCCCACGTCGTCCCTCGCCTGGGCGATCCTCGCCGACGATGCCTTCGCCGCCGGCAGCACGGTCGAGTCGTACGCCTACGCCCGTACGGGCTACCACCGCGGCCTCGACGCGCTGCGCCGCGCCGGATGGAAGGGCCACGGCCCGGTCCCGTGGGAGCACGAGCCGAACCGCGGCTTCCTGCGCGCCCTGCACGCCCTGGCCCGCGCGGCCGAGGCGATCGGCGAGAAGGAGGAGTACGAGCGCTGCTCGACCTTCCTGCGCGACTCGTCCCCGACGGCGGCGGACACGCTGAGCGCCTGAGTCCGTACGGCGGGGAGTGACACGCACCGAATTGTGTGGTCTGTGTCACTCTCCGCTGGAGCGCCGGCGCGCCGGTGTCCTATGCTGCGGGCAGGGGACCGGGGCTCCACTCACCTCACGGAAGGGGCGGACCGCTACCCGGAAGCACGTGTCGAGGAGACAGCGATGTCGAAAACCCTTGATGCCTCCGGAGTCGGCGGGTCGGAAACCCCGAACCTCGACTTCGACGGCACGACCCCGTACGAGGACTACGTCCAGGCGGACGTCCTCACCCACCTCCAGCACCTGCGCTCGGACGACCCGGGCGAGATGGTCTTCCTGGTGACGACCCAGGTCATGGAGCTGTGGTTCACGGTCATCGTCCATGAGTGGGAAACCGCCGCGAAGGCCCTGCGCGAGGACCGCATCCCGGTCGCGATGGATGCGCTGAAACGTTCCCTCCGCGAACTGGAGGCCCTCAACGCCTCCTGGCGCCCGCTCGCCCAGCTCACCCCGGGGCAGTTCAACGCCTACCGCGCCGCCCTCGGCGAAGGTTCCGGTTTCCAGTCGGCGATGTACCGCCGGATGGAGTTCCTGCTCGGCGAGAAGTCCTCCTCCATGCTGGTTCCGCACCGGGGCGCCCCGCGCGTCCACGCGGAGCTGGAGAAGGCCCTGCACGAGCCCAGCCTCTACGACGAGGTGCTGCGCCTGCTCGCCCGCCGCGGCCTGCCGGTCCCGGACGCCGTCCTGAACCGCGACCTTTCGCTGCGCTACGAGCCCTCGGCCGAGGTGGAGGCCGTCTGGACGGGCCTGTACGCCGCCCCGGACGACAACGAGACCGTGGACCTGCACCGCCTCGGCGAGGTCCTCACGGATGTCGCCGAGCTCGTCTGGCGCTGGCGCAACGACCACCTGGTCGCCACCCGCCGCGCGATGGGCGCGAAGACGGGCACGGGCGGCTCGGCCGGCGTGACCTGGCTGGAGAAGCGCGCGACGAAGAACGTCTTCCCGGAGCTCTGGACGGCCCGCAGCTATGTCTGACCACTCCGACGACATAGCGGCGGACACGGTGGCGGACCTCCGCAGCCGCGCGGCCGAGCTGGACGCCGCCGACGAGCTCGCGAAGCTCCGCGAGCGCTTCACCCTCCCCGACGGGGTCGTCTACCTGGACGGCAACTCCCTCGGCGCCCTGCCGGCCGGGGTCGCGGACACCACCGCCGACGTCGTCGCCAGGCAGTGGGGCGAGCTCCTCATCCGGTCCTGGGACGAGAGCGGCTGGTGGACCGCGCCCGAGCGGATCGGCGACAAGATCGCCCCGCTCATCGGCGCGGCCCCCGGCCAGGTGGTCGTCGGTGACTCCACCAGCGTCAACCTCTTCAAGGCCCTGGTCGGCGCCGCCCGTCTCGCGGCGCCCGGCCGGACGAAGCTGCTGGTCGACGCCGCCACCTTCCCCACCGACGGCTACATCGCGGAGTCGGCGGCCCGGATGACGGGCCTGACCGTCGTCCCGGTGGACCCCTCGCACGCGGCCGAGGCCATGGACGCGGACACCGCCGTGGTCCTCCTCAACCACGTCGACTACCGCAGCGGACGGCTCCACGACCTCCCCGCGCTCACCACGGCGGCCCGCGCCGCCGGGGCGATCACGGTCTGGGACCTGTGCCACTCCGCCGGGGCCCTCCCCGTCGGCCTCGACGCGCACGCCGTCGACCTCGCGGTGGGCTGCACGTACAAGTACCTCAACGGCGGCCCCGGCGCGCCCGCGTACCTGTACATCGCCGCCCGCCACCAGGCCGGCTTCGACTCCCCGCTCCCGGGCTGGAACGGTCACGCGGATCCGTTCGCGATGACCCCGGCCTTCGAGGCGGCCGCGGGTGCGACCCGTGGGCGCGTCGGCACGCCGGACATCCTGTCCATGCTGGCCCTGGAGTCGGCGCTCGACGCCTGGGACGGGGTGTCCGTCGAAGCCGTACGGGCCAAGTCCCTCGCCCTGACCGACTTCTTCCTCGAATGCGTGGCGGCGTACGTCCCGCAGGAGCGGGTCGAGTCGGTCACCCCGGCCGAGCACGGCCGCCGCGGGAGCCAGATCTCGCTGCGGACCGAGAACGCCCGTGAGGTCATGGGGGAGCTCATCTCCCGCGGCGTCATCGGCGACTTCCGTGCACCCGACGTCCTGCGCTTCGGTTTCACCCCGCTCTACGTCGGTTTCGCCGACGCCGAGCGTGCCGCGCGGACACTGGGTCACATTTTCGGGTGACTCGGTAGCGAAACGTCACATCACCGGGCGGGCGGGGCTACGGCTCCGTCCGCCCGGTCATATCCCGGGCCCCGCACGGAAGCGCCTGTTCCAGACTGATACGGTCCCGCTCTGCCGGACCACCGGAACATCTGTCCCCGCTGTCCCACGCGTTACCGAGAGGTTGAGCCGATGACGGACCCCGCCGCAGTGGAACGGGACGCCGCGGAGGCCGCCTCGGCCTTCGCCCACCCGGCCGTGGCGCCGGACGTGACCGCCGCGTACGGGGAACACCCCGACCACGTCGTCGACTTCTACGCCCCGCGCGGCGAGACCCAGGGGCCGGCCCCGCTCGTGGTGCTGCTGCACGGGGGCGCGTGGCGGGCCCCGTACGACCGCAAGCACGTCACGCCGTTCGCGGACTTCCTGGCCCGCCGGGGTTTCGCCGTCGCCAACGTCGAGTACCGGCGGGGCAGTTCGCTGCCGCACCAGAACGCCGAGGGGCCGGTCGCCGGGCGCTGGCCGGAGACCTTCGACGATGTCGCCGCCGCGATGGACGCCCTGCCGGGGCTGGCGGCCGACGCGCTCCCGCAGGCCGATGTCCGCCGCACGGTCGTCACCGGCCACTCTGCGGGCGGCCACCTCGCGCTGTGGGCCGCGGCCCGGCACGTGCTCCCGGCCGGTTCCCCGTGGCGGCTGCCGTCCCCGCCGATGCTGCGGGGCGTGGTGGCACTGGCCCCGATCGCGGACTTCGCGGTGGCGGAGGAACTGGGCGTGTGCGGCGGCGCGAGCGCGCAGCTGCTGGGCGGGGCGGACCACTGGGACGAGCGGCTGCCGTACGCCGATCCGGCGGCGCTGCTGCCGACGGGGATCGCCACGGCGGTGGTCCAGGGCCGGGACGACATCGTGGTCCCGCAGCAGGTGGCCGAGGCCTATGTGGCGGCGGCCGCGAAGGCGGGGGAGATGGTCGGGCTCACCCTGCTGGACGCGGTCGGTCACTTCCCGCTGATCGACCCGGCGGCGGACGCGTGCGCGGTGGTTGCCGAGGAGATCTCGCAGCTGGCCTGGTAGCGCCCGGCGGCCCGGCCCCCTTGCGGCCGGGCCGGTGCTCAGCAGTCGTAGCGGTGGGCGTACGGGGTGTCCGGGCAGCTGCGGCAGACGAAGAAGTACATGCCGCCGAGGTCGCCCGGGCACGTGCCGTGCCCGAACCCGTCCACGGTGGCGGGGCCCGCCTCGGCCGGCCACGACGGGGTCGCGGTCCCCGCCTGGCGGGAGCCCCGGTCGTCCAGGGGAAGCCAACGGCCCGTGCCCGGCACGATCGCGGTGACGCTGAGCAGGTGTTCCGTGCCGGCGCCGCAGCCCGCGCAGTCGGGCCAGGCGGGCGGCTGGGCCGTGCCGGTCACAGCACTAGCGATCCGGCTTGCCCGGAGCCAGGTGTTCCACCAGTTCCGCCAGGTCCTCGCAGACCTGCTCGATCTTCAGGCGGACGTTGTTCTGCTCCGTGACCAGAGCCGCCAGCAGCAGCCCGGTCAGGGCCGCCGCGCCGTTGAGCGCCTGGAGGTTGATCATGACCTCCAGGAGGGTGTGGTCGGCGAACGGCCCGACGTGCTCGGTCGCCGCCGAGATCGTCAGGACCGAGACCAGCAGGGTGACCGGAGCGCTCCCGGCGAGCTGGAAGCGTACGGCCGCCCAGATGATCACGGGGAAGACGAGGAAGAGCAGCGAGAGGGTGCTCCGGGTGGCCACCAGGGTGACGACGACCGAGGTGACCGCCAGGACCGCCGCCTCGGCCGCGCGGTAGCCGTCCAGGGGCCGCCGGGCCCCCACGACCCTGCGCAGGACGAGGAGCAGGGGGGTCAGCACGAGCACGCCCATCGCGTCCCCGGCCCACCAGGCCGACCAGACGGGCCAGAACTGCGACAGCGGCAGGTCACCGGTGAGCACCAGCGTCCAGGTCCCGATCGTGGCGCTGATCAGCATGGGCCACAGACCGCCCAGGAAGACCAGCGCCAGGGCGTCCCGCAGCCGGTCCAGCTCGGTACGGAAACCCGCCCGGCGGAGCATGAGGTACGCGCACACGGGGGCGAGGACGTTCCCCGCGACGATGATCAGGCCGGGCAGGTCGAAGTCGGTGATCTGCTCGATGGTGAGGTACGTACCGAGCGCGATCCCCGGCCACGCCCGCAGGCCCAGCCAGAGCAGGGAGGTCACCGCGATGCCCGTCGGCAGCCACAGGGGTGTGACCTCGGCGTCGTTGACGACCACGCGCTGGTGCAGGCCGATCAGTCCGCCCAGGTAGTAGGCGACGGCGACGGCGAGGATCGGCAGCAGAGCTGCGGGCAGACGTCGCCATCCCTTGGTGCGCACCACAGCATCAGACAACAGCCCGGCGTCCCGGTGGGCCGTGACACGCGCTAGGCGGCGTCTTGCGGATCGGGCCGGGCGTCATGGCTGAGCACGAGCACGGCGGCGTCATCCGCGTGGCCCGTGGAGTCGGCCACCTTCATCACCTCGGCGGCCAGCTCGCCCGGATCGGTGCCCGCGGCCTCCCGCACCACCTTGGCCACCCGCTCCAGTCCCACCTCGATCGGGAACTTCGGACCCTCGACCACACCGTCGGTGAGCAGCACGATCGACCCCGCCTTCGTGAGCCGGCGGCGGGTCACCGCGTACCCCGCCCCGGGCATCAGGTTCAGCGGCAGGCCGCCGTCCTCCTCGGCTATGCCGTACTCGCCGTCGACGGTGGCCCAGACCGACGGGACATGGCCGGCCCGGGCGGTCTCCAGTTCCCGTGTCTCCGGATCGAAGCGGAGCAGACTGCAGGTCGCGAAGAGGTCGCGGTCCATGGAGAGCAGCACCTCGTTGGCCCGGCTCAGGACCTCGCCCGGATCGACGACGACGGCCGCCACGGCTCGCAGGCAGATCCGTACCTGCCCCATGAAGGCCGCCGCCTCCACATCGTGGCCCTGGACGTCACCGATGCAGAAGGCGAGGGCGCCCTCGGGCAGCCGGAAGCCGTCGTACCAGTCGCCGCCGATGTCCAGGCCGTGCCGGGCCGGCGCGTACCGGGCGGCGGTCCGCAGGCCCGGCAGCGCGGGCAGCGAGGCGGGCAGCATCTCGCTCTGCAGCGCCTCGGCCAGGTCCACCCGGGCCTGCTGCAGCTCCACCCCGCGGCGGGCCTGGTCGGCGAGCCGCCCGAGCGTGCTGAGCAGGTCGGCGCTGGCCGCCCGCGGGGCACGGCGAGGAGTCACGGAACGCTCCGAGGTGCATCCATTCGTCCCTGCTTCCGCTGCGCGAAAAGCCCGTGGACATCATATTTCCGGCCACCCGGAAACCGCCCCCCGAGACCGGGCCCGCCCTGCGGGGGCGGGCGGTGGCCTTGCCGGGGCCCGCGGTGGCCTTGCCGGGGCCCGCGGTGGCCTTGCGGGGGCCTGCGGCGGCCCACGGGCCGCCTCAGCCCCACTGCTCGTCGGCGAGCGAGGTGACCGGCTGCGGCTTGCCGATGACGGCCAGGGCGATGAAGAAGCCGATCTGCCCGATCGCGATGGTGAGGGTGGCGAGGGCCTTCTCGTCGTAGTGCGCGGCGACCTCGGCGTACAGCTCGTCGGTGACCCGCTCCCGGCCGTGCGGGGCGGGCTGGAGGGTGGCCTCCACCAGGGCGAGGGCGGCGCGCTCGGCGGCCGTGTACCAGGGGGCGTCCTGCCACGAGGAGACGGCCGTGATGCGCTCCTCGGACTCCCCGGCCTTGCGGAGGAAGCCGGTGTTCAGGACGGTCAGGTAGGTGTTGCCGACGATCTGCCCGGCCCGCAGGTGGACCAGGCTCATCGTGGTCCGCGGCACCGAGCAGTTGCCCGTGGCCCGGAAGAGGGCGGCGCTGATGTCGTTCAGTTCGGGGACGAATTCGGCCGGGTTCGGCATCCGCGAGATGGAGGTGTTCGTCATGGCTGCTGCTCTCCTTCGGTCGGTGTCTGCACAGCACTGACGGAGGGGAGCGCACGGATGTGACAGGCGCGGGAGATTTCTTTTCCCGGAAAACGCCGGAGGGGCGGCGGGCGCGGGTGCGCCTGCCGCCCCTCCGGGGGGACCGGGTCTGCGGGTCTCCTAGAGGAACGAGTTGATCTCGATCGTCTCGGTACGGCCGGGGCCGACGCCGATCGCGGAGATCGGGGCGCCCGACATCTCCTCCAGGGCCTTGACGTACGCCTTGGCGTTCGCCGGGAGCTCCTCGAAGGTCTTGGCCTTGGTGATGTCCTCGGACCAGCCGGGGAGGTATTCGTAGATCGGCTTCGCGTGGTGGAAGTCCGTCTGCGAGTACGGCAGCTCCTCGACGCGCTTGCCGTCGATCTCGTACGCGACGCAGACCGGGATCTGCTCCCAGCCGGTCAGTACGTCCAGCTTGGTGAGGAAGAAGTCGGTGAGGCCGTTCACGCGGGTGGCGTAACGTGCGATCGGCGCGTCGAACCAGCCGCAGCGGCGGTCACGTCCGGTGGTCACGCCGCGCTCGCCGCCGATGCGGCGCAGGTCCTCGCCGTCCTGGTCGAACAGCTCGGTCGGGAACGGGCCCGCGCCGACTCGGGTCGTGTAGGCCTTGAGGATGCCGATGACGCGGCTGATCTTCGTCGGGCCCACGCCGGTGCCGGTGCAGGCGCCGCCGGCGGTCGGGTTGGACGAGGTGACGAAGGGATAGGTGCCGTGGTCGACGTCGAGCAGGGTGCCCTGGCCGCCCTCGAACAGCACGACCTTGTCCTCGTCCAGCGCGTTGTTGAGGATCAGGGTGGTGTCGGCGACGTACGGCTTGATCTGCTCCGCGTACTGGAGCATCTCCTCGACGATCTGGGCGGCGTCGATCGCGCGGCGGTTGTACAGCTTCGCGAGGAGCTGGTTCTTGCCCTCCAGCGCCGCTTCGACCTTCTGGATGAGGATCGACTCGTCGTAGAGGTCCTGGACGCGGATACCGATGCGGTTGATCTTGTCCGCGTACGTCGGGCCGATGCCGCGACCGGTGGTACCGATCTTGCGCTTGCCGAGGAAACGCTCGCCGACCTTGTCGAGGGTGACGTTGTACGGCGTGATCAGGTGCGCGTTGCCGCTGATGAGCAGCTTGGAGGTGTCGATGCCGCGCTCGTTCAGGCCGCGCAGCTCGGAGAGCAGGACGGCCGGGTCGACGACGACACCGTTACCGATGACCGGGGTGCATCCGGGGGAGAGGATGCCGGAGGGGAGAAGGTGCAGCGCGTACTTCTGGTCGCCTACGACGACCGTGTGGCCGGCATTGTTGCCGCCCTGGTAGCGCACTACATAGTCAACGGATCCACCGAGCAGGTCGGTGGCCTTTCCCTTGCCCTCGTCACCCCACTGAGCTCCGAGCAGCACAAGAGCGGGCACAGGCGTACACCTCTTCCGGATGGGGCATGTCCAAGGTCAGGGGGCGTACGACGATGTACACCGCAGGCTGAGCCGTCGGACCGGTACCCCGGAATAGACGAAGGCCCTGGCGCAATAGCGCAAGGGCCTCTTGCACAAAGATGCTACCCGAGGAAGGACCGAGGTGTCGGCTCCAGAGCCCACCATGAGCCAAGCGGGCGCGCCGGTAGGCGGCCTGCTCGTGCTCGTCGACCCGGTCGCCCGCCGTCTTGACGGCGAGTCCGTGCGGATCGCGAAGGATGTGTTGTCAGCGGGCGCGGCAGCGAAAATCTGCCTCCCGGATTCGCAGGAGGAATTTGCGCGGGCTCTTGCCCGCCGGGGTCATCGGCGGCTGGTGATCGTCGGTGACGACCGGGCCCTGGTGCGCGCCGTGGGGCTGCTGCACCGCGAGCGCGGGCTGGGGGAGGGACCCCTGGCGCTGGTTCCGGTGGGCCCGGTGGGGTCGCTGGGGCTGGCGAGGTCCCTCGGCGTGCCGCTTTCGGCCGTCGCCGCGGCCCGGGCCGTCCTCGACGGGTCGGTGCGGATCTGCGACCTGCTGGTCGACGACAGCGACGGGGTGGTGCTCGGTGCGCTGCGGATCCCGCCGGTGCACGGGGTCCCGCGGCCCGCCGGGCCGTCGGTGTGGAGCGCGTACCGCTCGCTGGTCCGGACGCTGGTCCGGCCGGTGGCGGCGGCCGGCGGCGCGGCCACCGGCCGGCACCGGCTGCGGGTCGAGGCCGACGGGGTGCTGCTGGCGGACGTGGACCGGCCCGTGGAGGACGTCTCGGTTCGCACCCGGGACGACGGCGGTCCGGCGGAGGTCGTGGTCCGGACGGGTGGCGGCAGCTCCGCCGAATCGACGGTCACGGCGCGGGCGAAGACGGTGACGGTGTCGGGCGCGGATTTCCGCTACCGCGCCGACGCGGCGCTGACCGGCCCGGTCCGCCGCCGTACGTGGACCCTGCGTCCCGGGGCATGGACGCTCACCGTGCCCCGGTGACCACACCGGGTGCACGGGAACGGTGTGAACGGGGTGCACCGGACGCACCGGATCCGCGGGACGCGCTGGACGACTGGCGGCGCGACGCGCTGCTGCTGTGCCTGCTGCCGGTGTTCTGCTGGCCGGTGGTGGTCGCGGCCCTCCTCGGCCGGCCGCCGGCGCCGGCGGCCGCGCTGGGCGTGGTGCTGAGCCCGGTGCTGCTCGGGGCGCGGGAGCTGCTGGCCGTCCGGCGGGTCCGGCGCCTGCTGCGGGACCCCGCGGTGCGCTGGACCCCGTACGAGGCCGTGGTCGTCCGGGCGGGGTGGCGGCCGCCGGTGCTGGTGCTCGCCGGCGGGCGGCACGTGCTGACCCTGGGCCTGCTGGGCCGGCGGGTGCTGCCGCCGCGCCCGTGGCCCCGTACGGCCGCCGCCCCGGCCACGGTGGTGGTGCGGCTCGCGGGTGACCCGGCCGCGGGTGGGGCCCTGTGGGCCTCGCACTCCGGCGCTCTGGGCCACGCCCGGCCCGCGCGCCGCGGGCGCGCGCTCCCGGTCAGGGCGTGGACAGGGCGAGCGCGGCCTCTTCGATGAGATGGGCGACCGGCGCGGGCTGAGGGGCGAGCGACGCGTGACCCGCGTCGAGCTCGATCACCTTGCGCGGCTTCATCCGCTCGGCCATCCGCCGCTCGTTGTCGGGGTGGATCATGCGGTCCGCGGCGGACACCTGGTACCAGCCGGGCTTCGCCCGCCAGGCCGGCGCGGTGACGGTGTCACCGAAGGTCGAACCGAGGGGAGCCTTCTGCGTCACGGCCATGACCAGCGCCTCCTCCGGCGAGAGGTCCTGCGCGAAGCTCTCGTGGAACTTGTCCTGCTTGATCCACAGGTAGCCGTCCGAGTCGGGTGCGATGTTCTCGAAGGCCGCGGGCGGCAGCTCCTGGCTGATCTGCCCGGGGCTCTCCCCGGCATCCGGGGCGAACGCCGCCACGTAGACCAGCCCGGCCACGTTCGGCAGGTCACCGGCCTCGGTGATGACCGCGCCACCGTACGAGTGCCCCACGAGCAGCACCGGACCGTCGATCCGGCGGACCATCTTGCGGGTGCGCTCGGCGTCGTCGGCCAGTGAGGTCAGCGGGTTCTCCACCGCGTGCAGGGAGCCGAACCCGCGCCGGTGGAGCTCGGGGATGACCTTGGCCCAGTGGGCGGCGCCGCCCCAGAATCCGTGGACCAGGACGATGGCGGGCTTGTCTGTCATGGAGGTCGCACTTTCGGTCGTGGGGGCGGGACTGATCCGTCCGCCGACCACGCCAGGCAGCGCCCCGGACCCCTGCCACCGCAGCGGCCAGGGGCGCCGGGACCCGACCCGGGTCGGGTCCCGCGACGGCGGATCAGGCGCCGACGTACGCCGCGAGGTGCTCGCCGGTGAGGGTGGAACGGTCTTCGACGAGGTCGGCGGGGGTGCCCTCGAAGACGATCCGGCCGCCGTCGTGACCGGCGCCGGGACCGAGGTCGATGATCCAGTCGGCGTGCGCCATGACCGCCTGGTGGTGCTCGATGACGACGACCGACTTCCCGGAGTCGACCAGCCGGTCGAGCAGGCCGAGCAGTTGCTCCACGTCGGCGAGGTGCAGGCCGGTGGTCGGCTCGTCGAGCACGTAGACGCCGCCCTTCTCCGCCATGTGGGTGGCCAGCTTGAGCCGTTGCCGCTCGCCGCCGGACAGCGTGGTGAGCGGCTGGCCGAGGCTGAGGTAGCCGAGCCCGACATCGGCGAGCCGGGTGAGGATGCGGTGCGCGGCGGGCGTGTGCGCCTCGCCCGCGCCGAAGAACTCCTCGGCCTCGGTCACCGACATCGCGAGCACCTCGCTGATGTCGCGGCCGCCGAGGTGGTACTCCAGCACCGACGCCTCGAACCGCTTCCCCTCGCACTCCTCACAGGTGGTCGTGACCCCGGCCATCATCGCCAGGTCGGTGTAGATGACGCCGGCGCCGTTGCAGTTGGGGCAGGCACCTTCGGAGTTGGCGCTGAACAGCGCCGGCTTCACCCCGTTGACCTTGGCGAACGCCTTGCGGATCGGGTCGAGCAGCCCGGTGTAGGTCGCCGGGTTGCTCCGGCGCGAGCCGCGGATCGCGCCCTGGTCGATGGAGACCACGTCCGCGTCGGGGGAGAGCGACTTGTGCAGCAGCGAGCTCTTGCCGGAACCGGCGACGCCGGTGACGACCGTGAGCACCCCGAGCGGGATGTCGACGTCGACGTCGCGCAGGTTGTTCGCCGTGGCCCCGCGGATCTCCAGCGCGCCGGTGGGCGTGCGTACCGACGGCTTGAGCTTGGCCCGGTCGTCGAGGTGGCGGCCGGTGATGGTGCCGCCGGAGCGCAGCCCCTCGACGGTGCCCTCGTAGCAGACCGTGCCGCCCGCGGTGCCCGCGCCGGGGCCGATGTCGACGACGTGGTCGGCGATCGCGATGGTCTCCGGCTTGTGCTCCACGACGAGCACCGTGTTGCCCTTGTCGCGCAGCCGCAGGAGCAGGTCGTTCATGCGCTGGATGTCGTGCGGGTGCAGGCCGATGGTGGGCTCGTCGAAGACGTAGGTGACGTCGGTGAGCGAGGAGCCGAGGTGGCGGATCATCTTGACGCGCTGTGCCTCGCCGCCGGACAGGGTCCCGGAGGCCCGGTCGAGCGAGAGGTAGCCGAGGCCGATCTCCACGAACGAGTCGAGGGTGAGCTGCAGTGCGGTGAGCAGCGGGGCCACCGAGGGCTCGGCGAGGCCGCGTACCCACTCGGCCAGGTCGCTGATCTGCATGGTGCAGGCGTCGGCGATGCTGATCTTCTTGACCTTCGAGGACCGGGCGCCCTCGCTGAGCCGGGTGCCCTCGCACTCGGGGCAGACGGTGAAGGTGACCGCCCGTTCCACGAAGGCCCGGATGTGAGGCTGCATCGCTTCCTTGTCCTTGGACAGGAAGGACTTCTGGATCTTGGGGATGAGGCCCTCGTAGGTGAGGTTGACGCCCTCGACCTTGACCTTGGTGGGCTCCCGGTAGAGGAAGTCCTGCATCTCCTTCTTGGTGTACTTGCGGATCGGCTTGTCCGGGTCGAGGAAGCCCGACTCGGCGTAGACCCGCACGGTCCAGAAGCTGTCGGACTTCCAGCCGGGGATGGTGAACGCGCCCTCGGCGAGCGACTTGGAGTCGTCGTAGAGCTGGGTGAGGTCGATGTCGGAGACCGAGCCGCGGCCCTCGCAGCGCACGCACATGCCGCCGGTGCGGGAGAAGGTCGCCTTCACGGTCTTCGTCTTGGCGGCGCCGCGCTCGACCGTGATGCCGCCGCTCGCCCGGACGGAGGCGACGTTGAAGGAGTAGGCGCTGGGCGGGCCGATGTGCGGCTTCCCGAGCCGGCTGAAGAGGATGCGGAGCATCGCGTTGGCGTCGGTGGCGGTGCCGACCGTGGAGCGGGGGTCACCGCCCATGCGCTGCTGGTCGACGGTGATCGCGGTGGTGAGTCCGTCGAGCACGTCGACCTCGGGGCGGGCCAGCGTGGGCATGAAGCCCTGTACGAAGGTGCTGTAGGTCTCGTTGATCATCCGCTGGGACTCGGCGGCGATCGTGTCGAACACCAGCGAGCTCTTGCCCGAACCGGAGACCCCGGTGAACACCGTCAGCCGGCGCTTGGGGATCTCGATGCTGACGTCCTTGAGGTTGTTCACGCGCGCGCCGTGCACGCGGATCAGACCGTGGCTGTCGGCGGCGTGCGGCGTGTGCGGCGTGGGGTCCGGCTCGGTGGCCCTGCTCATCGTGTCTCCATCTCTCGGGCGGGCCGCCTGCGCGGACTCCTGCGGCTGTGGACGGCCCCTAGGGCTTGCGGGGCTGGTTGAAGCGGAGCATGTTGCCCGCCGGGTCCCGGAAGGCGCAGTCGCGGACGCCGTACGGCTGGTCGACGGGCTCCTGCAGCACCTCCCCGCCGGCGGCCCGGATGTGTTCGAAGGTGGCGTCGACGTCGTCGGTGGAGAAGATCACGCCGCGCAGCAGGCCCTTGGCCAGCAGCTCCGCCATGGCCTGCCTGTCGGCCGCCGAGGCGCCCGGGTCGGCGAGCGGCGGTTCGAGGACGATCTCCACGTCCGGCTGCGTGGGAGAGGCGACGGTCACCCAGCGCATCCCCTCGAACCCGACGTCGTTGCGGACCTCCAGGCCGAGGACGTCGCGGTAGAAGGCGAGCGCCTTGTCGTGGTCGTCGACTGCGATGAAGCACTGCGAGAGGTTGATGTCCATGCCGTCGACGCTACGAGGAGGGTGCGGATTTCGCTTCTCCGATCCTGACCGGTCGCGTGAGGATCTTGGCGACGCACGCCGGGATCGCCGCGCCGTCGGCGTGGCTGCGGGCCCGGTAGGCGCTGGGGGTCTCGCCGACGAGCTCGGTGAAGCGCGAGCTGAAGGAGCCCAGCGAGGTACATCCGACGGCGAAGCAGACGTCCGTCACGCTCATGTCGCCGCGTCGCAGCAGCGCTTTCGCGCGTTCGACGCGGCGGGTCATGAGGTAGCTGTACGGGGTTTCCCCGAAGGCGGTGCGGAAGCTGCGGGAGAAGTGTCCCGGCGACATGAGGGCGACGTTCGCGAGTGCCTGAACGTCCAGCGGCTCCGCGTACTCGCGGTCCATCATGTCCCGGGCGCGGCGCAGCCGTACCAGGTCCTCCAGGTTCATGCGTTCCAGCATGGCACGCGTGGGGTGTCCCGTCTGCGGGTATCGGTGCTTCCGGATCTGATCATCGGGTGATCGGCCGGCCCGAACCCGCTCGGGCCGGTTCAGGCCCGCCCAGGCCGGCTCCGGCCCGCTCCGGCCCGCCTAGGCCCGCTCCGGCCCGTTCCGGCCGGCTCAGCCGAGGCCGATCGCCGCCTTGTGGACCCGCCAGCGGTCCATCAGACCCAGCAGCTCGCCCTGCATGAACTCGAAGAAGGCCGCTGTCTCCGCGACGCGCGCCCCGGCGGGGGAGTCCGTGCCGAGGGTGGCCGCGCCCTCGCGCAGGGTCTTCTCCCACAGGGTCAGGACCTGGTCGCGGCGCGTGAAGGTCTCGTACCAGAGCTCGTTGTGCAGGACGTACCGGTCGCGGCGTGAGCCCGGTTCGCGTTCGCGGCTGACCATGTTGACCTGGGTCAGGTAGGACACGGCGCCCGACACCGCGGCCGGGCTGATCTGCAGGGCCTCGCCCAGCTCCGCCGAGGTCATCGCGCCGCCGTCGCTGGCCAGCAGCTGGGCGAAGACGCGCGCGGCCATCCGCTGCATCCCGGCCTCGGTCAGCTGCGCGGCGAACCGCTCGACGAAGCGGGAGACGGCGTCGCCGTCCCGGGCGCCGACAGCGGTGCCGGTTTCGGTCCCCGCGTCCACATTCACCATGTCATCTGCCACCTTCCCGACTTTACGCGATTCTTGAGATTCTCAAACTTCACAAATTTGTGAAGTTAGCGTACGTTCGGAAGCATGACGAAGGCAATCAGCGTTGCCGGCCTCCACAAGGCATTCGGCCGCACCCGCGCACTGGACGGACTCGATCTCGCGGTCACCACCGGCGAGGTCCACGGCTTCCTCGGCCCCAACGGCGCCGGCAAGTCCACCACCATCCGGGTCCTGCTGGGCCTGCTGCGCGCCGACTCCGGCACCGCCGAGCTCCTCGGCGGCGACCCCTGGGCCGACGCGGTCGCCCTTCACCGCCGCGTCGCCTACGTCCCCGGAGACGTCACCCTGTGGCGCGACCTCTCCGGCGGCGAGGTCATAGACCTCTACGGACGCCTCCGCGGCGGCCTCGACAAGACCCGGCGCGCCGAACTCGTCGAGCGGTTCGAGCTGGACCCCGCCAAGAAGGGACGTACGTACTCCAAGGGCAACCGGCAGAAGGTCGCCCTCGTCGCCGCCTTCGCCTCCGACGCCGAGCTGCTCGTCCTCGACGAACCCACCTCCGGCCTCGACCCGCTGATGGAGGAGGTCTTCCAGGGCTGCGTCGCCGAGGCCCGCGCCGCCGGACGCACCATCCTGCTCAGCTCGCACATCCTCAGCGAGGTCGAGACCCTCTGCGACCGGGTCAGCATCATCCGCAAGGGCCGCACCGTGGAGACCGGCACCCTCGCCGAACTCCGCCACCTCACCCGTACGTCGATCAGCGCCGAGCTGGCCGGCCCGCCGAACGGCCTCGCACACCTGCCGGGCGTGTACGACGTCCAGGTGCAGGGGCTGAAGGTCCGCCTCCAGGCCGACACCGACAAGCTGGACGCGGTACTCCGCTCCCTCACCGCGTCGGGCGTGCGGTCGCTGACCTCGACCCCGCCCACCCTCGAAGAGCTCTTCCTGCGCCACTACAGCGAAGAGGCGACCCGATGAGGAACCAACTGGCCGGCACCGGGGCGCTGCTGCGGCTCGCCCTGCGCCGCGACCGCGTGATGATGCCGGTGTGGACGCTGGTCACCACGCTCATGGTGGTGAGCATGCCCGGCTCGCTGGGCAGTGTGTACGCCACCGCCGCCGAACGCGCCCGGGCCGCCGCCTCGATGAACGCCAACAGTTCGATGCGCGCCCTGTACGGACCGGTCTTCGACGATTCGCTCGGCGCCCTGGCCGCCTGGCGGGGCGGTGTCTACGCCGCCGTCCTCGCGGCCGCCATGAGCCTGATCATCGTCGTCCGGCACACCCGCGAGGAAGAGGAGACGGGCCGTCAGGAACTGCTCTCCGCGGCGATGGTGGGGCGGCGGGCCCCGCTGACCGCCGCCCTGCTGGCCGCCCTCGTGGCCAACTCCTGCATCGCCCTGCTCGTGGCAGTCGGTCTCGCGGGTCAGGGCGCGCCCGGCGCGGTCGCTCTCGGCCTGGCCGTCGCGGCGACCGGGATGCTCTTCGCCTGCACCGCCGCCGTCGCCGCCCAGCTGACCGGGAGTGCCCGCGCCGCCAAGGGGATCACGGCCGCCGTGCTCGGTGCCGCCTTCGTCCTGAAGGCCGCGGGCGACGCCGGTACGGAGGGCGGGCGGTCGGCCCTGACCTGGGCCTCGCCGCTCGGCTGGGTGGAGAACGTACGGGCCTTCGCCGCCGAACGCTGGTGGGTGCTCCTCCTGTTCGCCGCCGCCGTCACCGTGCAGGCGGGCGCCGCCGTCGCCCTGGCCGACCGCCGTGACCTGGGCATGAGCTTCCTGCCGTCGCGGCCGGGACCGGCGGAGGGGCGCCTGGGCACGGCGGGTGCGCTGGCCTGGAGGCTGCAGCGCGGCAGCGTATGGGGCTGGAGTGCGGGCTTCCTGATCGCCGGTGTCGTCTTCGGCGGGATGGCGGACGGCGCCGCGGACCTGGTCGGCGACAACGACCGGACCCGCGAGATCATCGAGCGGATGGGCGGGCAGAGCGGGACGGGTGGGCAGGGTGCGCAGGGTGCGCTCACCGACGCCTTCCTCGCGACGATGGCAGGCATGTTCGGCATGGTCGCCGCCCTGTACGCCGTCTCGGCCGTACTGCGCCTGGGCGGCGAGGAGTCGGGCGGCCGCGCGGAGCCGCTGCTCGCGAACGCGGTCGGCCGGCTGCGCTGGGCCGGCGGCCACCTGGCCGTGGCCTTCGGCGGCTCGGCGCTGATCCTGCTGCTGGCGGGCCTCGGTCTCGGCCTCGGGCACGGCCGGGAGCCGGGCGCGGCGATCGGCGCCACGCTCGCCCAGCTCCCGGCGGTGTGGCTGATCGGGGCGCTGGCGGCGCTGCTGTACGGCGCGGTCCCGCAGTACGCGGCGGCAGCCTGGGCGGTGGCCGGCGGTGCGCTGGCCCTGGGCTGGGTCGGCCCGGCGCTGAACCTCCCGCAGGCCGTCCTGAACCTCTCGCCCTTCGCCCACCTGCCCCGGCTCCCGGGAGCGCAGGCCCTGGATCCGGCCCCGCTGCCGGCCCTGACCGCCCTGGCGGTGGCCCTGACGGCGGCGGGCCTCGGAGCCCTGCGCCGCCGCGACATGATCGCCTAGGAGCCGGCCGGCGGAGACCGGGCTAGAACTCCACCAACAGTTGCTCCAGCCCCCGGATGACGTACCCGTCCCGCCACTGCGGCTCCTCGACGAGCCGCAGCGGCGGGACTCCGTCCGCCAGCAGCGCCCCGAACGAGGCCTCCAACTCCCGCCGCGCCAACGGCGCCCCGAGGCAGTAGTGGATCCCGGCCCCGAAGGCCAGGTGCGGGTTGTCGGCCCGTACGAGGTCCAGCGCGTCGGGATCGTCGAAGCGCGCGGGATCCCGGTTCGCGGACCCGAAGAGCAGCGCGACCTCGGCTCCGCGGGGGACGACGGTGTCACCGATCCGGATGTCGTCGAGCACCCAGCGTTCGAACATCTGGAGGGGAGTGTCGTACCGCATGAGTTCATCCACAGCTGTGGACAACTTTTCGGGATCGTGGCTCGCGCGGAGCGCGGCGAGCTGCGCGGGGTTGCGGAACAGTGCCCACCAGCCGTTGACGGTCGTGTTGACGGTGGCCTCGTGCCCGGCGTTCAGCAGCAGCACACAGGTGGAGATCATCTCCTGCTCGCTGAGCCGCCCCTCCTCATCGTGGGCGGCGATCAGCCCGGAGATCAAATCCTCCCCGGGGCGGCTCCGCCGCTCGGCGATCAGCCCCCGGAGGTAGGCGCTGAAGTCGACGCTCGCCCGCACCGCGCGTCGCGCCGTCTCCTCGTCCGGCCGGAGCTCGAACATCCCGCAGATGTCCGCCGACCAGGGCCGCAGCAACCCCCGGTCCGCCTCGGGCACGCCCAGCAGCTCCGCGATCACCGCCACCGGCAGCGGCTCGGCGACCACGGTGAGCAGATCCCCGCCCCCGTCCGCACGCAGCCGCCCCACCAGCTCCCCGGCCAGCCGCCGCACCGCGGGCACGAGCCGCTCCACCGTCCGCGGGGTGAAGGCCTTCGCCACCAGCCTGCGCACCCGAGCGTGCGCGGGATCCTCCAGATCCAGCAGGCCGTTGCCGTTGAGCACGTGGAAGGGCTCGTGCTCCGGCGGCGGCGCCTCGCGGCCGAACTCCTCGTGCGAGAACCGGTGGAGGTAGGTCCGCCCCAGCCGCCGGTCCCGCAACAGCGCACTCACATCGGCGTAGTGCGGCACCAGCCACTGCCCGGTGGCCTCCCACCACACTGCGCGCCCCTGCTCCCGCAACTCCCGGTACGCCGGATACGGATCGGCGACGAACTCGGCATCCCACGGATCAAAGCCCATCCCCGCACCCTAGGGGGTGTCCTGCCGATCAGGCGGGTGTCACCAAGCGGGTCTCGTACGCGTACACGGCCGCCTGTGTCCGGTCCCGCAGGCCCAGTTTCACCAGGATCCGGCTCACATGGGTCTTGATCGTGGACTCGGCGACGACCAGCCGGTCGGCTATCTCCGCATTGGACAGGCCCTGCGCGATCAGTACCAGCACCTCCGTCTCCCGCTCCGTCAGCTCCCCCACACCCGCCGGGTCCGCCAGCTTGCGGGCCTCGGAGATCTTCGAGAACTCCACGATCAGCCGCTTGGTCACCGAGGGCGCCAGCAGAGCCTCCCCGGCCGCCACCACCCGTACTCCGTCGGCCAGCTGACGGGCCGACGCGTCCTTGAGCAGGAACCCGGAGGCCCCGGCCCGCAGTGCCTGGTACACGTACTCGTCGAGGTCGAAGGTCGTCAGGACCAGCACCTTCGCGTCCGTGTCGGCGGCCACGATCTCCCGTGTGGCCTCCAGCCCGTTCATCCGCGGCATCCGGATGTCCATCAGCACCACATCCGGCCGCAGCGCCGCCACCTGCTCGATGGCCTCCCGGCCGTCGACCGCCTCGCCGACCACCTCGATGCCGTCCATCGCGTTCAGCAGAACGGAGAACCCCTCGCGCACCATCGCCTGGTCGTCGACGATCAGGACCCTGATCGTCATACCGTCCCCTCCCGCGGCTCCGGCGCCGGCTCCGCGCGGTGGGGCACCGGTATGAACACCGCCACCTCGTACCCGCCCGCCGCCGTCCCGGCGGCCGTCATCTCGCCCTCCAGCATGGCCACCCGCTCCCGCATCCCGGTGATCCCGTGCCCGGCCCCCGGCGAGGGCCGCGCGTCCCCGGTCGCCCGGTCGTTGACGATCCGTATGCCCAGACCCCCCAGCACGTAGGAAACCTCCACCTCGGCAGCGGCTCCCGGCGCGTGCCGCAGCGTGTTGCTGAGGGCCTCCTGGATGATCCGGTACGCCGACAGCTCCACACCCTGCGGCAGCTCCCGCACCGAGCCCGTGATCGTCTTCTCCACGCTCAGGCCGGCATCCCGCACATTGGCCAGCAGCCCCTCCAGCGAGGCCAGCGTCGGCTGCGGGGCGTCCGGTGCCTCGTAGTCCGCGGAGCGCACCACACCCAGCACCCGCCGCAGCTCCGTCAGAGCCGCCACCGCGTTCTCCCGGATGGTGACGAACGCCGCCTCCAGCTCCGGCGGCGGGTTCTTCACCCGGTACGGCGCGGCCTCCGCCTGGATCGCCACCACCGACATGTGGTGGGCCACCACGTCGTGCAACTCCCGCGCGATCGTGGTCCGCTCCTCCAGCAGCGTCCGCTTGTCCCGCTCGACGGCCGTGACCTCCTGCTGCGCGCTCACCTCGGCCCGGGCGTCACGGCGTATCCGGATACTGCCGGCGATCACCAGGGCGAAGGCCGAGGCCACCGCCATCTCGGGCAGGTTCGTCCCCCAGTGGCCGTTGAACACTACGGAGATCGCCGATCCCAGTACGAGGGTGAGCGTCCACATCCAGGCCGCCACCCGGGCCCCGGTCCGCAGCGTGACGAGGAACATGACCACGATGTACGCGAGGAAACTGCCCTCGGTCCAGGGCCAGTTGTAGCCACTGTCGATGCCGGCCGTCACCAACGTCATCGCGATGGCCGCCCACCACGCTCCGACCGGCCGCACCAGCGTCATCAGGACCGGGGCCGCGGAGAGCATCGCCACGGCTATCGGCCCCAGGTCGCCCCAGGCGGCCGACTGCGTGTTGAGCGCGGTCAGCCCGACGAGGAAGGCCAGGGCCGCCACCGTCGCATGCCGCCGCCACGGCGCGTACCGGCGCAGCACGCCGGGAAGACGGCGCACGAAGCGCCCGGAGGTCTCCGCCAGGGGTAGCGGCCGGTAGGCCAAGGCATCGGTGATGAGATCCCGGCGAAGGGTCGCGATCACCTCAGATGCCAGTCGGAACTCAGGTGCCCGGGATGTCCCCCCGGTGGTCGTCTCGGTCATACACACCACCGTAGGTCCGTACCGGCCTCGTCCGCGTCGCCGCTGATGGGGATTTCCCGGGGTCCCTCTCAAGTACTACCCGGGTCCGCTCAGTAGCCCGTCGGGCGGATCAGACCCGTCTCGTACGCGAACACCGCGGCCTGCGTACGGTCCCGCAGCCCCAGCTTCACCAGGATCCGGCTCACATGCGTCTTCACCGTCTGCTCGGCCAGTACCAGGTGCTCCGAGATCTCGGCGTTCGACAGGCCCTGGGCGATCAGCGACAGCACCTCCGTCTCCCGCTCGGTCAGCGCCTCGATCCGGGCCCGCGACGGCGCGCGCGGAGCTCCGAGCCGAGAGAACTCCGTGATCAGCCGCTTCGTGATGTTCGGCGAGAGCAGCGCCTCACCGGCTGCCACCACCCGCACCGCCTCGGCGAGCTGGTCGGCGGACGCGTCCTTGAGCAGGAACCCGGAGGCCCCGGCCCGCAGCGCCTCGTACACGTACTCGTCGAGATCGAAGGTGGTCAGCACCAACACCTTCACAGCGGCGTCCGGGACCGCGGTGATGACGGACGTGGCCTCGATCCCGCCCATCCCCGGCATCCGGATGTCCATCAGCACCACGTCCGGAGCCAGCTCGGCGACCTTCGCCACCGCGTCCGCCCCGTCCACCGCCTGCCCCACGACCTCTATGTCGGGCTGCGCGTTGAGAAGCACGGTGAAGCCCTGCCGGACCATCATCTGGTCGTCGGCGATCATCACCTTGATCGGGGTGCTCATGAGGCCCTCTTCGTCTCGGGGTGGGGGACCGCGGGCAGATCCTGCGGATCCATCGGGAGTACGGCGCTCACCTCGTACCCCCCGTCGGGGCGCGGGCCGGCGGCCAGTTCGCCCCCCAGCATGCCTGCCCGCTCCCGCATCCCCAGCAGCCCGTGCCCGGCACCGGGCGAGGGCGGGGCCGACCGCGTCGGCGCGCTGTTCGCGACGCACAGGTGCAGATCACGCGGCCCGTACGCGATGCCCACCTCCACCCGCGAACCGGGCGCATGGCGCAGAGCGTTGCTCAGCGCCTCCTGCACGATCCGGTACGCGGTGAGCTCCACGCCCGGGGTCAGCGGCCGCCGTATCCCCGCGATCTCGGTCGTCACGTCCAGCCCGGCCCCCCGCACGTTGTCCACGAGGCCTTCCAGCTCGCCGAGGGTGGGCTGCGGATGATGGGGGTTCGCGGGATCGTCCGGCCGCTCGGACCGCAGCACGCCCAGCACCCGCCGCAGCTCGGTCAGCGCCTCCAGCGCGTTCTCCCGGATGCCGGCCAGATTCTCCTTGAGCTCCTCGGACGGGTTCTCCACCAGGTGCGGGGCGACCTGCGCCTGGATGGAGATCACCGACATGTGGTGGGCGACGACGTCGTGCAGTTCGCGGGCGATCCGGCTGCGCTCCTCCAGCAGGGTGCGCCGGGCCCGCTCCTCCTCGGTGAGGGTTTCCTGCTCGACGAGTTTGCCCCGGGCGAGGCGGGTGGCCCGCAGGGCGTAGCCGAGGATCCCCACGAACGCGAAGAGGAGGGCCGCGCCGCCGATGATCGTCTGGCTCTGCGGCGGTCTGAGGGAGATGTCGGCCAGTCCGTTGAGGATCAGCGTGATGCCGATGACCGAGGCGGTCACCCGGGGCGGCACCCGCAGGGCGACCATCAGGAGCACGGGCGCGAGCGTGAACGGCCCGGCGGGGGTCCAGGGCCAGGACTGCCCCTGGCCGACGTGGTCGTGGATGGCCCAGGCGACCAGGCCGGAGGTGACGAGCCCGAGCCACCAGGCGGCGACCGGCCGGAACATGCTGAGCACGACGGACGCGGAGGTCAGCAGCGACAGCCCCAGCACGGCCGAACCGAACACCCCGTAATGGTCGTTCAGCTGCATCCCCGTCAGGACACCGCAGGGAATGGCCACGTAGCAGAGGACCACATGTGGCAGCCAGGCCAGCCAGCGCGGCCGCGACATCTTCGGCAAGGGGTCCCGCCGCAGGGTGAACAACTCCCGGGCCAGGCCGCGCGGCAGGCGGATGCGGACTTCGGCGGCGGGTGGCTCGGTCTGCTGGTTCACGCCGTCCAGGCTAAGGCGGGCCCTAGACATGGGTGATCTCCCTGGCGGGGTCGGTCCTGGGGCGGGGGACGGCGGCGGTCCGGGCGGCGCTGGACGGCTTCGGACGGCGGGCGGCCTGCTCGTGGACACGGAACGCGGCCCAGCAGATCGACAGCGCGGCGGCGAACACGGGCAGCCACAGCAGCCGGGCCGCTATCCAGCCCGCCGAGTCGGGCACCGTGTGCAGCCCGGGCAGGTCGGCCGAGACCAGCAGCCCGAGGGCGGTGACGGCCATCATGGCGGTCTGGTGCCACAGGAAGACGGTCATGGCGGAGAGGTTCACCAGGGCCACCTTCGCCCAGGCCTTCGGGCGTCGCATGGCTCGGGCCAGCGGCTCGCGTACCAGGACAGCCAGCCCACACTGGGCCAGCCCGAAGGCGACCGCGGCCAGCGTCGGCGGGTTCAGATTCGATACGGCGGCCCCGGGGACACCCACCATCGAGGCCGGGTACCCGCCCCAGAGGATCAGCGCGGCCGTGGCCAGGACGCCCGCGCCGAGCAGGAGCAGCGCCCGGCCGCGCCGGGCGAACGCCCCGCGGGACCAGGCGGCGCCCAGGGTGAAGGGGACGAGCCAGCCCGCGGCCACATTGACCCAGCCGATCCACTCGGGGCCGTGAAACCCGAAGCGCCACACGTCGACGGCAGCGACCACGGCCAGCGGCCACAGCGGGCCGATCCGGGCCACGAGCGGGGTCGCGGCGGTGAGCGCGGCGAACACCAGCAGGAACCACAGCGGCGACAGCACCAGCTTGACCAGCGACCGGACGGTGTCGAACTCCGCCCCGCCGATCAGCATCCCGCCCGCGACGACCCCCCAGAGAACCAGCACCGCGGCGACCGGCCGGAACAGCCGCCCCAGCCGCTGCCCGGCCCACGCGCCGTACGAGAGGCCGCGCTCGCGCGCCGACGTGTACCCGCGGGCGGCGACATGGCCGCCCACCAGGAAGAAGACGGACAGCGTCTGGAACACCCAGGACACCGGGGCCAGCCACGGCATGTGCGCCAGCGGGCTGGTGGTGCTCAGAGCGCCGTCGCGGGCTGTCAGCGCGGTGACCAGCCAGTGGCCGAGGACCACGCCGAGGATCGCGAAGGCCCGCAGGGCGTCCACGGCCCGGTCACGGTCGGCCGGGGTGGCGGCGTCGATGCCTGCGGCCAGAGTGGACCAGCGGGCGCGGAACTCAACCATGGTCGGCCTCCGGTGCGGTGGTGGTGCCGAGGACGATGGCGGCCAGGCTGTCGAGGGACTCGGTGCCCGGCTTGAGGTAGTCGCTGTGCCCGACAGCGCCGGCGGCGAAGGCCCGGGCCCCGAAGGCGGGATCGACCGGATCGGTGCCGAAGCCGATCCCGCCGAGCCGGACATGCGGGACGTTGCCTATCCAGTCGCCGCTGCCCCGGCCGGCCCAGACCCGGGCCCCGGTCGGCAGCTCACGGGCGGATCCGGCCCCGGTGCCCGGGCTGCCGAACAGCGCCACGTCACTGACCGCGGACCCGGTGGCGGTCCGGGAGCAGACCACGGAGCCGTAGGAGTGGCACAGCAGGGAGAGCCGGGCGCCGGGCCCCGATATGCCGCGCAACCGTTCCAGGAAGGGAGCCAGTTCGGCAGCGGCCGCGTCGGCCCGGTCGGCGCTCAGCACGGTGGTGCTCACCGTGCCGGGGGTGTCGTACCCGAGCCAGGCGACCACGGCGGAGCGCGGATGCTCGGCCTGCAGGCGCTGCTGGAGGGAGACGGCCCCGGCACGGAACCGCTCATAGGTGTCCAGCGTGGTGTCGGACCCGGGCACCAGGACGGCGACCCGGTCGGCGCTCTCCAGCTCGCCGAACACCTCGACGGCGCGGCCCCTGCCGCGGCCGTCGAAGGTGAGGAACCGGGCTGCTCCGGCCGCCCCCATGGCGCGCAGCCTGGCTGCGCGGCCGGGGCGGTCGGCGTCCTCGGCGGTACGGGCCGCCTCGGCGAGGTTGGCGCTGTTGGCGGCGTACCGGCTCCGGGGCGTGGCGTCCTCGGAGAACGTGGCGGGCGCGGGGGCCGGGACGTTCGGGGAGGCCGCGGCGGACACGGGGACCACCACGGCCGAAGCGACCAGAGCGGCCAGCAGGCCGCGGCGCAGCCGGCCACCGCCGGACCCCGCCCCCCTCCCCGTGGCGAGCGCCGTGCCCGCCCCGCGGGTCTTTCCCGTGGTCCCGGTCCGCGTCCCCGTCTGCGGTCCTGTCCCTGCCCGTGTCCCCGTCCCCGCTGCCATGGTCCTCTTCCTCCGGTCGCCGGAAGAGCCGTGAACGCTCTTCTCTGCTAACGAAGTTAGGAATCCGGGCCCGTGGTCGGCGTCACGCCATGGAGCCGTGTTCGCGCGTAGCTCTCAGGTATGACGGGGGATACCTGCGAGGCAGGGCCACGACCGTCACGACGTCACGACAGTCCCGACCGTCACGAGGTCACGACCGTCACGACGTCGCCACCCGCACACCGAAGCCGATCAGGACGACACCCGTCGTCCGGTCCAGCGCCCGCCGGATCCGCGGCCGCGCGAAGAACCGCCCGGCGCGCGACAGCACGTACACGTACGTGCCCGGCCAGACCACCGTCAGCAGCACATGGACCAGAACCAGCAGCGCCATGCCGGCCGCCGGCCGCAGGCCCGCCGGGGCGAGGGCGGGCAGCAGCCCCGTGTAGAAGACGGCGATCTTGGGATTGAGGACGTTGGCGACCAGGCCGGTCCGCCAGGCCCCGCCGCCGCCCGGCTCAGGCCGCCCCTCCGCGGGCACCGCGGGTTCCTCCGGCACCGCGGGTTCCGCGCCCGGCCGCAGCAGGGCCTGGAGGCCGAGCCGGCACAGATAGGCGGCCCCCGCCAGCTTCACCACCAGGTACACCTCGGCCGAGGCGGCGAGCAGCGCCGCGAGCCCCGCCACGGTGAGGGCGCCCCAGATCAGCAGCCCGACGGCGATCCCGGCGACCGTGCGCAGTCCGTCACCGCGCCCCCGGGTGATGGCCCGTTTCGTGACGATCGCCATGTCCGGGCCGGGGACGAGGGTGAGGAGCGCCAGGACCCCGGTCGCGCCGAGAAGAGCGGTGAGCACGCGGCTCAGTCCGCCACCAGGGGTTCGACGTAGCCCGCCCGCCAGCGGGGTGCCGGGTCCTGGCCGGGGCTGGTCCAGTACTCCCTCGCCCCCACGATCTCCCCGTCGCGCACGGTCCAGAGGGAGACGGCCCGGTAGACGACGTGGTCCTGAGGTATCTCCACCTCGGTGACCACGAGGTTTCCGTCGGCCAGGATCCGCAGCAGTTCCACGGATCTCTCGTCCGCGTAGCCGTCGTCGCTGTTCACGGCTATGAAGTTGGCGCGCCCCACGATGCGCTCACCGCTCACGGGCCATTCGATGACCGCGTCCTCGGCGATGAGCCCGGCCACGCCGTCCCAGTCGCGTGCCTCGATCCGCTCCCACAGTTGTGCCACTACCGTCAACGGCTCCATGTGCCGCAGTGTCCGACAGCCCCGTTATACGTAACAAGCTTTGCCTGCAGGCTTATTGACCTCGACACAATCGTTCGCGGCGGGCCTTCGGGGCGCAGACAGAGAGCTGAAGGGCGCTGGCAGGGCGCAGGCAGGGCGCTGCGCGCGGTGCCGTCCGGGATTGGTTCACTCCGGCGCAGGTGCGGGAAGGGCGGCGGACGGCGCGGCGGATTCCAGCGCGTCCAGTGCCGTGGCCAGCCGTTCCAGGGCGCGGACCGTCTCCGCGAAGGCGGCATCGCCCAGCTCCGCCGTGAGGCGCGCCGCCAGGGCCGCGTGGCCCGGGCCGATCCGGTCCACCGCGTCGAGCCCCTCCTCGGTGGGCCGCAGCAGCTTCGCCCGCCGGTGGGCGGGGTTCGGGGCGTACTCCGCGAGGCCCTTGGCGACCAGCAGGTCCGCGATGCGCTGCACGCTCTGCCGGGTGATGCCCATGTTCCGGGCGATGCCCGCGACGGGCAGTGGCTCCCGCAGTACCGCGCCCAGGACCTGCCACCAGGCGGCCGTCAGTCCGGCCGGCCTGGCCAGCTCTTCCGAGATGGCGAGGAACTGGCCGTTCAGCCGGAACACCCCGAGCGCGGTGCGGCTCAGCAGGTCCTGCTGGGTACGGGCGTCCTTGAGGTCACCGGCGTCACCGACATCCCCGGCGTCCCCGAGGTCGACGAGATCCTCGACAACACCCCCGACACTCCCGACACCCCCGCCGCCCTCGACCTCCCGGACGCTTCCCTCGGCCAGCGGCTCGTGCGTCGCCTCACGCATCGCCGGCCGCCGATGCCGCCATCAGGACCGGGTACGCACTGACGTCCGAGTCGTGGAAGAGCCCGTACCAGGCGTCCAGGACCTCCGGCTTGTAGACGTCCAGGCGGGCGAAGACCTCGCGGGCGAAGGCCACCGGCTCCGTCGGCCCCGCCGTGATCAGGTCGCCGTCGGTCACCGCGTCGGCCTCGACGTAGCTCTCGGCGCCCCCGTAGCCGGGCTGCTCGGCCAGGTAGAAGGAGGCGGCGCTCGTGTGGGTCCGGCCGTCCAGCAGGCCCTCGCGGGCGAGGCCGGCGGTGGCTCCGCAGATCGCCGCGACCGGCACTCCGGCGGCCAGGAACTCCCTCGCCTTGGCCGCGAACGGTGTCAGGTCATCACTCGTGTCCCACAGGGACGCGCCCGTGAGGATCAGCAGCGAGGAGTCCTCCGGTCGCAGGTCGGCCAGGGCCAGATCAGGCTGGATGCGGACGCCGCCCATGGTGGTGACCGGCTGCGCGGCGCTCATGCCGACCGTGCGCACGGTGTGGCCGCGCTGGGTGAGGTGCGCGGTGGTGTGGCCGGTCTCCCAGTCCGCGTACGTGTCGTAGACCGCGAGGTGGACGGGCTTGCGCGGGGTCTCGCTCATGGTGCTTTCGCCTCCAGCGTGGTTCCTGCTCTATGACAATAGACTGTCATAACGACAGGATGCTGTCAATCTCGCAGGGGGTTCGAGCCCCCTCGCAGACAGATTGCCGAGAGCGGCCCCCCACCCCCATACAGTCCGCCGATATCCCGCCCCACCTGCGCACTTCTAGCGTGACGACATGACCCCTCATGTCACCTCGCACACCCTTGCCACCGTGAAGGACGCAGATCGGAAGCACGTCTTCCACTCCTGGTCCGCCCAGGCCCTGATCGACCCCCTCGCCGTCGCCGGGGCCGAGGGGTCGTACTTCTGGGACTACGAAGGCAAGCGGTTCCTCGACTTCTCCTCCCAGCTGGTCAACACCAACATCGGCCACCAGCACCCCAAGGTCGTCGCCGCGATCCAGGAGCAGGCCGCCCGGCTCTGCACCCTCGCGCCCGGCTTCGCCGTCGACGTCCGCTCCGAGGCCGCACGCCTCATCGCCGAGCGGACCCCGGGCGACCTGGACAAGATCTTCTTCACCAACGGCGGCGCCGAGGCCGTCGAGAACGCCGTACGCATGGCCCGTCTGCACACGGGCCGCGCCAAGGTGCTCTCCACCTACCGCTCCTACCACGGGGCCACCGCCGCCGCGATCAATCTGACCGGCGACCCGCGCCGCTGGCCCTCCGACACGGCCGCCGCCGGCGTCGTGCACTTCTGGGGCCCGTACCTCTACCGCTCCGCCTTCCACGCCACCACCGAGGCCGAGGAGTGCGCCCGCGCCCTCGCCCACCTCGCCGACACCATCGCCTTCGAGGGGCCGCAGACCATCGCGGCGATCATCCTGGAGAGCGTGCCCGGCACCGCCGGCATCATGACCCCGCCCGCCGGCTACCTCGCGGGCGTGCGCGAGCTCTGCGACCGCCACGGCATCGTCTTCATCCTGGACGAGGTCATGTCGGGCTTCGGCCGCACGGGCAAGTGGTTCGCGGCCGACCACTGGGGCGTCACCCCCGACCTGATCACCTTCGCCAAGGGCGTGAACAGCGGCTACGTCCCGCTCGGCGGCGTGGCGATCTCGGCCGCCATCGCCGAGACCTTCGCCACCCGCCCCTACCCGGGCGGACTGACGTACTCCGGCCACCCGCTGGCCTGCGCCGCCGCCGTCGCGACGATCAACACGATGGAGGAGGAGGGCATCGTCGAGCACGCCGCCCACCTCGGTGAGAACGTGATCGGCCCCGCGCTGGCCGAGATCGCCGAGCGCCACCCCTCGGTCGGCGAGGTCCGCGGGCTGGGCACCTTCTGGGCCCTGGAACTCGTACGGGACAAGCAGACGCGCGAGCCGCTGGTGCCGTACAACGCGGCCGGTGCGGACAACGCGCCGATGGCCGAGTTCGCGGCGGCCTGCAAGGCGTCGGGTCTGTGGCCCTTCGTGAACATGAACCGCACCCACGTGGTTCCGCCCTGCAACGTCACGGAGGCGGAGGCCAAGGAGGGCCTGGCCCTGCTGGACGAGGCGCTGACGGTCGCCGACCGCCACACCACGGCCGGCTAGACCCGCCCCCGCAGGGGGAACCCGACCGGTCGGTATCCGTGACGACATCCGTGATGACATCCGTGACGACATCCGTGATGGCGACCGTGACGACATCCGCACCCGGACACCGGGTGCGGATGTCGGATGTCGGATATCGGTTGGCTACCGATCGGTTTTCAGCCGCTCTGTCTGGCCTATGGTGTCCCGAAGCTCTACGACAGGAGACGGACCCCTATGCCAGGCAGCGGAGCTGTCACCCGCAACACACTTCGCCAGCAGATCGCGGACGCGCTGCGTGACGAGGTGCTCGCGGGACGCCTGCCTCCGGGGACCGAGTTCACCGTCAAGCAGATCGCCGAGCAGTACGAGGTCTCCGCGACCCCGGTGCGCGAGGCGCTCGTGGACCTCTCGGCCCAAGGGCTGCTCGAACTCGTCCAGCACCGCGGCTTCCGCGTGCGGATCTTCTCCGTGGACGACTTCCGGGGCATGATCGAGGCCCGCTCGCTCGTCGTGGACGGGATCTTCCGCCGCCTCGCCGAGCGGGGCACCGCCCCCGGCTCCGGCGAGCTGCTGGTCTCGGTCCGCCGCCGGGGCGAGGAGGCCCGGCGGGCCGCGCAGAGCGGTTCGCTCGAAGTGCTGATCGGCTACGACCTGCGCTTCTGGCGGGAGCTGAGCGGGCTGGTCGCCAACACCTACATCTCCGAGTTCCTGCACCGCATCCGCGTGCAGTGCTGGGTCTTCGCCGTCCCCCACCTCCAGCGCGAGCCGCAGCTGCGGGCGGCGCTGTGGGACGGTCACGGCGAGCTGGTGGACGCGGTGACGCTGGCCGACGCCGACGCGGTGCGCGGCATCGTCCGCGGCTACAACGAGCACGCCCTGGCGTGGGCCGCCCGACTCTGAGGCCTCAAGGGGAGCCCAGGTTCTGCGCACCCCTTCGCGGAGGGTGTCCGGCCCACTACGCTGGCCGGATCGGCGACAACGACTGATCGGAGGCCGAGTGGCCTGTGACCTGTGGCTGGTCCCCCTTGTCGACGTGCTGTGCCACAGCCCCGACAACCCCTTCGCGGAAGAGATCGCCTCGTACGACAGGGCGCTGGGTGCGGCCGGACTGCCGTCCGTGCCCGTGTTCGCGTACATGCCGGGCCTGAGCGGGGACGTCGCCCCGGTCGCCGGCTTCGACTACGACGCCCTGCATTTCCTGCGGCGGGCGTACATGCTCCAGCTCTGCGGGCTGCCCGTGACCCCGGTGGACGAGCTGGGCGGGGACTACGAGCAGCTGCTGGAGATGTTCGAGCCCACGGCCCAGCAGTCGCATCTGGTCTGGCACTACGACCACGCCGGGGCCTATGTCCCGGTGGACTTCGCGGCTCCGCTGGCGAACGAGGAGCTGCTGGCCGGGGGTGGGCCGCTGGGGTCCGTGCAGGGGCTGCTGCGGGAGCTGCTGTTCGTGGCCCCCGCCATCGGGATAGACCCGGGGAACCCGCCCGCCGCACCGGCGCCGCCGGGGCGGCCGACGCTGCTGGAGGAGCCGGCGGGGCCGATTCCGTATGACGACAGCCCCTTCGCCCGTGAACGGCACGTGTGGCTGGGACTGCACGCGGCCGCGACGCGGAGCCTCGGCCAGGGGTCGATGATCATCTTCAGCTGAGCGGGGCCGGTGGGCGGGGTACGGGTCCGCTGCGCGGAACCCCGGCCCCGCCCGTCTCCAGCGAGTCCCGCCCGTCTTCCGCGAGTCCCACCCATCCCTCGGCCGAGTCCCGCCCGTCCTCTGCGAGTCCCGCCCGTCCTCTGCGAGCCCCGCCCGTCCTCCGCGAGCCCCGCCCATCCCTCAGCGCGGCTGCTCCGGCGGCCGCTGCCGGGGCATGTTCGGTCTGGTGCCCGGCGGCAGCGGGAAGCGGGCGGGCGGGATGTTCGCGTCCGGGCGCCCCCCGGAGGCCCCCAGCGACTGCATCACCAGAGGCGCGGGCCCGGCCCGGAACTCCACCATCCAGTCCGCCGTCTCCGAGCGCACCAGCTCGGTGATGTCCTCCGAGAAGCGGCGCAGCACGGTCAGGCACCGCTCCGCGGCCTCGCTGGCCGTGCCCTCGGTGGGGCCGAGCACCTCGCGCACGTTCTCCGAGGCCCAGTCGAACTGGAGGGTCTGGAGCCGGCGCTGCACGGCCTGGGCCGTGGCGACGTCCCGCATCCACCCGGACGTCAGCCCGAAGAACCGGTCGCAGGCCAGCGCGGCCGCGCCCAGCAGCAGTGCGAGGTAGCCGTACGTGGAGGCACCAGGGATCGAGCCCGTCAGCTCCAGCAGCGGCATCGAGGCGCCCGTGACGGCGCCCACGGCCGCCCCGGCGCGCAGCACGCGCGCACCGCGCCGCTTCCACGCCCGGTCGGACAGGTACCACTCGGCGGTGCGCAGCGCGTCGGCCTCGACCCGCCGGTAGAGCTCGTCGAGCCGCTCGGCGGGCTCGCCCCAGTCCCCGAGGGGGAACGGCCGGCCGGTCAGATCGCCCGCCGCCATCGGTCCGCCGCCTTCCTCCCGGGGATCCCGGGGTGGCCCCTCGGGCTGCATCTCCGGCTGGCTCACCCGGCACTCCCTCTGCCTGCGCTGACGTGTGGTGGTGCGCGTGTGCGCAATGATGCGCATGCTCTTCCTACCTTCGAATGACGGGCGATGGGCGACGATTCCCGGGATTTCCGCCCGCAAGGAGGTCTCCATCAGGTACGCGCACGCCTCGTCTCTCACTCGAAAGAGTTGGTCCTCACGGCGTAGGGCGCGGCGCCCGGGGAGCACGTAGGCTCGGATTGACCAGCGTTCCGAAGGTCTCGAGTACGACGTATGGAGTGAGTGCCCTGTGATTCCCGGTGGTGGCCAGCCCAACATGCAGCAGCTGCTCCAGCAGGCCCAGAAGATGCAGCAGGATCTCGCGGCCGCGCAGGAGGAGCTCGCACGGACGGAGGTCGAGGGCCAGGCCGGCGGCGGTCTGGTGAGGGCGACCGTCACCGGATCCGGTGAGCTGCGCGCGCTGGTGATCGACCCGAAGGCCGTGGACCCCGAGGACACGGAGACGCTCGCCGACCTGGTGGTCGCCGCGGTGCAGGCGGCCAACGAGAATGCGCAGGCACTCCAGCAGCAGAAGCTGGGCCCCCTGGCCCAGGGCCTGGGCGGCGGCAGCGGTATCCCCGGCCTCCCGTTCTAGCCCGGCCATCCCCCTACCCGACGAAAGAAGGCAGTCCGTTGTACGAAGGCGTGGTTCAGGACCTGATCGACGAACTGGGCAGGCTGCCCGGCGTCGGGCCCAAGAGCGCGCAGCGGATCGCCTTCCACATCCTGCAGGCCGAGCCCACCGACGTCCGCCGCCTCGCGCACGCGCTGCTGGAGGTCAAGGACAAGGTCCGGTTCTGCGCGGTGTGCGGGAACGTGGCGCAGGAGGAGCGGTGCGGCATCTGCCGCGACCCGCGCCGGGACACCACGGTCATCTGTGTCGTCGAGGAGCCGAAGGACGTCGTCGCGATCGAGCGGACGCGCGAGTTCCGGGGGAGGTACCACGTCCTGGGCGGCGCGATCAGCCCGATCGAGGGCGTCGGCCCGGACGACCTGCGCATCCGCGAGCTGCTGGCGCGCCTGGCGGACGGCGAGGTGACCGAGCTGATCCTGGCCACCGACCCGAACCTGGAGGGCGAGGCGACCGCCACCTACCTCGCCCGCATGATCAAGCCCATGGGCCTGAAGGTCACCCGCCTGGCCAGCGGGCTCCCCGTCGGGGGAGATCTGGAGTATGCGGACGAGGTCACGCTCGGGCGGGCCTTTGAAGGAAGGCGACTTCTCGATGTCTGACGCAACGCTGCACGCCCTCGGCCAGGATCCGGACGACTTCGCCGCCTCGATCGCGGACCAGATCGAGTCGTTCATCGTTGCGGTCACCGAAGTGGCCAAGGGCGAGGACCCGGACAGTGCGGTGCCCTTCCTCCTCCTGGAGGTGTCCCAGCTGCTGCTGGCGGGCGGCCGGCTGGGCGCGTACCAGGACGTGCTGCCGGACGAGCGCTACGAGCCCGATCTCGGCCCGGAGCCGGATGTGGACGACCTGCGCGAGCGGTTCGCGATCATGCTGGAGCCGGTCGACGTCTACTCCGAGGTCTTCGACCCCTACGAGCCCCGCAAGGCCCCGGTGGCCCACCGGATCTCCGACGACCTGGCGGACGTGGTCGCCGACCTGCGGCACGGGCTCATCCACCACCAGTCGGGCCGCATCACGGAGGCGCTCTGGTGGTGGCAGTTCTCGTACTTCACCAACTGGGGTCCGACGGCCTCGGCCACCCTGCGCGCCCTCCAGTCACTGATCGCCCACGTACGCCTGGACCAGCCGCTGGCGGCGCTGGACGGCCTGGACACGGACGAGGACATGGCCGAGGAGGACCTCGCGGAACAGGCCGGACAGGTGATGGCCGAGGAGCTGGGCGGCCTCGGCCGTACCTGAGTGAACGCGGCGGCCGGACCGGGAACTCATTCTCTGATCTTCTCGTCTCATGATGTGGTACGAGACGGTCGGATCCCGGTCGCTCGTTACACTGCACCAGCAATGAGACGGACTGAGCGAGGAGCGCACGTGGGCCTTGTCGTGCAGAAGTACGGAGGCTCCTCCGTAGCGGATGCCGAAGGCATCAAGCGCGTCGCCAAGCGGATCGTGGATGCCAAGAAGAACGGCCACCAGGTGGTCGTCGTGGTTTCCGCGATGGGCGACACGACGGACGAGCTGATCGATCTCGCCGAGCAGGTATCGCCGATGCCTGCCGGGCGCGAATTCGACATGCTGCTGACCGCCGGGGAGCGGATCTCCATGGCCCTGCTGGCCATGGCGATCAAAAACCTGGGCCACGAGGCCCAGTCGTTCACCGGTAGCCAGGCAGGCGTGATCACCGACTCGGTCCACAACAAAGCGCGCATCATCGATGTCACGCCGGGCCGGATCCGCACCGCGCTGGACGAGGGCAACATCGCCATCGTCGCGGGCTTCCAGGGGGTGTCCGCGGATTCCAAGGACATCACCACCCTCGGCCGGGGCGGCTCGGACACCACCGCCGTCGCGCTCGCCGCGGCGCTGGACGCCGAGGTGTGCGAGATCTACACGGACGTCGACGGCGTCTTCACCGCGGACCCCCGCGTCGTGAAGAAGGCGAAGAAGATCGACTGGATCTCCTCCGAGGACATGCTGGAGCTCGCGGCCTCCGGTTCCAAGGTGCTGCTGCACCGCTGCGTCGAGTACGCGCGCCGCTACAACATCCCGATCCACGTCCGCTCGTCCTTCTCCGGACTGCCGGGCACCTGGGTCAGCAACGAGAATCCGCAAGGGGACGCGCAGGTGGAGCACGCCATCATCTCCGGAGTCGCGCACGACGTCTCCGAAGCCAAGATCACGGTCGTCGGTGTCCCGGACAAGCCGGGCGAGGCCGCGGCGATCTTCCGCGCCATCGCGGACGCCGAGATCAACATCGACATGATCGTGCAGAACGTCTCCGCGGCCTCCACGGGCCTCACGGACATCTCCTTCACGCTCCCCAAGGCCGAGGGCCACAAGGCCATCGAGGCCCTGGAGAAGGCGAAGGGCGCGATCGGCTTCGAGTCCCTGCGCTACGACGACCAGATCGGCAAGATCTCCCTGGTCGGCGCGGGCATGAAGACGAACCCGGGCGTCACCGCCTCCTTCTTCCAGGCGCTGTCCGACGCGGGCGTGAACATCGAGCTGATCTCGACCTCCGAGATCCGCATCTCGGTCATCACCCGCCAGGACGACGTCAACGAGGCCGTCCGCGCCGTGCACACGGCCTTCGGCCTCGACTCCGACAGTGCCGAAGCGGTCGTCTACGGAGGCACCGGACGATGACCCGCACCCGGTCCTCCGGCCCGGCACTCGCCGTGGTCGGGGCGACCGGAGCAGTCGGTTCGGTCCTGCTCCAGATGCTGTCCCAGCGGGCGGACGTCTGGGGCGAGATCCGCCTGATCGCCTCCGCGCGCTCGGCCGGCCGCATGCTGGCCGTCCGCGCCGAGGAGATTGAGGTGATCGCCCTCACCGAGGACGCCTTCGACGGCCTCGGACCGGGTGACATCGCCCTCTTCCTCACCCCGGCCGACGTCTCGGCCCGGTGGGCCCCCGTGGTCACCACGCGCGGCTCGGTCGTCATCGACCTGTCCGCCGCCTTCCGGGAGGACCCCGAGGTCCCGCTGGTGGTGCCCGAGGTCAACGGGCACGCCGTACGGATCCGGCCGCGCGGGATCGTCGCCGGCCCGGACTGTGTGACCGCCACCATGATCGCGGCCCTGGGCGCGCTGCATTCCGAGTACTCCCTCTGCGACCTGGCCGTCTCCTCGTACCAGGCCGCGAGCGCCGCCGGCCGGGCCGGTTCCGATGCGCTGCGCCGCCAGCAGGCGCTGGTCGCCGGGGCCTCCCTGGGCGAGCAGCCCGGGGACGTACGCCGTGCCGTCGGCGAGGACACCGGCCCCTTCGCGGCCCCGCTCGCCCTCAACGTCGTGCCCTGGTCCGGCGAGCTGCGCGCGGACGGCTGGTCCTCGCACGAGCTGGCGGTACGGGGGGAGACGCGCCGGATCCTGCAGCTGGAGCAGCTCCCGGTGTCGGTGACCTGCGTTCAGGTACCGGTGCTGACCGGGCATTCGCTGACCGTACGGGCCCGGTTCGAGCGCGAGGTGGACGCCGCGCACGCCCGGGAGATCCTGGAGGCCGCGCCCGGCGTGGTGCTCGTGGACGACCCGGCGGCCGGGGAGTTCCCCACTCCCGTGGACGCCGCCGGCACGGATCCCGCCTGGGTGGGGCGGGTGCGGGCCTCGCTCGACGACGGTCACGCCCTGGAGTTCTTCGTGTGCGCCGACAATCTCCGCAAGGGCGCAGCGTTGAATGCCACACAGATCGCGGAACTGATCGCAGGTGAATTTGCGTAATTCGCTTTGTAGGATCGGTGCTGATCCCTTGATCAAGGTGATGGCCCGACTGCCGTCTCGATAAAGACGGGGCAATCGGGAAGAGCGGGTACGCATGAGGGCAATAGGGATTTTGCTGGTGAGGCTGCCTGGCGCGTACAACCCTGATGGGGGGACGCGTGTCCAACCGGCGTGGCAGACACACTGCTCGAACCGGCCGTCCGGCCGGCGCAGATCGGGATCATCCCGTCGCGCCGGGGTCTCCGCGTGCCCGGCGACGGTTTTCCCGTGATCGTGCCCGTCCCGCCGGCGGGGCCGTCGGCGGCGCCCGTGAGGACCGCCGTAACGATCCGGGGCGGCCTCGTGCCCGCGCCGCGCGACAGCGCTGAGACGGACGGGAGCAGCAAGAGCGAGGCGGCCGAGACGGCCGGGACGGCCGAGGTAGTGGCCGGCACCACCGTCGACCACCTCACCGCGACCTACCAGGCGCACTACCGCTCGCTCCTGGGCCTGGCCGCACTGCTCCTCGACGACACCGCCTCCTGCGAGGACGTGGTCCAGGAGGCCTTCATCCGGGTGCACTCCGCCCGGAACCGGGTCCGCGACCGGGAGAAGACCCTGGCGTACCTGCGCCAGACCGTCGTGAACCTCTCGCGGTCCGCCCTGCGCCGCCGCATCCTCGGCCTCAAACTGCTCTCGAAGCCGATGCCGGACATGGCGAGCGCCGAAGAGGGCGCGTACGACCAGCTGGAGCGGGACGATCTGATCAAGGCGATGCGCGGACTGCAGCGCCGCCAGCGCGAGGTGCTGGTGCTGCGCTACTTCGCGGACATGACGGAGGCCCAGGTCGCCGAGACGCTCGGAATATCGCTCGGCTCGGTGAAGGCGTACGGATCGCGGGGCATTGCCGCGCTGCGGGTGGCGATGGAGGCTGCGCAGTCATGATGGACGACCACACTCCGCCGGGCGGGGCGAGCGGGGAAGAAGAGCTGCGCATCCTCCTGCGCGGGGCCGTCGAGGGCCTGCAGCCCTCCGAGGACGCGCTGGAGCGACTACGCGACGCCGTCCCCGCGCGCCGGACCCGCAACCGCCGGGCCGCCTTCGTCGGCGCCGCCGCGGCCGTGCTGCTCGCCGGGACGGCGATCCCGGCCGCACTGCACCTGTCCGCGGCCGAGGGCGGGGCCACGGACCGCCCGGCGATGGCCGGGCACGGCGAGGCCACCGGCGAGAAGCCGGACTCGCAGGCTTCCGACCCGCACCAAAATGGCTTCGGGTCCCAGCCGAGGCCGCCCCACTCCTTCGGCGAGGTCCCGTCCGTGGGCGGGATCACCGGGCAGCCGAACGCCACGGCGGGCCCCTCGGCGGACGGTCTGACGGCAGGCCCGTCGGGCGCCGGGACCTCCGCCGGACCGGGAGGTCCCGGCGGCTCGGTGGCGGGCTCGGGCCCGCTGCCGCCGGTGGCGGCGCCAGGAGTGCCCGGGTGCGGCGCGGACCAGCTCGGGGTGGTGGGCTCGGCCCGGTCCCGGGAGACCGACGGCAGGGTGTACGGCAGCTTCCGGGTCACCAACGTCTCGGCGCAGGGCTGCGCCGTCACCGGCCAGGACACCCTGACGGCGGCCGCGGCACCCGGTACCGGGGCCGGTTCGGGCTCCGGGGTCGCCGTGGTCGGCCACACGGCGGGGGATCCGGCGAGCGGGCTGCTGCCCGACCCGGCGGCGGCGGCTCCGGCGCTGGTGCTCCCCCCGAACACGGCCTACGAGGTCCGCTTCGCGTGGGTGCCGTCGGGGGAGACCTGCACACCGGCGAACCCGGACGCGGGCGGGAAGTCCCCGCAGACCGAACCGGCGGGCACCACGGGCGGTACGGGGAACGGACCGGCCGTCGAACCGCAGGCGGGCGCGTCCCCGGCCCCGGCCGGGGTGGCGGTCTCGCACACCCCGCAGTCGGGGGCCACGACCACGCGGACGACGATCCCCGAGGCCTGCGGCGGAACGGTCTACCGGACGGGCGCGATCCCGCTGTCCTGAGGGCTGTCCCGGCAAGTTCCGCAGGGAGCGTCCCGGAGTCCCCGGAGTCCCCGGAGTCCTCGGAGTTCTCGGAGTCCCCGGAGCCCCGAACCCGGAGCGACCCGGAGTCCCGGGGCCTCCTACGAGGCGTCCCGGGCGGCGGCAGGGCTACCGCGCGGCGGGCTCCAGCAGGCCCGCCTCGGCGTCGCGGATGGTCTCCACCTCGCGGCGGTAGAGCCGGAACCACATGAAGAGCACGAAGGCGACGAAGACGAACCACTCGCCGGTGTAGCCGAGGTTCTGGAAGGCCTTGAGGTCGAGCCCGGTGTTGGTCGGTGCCTGCGCAGGCACCGGAATCATCCCCTCGGACGGGGTCTGCACGGTCAGCCAGGCGTCGTACAGGTCGTACGGGACGATGTTGACCAGCGAGGCCGCGCTGATCACCCCGAGCTGTCCGGACGGCAGCCCGCCCTGGGAGTGGACCCCCTTCGTGCCGGCGTTCTCCGCGGCCTGCAGGGCCCCGCTGACCTCGACCCGGCCGGCCGGCGGGGCCGGCGCCTTCGCGGGATCCGCCACTCCCGGCAGCCATCCCCGGACCACCGGGACGCTCTTGCCGGAATCGGTCTTCAGCAGCGTCAGCACGTAGAACCCGGACCGGCCGTCCAGCCGTCGCTCGGGCACCAGCAACTGGTCGCCGTACTCCCCGGCCGTGGAGGCCAGCCGCCCGGAGGTCGTCTTGTCGACCGGAAGCAGCGACTCCAGGGGCGCGGCCACCTGGTCCGCGGGCCGCTCCGCGCTCGCTTCCCGGTGGCTGTCGACACGGTCCTCGAACCGGCCGAGCTGCCAGGACCCCATGAACAGGCAGAAGGGCACGGCGAGCGCGACGAAGACGTTGATCCCCCACCAGCGCGGGGTCAGGAGAAACCGGTGCACCCCACCACCGTACGGGGGGTGCACCGGTCGCCCTCCCGCAGGGTCAGTGCGGCAGGTGCTTCAGCGCGAACTCCAGCTCCATCCGGACCTGCTTGATCCGCTCCTCCACCACCAGCGAACCGTGTCCGGCGTCGTACCGGTACACCTCGTGCACGGCCCCGCGCGCGACGAGCCGGTCCACGTAGTTGTCGATCTGGCGGATCGGGCAGCGCGGGTCGTTCACGCCGGCCGCGATGTGGACCGGCGCCTTCACGGCGTCCACGTACGTCAGCGGCGAGGACGCCTCGAAGCGGTCCGGGACCTCCTCCGGGGTACCGCCGAAGAGGGTGCGGTCCAGCGCCTTCAGCGCCTCCATCTCGTCGTGGTACGCCGTCACGTAGTCCGCGACCGGTACGGCGGCCAGGCCCACGGCCCAGGCGTCGGGCTGCGTGCCCAGGCCCAGCAGCGCCAGGTACCCGCCCCAGGAACCGCCCGACAGCACCAGGCGAGCCGGGTCCGCGAGGCCCGAGGAGACCGCCCACTCCCGGACCGCCTCGATGTCCTCCAGCTCGATCAGCCCGACCCGGTGCTTGAGGGCGTCGGTCCACTCGCGGCCGTAGCCCGTCGAGCCGCGGTAGTTGACCCGCACCACGGCGAAGCCGTGGTCCAGCCAGGCCGCCGGAGCCGACGCGAAGGAGTCGCTGTCGTGCCAGGTCGGCCCGCCGTGGATCTCGAAGATCGTCGGGAAGGGCCCCTCGCCGTGTCCCGCCGGCCGCTGCGCGAGCGCGTGGATCCGTCCGCCCGGGCCCTCCACCCACACGTCCTGGACCGGCACGGAGCCGGGCGCCCGGAAGCCGGGCGGGTCCAGGACGATCCCGCCCGCGGTGGACCGTACCGCCGAGGGCTCGGCGGCCGAGGACCACAGGTACTCCACCGTCCCGTCGGGCCGCGCGGTGGCCCCCGACACCGACCCCGCGGGCGTGTCCACGCGTACGAGCTCCCGTGCGGCCAGGTCGTAGCGCCACAGCTCGCTGCGCGCCTCGAAGCTGTGCGCGACCAGCAGCGCGGACCCGTCCGGGTACCACTCGGCGCTGACGTCGCCCGGCAGGTCGATCGCGAGCTCGTGCTCGGCGCCGGTGGCCACGTCCCACACCATCGGCTCCCAGCGGCCACGCCGCTGGTGGCCGACGAGCAGCCGGGTGTCGCCCGCGACCGGCGCGAAACCGAGGACCTCCAGGCCCAGCTCCTCGGACCCGCCCCGGGAGTCGTCCAGCTCGGCGAGGGTGGTCCCGTCCAGGGTCAGGACGCGCAGGGCGGAGTGCATCGCGTCGCCGTGCTCGGTGTGCTCGACGGCCACCAGCGTTCCGTCGCGGGACAGGTCGCCGACGCCGGCCGACTCCCGGTGCCGGTAGATCACGGTGGGCGCGGAGCCGTCCGGCCGGACCACGTGCACGGTCGAGCCGTCCTCGTCGGTGGAGCGCCCCACGACGGCCGTCCCGTCCCGCCCGATGGCCAGCCCCGCGGGGTACGAGGGCTCCAGGCCCGGGGTGGCCGGTTCGTCGGGGCCGCCCGCGAAGGGCTGGCGCACCCAGGTGCCGAACTCGTCGCCGTCGGTGTCGGAGAACCACCAGATCCACTCGCCGTCGGGGGAGAGGGTTCCGTCGGTGGTGCCGTTGGGGCGGTCCGTGGCCTGCCGCTGCTCGCCGGTGGCGCGGTCCCACGCGTAGATCTCGTAGGTTCCGGTCGCGTTGGACACGAAGAGCGAACGGTCCGGGGCGTCCTCGGCCCAGTCGGGGAGCCCGACGCGCGGTGCCCGGAACCGCTTCTCCCAGTCGGGCATGTCGGGGGTCATCTCGCTGTCGCTGGTCATGCGCCCCATTGTGGCCGCAGCGCTCCCCGGGATGCCGACCGCTTCGAACGGGCGCACAGTGGAACGCGTCGGCCGTCCCGTCCGAGGAGGAACGATCATGGCCAAGAAGGCCCGCACCGGGCACCACAGCCACCAGGACTCCGAGCGCGCGCTGGCGAAGAACACGGCCGCGGAGGCCCGCGCCAGGGCCGCGGTCCGGGACGTCCACAGCATCGCCGCGAAGACGCGCGGCATGCAGCAGAAGGCCCAGGCCAAGCGCGGCTAGGCCCGTTCCGCCGGATGTCTCTCTAGGCTGGCGCCATGCGGATGATCGTCCGGGGCGCCCGGCTGCTGCACACCCACGGCCTGTCCGACGTCGAGGTCGCGGAGGACGGCCGCATCGCGCGGGTCGTCCCGTACGACGATCAGAAGGAACCACCGGTCACCGGCATCCTCATCGAGGCCCACGGCGGCCTGCTCACGCCTCCCTTCGTCGAGCCGCACATCCACCTCGACACGGCGCTGACCGCCGGCGAGCCCCGCCCCAACGCCTCCGGCACCCTGTGGGAGGGCATCGCCTGCTGGAGCGAGCGCAAGCGGACCCTGACCCGCGAGGACGTGATCGCGCGGGCCACCGAGGTGCTGCGCTGGCAGGCCGCCCACGGGGTGCTGCACGTGCGGACGCACTGCGACGTCACCGACCCGGACCTCACCGCGCTCGAAGCGCTGCTGGAGGTGCGCGACCGGGTGCGGGACCTCATGACCCTGCAGATCGTGGCCTTCCCGCAGGAGGGCATCGTCTCCTTCCCGGGCGGCGAGGGACTGATGCGCGAGGCCGTCGCCCGCGGGGCGGACGTCGTCGGCGCGATCCCGCACTTCGAGGACACCCGCGAGGACGGCCTCGCCTCGCTCCACACGGCCTTCGCGCTGGCCGAGGAGCACGGCCTGCGGGTGGACGCGCACTGCGACGAGATCGACGACGAGCAGTCCCGTTTCGTGGAGGTGCTGGCCACCCTGGCCCTGCGCTCGGGGCTGCGGGGGCGCGCCACGGCCTCGCACACGACGGCCATGGGCTCCTACAACGGCGCGTACAGCTTCAAACTCCAGCGGCTGCTCGCCCGCTCCGGCATCAACCTGGTCTCCAACCCCTTCGCCAACCTGGGCCTCCAGGGTCGCTTCGACGCCTATCCCAAGCGGCGCGGCCTCACCCAGGTCAAGGAGATGCTGGCGGCCGGGGTCAACGTCGCCTTCGGCCACGACGACGTGATGGACCCCTGGAACGCGCTGGGCACCGCCAACCCGCTGCAGACCGCCCTCGTCGGGCTGTACGCCGCCCAGCTCACCGGCGCCGACGAGATCCCGCTGGCCTTCTCGATGGTGACGGAGCGTGCTGCGCGGGTGCTCGGCCTCTCGGAGACGGAGTACGGCATCACCGCGGGCGCCCCCGCCTCTTTCGTGCTGCTCCCGGCCCCGTCGCCCGAGGAGGCGATCCGCCGCCAGGTGCGCCCGCGGTACGTCGTCTCGCGCGGGACCGTCCTCGCCGAGACCCCGCCCGCCCCGACCCGGCTGAACTGGCCGGGGGAGGCCCCGTCCGAGATCGACTTCAGCCGCCGCCTACGCTGACGCCCCATGAAGACGTGGACGCTTGACACAGCATCGGCCCGCGCAGCTCTGGAGATCGCCTCGGAGTACGCGGACACGACCCTCCTGAACCACTCGGTCCGTTCCTACGCCTTCGGAGCCCGGTACGCGGAGCAGCACGGGCTGGCGTACGACGCGGAACTCCTCTACGTCAGCGCCCTGGTGCACGATCTGGGCCTGACCGCGCCCTTCGACAGCCACACCCTGCCCTTCGAGGAGGCGGGCGGCCATGTCGCGCGCGTCCTGACGGCGGGCCTGGGCTGGCCGGCGGCCCGCCGGGCGCGCGCCGAGGAGGTCGTCGTCCTGCACATGCGGGACGACGTGAGCGCGGCCGAGGACGTGGAGAGCCACCTGCTGCAGGTCGGTACGAGCGCGGACGTGTCGGGACTGCGCGTCGCCGAGTTCGATCCCGCCTTCACGGCCGACCTCCTCGCCGCGTACCCGCGGGGCGACTTCGGCGCCGCGTTCCTCGCGCTGGTCGAGGACCAGGCCGTACGCAAGCCCGACTGCGCGGCGGCCGCATACGTGGCCGGCGGTGCGGCCGGCCGGATCGCCGCCAACCCGCTGGACCGGCCGCGGGCGTAGGGGGTGTCTGGCCGGTCAGGCCGGGCTCGCGGGGTCCGGTGCCGGGCCTCGCCGCGTTGTCCTCGGCCGGCGGCGCTCCGCGTTGTCCTCGGCCGGCGGCGCTCCGCGTCGCCTCCCTCGTCCGCCTTGCGAGCCTTCCCCTCGGCCCTGGCGGGCCTGGGGAGACCCCATGGCACCGGCCGCCGCTCCTGATCCGGCCTGATCGACAAGACACCCCCTGGCCCCGTACGCGGGGGTCACGCATATCGGGCACCGTGCCGGATACCGTGCCCGCATGTCGTGGGACGAGGACGGAACACCGCACCCGCTCGCACTGCGCCGCACCGGCCGCAGCGAACTGGAGCCGGACCGGCTGCCGGAGATGCGGGAGCTGGAGGTGCTCGGCTGGGAGCCGGCTCCCGAGGACCTGCGCTGGGTGTTCCTCCCGTACGTCTGGCCCCCCGCGGACCGCACCTGGATCCCCGACCGGTCCACCCACTGGGCGGTGGACACCGCCCTCGACGGCCACGGCCACATCACCGGCGTGGAGTGCGCCCCACTGCCCGAGCCCGACCTCCGGGACCTCGACCGCGAGGCCGACGAGGTCCTCGCCGGGCTCGGGCTCCCGCCCCGCCCGCGGGGGCGCCTGTGGCTGCTCCGCCCGGTCGGCCCCTTCACCGCCCTCGGCGCGCTCCTCGACCACCTGGACGACCTGGCCGAGGCGCGCGCCGTGCCCGCCTTGCCCTCCGCGGCCTTCCTCGCCCTGGCCCGGGCCGAACTCGCCGGGCTCGCCGCCCCTGAGGAGTAGGGCCCCCCACCGCCGCACGCCGGGGTGCCCGCGGTCACGACAGGGCCGTCCCGGGCTCCCGTGGCTACCCTGGTCGTGAGGGGGTAATGCCGGGAGGCGATCTCATGGGTCGGCGCCATCACTTCCACATCGACCACGACGGGCACTCGGTCAGCGCCACGGTCCAGACCGGGCACCATGCCGTCGTGGAGGTACTGGTCGACGGCAAGGAGACCGGACACGCCACGACACACGACGACCACCCCGTGACCGTGCATGTCGAGCTGCCGACGGATCCACCGACACAGGTCTCCGTCCGCGCGACGCCCGGGCCGGGTGTACCCCGCTGCATCTTCGAGGCCCCGGCCATCGAGCCGCACATCATGTCCCCCCGCCCCTACTGACGGCGGTGGCTACCGGCTTCCCTTGCGCTCCTGCGTCGCGGACCGGATCTCCTCCGTCGCCTCCCGGAACGCGGGGGCCGCGCGCCTGAAGTAGTCGAAGAGCAGCTCCTGCTGCTCCGGCGAGTACCCGGCGAGCACTTCGCCGATCCGCCTCCGGGCCGGCGCCACGGCGGCCTCGACCTGCGCCAGCGCCCCCGGCACGGCCTCGACCACGACCTTGCGCCGGTCGCCGGGGTCGGCGGTGCGCCGTACGTACCCCGCACGCTCCAGCCGGTCGATCAGCCGCGTCGTCGCCCCCGTCGTGAGCCCCGTCCCGGCCGCGAGCTCGCCGGAGGTGAGCCCGCCGGCCAGGGTGATCCGGCTGAGCGCGTACCACTCGGACGCCTGGAGGCCCGCCGCCTCCGCGCCCGCCGTGCCGTGCAGCCCCACGGCGTCGACGTAGTCCCGAAAGACCGCCCGCCGGTCGTCCTGCTCCGCCATCGCGAACCTCCCCTTGTCATTTATCTGCATGCATGCAGATAATGCATGCGTGCAGTTGTTGCGTCAGTGTAATCAACGCGGCGGCGGCCGTCATCCGCTCGTACCCGTCGACCGAGAGGCACCCCATGAACACCACGACCTTCAAGCGCGCCGCCCTCGTCACCGCCGCCCTCCTCGCCCTCGGCGCCGGCGGCGCGTACCTCTACCTCGACACCACCTCCGACGTCCGGCGCACCGGCACGGAAACCTGCGCGGATGTCATACCGGCGGACGCGAACCGCGCCGACGGCGAGGCCATCTGCGCCACCATCGACGCCCTCACCGCAGCCTGGGCCCGCGGCGACGCGGACGCGTACGGCGGCCTGTTCACCGAGAACGCCACCTACACCACCTACATCGGCAGTCACTACGAGGGCCGCTCCGACATCACCGAAGGCCACCGCGCGCTCTTCAAGGACTTCGTCAAGGGCACCGCGCTCGCGGCGACCTTCCTCGACCTGCGCTTCCTCGGAACCGACGCCGCCGTCCTGACCGGCCGCGGCGACGACTACACGGGTGCGAAGCCCGGCCCCGCCGAGCTCTCCAAGGTCCAGACGTACACCCTGGTCCGCGACACCGACGGCACCTGGCGCATCGCCGCCTTCCACAACACCCAGCGCCGGAACGTGATGGAACGCTTCTCGTTCCTCTACTCGCCCGCGACGGCCCCGAAGGCGGAGAGGTGACCCCGCACACCGCGGGCAAGCCCGGTCAATCGCAGCGCTCGACGGCGCCCGGCTGCAGCCTCAGCTCCTGGACCTGGTAGCAGTCCGAGTAGACGGTGGCGATGACCGTCCCGCACGCGCACACCAGGTTGGGCCCCCATTCGCCGTCCATCCCACAGCAGTAGCCGCGGCGCATCGCGAGGTCCGGATGCCCTTGCAGGCCGATGCCATCGCCGGGGTTGAGCACGACGGTGCGGCTCGGACCGGATTCGACGAGCAGGCCGGACGAGTCGTCCAGTACGTACGGCGGGCCGGAGGGATCCGGGTCGACCGCGAACGTCCCCGGGGCCATCCGCACGATCGGCCGGTCGGTATGACCGTTCGCATCGCTGGGCCCGGCCTCAGGCCGGTACCACCCGTCATCCGTATGCGGGTCCGGCAGGGGCCGCTCGGCGACGGCCGGCGTCACCGCACGGTGGCAGTCACGGCACTGGAAGACCGTCATCGGGCACCTCGTTCGCAAGGCCGGCGCGCAGGCCGAAGCAGGAAGGCCCCCTATTGAATCAGCAGGCGGTCTTCGCGCGATCGGCCTGATATCGCATGTATGGCTCGAAATCTTCCGCCATGCTCAGGGAAACCTCAAGGAATGGGTATTTCTCTTGATCCGATTCGCCTGGGCATGGAACTGTCATGCATGTGCAGGGAGTTGAAGGGGGGCGGGGGCCTCTGTGCGGGGGAATCGAGGAGTTGCCGACGGCGTGAGCCGGGAGGCTGTCGCCTGTCGCCCCGTTCTATTCACCTGATATGGAATGCGCATTCCATCGTCGGCCATTCGGCCATCCGGCTATCCGCTTGGTCGAGTGGGATTGCCGGAATTTCCAACGATATTCAAGCGGCCGCTTTGGGTCCCGGATTTCCGCGCGCTCGCCTTCGAGCCGGCCGGGTTCGGCCGCATGGGCAAGGTGCCGCGCCCCGTGCCCATCGAAGGACTGCTGAAGTGCGCGCAGACGACTCATCGGTTGACCGGCCGCTGCATTGTGTCGAGCCCTCTGTGGGCTCTCCGAAATGAGGAGGGATCTTTCATGCACCGCATCGCCAAGGTGGCTGTTCTCGCGACAGCCGCCATTGCCTTCAGCGCCCCCGGCGCGACCGCAGCACAGTCCTGGATCTACAACAGTTTCAGTCAGGACCTCGACCGCCATGGGGTGAGCTGGGCGTCCGTGATGGCGTGCGACGGCGACCAGGACGGGAACTGGGTGAAGGCTCACTACTCGCGGGACAACGGGTCTTCGAACTGGACCGCGACGACGGGTGGGCAGGGAACCTGCACCGAGAGCGGGGTCGACACCAGCAACCGGATCACCAAGCACCGCTCACAGCAGATCCGTGACTGGGCGACCGACCCCTACGGCCCCTGGAAGTACCGGCCCTGATCCAGCACATGTCCATCGCGCGGAGCCGGAATGTCCGGCACATCCGGCTCCGCGCCACCCGGCCGAGAATGAGGAAGCATGAGTACCGACCTGCACAGCCGCAAGACGGCCGCGGTGGAAGTGGAAGACCTGCACTACAGCATCGGCAATCGCCGTCTCTTGAACGGTTTGACCCTTGGTGTTGCGGCCGGGTCGTCCGTGGCTGTCACAGGCCCCAGCGGATCGGGGAAGACAACCCTCCTCTGCTGCCTCAGCGGTCTGATCGCCGCCTCTTCCGGCGTCATCCGCATCGCCGGCGTTGATATCGCCCAGGCATCTGCCGGCGAGCGAGCCGCCATGCGGCTGCGCACCGTGGGTACCGTCTACCAGTTCGGAGAGCTGATTCCCGAGCTGTCGCCTCTGGAGAATGCCGCACTGCCGGTTCTGCTGGCCGGAGGCAACGCGAAGAAGGCGTATGCGGACGCGCAGAGTCTGCTGGAAGACCTGGGCGTGCGGGAATCCTCGTCCAAGAACACCGCATCTCTGTCGGGCGGAGAACGTCAGCGGGTCGCCGTCGCCCGCGCGCTGATCGGCAGGCCTTCTGTGGTGCTCGCGGACGAACCCACCGGTTCCCTCGACCAGCGCACGGGCGAAGTGGTCGCCGACCTGCTGTTCGGCCTCCCTGATCGCTTTGAGTGCGCGCTGATCGTTGTCACGCACAATCCGCACATCGCCGCCCGTGCCGACCGAACGCTCGAACTCGCCGACGGGCGTCTGATTGCGGACTCGGAGGGGAGCAGGTGAGCGGGCATGTACGCATGCTTCGGCTGGGGCACCGGGTGGGGATGTCCAGCGGCGTGTCTGCACTGGTTCACCGCTTCGGACTGTTCGCAGCGTCCTTCCTGATCCTGTGGGTGGCCTGGAGCCTTCTTGCGGTGGATGCCGGCTTGGGCGCTCGCCAGGAGCGACAGGACGCTCGTTCTCCTGTCATGACCCAGCAGAGCCAGGAGGCCGTGGCCCGCTGGTTCGAGCGACCGGACTACGCCGGCGGTCAGGCGATATCGGTCGTCTTCCTGGAACCACTTCGACCGGATGCCAGTCCGCCCCCGGGCCTTGACAGGTGGCCCGAGCCCGGCGAGGCGTTTCTCTCACCCCGGGCCGCCGAGCATGCGGGCGGAACGCTTGTCTCCCGCTACGGCACCATGGCCGGGACCATTGGACGAACCGGCCTTGCCGAGCCTGGTGAGTTGCTGGTGTACACCCGGTCCCCCGTCGAGGGAATCTTCGGCGAAACACGCCACAGCACACTCGTATCGGGCTTCGGACGTCCGGATTCCCAGTTCATCGACTACTTCACCGTAAGCCACCAGTTCGAACGCTCATCCGGTGATCTCTGGGTGCTTCTCATGCTGTTCACCGTGATGCCGGCCGCGGCCTCTCTCATGGTCGTGGTGCGCGGCGGGGCCGAACTGAGGGACCGCCGAATCTCGATGCTTGAGGCGCTGGGCGCTTCGCGTGCGTCACGACTGCTGGTGGTCATAGGTGAAGCCGCCGTCCCTGTGCTGGCAGGCTCACTGCTGGCAGCAGCGGCGGCGTGGGCCACGACCCTCTGGGACACCAGCCTCCCCTTCACCGGGCACTGCGTCTCGGCCGCCGACCTGATGCCACTGCGCATGTGGACCCCGCCGCTGATTCTTGCCGCGTCCGCGCTTGTGCTGGGGATCAGCGCGCTGCGCTACGCCAGGCCTCGCAAGCGGACTACCACCCGCCCACAGCAGACGAAGGACACAACCGGCCGGACCGTATGGATTCTGAGCGTGAGCGGTTCGGTCCTGTGCCTGTACGGAACGTGGCGGGCAGACGGTCCGGGACGGGTCGTCTTCTTCTTCGGAGCCATGCTCGTCATCGGAGTCCTCCCCAGTCTCGGGGGTCGCCTGTCCGGCTCTCTCGGATCGGCGATCGCCTCCCTTTCGCTCCGCAGGGGCGATGCGGCAGGGCTCATCGCCGGGCGATGGCTCGCTGCCAGGCCCGCCGTCCTTGCCGTACTCAGCGCGGCCATGGTGGTGGGGCTCGGCCTGACGACACTGGGCCAAGTCGTCACCAGCCAGCTCGAAGGACCTGAAATCGTTGCCAAGCGCTTGGCAGGCGCCACCGACCGCAACGCCGTCCTGATCAGGGCCTCGGGAAATCCCGCCCGCTTCGACATGCTGCGCCGACAGCTGGCCGACCATCCCTCGGCACTTGTGTACCGCGAAGGCGACCGCACGATGCTGTCTGCCGACTGCAGGTCATTGGCGTTCTTCGGCGCCCTGACCACCTGCCCGGAGGCGGCGACAGAGCTTACGGAGGCGGTCAAGGACGTCGGGGTCACGCCCCGCACGGCGCTGGCTGTCCTCGGCCTCTCGCCGGACAGGGTAAGCATCACCACTCGTCACCCTGGTATCACCGACCCCGAAGGCGTCTCCCTGGTCGTCTTCAACACCTCGGGCGGGGCCGGAGCCGATCGGATCTGGGGCGCCGCGTACCGGACGTTGGGCTTTCCGATGCTTGAAGTGCCGGTGGAGTCGGGGATGCTGGGTGCGCAAGCCCGGGCCGACTACGTCAAGTGGGTGCTGGATACAGCTCTGATCGGCCTGCTTGCCCTGGCCCTCGCCGGAATCGTGGGCGCGGCCTCGGTCTTCGACGACCAGGCACGAGGCCTCGGCCCTGTCGCTTCGTTCCGGAGCGACAGGAAGTTCTACATGAGAGTGGCCTTCTGGAACCTCTCGGTTCCCCTCGCGGCAGTGGGGGCAGGCGCCGGTGTGGCAACGTACCTACTCGGCCAGATGCTGCTCTCCATCGGAGACGGAGGCGAACTCTCCGGCAGCCTCGTCGCGGCCGGTTCACTCAGTATCGCCATCGGCGGTGTCATCGTCGCCGTCGTCTGCGCAGAGATCGCAGTACGCCGTAGCCGAACCTGGCTCCCTACAGGCGACTGAACACGGTCGTCGGCCCGACAGCGCCATGTGATCGCTTGAGACCAGCCAGACTCTTGCGGCGCTCCCTCAGGGAGTACGTGGCGCCCTCGGGGCCGCTGCGGCTCCACCCGACAGAGGCGGCTACGGCCAGCGTGCCGAACACACCGAGGCTCTCGATCTTGCACCCGCGGTCCAGCGAGGCCTCGATGTCGATGTACGGGCTGCGAGGATCTCTTCCTGGATTTCTCCCCAAACGATGACCGAAAACGCAGGAAGGGCCTGATCCGCAGTGCGGATCAGGCCCTTGACCTGGTCTTACGAAGTCGGGGTGGCGGGATTTGAACCCACGACCTCTTCGTCCCGAATGAGGTCCACCCAAGATCCCCACCTGCGCGGATGCCGATGTGCCTGGTCAGCGGCAAAGGGCCGGTTGGTTTGACGTGGTACGAACAGGGCTCTGGGAGCGGTTCGGCTCCCCAACGACTCCCACAGTTCGCGGGTCTGGCATTGGCTACTGACGCGATGCCGAGGGCTTCGCTCCTCCTGGGCCGGGACCAGGTGAACGGCGCCTGTCGACCAAGCGGTCCCGGCCGATACCGAGAGCCGGAGCCCGGTGGCTGGTCGCAGATGCCGGCTAGGGGAGCAAGGCTCCCAGCTGGCTCACGTGGACCGGGATGGCATCCTGGGAGCCAGTAGCATTGCGGAGCTCGATAACCCCCGTTATCGAGAGCCCGTGGCAGCTCCATGGAAGAGCGGCCGTAGTTTTTGGATACGCGGGAGGCGGTACCTGCCGACGGGGCAGTCAGGGTGTCCTGCGAACAGGGTCTTGAAGGGGGGTGGGGCGCCGTGGTTCACCGTAGGGTTTCCGTGCCGGGCTCATCTCACCCCTTCGCGGCTGTGCCGTACGTCTCCATGTCCGAGATCGCAACGCTCGCGCGGGTGAAGCGTCCCGTGGTCTCGACGTGGCGGCGACGGTACTCGCATTTCCCGGCACCCGTCGCGGGAAATGCCGGCCGGCCCTTGTTCGACGGCGGGCAAGTGGCGGAGTGGCTGATCTCCTCGGGTCTGGGAAACACCGACCATGCGGAGCTTCGTTCTGATGTGGCCCTCTTCGGCATCGTGGCACTGACGGACCGATTCAGTGGGTGGCAGCTCATTGAGGTCCTGGGCAGCCTGCTGTGCCTGCGCAGGCTCGACGGCCGCCCACTGGCCGGTCCTGACGTCGGCGCTGACGACGACGATGACCGGACGCTGTGGGCCGCGGTGATGCACCGAGCTGAGCGGATGGACGCCGAGGACGAGTTCGTCTTGCGCGAGCTGCGCTCAGTCGACGCTGCCGCCGCCCCGCTCGTCCGGTTCGCAGAGGACCTGGCTGACGCCGCCTACAACGAGCGAGGCGCGTACGAACGGCTGCTGGCTGCCCGCGCCCGGCTCGGCGTGGACGCTCTCGCCGCAGATGCCGTGTCCCCCGAGCTTCTGAGCCTGATCACCCAGCTCGCGGACCTGCCTGTCCGCCTGGAACGCGACCAATCGATCACCCTCGCCGACCCGCACGCACGCGCCGGCGACCTGCTTGCCGCGCTGCTGCGCGAGGCCGACGACGGCGAGAACATCACCGCCTTGGCCGCCGAGCCGGACGAGCGCCTGGCCCGCATCGCCCGTCGCCGCTTGCTGCTCGCGGGCGTCGACGAGCTCGCACTCGACGTGCAGACCGGCAACGACCTCGAGGAACGCCTCGCGGACCCCGACCTCATCGTGACTCAGCTCCCGTACCGCCCCGGTGAGGACCGCTCGGCCCTCGCCGCCCTTGAGGGCATCGAGCGCGTGGCCGACCTTCTCGCCTCCGGCTCCACGGCCCTCGTGCTGGGCCCCGCCGACGCCCTCGTCGACGCTCTGCGGGGCACGGAGGAGTCCCAGCTGCGGTCGGAGCTGCTGCGCAGAAATATCGTCGAGGCCGTCATCGCTCTGCCCGGCGGCGTGCTTCCCTACCGTCCCGGCTACCGTCCGGCTCTTTGGGTACTCACCCGCGACCCCGTCTCGGCAGCGGACGGCAAGGTCTTACTCGCCGACATCAGCGCCGTCTCCTTGACCGAAGATGTATGCGCCCGGCTGGCTGAAGACGTACTCCTCTGGCGCGCCGAAGGCTTCCGCGCACTCGACGGCCACGACCCCCGCTACGGACGCGCGGTGGACGTCGCTGTCCTGGACCGTTCCTTCGGCGGCCCGCTGACCCCGCCCGCGCCGCCTGCCTCCGCGATCTGGTCGCGGACGACGACAGAGCGTCCCGCACTTATCGCTGAAGCCGAGGCCTGCCTGGAGCGTGCGGCCGACGAGGCCGGGTCGTACGAGGACACGCACGGTCCGTACCGCGGGCGCGTGCTGCGCCGCGTCGGCCGGATGCCCCGGCGGACCACTCTCGGCGCGCTCATCGCCGAGGGCAGGGTGAGCAGGCTCAAGGGCCACCGGATCGACGAGGACCATCTGGTCCGGGACGGCCATCACACCGTGCTCGGCCCCGAGGAGATCACCGGGGCCGACGCCGTCGGGGCGCGGCGCATGGACCGGCTGGTGCTGGCCACCGCGTACGACCGCGTGGCGCTCACCGAGCCGGGGGATGTCGTCTACACGCTTGCGCCGCGACTCGGCCTGTACGTCGACCACGATGGCTTCAGCGTGGTCGCCTTCCCGGCCCGCGTGCTCCGCGTCAACCGCGCCGCCGAACGCCCGCTGACCCCGCGCGTGCTGGCAGCCCTGCTCGGCGTCGCTCGCAACACCGGCCGCAGCCCGAGCGCCGTGCGGGCCGCCCGCCGCATCGAGGACTACCAGTTGCCCGACCTCGACCCGGAGGACGTCGAGCGTTTCGACGCCCTGCTGGCCGAGACCGAGCGCCGGGAGCGGCTGTTGCGCGCGCAGGCCGACGCGCTCGCCGAGGCCACGAGCCTGACGGTCGCCGGCCTCGCGGACGGCACCCTCACTCTCGACCGAAACGTGAACCAACCACCGTACGCAATGCATACCTTGACCATGGACGAGCTGTCGTCGAGCAGTCACGCAGGAAGAAGGAACGATGCCCCCGCGTAAGCGAGCCGCCGCCGGACAGGGCGAACTGCCCGGCGTCTCCAGCACCAAGGAGATTCAGGACATCCTGTGGAAGGCCGCGGACAAGCTCCGCGGTTCCATGGACGCCGCTCAGTACAAAGAGTTCGTGCTGGGCCTGGTCTTCCTGAAGTACGTCTCCGACGCCTTCACCGAGCGCCGCGAGGAGCTGGCCGCCGACCCGGAGCTGGCGGCCATCCCGGAGCACCGGCGGGCGGCGTTCCTGGAGGAGAAGGACGAGTACACCGAGAAGAACGTCTTCTGGGTGCCCCCGACCGCCCGCTGGGACCACATCAAGGAGAACGCGTCGAGCGCGGAGGGTGGCGTCGGCAAGCTCCTCGACGAGGCGATGGACGAGGTGATGAAGGCCAACAAGGCCCTCACCGGCGTCCTCCCCAAGATCTTCAACCGCGACAACGTCGACCAGAAGCGCCTGAAGGAACTGGTCGACCTCATCAGTGATGCCCGCTTCACTGGGCACGGCGACCGCCCAGCGCAGGACGTGCTCGGCGAGACGTACGAGTACTTCCTGGGGCGGTTCGCGAGGGCGGAGGGCAAGCTCGCCGGCGAGTTCTACACCCCGGCGAGCGTGGTGCGGCTGCTGGTGGAGGTCCTGGAGCCGTACGAGGGCCGGGTGTACGACCCGGCGTGCGGCTCGGGCGGCATGTTCGTGCAGTCGGGCAAATTCGTCGCCAGTCGGCGCGGCAAGGACCACACCCACGACATCGCCGTGTACGGCCAGGAGGCCAACGAGCGCACGTGGCGGCTGGCGAAGATGAACCTCGCCATCCACGGGATGGACCCCAAGGGTGTCGGAGAGCGGTGGGCGGACACCTTCGCCGACGACAAGCTGCCTGACCTCAAGGCCGACTTCGTCATGGCCAACCCGCCGTTCAACATGTCCGACTGGGCGCGCAAGTCGGACGACCCCCGCTGGCGGTACGGCGTCCCGCCGCAGTCGAACGCCAACTACGCCTGGCTCCAGCACATCGTCTCCAAGCTCGGCGACCGGGGCAGTGCAGGTGTCGTCCTGTCCAACGGCTCCATGTCATCGAAGCAGTCGGGCGAGGGCGAGATCCGCGCGGCGCTGGTCGCGGCGGACCTGGTCGCCTGCATGGTCGCTCTGCCGGCCAACCTGTTCCGGACCACGGCGATCCCGGCGTGCCTGTGGTTCCTCACGAAGGACAAGTCCCCGCAGGGCACAAAGGCACTGGAGGACCGCCGAAGCCGGGTGCTGTTCATCGACGCGCGGGCCATGGGCACGATGCTCGACCGCACGGAGCGCATCCTCACGGACGAGGACCTGGAGAAGATCTCCGACACGTACCACGCGTGGCGCGGCACCAAGTCGGCGAAGGACAAGGGGCTCTCGTACGAGAATGTATCCGGGTTCTGCTACAGCGCGACGCTGGAGGAGCTTGAGAAGCACGATTACGTGCTGACTCCGGGGCGGTACGTGGGGGCGGCTGAGGCTGAGGACGACCCGGAAGCGGAGTCGGTGGACGCGCGCATCACGCGGCTGACAAAGAAGCTGTTCGCGCATCTGGATGAGTCGGCACGACTAGATGCGGTGGTGCGGGAGCAGTTGGGGAGGACCCTGTGAGCGGCTGGACGGCGGTGAAAATCGGTGATCTAGGAGAGGTCGTGACAGGAGCCACCCCGAAGGGCTCCGAGTCGGACTCCTGGGGTGACTATATAGACTTCGTAACACCCAGCGACCAAGAGATCGGAAAGCGGGTCGCGCATCCGGCCCGGCATCTGTCCGAGGTAGGAGCGGACCGCCTCGCCCGGAGAGTCGTGCCTGCTAATTCCACATGCTTCACCTGTATTGGCAGCACGATCGGGAAGGTCACTCTCACTAGCGATCGAGTTGTCACGAACCAGCAGATCAACTCCGTCGTGCCAAACTCAGACTACGACGGCAGATTCGTCTACTACCTTCTGCTGCACCGGTCCCCGGAAATCACGCAGATCGCGAGCGGGTCTGCGACTCCGATCATCAACAAGACGCATTTCTCGCGCTTCATTGTCCATGTGCCAGACCTCTCCATCCAAAGGAGGATCGGAGAAATTCTGGGGGCGCTAGATGACAAGATCGCGATTAATGAGTGCATCGCCATCGCTGCCGAGTCTCTTGGGGGTGCTCTCTTTGATCGGTACTTCGCAGTGGGGATCCAGTACTTGGTTGATGGATTGACCCTGCCGGCTGAATGGAAGAGCACTGACCTGGGTTCGGCCACAACAATCATCGAGACCGGCACCCGACCCAAAGGGGGCGTGGCCAAGTACACGTCGGGTGTTCCTAGTATTGGCGCCGAGAGCATTGTGCGGCTTGCGCATTTCGATTTCAGTAAAGTCAAGTATGTGCCCGAAGAGTTCTTTGCAGGCATGAGGCGAGGAGTTCTTCGAGACCGCGACATCTTGGTCTATAAGGATGGCGGAAGGCCTGGCGACTTTAAACCGCACGTATCCATGTTCGGCAGCGGCTTTCCATTCGCTCAGATGTGCATCAATGAGCATGTTTATCGAGTGCGTATGAATCCTGACCTTGGGCAGGAATTTGGATACTACTGGCTTTCCTCGGCGCCTATTATGGGGGAAATGCGTCGGCGTGGCACAGGCGCCGCTATCCCGGGCATTAACTCGACCGCGGTCAAGGGAATCCCAGTGGTGGAGCCTCCAGCCGACCAGCTCTCCGAGTTCAGGAGTGCAGCCGCACCACTTGTAGAACGGGCGCTTCAGGCGGCTGGCGAGAACCGCACCCTCGCCACCCTCCGCGACACCCTCCTCCCCCAGCTCATGTCCGGCAAGCTCCGCGTCCGCGACGCCGAGCGCATCGTGGAGGACGCCGTATGACGATGACCAACGACAGCGCCAAGCTCGACGGCAAGATGACCGAGTCCACCTGGGAGCACCTCGCCATGGACGAGCTCGCCGAGCTCGCCTGGGAGGTCAAGGAGGGCAAGGCCATCGCCCCCGGCTCCGGGCATCGCAAGGACTGGGACGACCTGATCCTGCACGACCAGCTCCAGGCGGCCATCGAGCGGCTGAACCCCGAGCTGTCGGCCACCGCCGTCCACGAGGCGCTCCGCATCGCCACCGACCCCGCCTCCACCGAGGCGTACCCGGAGAACAAGCAGGCGCACGCCCACCTCACCGCCGGCGTCCGGCTCACCTACACCGACGAGTTCGGCGCCGAGCAGACCCCGACCGTCCGGCTCGTTGACTTCAACGACCCCGACGCGAACACCTACCTCGCCGTCAACCAGGTCACCGTCCGGGACACCGACGGCCGCCACCGCCGCTTCGACGTCGTCCTCTATGTCAACGGCCTGCCCCTCGCCGTTATCGAGCTGAAGAGCGCCTCCGCTGAGAACGCGACGCTCAAGGACGCGCACGCCCAGCTCCAGACCTACGTCGCTGAGTTCCCCATCGCGTTCCGCTACAACGTCCTGAGTCTGGTCTCGGACGGCATCACCGCGAAGTACGGCACCGTCTTCACCCCGTACGAGCACTTCGCGCCGTGGAACGTCGACCACGACGGCGACCGCGTCGACACCAACGCGCCGGACTACGACGGCCTGGAGGCGCTGAGCCTCGCCCTCCACGGCCTGTTCACCCAGTCCCGCTTTCTCTCCCTCACCCGCAACTTCGTCAACTTCACGCCCACCGGCAAGCGCATCGCAAAGCCCCACCAGTACTTCGCGGTGACCAAGGCCGTCGAGGCGATCGTCACCGCCTCACAGAGCAACGGCCAGGCGGGCGTCGTCTGGCACACCCAGGGCGCCGGCAAGTCCGAGGAGATGGTGGAGACCTCCGCCCTCGTCTCGCGCCACCCGGCCTTGAACAACCCCACCGTCGTCGTCGTCACCGACCGCAACGACCTCGACGACCAGCTCTACGACACCTTCCGGGACAGCCAGACCCTCCTCGGGCAGGAGCCCCGCCAGGTCAACACCCGAGAAGAGCTCCGTACCGAGCTGAAGAGCCGTACCGTCGGCGGGATCATCTTCACCACGCTGCAGAAGTTCGGTCTCAGCCAGGAGGAGAAGGACTCGGGCGCGGGCCACCCCCTCCTCTCCGAGCGCCGCAACATCCTGGTGGTCGTCGACGAGGCGCACCGCTCGCACTACGACAGCCTCGACGGTTACGCCCGCCACCTGCGCGACGCGCTCCCGTACGCCACGCTCATCGCCTTTACGGGCACCCCGATCTCGAAGGCCGACGCCGACACCCGCGCGGTGTTCGGCGAGTACATCGACATCTACGACCTCAAGCGGGCCGTCGACGACGAGGCCACCGTCCGCGTCTACCACGAGCCTCGCGTCATCGACGTGTCCCTGCCGCCCGACGTCGACCCGTCCACGATCGACGAGCAGGCCAACGCCCTCACCGAGGGCATGGACGACGCCGAGCGCCGCCGCGCCGTGCAGTACGCCGCCACCATGAACACGGTCTACGGCGCGCCCGACCGCATAGCGACGCTCGCCGACGACCTGATCTCCCACTGGGAGAAGCGTCGTGAGCTGATGAAGCCGGACATCGGCGGCCCCGGCAAGGCAATGATCGTCTGTGCGACGCGGGAGATCTGCGTCCGGGTGTACGACGCGCTGGCCGAGCGCCGTCCCGAGTGGGCGAGCGGCGAGGTCGACCAGGGCGTCATGAAGATCGTCTTCCACGGCGACCGCACCGACGAGGAGCACCTGCGCAAGCATGCCCTGCTCAAGTCCCAGCAGAAGACGGTCCAGGCCCGGGCCAAGAACCCGGAGGACGCGCTCGAACTGCTCATCGTGCACTCGATGCTGCTCACGGGCTACGACGCACCGCCCATCCACACCCTCTACATGGACCGCCCCATGCGGGGCGCCAACCTGATGCAGGCCCTGGCCCGCGTCAACCGCCGCTTCCGCGGGAAGCAGGACGGTCTCCTCGTCGGATACGCGCCGCTCACCGACAACCTCTCCAAGGCCCTGGAGGAGTACTCCCGCCAGGACCGGCAGGACAAGACGCTGGGTGCGGACATCTGCCGGGCCATCACCGAGGTCAAGAACGAACTCGCCACCATCAGGGGCCTGCTGGCCGGCTCGCGCTGGCGGGAACTGCTCGCAGACACCGCCCACCCCGAGCCGCGCAAGCGAGCCCTGCGCCTGACCTCCAACTTCCTGCGCGACCCGAAGACTCCCGGAAACAAGGTGGAACCCGGCACCAAGCCGCTGTCCGTCCGTTTCAAGGACAGTGCCGCCCGCCTGGACCGCTTCTACCGGATCTGCGCGATGAGCAAGGAGATCGCCGAGCGCTGCGAGGACCTGGAGGACTGGCGGCGCGACATCGCCTTCTTCAGCGAGGTGCGCGCTTGGATGATCAAGCTCGATGCCGCCGACCGCGAGGCCACCGGTCAGCCGGTGACCGCCGAGATCCGGCGTTACCTCGAAGCGCTCGCCGCCTCGGTCGTCGACGCGGACGAGATCACCGACCTGTACGAAGAGGCCGGGATCGGGCGGCTGGACATCACCCGCCTCAACGACGCCCAGCTGCGGAAGCTGGAGAACTCCGAGACCCCGCACCTGGTCGCCGAGGCCCTGCGCCGCATGATCGAGCAGAAGATGCGCGAGGTGACGAAGCACAACGTCGTCCGGCACGAGAGCTTCTCCGAGCGGCTGAACGACCTGATGACGCGCTACATGCTCCAGCAGCTCACCAGCGCCCAGGCGATCGCCGAACTTGCCGCGCTGGCACGGCAGGTGTCGGATGAAGCCCGTCGCGGTGAGCGCTTCGACCCGCCGCTCAACCACGCCGAGCTGGCCTTCTACGACGCGGTCGCCCATCGCGACATGGCCGAGCTGATGGAGGGCGGCGACGACAAGCTCGCGCAGATCGCCCGGGCCCTCGTTGCGGACGTCCGCAAGAACCTGTCCGTTGACTGGCTCTCCCGCGAGCCGGTGCGCGCCAAGCTGCGCACCCGCATCCGCCGGGTCCTGGCCATGTTCGACTACCCGCCCGAGGAGGAGCTGGAGGCCATCGACCTAGTCCTCAAGCAGATGGAGACCTTCGCGGCCCAGTGGGCACCCGGCGCCAAGTAGTCCTCAGCAGGCGGGCCGCCATGCGGCCGGCCCGCCTGTTGAGGTCGGCGATCAGTCCCGCACGTGCGAGTTGAACGGAGGTGCCGTCGTCGCGGCAGCCCGCCGTCCCGGCCAAGTGCGCTCAAGGCACGCTAGACGCAAGCAGCGGTGCGGCCGCTCGGCGAGGCAGCGTGCGACCCAGGGGAGGAAACCGGGTCCGCATAGGAGGAGTTCGCCGCGTAGTTCACCTCGACACCCCGAGGTGCGCATCTCGCTCTGCGGCTCGCAGTGCGGGTCCTGGAGGAGTGGGGGCATCCGCCTGCCTCGGACGTCTCCTGCACCGTCGCCCTGTTGGTGGCGGAACTTGCCGCCAACGCCGTACGCCACGGGCGTGTGCCAGGGCTCGACTTCCGGCTTCGCCTGACCTCTGATGCGCGGCGGCGTCTGATCCGTATCGAGGCGGGGGACGCGTCCTCGGACTGGCCCCCGGCCCCTGCGCCTGCGCCGTCCCCCGACGATGAGGCGGTGCGCGGCCTGCTTCTCGTGGACGTGCTGGCCACCCGCTGGGGTGTGACGCCCCGTGTTCCGATCGGCAAGGTCGTCTGGTCGGAAGTGGCGGTGGAGCCCTGAGGCCTTCGACTGAACTCAACCCTGTTCCATGTCGACCAGTTACCGATAAGAGGGGTTATCGGTGAATCAATAGGTTGGAGCCATCCAGTCTTCCTACTGTTCCTTTACACCGAGCCCCCACGAAGCGGCGGGCCGGACACCGGAGCAGAGGAGCTGACCGTGACGGCACAACCCGCGCAGAGCACTCACGCTGAAGCCGCACCGTCGGCAGAAGCCGAGGACCCGCAGACGCTCTCCGGCCTCCTGGAGACCCGCCTCGCCGCCTCGGTGCTCTCCGACGCGACGAAGGCGATGCTCCGGGAGGCGCTGGGAGACGTCGAAGGGGCCGCCGCGGCCGCCGCGCCTCGCCGCGTCTATCTGGACTCCGTCTCCGTCGCCGGCTTCCGGGGCATCGGCCCCAAGGCGTGGCTCTCCCTCGCCCCCAAGCCCGGCGTCACCCTTGTCGTCGGACGCAACGGCTCCGGCAAGTCCAGCTTCGCCGAGGCCATCGAGACGGCGTTCACCGGGAAGAGCGCCCGGTGGGACGGGCTCAACCCCGTGTACCGCAGCAACTGGCGCAACCTGCACGACGGTGCGGCGCCGAAGATCGAAGTCAAGCTGTGTGAGGAAGGAGACACCAAGCCCACCACCCTGACCTGCACCTGGGCGGGGGACGATGTCACGCTGCCCGACACCGAGTTCAAGCGTCCGGGGCACGGGCGCGGCGCCTTCGGCGAGGCGGGCTGGCAGCAGCCGCTGACCGACTACCGCCCGCTCCTGTCGTACTCCGACCTCGACCGGATGATCAGCGGGAAGCCCAGTCAGATGTACGACGCGGTCGCCAAGATCCTCGGTCTGGGCAAGCTGACTGGCGCCGACGACCTGCTCCAGCTCCTGGAGAAGGAGCTGAACACCGCGCTGAAGAGCGCTGAAGCGGAGCTGCCGGGGCTGGTCGAGATGCTGTCCGGTCTGGAGGACCCCCGGGCGGATGCGGCGATCGCGGCTCTCGGCCGGACCGGAGCCCCCGACTTCGACGCGCTGACCGTGCTGGTGGAGGGCCTGCCCACCGCCGACGCCGGCCACCTCGACGGGCTGCGCGCCGCCGCTGCCCTGACCGGACCCGACCTTGACGAGGTCGGCCCGGCGGTGGACCGTCTGCGCGAGGCCGTCGCCGTCCTGGGCGACGTGCGCGCATCGGGCGCCGAGGACGCTCACCAGCGCGCCGAACTGCTGGCCAAGGCCCTGGACCACAGCCGCCGTCACCCCGGCGAGGAAGCCTGTCCCGTCTGCGGCTCGGCCCGGCTGCTGGACGACGCCTGGGCAGAGCGTGCGGCCGACCAGATCGCCGCCCTTCGGCAGGAGGCCACCGCCGCCGAGGAAGCGCGGAGCGCCCTGCGCCGCTCTGTGGATGCCGTGCGGTACCTCGTTACCCAGGCCCCCAACTGGCTTCCGGCCGCGCTGGTCGATCCGTGGGAGGAGTGGACGGCCTGTCGCGGGATCGCTGATCCCGAGCAGCTCGCCGGGCGGGCCGAGAACAGCGCCCTCGTCCTGGCCGACGCCTGCGCCGTCCTCAGGGAGGAGGCGGTCCTGGAACTGGAGAAGCTGGACGAAGGCTGGCGCCGGTGCGTCGCGCGGCTCGCGGGCTGGCTCGACCGGGCGCGTACCGCCCATGCCGGAAAGCCCCGGCTGCGTCAGGTGAAGGCGGCCCGCAAGTGGCTCAAGGACGCCGGCGGGGAGCTGCGGGAGGAGCGGCTGCGGCCCTTCGCCGACCACACGCAGAGGATCTGGGAGCAGCTGCGGCAGCAGAGCAACGTCGACCTGAGGTCCGTGCGCCTGAACGGCACCGAGAAGGCCTCCGTGCGCAAGCTCGTGATGGACGTGTGCGTGGACGGTACGGACGCGTCGGCCCTCGGGGTCATGAGCCAGGGGGAGCTGCACTCCCTCGCGCTGTCACTCTTCCTGCCCCGCGCCGCCGCGCCGGACAGCCCGTTCGGCTTCGTGGTGATCGACGACCCGGTGCAGTCCATGGACCCGGCGAAGGTCCACGGCCTCGCGAAGGTCCTGCACGACCTCGGCCAGAGCCGGCAGGTCGTGGTCTTCACCCACGACACCAGGCTGCAGCGTGCCTTCCACGACCAGGAGCTCGCCGTGACGGTGCTCCAGGTCGAGCGGGGTGACCGGTCCATCGTCAAGGTCGAGCGGGAGACCGATCCGGTCGCTCAGGCGCTGAAGGACGCGCGGGCCCTCGCGAGCACGACGGACCTCCCGGCCGTGGCGATGACCCATGTCCTGCCCGGCATCTGCCGGACCGTGCTGGAGCGCGCGTTCACCGAGGCCGCCTGGCTGAGTATGCACCGGGCCGGCATCGCGGAACACGAAGCACAGGCCGCGATCACCGACGCGAACACGCTGAGGGAGATCGCCTCTCTGGGGCTGTTCGGTGACGCGTCCAGGGCGGGGGACATCTACCGGGAGCTGAGCAGGCGCTGCGGGCCGCAGGCCGTGGGACTCGTCAGGCAGTGCCAGGAGGGTGCGCATCCCACGGGCGCTTCCATGCCGGCCCCGCACCGGTTCGTGGACGCCATCGCAGTCATTGCCGAGAACGTACGGAAGCCGGAGGACTCGACGCTGTGAACGCCACCATCCCCCTGTTGCTCGCGACCGCCGACCGGCTCCTCACCGACCCGCCCGCCGCGATGGCGGCGGGCAGGTACCGGGGAGCCGCCTTCGCCCTCCGGACCGCACTGGAGATCGCGGTCTCCGACGCGCTGCTGGCCGCGACGCCCGCAGTCCGGGCCAGGTCCACGCGAGCGAAGCTCCTCTGCCTGCGCTGCTGCACCGAAGCCGAGACTGCCCGACGGGCCAAGGCCGTATGGAAGCTTCTCTGCCTGGGCTGCCACTACCACCACTACGAGATCGGCCCTACCGCAAGCCAGCTGGAGCTCTGGCGGAGCGAAGTCAATCTCGTTGTCGCCCGATTGGGGAATTGAGTCAGTCTTTGCACACCGATTTCTGCTAATCCTATGACCGGGGTTCCGGGCGCCAGCCCGTCGCAGCGCCAGTATGGCGAACCGCTGCTTGCGGCGGGACCAGCCTGACTGGCTGAGCGTGTGGCAGATGCTCGGATGCCCTGACGACGGCCGGTTGCGTTTCCTGCGGGATCTTGCCCAGAGCGTTCGCGACGTCGAAGGGCCCATTGCGAATGGTGGGCCCTCCGACATCGTGGCCGGTGAGGCACTGGCGGAGGTGCGAGATTCGAACTCGTGAGGGGTTGCCCCCAACACGCTTTCCAAATGTTCTTACGGGGGTTCTGGGGCGTGCGGGGGCGTTCTGACCTGCGGCGAAGCCGCTGGTTGACAGTCCTCTGGACGATCCCGGACGTAGGGGAATGAGACCAGAACTGAGACCACGGAGCGAGGTCTTCTGCCAGGATGGCAGCCCGATTCCGTAGCTGGTCACGGGGCTACGGTGCCCAGATCGACGGTACTCGGTTCGTGCAGGGCTTCTTACTGACAGTGAGGCATTTGTGAACCTCCCCAGGGCATAGGGACTTGTGATGGGGCTGAGCCCCGCGATGCTCGGGAGGGGGAGAACGTGTCGAAAGCCGAGTTTGGGGCTCTCATCTTCACTGCTTGGACAGTGTCGATATGGGCCCTGACTATGACGGCGACGTCGCAACGCCGAGGTAACAGAACGCTCTTGGAACGGATCTGCTGGGCTCGCGCGCGGGCACACGCAAGACGGCGCCGCGCTCACCTGGTTCGCCGGGTCCGCGACAGCTCCTTGGCGACGCGTCCAGACCGTCCGACACTGGACTACTTGCAGCGTGAAGATGTCCTGTACCAGGTGTCCCGCAGGGCACTCGCTCTCAAGATGATCGCCCCCGTCGCGATGTCCGTCTCAGCGGGTGGTGCCCTTGCAGCAACCATCCAGCGCAGAAGCGGGCACGTATGGCCCGACGCCGTCGCCATGGGGGCCATGGTGACGCCCATGTTGATCACTGCTGTGATCGCCTCGCTTGTCACAAACCAAGGCATGCAACGGTGGACAACCGAGGCCGTGACGGTCACGGTGCGTAGGGCCTATGAGGCACTCCTCCAGCCTCTGGAGCTAACGGGTAAGGAGCCTCCGACGGCATCGCCCTTCAACTCCCCACACGTTGCGGCAGTCCGAGCGCTGGAAGACTTCGCCATCGCGCTGGAGAGGTATGCCGTGCAACGTGCGCTTCCTGATGGCCGCAACCCCATGCCCCAGGTCGTGGCCCGGTTCTCAGCAGCCGCCGCCCTCGTGCGTGAGCTTCGGGACGGGGTTGAGCTTGATCGCATCGACGGCGCGAAGCGCGCTCTGCTCGAAATGGAGCGAATCCTGAAAGTGCTCGCCAGCAGCCAGCTGCAAGATCTTGCACCTGGGGACGTATCCGCCGAGGGGCTATTGCACAGTCACCGGGAGCGCAGAGCGTGGCGGCAGCAGGTACTGAGAGGATTTGCGTTCACCCTCTGTCTCGCTGGCATCGTCTTTGCCTTGGCTTCGTCAGCTGTCGGCGTCGCCCTGGCGACGGCCGCCGCTGCGGGGGTAGTGGCTACTTGGGACAAGATCCTTCGTCTCTCCACCAACTCGGATGCGAATAGGTCAGCGAGCACCTGACCGCTGGTGGTCGACTCGGATCGGGGGAGTCATCCCGAGCGCCCAGTGCCCACCTTGAAGCCCTCGGCCTGGACTGGGTCCACCGGGGCGCTGCGGATCGTGGGGTGCCACTCACCAGTAGCGAGTGTGGCGACACCGGGCTGGGAGCTAGCAGCCTTTGATGTCGTCGGCGCCGCCCGCCTCGCTCGACGAGCGTTGGCTTGGCCGGCTTCAGTCGTTCGTGCCGAGGGCTTCGAGGTGGCCCGCGAAGCTGCCGGTCAGGCTAGCCAGCACGGCTTTGCCCTTGCCCGCAGTGGCAAAGGACGGAAAGCCGATCACGCCGGATGCGGTGTACGCCCTCATGCCCTGGACCAGGAGGAAGGGGCGGGGGCCGCCGTCATGGTCGGCATTGGCGTTTCCGTCGCGCACGAGCTCTGGGACAGCGGGCAGGAGGATGGAGGTCTCGATCTCGCCTGCGTGCATGTCGGCATGGCGGTCGGAGATCAGGTCCGCGTGATCGCGTGCTCGGTCCCAGTCGGCGCTGAGCGGGAAGAGGGAGACGACGGGGCCGTCGACGTTGGCTTCCTGCACGATGTTCGACAGGACGTAGTTGCCGCCGTGGCCGTTGACGATCACGAGCTTGGTGATGCCAGAGCGCGCGAGGGAGCCCCGGATGTCGTCGATCATGGCGTACAGGGTTTTCGCGCTAATGCTGACGGTGCCAGGGAACGCGGCGTGCTCGTGGCTGCACGACATCGTGATCGGCGGGAGCAGGTGCACGGGGTACGCGCTGGCGATCTCCTGGCCGATGATGCAGGCGATCGCCGTGTCGGTGATCAGTGGGAGGTAGCGGCCGTGCTGTTCGAAAGAGCCGACGGGGAGCACGGCGACGCGTGGCTGCTGGTCCTGGACGTCTGTGCTGGTGGCGGTCGGCAGCAGGTTCACGGCACTCCCTAGGGGTCGACTACGGGGCGGCTCTCTTTAACGTGTCGAGCTCCCTGTTCAGCTCAGAAACTTCCACCAGTTTGCGCCAGGGCGCAAGGTGGGGTTGAAGCCGGTACAGCTCGTTCAGGATGCGTGCCGAGCCTGTCCGTTGGGCGATTCCCAGTGCTTGCTTGGCGGCCTGGTGGGCCCCTTCCACGTCTTCGAGGAGGGCGTTGGCCGTGGCGAGGCGTGCGAGGCACAGACCGCGGTCCCGTTCTTGTACGGCGGGCCAGTGGCTGAGGCTCTCCTGGTAGATCTCCGCTGCCTGGCCTGGCCGTTCCAGGCGGACGTTGCAGTTCGCGGCTTCTATTTCGATGTAGGCCATGGAGGCGTACCCGGGGTCAGCGTCATCTCCTCTGGAGGCGGCAGCGAGAGCTTGGTCGATCGCGCGGTCGGGCTCGGCCGCTTCGCCGAGCCCTGCCTTGCTGTTGGCGAGCTGGCGCAGCACGACCGCATGGACTCGCGGAGAGAGTTGTGCGGCGTAGCGGAGCGCGGCGCTGGCAAGGCCGGCGCCGTGCCCTGCGTGCCCCGCCTCGGTGGCGATGTTGCTACATCGCTGGAACAGGTAGGCGATCAGCATGGGGTCACCCAGCTCCTGGGCGTATTCCATGGCGAGGCTGGTCCATCGCATGGCTTCGTCTGAGTGGCCCGTGTCCTGATGCAACCACCCGAGGAACTCGGTGTACCGAGCGCTGATGCGCAGGACGTCCTCGGGTAAGGGTCCATAGGCGTGTTGGCACATCTGCTCGATGAGGGGCATCTGGCTCTGCACAGGTGCCATCAGGAACTGGGGACCTACAAGCGGTTCGGCCTGGGCGTGCTGGTCGAGGATGGAGGTCAGGTACCTCAGCATCTCCGGGCTGATAGGTACGGGAATCTTCGTCCGGAGTGCGCCCGCCGGTGGATGAGGTGGCTGGCTCTCCAGGAGGACCCCTGGCTCCGGGAAGCCGAGCTCCTCGTTCGTTGCTTGGTACGCCTCGCGGAAGAGGGGCTGGTGGTCCGCGCTCACTGGTCGTCGACCGTTCTCGTACATGGAGACGAGCGTCTTCCAGCTGGCAGGGCTGGGCGACTCGACGTCGAGGCGCTCGGCAGTGGCGACGAGAGCCTCGATGAGGTCGCCCTGCATCCACCCGCGGCTTAGCCGCGCTGTCTGGAGCCTGCTCTTGGACTTCATCGCTCCCCCGAAGCACGTCGCGGCCCGCCCTCTCTCACTATGCGGCCAAGGCGGCGTCTGACGTGGGGAGTTAACAGTTAACAGCTGGTCTTGTTAACCCCGTCCACTGACCGATGGCCGGGAGTCGGGCCTACTTGGCGCAAGCACGGCGGCGGAGCTCCTCCGCCGGCAGCGATCTACGTCCGGTCTGCTTCGGAAGGGCTCCGAGCAGTGACAGCACGAGTGGGAGCAATAAGGGTGGAAACCGACTCTCGAACGTCTCGGGCAACATCGACCTTGGTCTCCAGGCCTCCGACTGTCAGCTGTGTCGAGGAGCCGACTGGACGAGCTGCCGCTCGTCCAGGCCTCCCCGCCACCCGTAGGCACAACCTCGTGGTGGTCGGCTTCGACGAGATCGTCGCCAACAAGTACCTGCCCTGTATCAGGGACGCTGTCGAGGCCGGCTACGTCGACTCGTACTCCGTCATCGACCTGGACTCGGAGAGGTCGACGATCGAGGAACGCATACAGGGCGTCGACCTGAAGCCTCGGGAGGTCATCTACCTTCCGGACTCAGGCCACGGTCCGACCGTGCAGCGGGATCAGCCGGAGCTGATCGGAGCCGCCCTTAGGCAACTTCGTCTGCCCGAGCTGCCTATGAAGGTGTACATCGCGACCGAGGTGCGGGCGCACGAAGCGTATCTGCGCTACTGCGTTGAGAACGGCATCGATTCGCTGGTGGAGAAGCCGGTCCTGGCTCCGCTGGTGGACGGCCGGTTCGCTCCGTACCGGATCACGGAGGTCATGCAGGAGCTCATCGCTCAGGCCGGCCGTACCGGTGCCAAGCACTCCGTGATGACGCTGAGCCGGTATCACCGCATCTACAACGGGGAGTTGCTCCGCTCGCTCGAAGAGCGGGTGCGGGACTGGCAGGCCCCCGTCATGTCCTTCCACCTGCGAGCCGCCGGTGGCGTATGGAACCTCCAGCACGAGTACGAGTCACGGCATGATCACCCCTACCGGTACGGCTACGGGATGGTGATGCACGGCGCGTACCACTACATCGATCTCGCCGTGCAGTGTCTGTCCCTCAACAAGCTCGTGTTTCCCGACCGCCGCTTCAGGCTCGAAGTCAGCTCGTTCGGTGCCTTCCCGACCGACCAGCAGCTCCGGATCCCGAAGCCGGCCGCCAGCCGGTTCGAGGACGGGCACCCGCGCTGGCCGGACGCCGAGAGCCTGGCGCGTTCCTTCGGCGAGACGGACATCACCACAACGTTTTGGCTGGTCGACATCGAGTCGGATCGGACACTGACCGTCGGAACGCTGTCCTTCGAACAGACGACGCCGTCCATCTGCAGCTGGCAGGACCTTCCGGAGGACGTCTACAACAAGAACGGGCGCACTTCCAGCGTCGACCTCAAGCGCAGCTGTCGACCCTCTACTCCGCACACGTCCACTGCTACGACGTGCCCCGCGGGCACAACGCGGACAAGATCGATGCCTTCGCTCGGCTGACCACGAGGGCGAACGCCTCTTTGCTAGCCGCTCGGCCTCGAAGGGGTCCTCTGCCTGGGCTGCGGCCTCATCCAGTGCGGTGCAGAAGGTCCGGATCTCTCCTGCAGCTCGCCACTGTTCCAGCGCAGTGCCGAAGTGCTCGGCACGAGCCGCGTCCACCGCCTTGATCGAAGCCACGCCGACCGCGGCCTCCCACTCCCGCTGGGCGCGCTCCTGCCGCTCGGCCTCCAGTCGGCGGTTCTCAGCTGCTTGCCGTTCCCGCTCGTCCTGCTGTCGGCGCTGTTCGGCCTCCCGCTCCAGACGGGCCCGTTCCTGCTCATCGGCCCGAGTTCTCAGCGCCCGTAGTACCGAACCGATCTGGTCCTCAAGCGGCTTCCTCTCGGTGTCGGCCCACTCCTTCTTCCAGCCGTACTGGTAGCCCTGTTGCTGGGCGAGGACCATCTCCAGTTCCCCGGATGGCTCGAACCGTTGCGCCGGGACGACTCGCTGCCAGTCGTACGTGCGGCGGCCCGCAGGCTTGGGCACGTATCGGACCTGCTTCTGCCGTTCCTTGAAGGTGATCTCGTACGTCCGGCCATGGATCGTGAGCAGCGGTCTCGGCTGCCTGCGCTTCTTGGACACCGCGAGATCCCCGTGGAGAGGGAGGGCCTGCTCGGAGATGAGGCGGAGCAGGGACAGCACACGCGGCAGGACCCCCTCGGAGATCTCGAAGGCGCTGTGGTCCGCGGTCAGGGCTGAGAGGACCTCGTCCACATCGGTGATCACCCGACTGCGCGCCAGACGGATCCGGTTCCACTCCGTGTCGTCCTCGCCAGTCACCCGGAGCAGGCCCAGGAAGAAGTCCCCCTTGGTCCGCCCGCTGTACTTCAGGTGGTACCCGGCAGGCGCACACTGGCGAGCCGCGTCGAATGCCCTTCGGTAGCGGGCTCGCTCCTCCTCGTTCGGGTCGGGGACGCGCAGGAAGCGGCTGGCCTGCTGCACCTCGGTGATCAGCGCCCGTCCGATGTCGGCCGGAGAGGGCCGTGGGGTTCTGGTGATGCGCTGTGCCGGGGGCTTCTGTTCGACAGCGGCCTTCTGCTCAGGGCGGTCGGATTCCTGCTTCTTCGGTCCGGACGTGGTTGCCGCGCGAGACTTTCGTGGTGCCGGCTCGGGCCTGTTGGGGTGATGGCCGTGCTGGAGGTAGAAGCGCCCGACCTCGGTGATCTCCGCCCGCCACCTCCCGTCCTCCTTGGGCATGGCGATGTGCCCCCGTTCCTTCAGCGCTCTGGCGGTGAGGGCGAGTTCGGGTGTGTCTGACGTGACAGGTTCGACGCCTTCACTGATCCGGGTCAGGAGTGCGAGCTGGCGATCGTTGAGGGGTGACCAACGGTGCATGGTCTCGGTGGTACCGGCCGCGTGCAGCCCCGCACAAGCGGAATCGTGATTCGGCTGGAAATCATCGCATTAGCTGACACTGCGTCGGGGAGAGATGAGCGAGTCATCACCGACAGTGAAGAGGGGGTTGCATGCGGCGGAGGGCCGAGACGGACAAGGCACTCAGTCAACTCGACGTCATACGACGCACACTTGAGGACCCTGCTACGGGTCTGAGTGCGCTCTACGTGACGGTGGACCAGACACGCCAGAAGGTCCTCGAAGCAGTGGCGCAAGGCACGATGGGCCTGCGCGAGGAGAACCGTGAGCTCCGGCGGCGGCAGGAACGGATCCTTACCGACCTGGCGGAGGTGCGGAGCGGTCTGGAGGCCCTGGGCCGGCGCCTGGAAGAGAGCATCCAGGCGGTACCGCTGGTGCCGCCTCAGGTGGCGAGCGCCTTGGTGGCCGACGCTCCGGCCACCACCGAGTCCGTTGTGCAGCCGCCCGCTGGGCCGGACCCGGCCGAGCCCGAGGTACTCGGAGAGCCGGCCGAGCTGACCGAACGATCCGACGGGAAGGAACCCCGCGTGTTGGAAGAAGTCCGCAATGCCCACGGTCATGGGAACACGGCAGGAAAGCCGGAGACCGGGCCGCACCTGACGCCTGTCGCGGAGCCGGTCCAGGAGCCCGCTCAGGCCGACCAGGAGGACCAGCGCGCCCACCTGCAGTGCCTCCTGTCGGCTGCCGCGATCGCCTCCGCGACGCTGATCTGTCACCGGGAGACGTGGGACTTCATCGCAGAGCACACCAGTGGGCACACCCACTTCCGGCTCCCCGAGCGGATCGACGACACGGATGGCGGCCGGGTCGAGGCATCCCTCTCGGGAAGGTCGCTGCTCGCCGTGCTCACCACGATGTGGAAGGTGACCCGGGAACACGAGGGCGGCTCAACGTCGTCCGGTGGTGGAGACCAGGACCTGGCCACGTGGGCGCTCGCCGCGGCCGTCTACCGCAGGACGGCTCTCGCGGTCGACCACGTGACGCATCTGGCCGAGAAGGAGAACGGCCCCGCCTTGATCGTCCTCGACGACCGGAGCACGCGCACGACTGCCCTGGACCCCGGCGCCGCCGCTGCCTGACCGGCTCCCCGGGGAGCCGGATTCCGAGGTCGGCTCCCAGATGGCTTCCAAGACAGGCCGGTAAACGCAGGAAGGGCCTGATCCGCAGTGCGGATCAGGCCCTTGACCTGGTCTTACGAAGTCGGGGTGGCGGGATTTGAACCCACGACCTCTTCGTCCCGAACGAAGCGCGCTGCCAAGCTGCGCTACACCCCGATCGCCGCCTTGCAGCGCTTGCTGCCTGGCGACATCGATTACTTTAGCGGACCTCTCGCCGGAGACGAAATCCGGTTTTCGCGGAGCGGTCGCGGGGCCAGGGGTGGCGTCGGGCGCAAGCGGTCCGCAGTGACCAGGGCGAGGCCGAGCGCGTAGAAGGCCGCGCCCAGGACCAGCGCGTTCAGGGTCACCTGGGCGTAGCCGTACCGGGCCGCGTCGATGAAGGGGTACGTGTACCGGCGCGCGGTGCCCGGGGCGAGCAGGGCGCCGCGGACCAGCGCGAAGGTCACGTACGTCAGCGGGTACGCCAGCCACAACGCGGCGTGGCGCGGGCGCAGGGTGCGCGGCGTCGTGAGGAGGAGGAAGTCCAGGAGGGCGCCGGCCGGGGTGACCGTGTGGAGGAGCTGGTTGGCCACGGCCTTGGCGCCGGTCAGCCGGTCGAGGTCGGCGACCACGTTGAAGGGACTCGACGGGTTGGCGAGGACCAGGTGGAAGACGAGCCCGGTGATCAGGATGAAGAGGAGGACACCGCCCCGGTAGAGGGGAGCGACGTCGGGCCGGCGCCGCCAGGCCCGCTCGGCGGACAGGCCGAGGACGACCGCGACCAGGATGTTCGTCCAGATCGTGAAGTAGCTCAGGACGACGGGCACGCTCCCGTACGCGCACTCGATGACCAGCCCCACCACGGCCGCGGCGCAGACCAGGGCGCGGAACACCACCGGGACGAGGCGCGACGGGGTGGTCATCCCGGCAGCGTATTACCCCTTCGGGGTCAGCGTCAGGAGCGTCGCCTCCGGCGGGCACGCGAAGCGGACCGGGGTGAACCGGTTGGTGCCGCAGCCGGCCGAGACGTGCAGGTACGCGCGATTGCCCTCCGCCTCGTGCGTGGAGAGCCCCTTCACCCGCTTCGTGTCCAGGTCGCAGTTGGTGACGAGCGCCCCGTAGAAGGGGATGCACAGCTGCCCGCCGTGGGTGTGGCCCGCGAGGATCAGCGGGTACCGGTCGGCCGTGAAGGACTCCAGGACGCGCAGGTACGGGGCGTGCACCACCGCCATCGAGAAGTCCGCGTCCGCCTCCGGGCCGCCGGCGACGCTCGCGTAGCGGTCCCGTTTGATGTGCGGGTCGTCGAGCCCGGTGAAGGCCAGCTCCAGGCCGTCCAGCTTCAGCCGCGCCCGGGTGTTGGTGAGGTTCAGCCAGCCGGCCGCGTCGAAGGCGTCCCGCATCTCCTCCCACGGGTTGTGGACGGCGCCGACGACCGGCTTGTTGCCGTTCAGCCCGTGCCGGCCCTGGGTCCGCTCGATCAGGTAGCGCCCGGGGTTGCGCAGCCTCGGTCCGTAGTAGTCGTTCGACCCGAAGACGTACACGCCCGGGAAGGACATCAGGGGACCGAGCGCGTCGAGCAGCTCGGGGATGCCCTCGGTGTCGGAGAGGTTGTCGCCGGTGTTCACGACGAAGTCGGGGCGCAGCCCGGCCAGGGACTGCAGCCAGGCACGTTTCTTGCGCTGTCCGCCGACCATGTGGATGTCGGACACCTGGAGCACGCGCAGCGGGCGCATCCCCTGGGGAAGTACAGGCACCGTGACCCGGCGCAGGCGGAAGGAACGCGCCTCGAAACCGGCGGCATAGGCCACACCCGCGGCCCCGACCGCAGCGATTCCGGCAGCCGCCTTCAGGGGTACTCCGTAACGCGCACGCATGGACCCATCGTCGCAGACCGGGAAAACCAGTGAGCGCCACTGCCCCCGCACCTGGCAGACTCACCTGCATGACCACGCTCAAGGCCAAGCTCCAGGAAGACCTCACGACCGCCATCAGGGCGCGCGACGAGCTCCACTCGTCCACGCTGCGCCTGACCCTCTCCGCCATCACCAAGGAGGAGGTCGCGGGCAAGGAGGCACGTGTGCTCTCCGACGAGGAAGTCCTCAAGGTGATCGCCAAGGAGGCGAAGAAGCGCCGCGAGGCCGCGGACGCCTTCGCCCAGGGCGGCCGTCCCGAGCAGGCTGCGCGCGAGACCGCGGAGGGCGAGTTCCTCGACACCTACCTGCCCAAGCAGCTCAGCGACGACGAGCTCGTCGCGATCGTGGCGCAGGCCGTCGCCGAGGCCAAGGCCGCGGGTGCCGAGGGGCCGCGTGCCATGGGTGCCGTCATGAAGATCGTGAACCCGAAGGTCGCCGGGCTTGCGGAGGGCGGACGCGTCGCCGCCGTCGTCAAGCAGCAGCTCTCGTAGGACCGAGAAGCGCAAAGGGGGAGGGCCCCGGCCGGTGTCGGCCGGGGCCCTCCCCCCTTTTGCATGTCGTGCCGTGCGGCGATCGCTGATCGCTGATCGGTCATCGCCGGCCGCCACCGGTCAGTCGCGGCCGCCGATCACGCCGCCGGTGTTCGGGTCGATCGAGATCCCGGGGAACGGGGGCTGCGGCTCGACGTCGCCCGTGGCACCCGTGGCACCTCCGTTGTTCCCGCCGTTCTGACCGCCGTTCTGACCACCGGGCCGGCCGCCGGGCTTGCCGTCACCGCCGGGCTTGCCGGGCCGGGTCGGGGTCGTCGGCGGCTTGTTGCCGCGCGGGCCGCCGGAGGGGACGGTCGGCTCCGGGATGCCGACCGTGATGAAGTTCCCCGACTCGCGGCCGGAGAGCGCGCCGCTGACCGCGTCCTTCCAGATGGGGCCGGGCAGACCGCCACCGAAGACCTTCTCGAAGGGCTTGCCGCCGATCACGATGTTCTCCATCGTGATCTTCTTCGCGCCGCCCGAGCCGACCCACACCGCGCCGGAGACGTTCGGCGTGTAGCCGACGAACCAGGCGTTGTAGCGGGAGTCCGTCGTACCGGTCTTGCCGGCGCTGTCGCGGTCGCTCAGACCGGCGCGCTCACCGGTACCGGAGTCGACCACTCCGCGCAGCAGGGTGTTGATGGTGTCGGCCGTCTCGGTGGACATCGCCCGGTCGCACTTGGACTTCGGCACGGCGAGCGCCTTGCCGTGCGCGTCGGTGATCGACTCGATGGCGACGGGCGTGCAGTAGACACCGCGGTTGGCGAAGGTCGCGTACGCGTTGGCCATCGTCAGCGGGGAGAGCTCGGCGGAGCCCAGTGCGATCGACGGGGCCTCGGGGAGCTTGGAGCCGTCGGCCGGGACCACGCCGAGCTTCTGCGTCATCTCCGTGACCGGGCAGAGGCCGATCTCGCCGATCATCTCGACGAAGTACGTGTTGATGGACTTCTCCATCGCCGTCCGCAGCGCGTACGGCCCGATCTCGTCCTCGGTCTCGTTCTTCGCCGTCTGGATCTTGCCGTCGATCGGCAGGTTCAGCCACTGCGTGCCGTCGCACTTGGAGATCGGCGTCGGATAGTCGATCTTGTTCGGCGCCTGGTACACCTTGGTCGCCGGCATGCCCCGCTCTATGGCGGCCGCCGCGATGAACGGCTTGAAGGTCGAGCCGACCTGGAAGCCGAAGTTCGAGCCGCCCATCCGCTTGTCCACGGAGTAGTTGATCTGCGTCTCGTTCTTCCCGAAGCCGTACGGCTTGGACTGACCCATCGCCAGCACCCGGCCGGTGCCCGGCTGGACCATGGTCACAGCCGTCGCGATCGAGTCCTCCTGGTAGACGTGGTCCTGGATCGACTCGTTGGCCGCGTCCTGCGACTGCGGGTCCAGGGTGGTGCGTACCGTCAGGCCGCCCTGGTTCCAGACCTTCGCCCGGTCCTCACGCGTCTTGCCGAAGGCCGGGTCGGTCAGGAACGAGTTGCGCACGTAGTCGCAGAAGAAGCCCGCGCCCTTCTTGGCGGTGATGCAGCCGTTCTTCGGCTTGGTCACCTTGAGGGTGAGCGGCTTGGCCTTCGCCGCGTCGGCCTCGGCCTGCGAGACGTCCTTGGTGTCGGCCATCCGCTGCAGGACGATGTTGCGGCGCTTCGTCGCCTCCTGTGCGTCGTTCACCGGGTCGTACCGGCTCGGCGACTGCACGACGCCCGCGAGCATCGCGGACTCCTCCAGCGTCAGGTCCTTGGCGGGCTTGCTGAAGTAGCGCTGGGCGGCGGATTCGATTCCGTACGCCTGCTGCCCGAAGTAGGTGATGTTGAGGTAGTTCTCGAGGATCTTCTTCTTCCCGAGCTCCTCCTCGACCTGGATCGAGTACTTCAGCTCGCGGATCTTGCGGCCGAGGCTCTTCTCCTGGGCCTCGCGCACCTTGGTCTCGTCGTCGCCGGCCTCTTCGACGAACACGTTCTTCACGTACTGCTGGGTGAGCGTCGAAGCACCCTGTGCCGCGCCGCCTTCCTGTGCGTTGCGGTTGACCGCGCGCAGGATGCCCTTGAGGTCGACCGCACCGTGCTCGTAGAAACGCGAGTCCTCGATGGCGACGATCGCCTTCTGCATGTACGGGGAGATCGCCGTGAGCGGGACCACCTGCCGGTCGCGCGAATAGACCGTGGCGATCGTGCCACCCTCGGCGTCCAGAATCGTGGTCCGCTGGCTCAGCGGCGGAGTCTTGAGATTGGCCGGAATCTCGTCGAATCCCTCGACCGTCCCCTTGGCCGCCAGACCCAGGGCGCCTGTGGCCGGAATCGCCATGCCGGCCAGTACAACCCCGGAGAGGACGGACACTCCGAGGAACTTGGCGGCCTGCTGGCTCCCCGTGAGCCCGCCGCCCGAGCGCTTCTTTCCCATAGGGGGCAGCCTAATCCGTTGTTAGCGGCATTCCGCGAGACCAGGGGTCTGTCGGGATGTTCGAGTACCAGACCGTGACATCCAAGGGCAGCCGGGCTGTTAAGGCCTCAACGTAGACCGGGTGCGCGGTTGTGGTGCTCAGGGTGGTGGCGGCCAGGCGGGCGCTGAAGGGAATGCCTCCGAGAGACCGGGTCCTGGAGACCTCGGCCAAGATCGGCGACCTTCAGCGTTTGCCTGACCGCCACCACCCGCTTCGAGCACCGTTGGTGTTTGTGGTGCGAGCCCGCCGCGCGGCGACCTCTTGATACGCCCGAGCTTTCTGAGCTCCTGCTGAGACCGAGGCCCGTGGGGTGAGCTGGCGTCACGAACGGCTAGTGAGGTGGCGGACCGGCCCTTGTGCCGAGTCCTGGGATTAGGTCGCTGCGTGGCCCGCATGAGCTCGTGACCAGCGCAAACACCGAAATCTGGCGGAGGGAATCTTGATCTACTGCGGAATCGACTGGGCAGAACGAACCCACGACGTCGCCTTGGTCAACGACACCGGCCAGCTGCTGGCCAAGCGGCGCATCACCGACGACGCGGCCGGCTACAAGATCCTGCTGGAACTGCTCGCCGAGTACGGCGACACCGCCGAGGACCCGATCCCGGTCGCGATCGAGACCTCCCGCGGCCTGCTGGTCGCAGTCCTGCGGACCGGCAAGCGCAAGGTGTTCGCCATCAACCCCATGGCCGCCGCCCGCTACCGCGACCGACACAGCGTCTCGCGCAAGAAGTCAGACCCCGGCGACGCCTTGGTCCTAGCCAACATCCTGCGCACCGACATGCACGCGCACCGGCCCGTGCCCGACGACTCGGACCTCGGCCGCGCGATCGCCGTCCTGGCCCGAGCACAGCAAGACTCTCTGTGGAACCGGCAGCAGCTCGCCAACCAGCTCCGTTCCCTGCTGCGTGAGTACTACCCCGCCGCCCTGGCCGCCTTCGCGGCCTGGACCAACGGCCTGTGCCGCCCCGAAGCCCGCGAACTCCTCAAGACCGCGCCGACCCCGACCAGGGCCGCACGTCTGACCCGCACCCAGATCCAGGCTGCCCTCAAGCGCGCCGGCCGCCAGCGCGGCATCGAAGCCGAAGCCGAGCGTCTCCGCGAGGTCTTCAGAGACGAATGGGCCCACCAGCCGCCGTTGGTTGAGGATGCGCTCGGCAAGCAGATGCTCGCCCTCCTCATCCAGCTTGATGCGGCCTGCACCGCCGCAGACCAGCTCGCCGAAGCGGTGGAAGAAGCCTTCCCCCAGCACCCGGACGCCGAGGTCCTGCTGAGCTTCCCCGGCCTCGGAATCCAGCTCGCTGCCCGAGTTCTTGCCGAGATCGGAGACGACCGCGCCCGTTTCGCTGATGCCCGCGGCCTTAAGGCCTACGCCGGTTCCTCACCCATCACGCGAGCCTCGGGCAAGAAGTCCGCCATCACCAGACGGTGGGTGAAGAACGACCGGCTCAACCACGCCGGCTACCTCTGGGCCTTCGCCTCCCTGAGGGCATCGACCGGCGCCAACGCGCACTACCGGCGCCGACGCGAAGAAGGCGACTGGCACGCAGCCGCCCAGCGCAACCTGTTCAACCGCATGATCGGCCAGCTCTACCACTGCCTTCAGCACCACAAGCTGTTTGACGAGCAGTCCGCGTTCCCGGCACCGTCGTCGGCAGAAGCACAAGCGGCGTGACCTGGGAAGAAGCCTTGCTCACGGTGGCGCCGGCGACCGATCATTCGAACATGAGACCCGAAGTGCAGACGTTCGTTGATGACGGCCCGCTCCCCGACTGGGACGCGAGCGAAGAAGAGATCGACAGGCGTGACCAGCAGCTCCGCGCGATCGCCAAGCCGGTCACTAGGGACGAGGCGCAGGCTCTCGTCTCCTGCTTCGGCCCGGACGACTGCTACGGCGTGGCCTGGACCCTGCTACACCTCATCGAGACCGGCCCGAATCCCGTGCTGACCAGCAAGCCCGCATCTGGCGCAAACGAGTGGCACCAGCGCCTCTACGACCGCGCCGTGTTCGGAGGCCTCATCCCCTGAACTTGACGGCATAACAACGTGAGGTGTCTACGTTCTCATTCGCCGGACACACGCGAATGCCTTGGCCTAAGCTGACCCCAACTGTCACAGCAGTGTGGTGCGACATCAACCCCTCGGCTTGATTTTCACCCTTCCCGAATGGGGTGGACACATGTCCGAATCTTGCCCCTCTGCTGAACTGGAACCGACGATTACACCCGAATTGCCGCAATGGTCGGGCATGTCGCCGGATCACTCCGTCGGGTGATCTGCCGCTTACCCATAGTCCGTTCGGACCATTCAAGATTGGGCCCGTCGGGGGTGTTGCACTGTGCCCGCCTTCCGTAACGTCCTCAACTGGCAGCGGTGAATATGCCGCTACCGCCGTGGGGGAGCCTCGATTCGGGAGAGGACGGCGCCGGGATGGGCTGGGTTACCGACTGGAGTGCGCAGGCAGCCTGCCGCACTACCGATCCGGATGAACTATTCGTTCAAGGAGCGGCACAGAACAGGGCCAAGGCGGTGTGCACCGGATGTCCGGTGCGGACCGAGTGCCTGGCCGACGCGCTCGACAACCGTGTCGAGTTCGGCGTATGGGGCGGAATGACCGAGCGGGAACGGCGTGCGCTGCTGCGCCGGCGTCCCACCGTCACCTCGTGGCGACGGCTGCTCGAAACCGCACGTACGGAGTACGAGCGCAGTACGGGCATCCTCACCATGGATGCAGACGCGGAGATCGACGTGTCGTACGAGACATACGCGGCAGCCGGGTAGATCACACGGCCGCCACGACGTACGAACGCCTACGCTCCGGCCGGTACCCCGGCCGCGAGTCGTTCTCCGATGGCCCGTAGCCCGGCGAGGTCGTGCACATCGCCGGGCAGGGCGGCCACCTCCGCCACCGCCACCTCGGGGTGCAGTGAGGTGAAGCGATCGCGTGTGCGCTGTTCACGCGCGATCACCTGCATTCGTTCGGCGTGCAGGCGCAGCAGGCCTGCCGTGATCCGGTCGACGACCGCGGTATCGCCTTCGGTGCCGGGGGAGTCTGTCTCGGGAGGGTGTGCGGTCGGGGTGGTCCGTGTGCTGTGTGCGGTCTGCGCAGTCTCGGCGGACCCGGCGGTCTCCGCGGTTCCCTTGGGTTCCGCGCCCGGGTCACGAAGTCCAGCTTTCCCGGACTCCTGATCGACAATGCCGCCTTCTTCAAGATTCTCTGCGGCGGCCAACGCCCGCTCGGCGGACAGCTGGTCGGCGCCACTGCCGTGCACCCGGTTCAGTACGAGACCGGCCAGCGGCATGCTCTCCGCGGCCAGCCGTTCCACGAAGTACGCCGCCTCGCGCAGGGCGTCCGCCTCGGGCGCGGCGACCACCAGGAAGGCCGTGCCGGGAGCCTGGAGCAGCCGGAAGGTCGCGTCCGCGCGCGTGCGGAAGCCGCCGAACATCGTGTCCATCGCGGCCACGAAGGTCTGGACGTCCTTCAGCAGCGAGGCCCCCATCAGCTTGCTGAGGGTGCCGGTCATCATCGACATGCCGACATTCAGGAACTTCATCCCGGCCCGGCCGCCCACCTTCGCCGGAGCCATCAGCACCCGGATGAACTTCCCGTCCAGGAAGGACCCGAGCCGTTTCGGCGCGTCCAGGAAGTCCAGCGCGGACCGGCTCGGCGGAGTGTCGACGATGATCAGGTCCCAGTCGTCCCGGGCCCGCAGCTGCCCCAGCTTCTCCATCGCCATGTACTCCTGCGTGCCCGCGAAGCCGGCCGACAGCGACTGGTAGAAGGGGTTGGCGAGGATGGCCTTGGCCCGCTCGCCGTCCGCGTGCGCCTCGACGATCTCGTCGAAGGTCCGCTTCATGTCCAGCATCATGGCGTGCAGTTCGCCGTCCCCCGCCCCTACGGTCTCCACCTTCCGCGGGGTGTTGTCCAGCGAGTCGATCCCCATCGACTGCGCGAGCCGCCGCGCCGGGTCGATGGTGAGCACGACCGCCTTGCGCCCGCGCCCGGCCGCCCGTACGCCGAGCGCCGCGGCCGTGGTGGTCTTGCCGACCCCGCCCGCCCCGCAGCACACGATGATCCGGGTCTCCCGGTCGTCCAACAGCCGGTCGACCGCCAGCCGCGGCGGAGTGTCCATGCTCACGGTGTCCACCCCCTCGCTCATTCGGCCACCGACTGCTTCCGCAATTCCTTGGCCAGCGCGTACAGCCCGGCCAGATCCATCCCCGCGCCGAGCAGGGGCAGTTCGTACGTCGGCAGGTCCAGCCCCGCCAGTACGGCGCGCTGCGCGCGCTCCAGCTCCACCCGGCTCGCGTGCTCGGCCGCCTGGGTGAGCAGCGGGTCCACCAGCCGCTCGGCCAGCCCGCCGCGGCGTGCCCCGCCGAGGCCCGCCCGGGACAGCGACTTCGCCACCTCGGCGCGGTGGTCGCCGGCCGCGGTGCGCAGGGTGTCCTCGTCCAGATGGTGCGGCCGGACCATGTTGACGACGACCCGCCCGACGGGCAGTCCGGCCCCGCGCAGTTCCTCGATGCCGTCCGCGGTCTCCTGGACGGGCATCTCCTCCAGGAGGGTGACCAGGTGCACGGCCGTCTCGGGGGACTTGAGGACCTTCATGACGGCCTGGGCCTGGTTGTGGATCGGCCCGAACCGGGCCAGGCCCGCCACCTCGTCGTTGACGTTCAGGAACCGGGTGATCCGCCCGGTCGGCGGCGCGTCCATGATCACGTGGTCGTAGACGTACCGGCCGGACCTGTCCTTGCGCCGCACCGCCTCGCAGGCCTTGCCGGTCAGCAGCACGTCGCGCAGCCCGGGAGCGATGGTCGTCGCGAAGTCGATGGCGCCGAGCTTCTTGAGCGCGCGGCCGGCCGAGCCGAGCTTGTAGAACATCTGGAGGTAGTCCAGCAGCGCCCGTTCGGCGTCGATGGCGAGCGCGTAGACCTCACCGCCCCCGCCGGGCGCCACGGCGATCTTCCGTTCCTCGTAGGGAAGTGCCTCGGCGCCGAAGAGCTGCGCGAGCCCCTGCCTGCCCTCGACCTCCACCAGAAGAGTCCGGCCGCCCTCGCGTGCGAGGGCAAGCGCGAGTGCTGCGGCGACCGTGGTCTTGCCGGTGCCGCCCTTGCCGCTGACCACCTGGAGCCTGCTCACAGCGTCCGAGCCTAATTCCTCGGGTTCGACTCCGGTGGTGCCGGGTGGTTCTGCCGGAGTGTTCGGGGGTGAGCTCCGTTACGTCCGCGCCGGATGGGCCCGGTCCGGATCCGGTCGGGGTCCGGTCGGAGTCCGTGCCCGGGTCCGTGCCGGAGTCCGTGCCCGGGTCCGTGCCGGGGCGGTCCGGCGCCTGCCCGGGTGAGGTGCCCGACCGTCGGTTCCGGGGGCGGCATGCGCCCCGCACGACAGGCACTACCCTCGCTCCCATGACCAAGAAGTTCGAATATGCGACGGTCCCCCTGCTGGTTCACGCCACCAAGCAGATCCTGGACACCTGGGGCGAGGACGGCTGGGAGCTCGTCCAGGTCGTGCCCGGCCCGAACAACCCCGAGCAGCTCGTGGCCTACCTCAAGCGGGAGAAGGCATGAGCGCGGTAGAGGCGAAGCTGGCCGAGCTCGGCCTGACGCTCCCGGGCGTCGTCCCGCCGCTGGCCGCGTACCAGCCCGCCGTGCGGTCGGGCTCGTACGTCTTCACCGCGGGGCAGCTCCCGATGGTCAAGGGCAGCATGCCGATCACGGGCAAGGTCGGCGCCGAGGTCTCGGCGGAGCAGGCCAAGGAGCTGGCGGCGATCTGCGCGCTGAACGCGCTGGCCGCCGTCAAGTCCGTCGTCGGTGACCTCGACAAGATCGCGCGTGTCGTGAAGGTCGTCGGCTTCATCGCCTCCGCCCCCGACTTCACGGCCCAGCCGGGCGTGCTGAACGGTGCGAGCGAGCTGCTGGGCGAGGTCCTCGGCGAGAAGGGCGTCCACGCCCGCAGCGCGGTCGGCGTGGCGGTCCTGCCGCTGGACGCGCCCGTCGAGGTCGAGATCCAGGTGGAACTGGTCGCCGGAGCCTGACCTCCCGCTTCCGCCGGGACGGGCCGGGTCGCGCACCGCGCGATTCCCGGCCCGTCCCGCGTGGTGCCTCCGGGGGCCGGATCGCCTGTGCCAGCCACGCGTGCCGGCCACCTGTGCCGGCCACCCGTGCCGGCCCCGCGTGTCGGCCACCGGGACGGGTGACCCTCGAACATCGGGCCGGATGGCCGTAGCATCCGGCCATGCCGAATGGTCAGCATGGTCAGCAGCAGCCCCCCGCCGGAGGCCAGTGGTACCCGCCGGAGTGGCCCGACCGCATCCGCGCGCTCGCGGACGGCTCGCTCGTCCCGGTGGAGCCGCGGCGCGCCGCCACCGTGATGCTCCTGCGCGACACGCCCGACGGTCCCGCCGTGCACATGCTGCGCAGGCGGGCCTCCATGGCCTTCGCCGGGGGCGCGTACGCCTATCCGGGCGGCGGGGTCGATCCCCGCGACGAGGAGCACCAGGTCGGCTGGGCGGGCCCCTCCCGGGAGGACTGGGCGGCCCGGCTCGGGACCGACCCCCTCACCGCCCAGGCCATCGTCTGCGGCGCCGTACGGGAGACCTTCGAGGAGGCGGGCGTCCTGCTCGCCGGACAGACCCCGGACGAGATCGTCGGTGACACCACCGGAGACGACTGGGAGGCCGACCGGCAGGCCCTCGTGGCGCGGGAGCTGTCCTTCGCGGAGTTCCTCGACCGCCGAGGCCTGAGGCTGCGCTCCGACCTGCTCGGGGCCTGGGCGCGCTGGATCACCCCCGAGTTCGAGCCGCGCCGCTACGACACCTGGTTCTTCGTCGCCGCCCTCCCCGAGGGCCAGCGCACCCGCAACGCCTCCACCGAGGCCGACCGGACCGTGTGGATCCGCCCGGCCGACGCGGCCGCCGGATACGACAAGGGCGAGCTGCTGATGATGCCGCCGACCATCTCCACGCTGCGGTCGCTGGAGCCGTACCGGAGCGCCGGGGGCGCGCTCGCCGCCGCGGCCGAGCAGGACCTCGCCCCGGTGCTGGCCCGGGCCACGCTGGAGGACGGCGAGCTGGTGCTCAGCTGGCCGGGGCACGACGAGTTCACCAAGCGCGTCCGCCCCGGAGGTCCCGCAGGTCCCGCAGGTCCCGTCGCCCCCGCAGGTACTGCCGATCCTGCTGGTCCCGCCGATCCCGCTGGTCCCGGAGGTCCCGCATGACCGACGCCGCCGCTCTGCCCGGACAGCCCCGCGGAGTCGTCACCTCCGGGCCCGCGACCGCCCGCGCGGTGAACGTCCTGGCTCCCAACGCCTCCGCGATGACCCTCGACGGCACCAACACCTGGCTGGTGTCCGAGCCCGGATCCGACCTCGCCGTCGTGATCGATCCCGGCCCGCTGGACGACATACACCTGCGGGCGGTCATCGCCACCGCCGAACAGGCGGGCAAGCGGATCGCCCTCACCCTGCTCACCCACGGCCACCCGGACCACGCCGAGGGCGCGGGCCGCTTCGCCGAGCTCACCCGTACGAAGGTCCGCGCCCTGGACCCGGCACTGCGCCTCGGCGACGAGGGCCTGGCCGCCGGGGACGTGATCCGGACGGGCGGGCTGGAGCTGCGCGTGGTGCCGACCCCCGGCCACACCAGCGACTCGCTCTGCTTCCACCTGCCCGCCGACCGGGCCGTGCTGACCGGCGACACCATCCTGGGCCGCGGCACCACCGTCGTCGCCCACCCCGACGGCCGCCTCGGCGACTACCTGGACTCCCTGCGCCGCCTGCGCTCGCTCACGGTGGACGACGGGGTGCACACCGTCCTGCCGGGCCACGGGCCGGTCCTGGAGGACGCGCAGGGCGCCGTCGAGTACTACCTCGCCCACCGCGCGCACCGGCTCGCCCAGGTCGAGACCGCCGTCGAGAACGGCTGCCTGACCCCGGAAGCGGTCGTTGCCCAGGTCTACGCGGACGTGGACCGCTCCCTGTGGCCGGCCGCGGAATGGTCCGTCCGGGCGCAGCTGGAGTACCTTCAAGATCACGGACTGATCCCGGGAGGGCCCGAATGAACACCGTGTTCTTGCTGGTCATGCTGGTTGCGACGGCCGGTTGGATCACCTCGACGGTGACCCTCCGGGTGCAGAGCCTCCAGAACAAGGCGGACCGCATGGAACGCCGCCTGGCCCTGGTGCTGGACCACTTCGGCATCGAGGAGCCGGAGCCGGCCGGGATGGACGAGGTACGGGCCCATCTGAGGGCCGACCGGCGGATCTCGGCGATCAAGGAGTACCGCCGGATCACCGGCGCGGGCCTGGCGGAGGCCAAGCTGGCCGTCGACGCCCTCGCCGAGGCCGAGCAGGCCTGAGCCGGCCGCGGGGGCGCCTGAGCCGTCCCGCGGCCGTCCCGCGGAGCCCCGAAGGGGCCGCCGGGGCGCTGCCAGGGCCGGCGTTCAGCCCTGGCGCGGCGTCTTCGTGCCGTGCCGGGCCGTGTACTCGTCCGCCAGCCACGGCCCGAGGTCCTCGACGTAACCGCGCAGCACCTCCGGGTCCGCGACGGGATCCAGCGCGACGGCGGCCGCGGCCTCCAGCTGCGCCGCGCGTTCCGGGTAGTACATGCCGAAGATCTCCGCGGACTCGCCGAGGTCGCTGGTCCAGCCGCCCCACCGCGGCATGACCAGCGTGAAGGCGGTGCGCACCAGGTGCCGGGAGAAGAGGCGGCTCAGCTTCCGGTACTCCTCCGGGGTCGACGCCTCCCGCACCCGCGTCCGCCACCCGGGCAGCAGGTCGGCCAGGTCGCCGTTGGTCTCGCGGGCGAGCAGGCTGTCCGGCCGGTAGCGCGGCAGGTGCTCGGCCAGGTCCGCGCCGAGCAGCGGGGTGCACAGGCAGGCGAGGAACCAGCCCAGGTCGAATCGTTCCGCCTCGCTCAGCACGGCGGCCTTGTCCCGGAGCAGGATGCCGACCCCGTCGACCTCAGGGAAGTCCTCGTCGAGCCCGCGCGCGAGCACCTCGGCGGTGTCCCGGTCCTCGTCGGAGGGCTCGTGGTGCAGTACGAACAGCAGGTCCAGGTCCGACCGCCCGGGCCGGGCCGTCCCGCGCGGCACGGACCCGTAGAGGTACGCGCTGTGCAGCCGTCGGCCGTACGCCTCGGCGGTCCGGGCCCGCGCGGCCGCCACGATGCCCTTGAACCCGCTCTGCACCCGCCCGAGGGACCCCTCCCGCTCGAAGTACCCGTACGCGTCCAGCCCTCTGTGCTCCATGGCTCCACTGTGCCTGGCCGCCCGCCCGGGGCGGCGGACCGACCGCCGTGCGTCGGCCGGGCCGGGCTCGCCAGGGGCCTGCCGCGCCCGGGGAAACGCGAAGGGGCCCTTGCCCGGTCGGGCAGGACCCCTTCGAACGGCTGTGGCCGGCGTCAGCGGGAGCGCTTCGCGAGGCGCTCCACGTCGAGCAGGATGACCGCACGCGCCTCCAGGCGCAGCCAGCCGCGGCCCGCGAAGTCGGCCAGGGCCTTGTTCACGGTCTCGCGCGAGGCGCCGACGAGCTGGGCCAGCTCCTCCTGCGTGAGGTCGTGCACCACGTGGATGCCCTCCTCCGACTGCACGCCGAAGCGGCGCGACAGGTCGAGGAGAGCCCGTGCCACACGGCCGGGAACGTCGGAGAAGACCAGGTCGGACATCTGGTCGTTGGTCTTGCGCAGGCGGCGGGCGACGGCGCGCAGCAGCGCGGTCGCGACCTCGGGCCGGGCGTTGAGCCAGGGCTGGAGGTCACCGTGGCCGAGGCCGAGGAGCTTGACCTCGGTCAGCGCGGTGGCGGTGGCGGTGCGCGGGCCCGGGTCGAAGAGCGACAGCTCGCCGATCAGCTCGCCGGGGCCGAGGACGGCCAGCATGTTCTCGCGGCCGTCGGGGGAGGTGCGGTGGAGCTTCACCTTGCCCTCGGTCACGACATACAGCCGGTCGCCGGGGTCGCCCTCGTGGAACAGGGCGTCACCGCGTGCGAGGGTCACCTCGCCCATGGAGGCGCGGAGCTCCGCGGCCTGCTCGTCATCGAGCGCCGCGAAGAGCGGGGCGCGCCGCAGAACGTCGTCCACGAGTCTCTCTCCTATGTCGACCAGCTCAGGGGACCGTGCTCCCCATTTTGCCGGACGGCTCAAACAGTGCGATCAATCACAAGGATGCCGGACGGACGGGCGTGCTGTGCGGCGAGAGGCCAATCGGAGTGGTGTTACCTGAGGTCCGGGCGGGTGTCAGCGGTCGGCCTTAGGCTGGCCGGGTGTCCAATAAGCCGGTGAGAGCACAGGCCAAGGGGTCCGCCGGAGTGACGGAGCCCCCAAATTCTGCCGTGGGCGAACATGTCCCAGTGAAGACGCCCGAGAGGGTCGCGGCCACCCCTCAGGGCAAAGTTTCGGCCAAGAAACCGAAGTCGGCCAAGCCGGAATCGCACCTGGCCATGGTGCGCAGGGCGCGGCGCATCAACCGCGAGCTGGCCGAGATCTATCCGTACGCCCATCCGGAGCTCGACTTCCGCAATCCCTTCGAGCTGCTCGTCGCGACGGTGCTGTCCGCTCAGACGACCGACCTGCGGGTGAACCAGACGACCCCGGCCCTCTTCGCGGCCTACCCGACCCCCGAGGACATGGCCGCGGCCGCCCCCGAGGATCTGGAGGAGCTGATCCGGCCGACCGGGTTCTTCCGGGCCAAGTCGAGGTCCCTGCTCGGCCTCTCGCAGGCCCTGCGGGACAACTTCGGCGGGGAGGTGCCGGGCCGGATCGAGGACCTGGTGACGCTGCCCGGAGTGGGCCGCAAGACCGCCAACGTGGTCCTCGGCAATGCCTTCGGTGTCCCGGGCATCACCGTGGACACCCATTTCGGCCGCCTGGTGCGCCGCTGGAAGCTGACCGAGCAGGAGGACCCGGAGAAGGTCGAGGCGGAGATCTGCGCGATCTTCCCGAAGAGCGAGTGGACGATGCTCTCGCACCGGGTCGTCTTCCACGGCCGCCGGATCTGCCACTCGCGCAAGCCCGCCTGCGGGGCCTGCCCGATCGCCCCGCTCTGCCCGGCGTACGGGGAGGGCGAGACCGATCCGGAGAAGGCGAAGAAGCTGCTCAAGTACGAGAAGGGCGGCCAGCCGGGCCAGCGGCTGACCCCGCCGCCGGACTATCCGGGCCTCCCGGCCCCGCCGCTGGGCGGGGCCGTGGCGGCGCCGTAGCGGGCGCCCGCAGGCGGCGGGACGAGGGGCGGGTACGCAGACGCGCGGGGGCGTGAAGACCTGCGGACCCGGGGAGTTAGGAACGATTCGGTACCCGGACCGCGTTTGTGGTGTGGGAGACGGCGCTGGACAGGACGACGCGGACAGAGGTGCCTATGACGCGCGGTACACGGGACGAGACCGGAACCACGGTGGGAGCCCGCGAGGGCGGCGGCCCTGCCGTCACTGCCGACGGCCTGCCCGGCTGGCTCGACCCCGTCGTCGAGGCGGCCCGGTCCGTCCAGCCGGGTCAGCTGAGCCGCTTCCTGCCGCCCGAGGACGGCCGCGGGCGGCAGTCCGCCGTCCTCGTCCTGTTCGGGGAGGGCGCCCGCGGCCCCGAGCTGCTCCTGATGGAGCGCGCCGGCACCCTGCGCTCGCACGCGGGCCAGCCGTCCTTCCCCGGCGGCGCGCTGGATCCGGAGGATGGCGATCCGCACACCACCGGCCCCCTGCGCGCCGCGCTGCGCGAGGCGGAGGAAGAAACCGGACTGGATCCTTCCGGTGTTCAGCTCTTCGGCGTGCTGCCCCGGCTCTACATTCCGGTCAGCGAGTTCGTCGTGACCCCGGTCCTCGGCTGGTGGCGCGACCCCAGCCCGGTCGGAGCCGTGGACCTCGCCGAGACGGCGCGGGTCTTCACGGTTCCCGTGGCCGATCTCACGGATCCCGAACACCGGGTCATGACCGTTCATCCGAGCGGCCACCTGGGGCCGGGGTTCACCGTCGAATCGGCTCTGGTCTGGGGTTTCACCGCCGGAGTGATCGACCGGATCCTGCACTTCGCGGGCTGGGAGCGTCCGTGGGACCGCTCACGGCAGGTCCCACTCGACTGGCGCGCATGAGACGGTGGCCCACGTGAACGTGCTGGACATCCTGTTGCTGCTCGCCGCCGTATGGTTCGCGATCGTCGGCTACCGCCAGGGGTTCGTCGTCGGCATCCTGTCGGTGATCGGCTTCCTCGGCGGTGGTCTCCTCGCCGTGTCCCTGCTCCCGCTGATCTGGGACCGGGTGACGGACAACGGCACCCAGGTGTCCACCACGGTCGTCGTGATCTCCGTGGTCGTGATCATCATCTGTGCCTCGATCGGCCAGGCCCTGACCACCCACCTCGGGAGCAAACTCCGCCGCCAGATCACCTGGTCACCGGCGCGCGCGCTCGACGCGACCGGCGGCGCCCTGGTCAACGTGGTCGCGATGCTGCTGGTGGCCTGGCTGATCGGGTCCGCGCTCGCCGGGACCTCGCTCCCCACGCTGGGCAAGGAGGTCCGCAACTCCAAGGTCCTCCTCGGCGTGTCGCGAGTGCTGCCCGAGCAGGCGAACACCTGGTTCTCCGACTTCAGTTCCACCCTCGCGCGCAACGGCTTTCCACAGGTGTTCAGCCCGTTCTCCAACGAGCCCATCACCGAGGTGAAGGCGCCCGACCCGACGCTCGCCAGCAGCCCCGTCGCCGAGCTCGCGAAGCGCTCGATCGTGAAGGTCGTCGGTACCGCGCCCAGCTGCAGCAAGGTGCTGGAGGGCACGGGCTTCGTCTTCGCGCCCGGCAAGGTGATGACCAACGCGCATGTCGTCGGCGGGGTCAGCGAGCCGACCGTGCAGATCGGCGGCGAGGGCAGGCTGTACGACGCCAAGGTCGTGCTCTACGACTGGGCGCGGGACATCGCCGTCCTGGACGTGCCGAAGCTGAAGGCCCCGGTGCTGGAGTTCTCCGAGAAGGACGCGGCGAGCGGCAACGACGCCATCGTCGCCGGCTTCCCGGAGAACGGCGGGTACGACGTCCGGTCGGCCCGTGTCCGCGGGCGGATCAACGCCAACGGCCCGGACATCTACCACCGGGGTACGGTCCGAAGGGACGTCTACTCGCTGTACGCGACGGTCCGCCAGGGCAACTCCGGCGGTCCGCTGCTGACGCCCGACGGCAGGGTGTACGGAGTCGTCTTCGCGAAGTCCCTCGACGACCCCAACACCGGTTACGTGCTGACGGTGGACGAGATCCGCGACGACATCCGGGTCGGCAAGGACGCCGTACGCCGGGTCGACAGCCAGGGCTGCGCGCTCTGAGACGCCGCTCCCGCCGGGTCCCTACGTCCGTGGATGGCGCAGGCGCGCGGAGACCCAGCGGGCCCGTCGGCGCAGGATGAGCGGAATCCCGAGGCGGGGGTCGTGGCCGTGCCGGCCGGCCCTCTCGTGGGTGCCCGGCGTAGCTGCCGAGCGGCGTTCGTGCGCGGTGTCACCGTAGTCGTGCGTCCAGCTCATACTCCGAGCTCTGCCCGTGGCCCAAGGTCCGTAATCCCGTCAGGGGCGGCCAATTGGCCTATGCGCCAGGCAATTGAATGCTCGTAAGACAACCGCACGATCGAACTCCCGCCCCTTCAGGGGACGGTCGCCGGGCCCGTGGTCCGTTCAGCGCCGCGTTCCGCGGCCCGTCCGGCGGCGGAACGGCCGGTCGTCGCGTCAGCGGTCCGGCTCGGGGTCCTTGAGCCAGTTCACCAGCTCGGACGAGAAGGCGACCGGGTCCTCCTCGTGCGGGAAGTGCCCGAGCCCGTCGAACAGCCGCCACCGGTACGGGGCTTCGACGTACTCCCCGGAACCGGCCGCGCTGCGCGTGCGCATCACCGGGTCGAGCGAACCGTGCAGATGCAGCGTCGGCACCCGCACCGGACGCTTCATCCGCCGGTTGAACTGGATCCCGTCGGGCCGCGCCATCGACCGCATCATCCAGCGGTACGGCTCGACCGAGCAGTGCGCGGTGGACGGGATGCACATGGCCCGCCGGTACACGGCCAGATCCTCGTCCTCGGGCGGCCGCGGCCCCGACCAGTCCCGGATCAGCTCCCCTACGAGCGCCCCGCCGTCGGCGACGAGCTGCCGCTCGGGAACGAACGGCCGCTGGAAGCCCCAGATGTGTGAACTCGCCCGGGTCTGCCCGAAGTCCGACAGCATCGCCGAGCGCCAGCGGCGCGGATGCGGCATGGAGGAGACCACGAGCCGGCGCACCAGCTTGGGCCGCATCACGGCCGCCGTCCAGGCGAGGTACCCGCCCAGGTCGTGCCCGACGAGCGCGGCGTCCGGCTCGCCGAGGGACCGTACGACTCCGGTGATGTCGAGCGCCAGGTTCGCGGGGTCGTAGCCGCGCGGGGTGCGGTCGCTGCCGCCCACCCCGCGCAGGTCCATCGCGACCGCGCGGTACCCGGCATCGGCGAGCGCGGTCATCTGATGGCGCCAGGTCCACCAGAACTGCGGGAAGCCGTGGAGCAGCAGCACCAGCGGCCCGTCGCCGAGCTCGGCGACGTGGAAGCGGGCGCCGTTCGCGGCGACGTCCCGGTGCGTCACCGCCTGCCCGCCGGGGAGGTCGAGCCGTACCGCCGTGGCAGCCGTGGGAGGAACGCTGGAGTCCGGCGTGGGCGCTGTCATGAGGACGAGCGTGCCACACCCACAGCCTTGTCACTCACCGGCCGCGGGTGCGGCTTGACGGTCCCGACCAGCGCGGCGGTCTGCTTCACGGAGGCGATGGACTTCTCCGGCGGCTTGATCTTCTTGAACTTCCGTACGGCGATCAGCGTGAGCACGCCCGCGATCAGCAGGAACGCACTGCCGACGATGAGGAAGGACCACGCGAGCCCGAGCCCGAGGTTGTGGATCCCGTACGCCGCGGCGAAGGTCAGCACCGGGAGGGAGAAGACCGCGAACACGCCTGCGGCGGCGATGGAGGCGGATCCGCTGCCCACGCGCTTGACGTCCTCGCGGATCTCCGCCTTGGCGAGGGCGATCTCGTCGTGCACCAGCGCGGACATCTCGGCGGTGGCCGAGGCGACCAGCTGGCCGAGTGTGAGCTCGGCTCCCTGCGCCTCTTGGTCCACTGCGCTCATCGCTCTCTCCCTCTGTCGTCTGCTGCCGGGCGGCGCGGCTGTCCTGCGTCGTCGTCAGTCAGATCATGCCGGACGGTCGCCGTCGTTGGTGGACCCGGCTGCTGTTTGGAGCGCGGCGGCGGCCGCCTCCTCGGCCTTGCGGCGGTGTTCCGCGGCCCGCTCCTCGTAGATCCTGGCCATCCGCAGGTGGTACGCGGGGTTGCGCTGCTCGTAGATGTCCGGGATGCCGTCGTGGTCCTCGTCGCGCTCCTCGGCCTCGGTGAGCGCCTTGTACCTGCGGTTGCGGAGCTTGAGCATGACGCACGCGATCACGGCGGCGATCAGCGAGCCGATCAGTACGGCGGCCTTGACCTCGTCGGTGAGGACGGCGTCGCCGGCGAAGGCGAGTTCGCCGATCAGGAGGGAGACGGTGAAACCGATCCCGGCGAGCGAGGCCACGGCGAGTACGTCCGGCCAGGCGAGGTCCTCGTTCAGCTCGGCCTTGGTGAAGCGGGCGGCCAGCCAGGTGCCGCCGAAGATGCCCACCGTCTTGCCGACGACGAGGCCGAGGACCACGCCGAGGGTCTCGGGCCGGGTGAAGACCTGGGCGATGGCCTCGTCGGAGAGGGAGACACCGGCGGAGAGGAGGGCGAAGAGGGGCACGGCGAGACCGGCCGAAATCGGCCGGACCACGTGCTCGATGTGCTCGCCGGGGGACTGCCGCTCGCCGTCCTGGCGGGTGCAGCGGAGCATCAGGCCCATGGCGACGCCGGCGATGGTGGCGTGGACGCCGCTGTTGTACATCAGGCCCCAGATGACCAGGGCGAGCGGAACGTAGACGTACCAGCCGCGCACGCCGGTGCGGAGCAGGAACCAGAAGAGGGCCAGGCCCACGAAGGCCCCGCCGAGGGCCAGGAAGTCGATCTCACTGGTGAAGAACACCGCGATGATCATGATGGCGAAGAGGTCGTCGACGACCGCGAGGGTCAGCAGGAAGGCGCGCAGGGCCGACGGCAGCGAGGTGCCGATGACGGCCAGGACGGCGAGCGCGAAGGCGATGTCGGTGGCGGTCGGGACGGCCCAGCCGTCCGTGGAGCCGTTGCCCACGATGTTGACGAGTACGTAGACCACCGCGGGTACGGCCATGCCGCACAGGGCGGCGATCACCGGGAGCGCGGCCGCTCTGGCATCGCGCAGATCGCCCGCGACGAGCTCGCGCTTGAGCTCGATGCCGGCGACGAAGAAGAAGATGGCGAGGAGTCCGTCGGCCGCCCAGTGCTGGAGCGAGAGGTCCAGGCCGAGGGAGGCGGGGCCGATGTGGAAGGACCGGACCTCGGCGTAGCTCTCCGAGATGGCGGGGATGTTCGCCCACACCAGGGCCGCGATCGCGGCCACGAGCAGCAGCACACCGCCGACGGTCTCGGTGCGCAGCGCGTCGGCGACGAACCGGCGCTCGGGCAGAGAGAGCAGGCCGAGCAGCTTGCGGCTCTGGTGGTCGGTGGGGCTGGGCGCGGCCACGAGGGGACACCTCCGGGGGTCGGTTGGACGGCATGGCGAAGCTCATTGCCGACCAGACTTCCCGGCGCACCCTGTGGTCTTTCTTTACGCTTTCAATATTTTACAGGGATGCACACGAGGGCGTATCCGGTGATCATCACTTTAAGTGCGAAAGGGGCACCCGGCGCGGTGCGCCGGGTGCCCCTTTCGGTGTGTTCCGCGTGTCTCGGTCTGTCCTGGGCGGTGGGCCTCGGCCCGTGGCTCAGTCCTCGCTGCCGGCGGCCGGGAGCTTGCTCTGGATCAGGTCCATGACCGAGGAGTCGGCGAGCGTGGTGACGTCACCGACCGCGCGGTTCTCCGCCACGTCGCGCAGCAGACGGCGCATGATCTTGCCCGAGCGGGTCTTCGGCAGCTCCTGGACCGGCAGGATCCGCTTCGGCTTGGCGATCGGGCCCAGCGTGCTGCCCACGTGGTTGCGCAGGTCCGCGACCAGGTTCTCGGTCTCGGAGGCGCTGCCGCGCAGGATGACGAAGGCGACGATGGCCTGACCGGTGGTCTCGTCGTTGGCGCCGACCACGGCCGCCTCGGCGACCGAGGGGTGGGAGACGAGGGCCGACTCGACCTCGGTGGTCGAGATGTTGTGGCCGGACACCAGCATCACGTCGTCCACCCGGCCCAGCAGCCAGATGTCGCCGTCGTCGTCCCTCTTGGCGCCGTCACCCGCGAAGTACTTGCCCTCGAAGCGCGACCAGTAGGTGTCGATGAACCGCTGGTCGTCGCCCCAGATGGTGCGCAGCATCGACGGCCACGGCTCGGTGAGGACCAGGTAGCCACCCCCGCCGTTCGGGACCTCGTGCGCCTCGTCGTCCACGACGGTGGCGGAGATTCCGGGCAGGGCGCGCTGGGCGGAGCCCGGCTTGGTGGCGGTGACGCCCGGCAGCGGGGAGATCATCATCGCGCCGGTCTCGGTCTGCCACCAGGTGTCCACGATCGGGCAGCGGTCGCCGCCGATGTGCTTGCGGTACCAGATCCAGGCCTCGGGGTTGATCGGCTCGCCGACCGAGCCCAGCACGCGCAGGCTCGACAGGTCGAACTTCGCGGGGATGTCGTCGCCCCACTTCATGAACGTACGGATGGCCGTGGGCGCCGTGTAGAGGATGGTCACCCCGTACTTCTGGACGACCTCCCAGAACCGGCCCTGATGCGGGGTGTCGGGGGTGCCCTCGTACATCACCTGGGTGGCGCCGTTCGCGAGCGGCCCGTAGACGATGTAGGAGTGCCCGGTCACCCAGCCGATGTCGGCGGTGCACCAGTAGACGTCGGTCTCCGGCTTCAGGTCGAAGACCGCGTGGTGGGTGTACGCCGCCTGCGTCAGGTAGCCGCCGGAGGTGTGCAGGATGCCCTTGGGCTTACCCGTGGTCCCCGAGGTGTAGAGGATGAAGAGCGGGTGCTCGGCGTCGAAGGGCTGCGGGGTGTGCTCGGCGGACTGCCGGCCGACCACGTCGTGCCACCAGACGTCGCGGCCCTCGGTGAAGGCGGTGTCCTGGCCGGTGCGGCGCACGACGAGCACGTGCTCGACCTGCGGACACTTGGCGACGGCATCGTCGATGGCGGGCTTCAGGGCGGTGGGCTTGCCGCGGCGGTAGCCGCCGTCGGCGGTGATGACCAGCTTGGCGTCGGCGTCCTGGATGCGGGAGGCGACGGCGTCGGCGGAGAAACCGCCGAAGACCACCGAGTGCGCGGCGCCGACGCGGGCGCACGCGAGCATCGCGACGACCGCCTCGGGGATCATCGGCAGGTAGACGGCGACCCGGTCGCCGGCCTCGACACCCAGCTCGGTCAGGGCGTTGGCGGCCTTGGAGACCTCGTCCTTGAGCTCGGCGTAGGTGATCGCGCGGCTGTCGCCGGGCTCGCCCTCGAAGTGGATGGCGACGCGGTCGCCGTTGCCGGCCTCGACGTGTCGGTCCACGCAGTTGTACGCGACGTTCAGCTTGCCGTCCGCGAACCACTTCGCGAAGGGCGGGTTCGACCAGTCGAGCGTCTCGGTCGGCTCGGTGGCCCAGGTCAGCCGCCGGGCCTGCTCGGCCCAGAAGCCCAGCCGGTCCGCATCGGCCTGTGCGTACGCAGCCTCGGTCACATTGGCGGCGGCGGCCAGATCGGCGGGCGGTGCGAACCGCCGCTCCTCCTTGAGCAGATTGGCCAGGCTCTCATTGCTCACGACATCTCCCTTTCCCAGGGTGTCCGTTGTGTCCCCGGGCATAGCTCATCAGTCAGCGGCCCAGGTGACAAGGGGTAGCCGAGAATTGGTTTAGACCTATATCACGACCTGGCCCGCGCGAGAACGGAGTGCGAATGGCCCCTCCCCGCTGCAGGGCGCGGGAAGGGGCCAAACGATTGCACGAATACGGGAGGGTATCGGTTCAGGCGTGCTGGCCCACACTGTCGAAGACCCGGCAGTCGAAGAAGTCCTCGCCCTCGGACAGGAGATACGCCTGCGCCTCGCCCACGTGGAAGTACATGCCGTGCAGCTCCAGGGTGCCCTCGGCGAGCCGCCGGGCCACTGATTCGTGGGCCCGCAGATGCTCCAGCTGCTGGACCACATTGGTCAGGCACAGCTGCTCCACCGCGTCCGCCGGGAGGCGGCCCGAGATCCGGGCCCAGGCGTGGTGGCGGCTGGCCATCCGCTCCAGGCTGGGCAGCCCGTGCTTCAGCCAGCGCCGCAGCGGGGTCACCGGGGCGCCGGGCGTGGAGGAGAGCAGGGCCTGCATGGCACCGCAGCCCGAGTGCCCGCACACCGTGATGCTGTCCACCTGCAGTACGTCCACGGCGTACTCGATGGCCGCGGCGACGGAGTCGTCGGTGGACTCCGCGCCGGGCAGCGGGACCAGATTGCCGACATTGCGGACCGTGAACAGGTCGCCCGGCCCACTGGCCGTGATCATGCTGGTCACCAGGCGGGAGTCCGCGCAGGTGAGGAAGAGCTGGGAGGGCCGCTGCCCCTCGCGGGCCAGCCGGGCCAGCTCGTCCCGCACGTGGGGTGCGGTGTCGCGCTGGAAGGCGCCGATCCCACTGGCCAGTTGGCCCGCGCCGCGCCGCCGGGGCGCGGGCGAGCCGGTCTGCCCGTCGCCGGCCTCCGCCTTCGCCTCGGTGGCCGCCGCGGCTGCCCTGGCCGCGTCCGCGGCGGTGATGGTACGGGTACCCGCGGGTCGGTGGTCGCAGTGGTTCTGCCATGGCGTCCAGGGGCGGCAGCACTGGTGCACGCCGCGCTGCGGTGCGCGGCGGGACCGGTCCGTGTGGTGGCTTCCGTCGGCGGGCCCGTCGTCGGGAGCGGTTCCTGGAGCGGTTCCGGGCATGGTTCCGGTCACGGCTTCGGGCAGCCGCGCAGACGATCCGGCGCGGCCGGTGACCTCCAGCGAGCCCCCGTGCGCCAGATGGGAATCCTGCCAGTCGTGCAGCGTCTCGTAGGCCGCGTGGTCCATGAACGAGCCGTCCAGCTCGACCACCGCGTGCCCGGCGTGCGGGATCTGGTTCAGCACCCGGCTCAGCCGGGGCACCGCGAGGAAGGTCAACTGCCCGCGCGCCCGCACCCGGTGGGCCCCGCTGTCCAGTCGCTCCACGGTGATCCGGGTCCGGGTGAGCCGGTACAGGGCCAGCGCGACGGCCACCGCGATACCGATGGCCACGCCCTCCAGGACCCCGCCGAGCACCACGGCGACGATGGTCGTGCCGTAGACCAGGATCTCCCGGTGCCGGGTGACACTGCGCAGGTGCGTGATGTTGACCATCTGCACGCCGACCGCCATCACCAGGGCGGCCAGCGCGGCGAGCGGGATCAGGTCGAGGACCGGGACCAGCAGCCCGGCCGCGAGCAGTACCCACAGTCCGTGCAGCATGGACGACTTCCGGCTGACCGCACCGGACTTGACGTTCGCCACGCTGCGGACCGCCACGCCCGTGATGGGCAGCCCGCCCAGCGCGCCGGAGACGATGTTCGCCGCGCCCTGGCCGCGCAGTTCCCGGTTGAGGTCGGCGCGGGGCGGGCGGTTGCCCGTACGCCGCTCGGAGGCGATCAGCTTGTCGGTCGCGACGGCGGAGAGCAGGGACTCCACACTGCCGACCAGGGTGATGGTCAGTACCGCGGCGATGAGACCGAGGACCGGCCCCTCGGGCAGCTCGGGCAAGGCGTGGCTGCGCCAGGACGGCAGGTCCACGCGCGGCAGGCTGAGTCCGGCCAGTGCGGCGAAGGCGGTGGCCGTGGCGACGGCGGCGAGGGCCGCCGGCACCTTGCGCAGGGCGCGGCCCACCCGTCCGGGCAGCCGGGGCCAGCCGAGCAGGACGATCAGGGTCAGCACGCTGATGCCCAGCGCGACCGGGTGCAGATCGGCCAACTGGCCCGGCAGTCCTAGGACGTTGGCCACGGCGTTGCTCTGCGGTGTGCCGCCGAGCACGATGTGCAGCTGGGCCAGTGCGATGGTCACGCCGATGCCCGCGAGCATGCCGTGCACGATGGCCGGGCTGACCATGAGCGCCGACCGGGCGGTGCGCAGGGCGGCGAGGCCGAGCTGACAGAGACCCGCGAGCACGGTGATGGCGCAGGTGGTGCGCCATCCGTAGTGCTGGATCAACTCGGCGGTGACCACGGTGAGTCCGGCGGCCGGGCCGCTCACCTGGAGCGGAGCGCCACCGAGCCGCCCGGCGACGAGCCCGCCGACCGCTGCGGCGACGAGCCCCGCCTGGAGCGGGGCGCCGGTGGCCAGGGCGATGCCGAGCGAGAGGGGCAGGGCGATCAGGAAGACGGCGATGGAGGCGGAGAGATCTGCGGGAAGGTCCTTGCGGATCTCTTGTGTGGTGCGTGAGGGGGAGGTGGCTGTCATGGGTTCCCGTCTCCTCGGGGGAGGGGTGAAGCGGCGGGAGTCTCAACACTCGGTAAATGGATGGTAATGGAGAGTAAAGGTGAGCGGTGAATAATACGGGCAAATGGCGTACAAATTAGCACTCAAGGGTGATTAAGCATTTTGTACGGCTTGTCATACCTCTCCCAAAGCGGACCGCATGGGACGTTGCGGCGCGGAAGTCCTGCGATGGAACTGCGAGGGAGAGGTGGGGCGGATGATCGCCGCCACGAAGAAGATCGCCGGCGGCCTGGTCGCCACGGCGCTGGTCCTGGGAGCCGCCGCATGCAGCACCTCGGAACCCGCCAAGTCCCCGGCTCCCGGGGCCCCGAACGCGCTGAAGGGGGCCGCCGCCCCGGAGGCTCCGGGCAGCGTCAACCGGCCCATCGGTGACGGTTCGACCGCGTACACCGGCATGCAGCCGAACGTGCAGAAGCCGCAGAAGCTCAAGCCGGGCGAAAAGCCGCCACAGTTCGTGGTGTTCTCGTGGGACGGGGCCGGCGAAGACAGCCAGAAGCTCTTCTCGCACTTCCGCGAGGTCGGCAAGAAGTACAACGCCCGCATGACGTACTTCCTCAGCGGCGTCTACATGCTCCCGGAGGAGAAACGTTCCCTCTATACGGCGCCCCAGCACGAGCCCGGCCGCTCCGACATCGGCTTCGGCGACCTCCAGGGCATCAAGGACACCGCCACCCAGGTCCGCTCGGCCTGGCTGGAGGGCAATGAGATCGGCACCCACTTCAACGGGCACTTCTGCGGTCCCGACGGCGGCGTCGGCACCTGGTCGGTGGAGGAGTGGAAGAGCGAGATCAACCAGGCCAAGTCCTTCGTCAAGAACTGGAAGACCAACTCCGGCCTGAAGGACCAGGAGGCGCTCCCCTTCAACTACGACAAGGAGCTCATCGGCGCCCGCACGCCCTGCCTGGAGGGCCAGAAGAACTTCATGCTGGCGGCGAAGGACATGGGCTTCCGCTACGACTCCAGCGGCATCAGCAAGCAGATCTGGCCGAAGAAGACCGACGGGCTCTGGGACATCCCGCTCCAGCTGGTGCCCATGCCGGGGCGTGCCTTCGACACCCTGAGCATGGACTACAACTACATGGTCAACCAGTCCGGGACCACCTCACAGGGTGACCCCTCCCAGCACGCGTACTGGGGTGACCAGATGCGCGACGGCCTGCGGGAGGCCTTCGACCGCGTCTACCAGGGCAACCGCGCGCCGCTGATCATCGGCAATCACTTCGAGTCCTGGAACGGCGGCACCTACATGCGCGCCGTCGAGGAGTCCATCAAGACCATGTGCACCCAGAAGGAGGTCCGCTGCGTTCCGTTCCGGGAGCTGGCGGACTGGCTGGACGCGCAGGACCCGAAGGCCCTGGAGTGGATGCGCACCCTCGATGTCGGCGAGGCGCCGAAGGAGGGCTGGGCGAAGTTCCTGACCGCGGGGCCGCCGGCGGCGCCGGCCGCCCCCGCGGGCGTCAAGCCGGCTGCGGAGCCGGCCGGGGGGAGTGCGGACGAGGGCTGACGAGCGCCTCGGCCCCCTCGCGCAGGACGAAGCCGGGGTCGACCTGGTCCGCCAGGTCGACCCCGGTCTTGGCGTTGCCCCAGCTCTGCGCGTTCTTGAGGTGGAAGCTCACCATCTGCTCCGTGTACCGGGCCCAGTCGCGGTGCGCGTACGAGTCGTCGGCGGCGTCCTGGAGCTCCTGCAGGGCGAACCGGTTGGACGCCTCCAGCAGCTCGAAGGGGGCCGGCCGGCCCTTCTCCATCGCCCGTACCCAGTCGGAGTGCCCGACGGTGACCAGCAGGTCCTCGCCCACCTCGTCCTGGAGGAACTCGATGTCCTCGGGTCCCTGCACCTTGTTGCCGATGACCTTGAGCGCGACCCCGAAGTCCCGTGCGTACTCCTTGTACTGGCGGTAGACGGAGACGCCCTTGCGGGTCGGTTCGGCGACCAGGAAGGTCACGTCGAAGCGGGTGAACATGCCGGAGGCGAAGGAGTCCGAGCCTGCCGTCATGTCGACGACCACGTACTCGTCAGGGCCGTCGACCAGGTGGTTGAGGCACAGCTCGACCGCTCCGACCTTGGAGTGGTAGCAGGCCACGCCCAGGTCGGCCTCGGTGAACGGCCCGGTGGCCATGAGCCGTACGGGCTCCCCGTCGAGCAGGAGCGTGCGCGCGCAGGCTTCGTACACCGGGTTGTCCTCGGTGACGCGCAGCAGGCGCGAGCCGCGGCCGGGCGGGGTCGTCTTGATCATCGCGTCGGCGGACGCGATGCGCGGATTGGAACCCCGCAGGTACTCCTTGATCAGGGGCAGGTGCGCGCCGAGAGCGGGCAGTGCGGCGGCCTCCTCCTCGGTGAGCCCGAGCGCGGCGCCCAGGTGCTGGTTGATGTCGGCGTCCACCGCGACGACAGGGGCTTCATTGGCGGCGAGGTGGCGGATGAAGAGGGAGGACAGGGTCGTCTTGCCGCTGCCGCCCTTCCCTACGAAAGCGATCTTCATGTTCACCAAGCGTAGCGGCTCGATAGCACTGTGTTGTCAAGGTGAGTGAAGAAGACCACTCCAAGGAGGGGTCGGTGCTATGGGTGCGCAGTGCGTAGGCTCCCTACTTATGAGTAGCGCTTCTGACCCGCTCGTCCCTCTGGCCGGGCTGCCTGGTGTCGCCGAGTCCGTGGATTCCGTACGCAAGGCCGTGGACCGCGTCTACGGGCACCGGGTGATGCGTCGCCGCAGCGGTGAGATCACCTCGGAGGCCGCCCTGCGCGGCGCCCGCGGGAGCGCGGCGCTGTCCGGTGCGGACTGGGCCCTGGAGGAGGTGCGCCGCCGGACCGACTTCGGGTCGGAGCCGGAAGCGCTGACGGTGGGCGCGGCGCTGAGGCTCACGGCGGAGGCCGGCCAGCTGCTGAGCATCTGGCGGCAGTCGCCGCTGCGGGTCCTGGCGCGGCTGCACCTGGTCGCGTGCGGGTCCACGGCGGACGGCGATGTGGTGGGCCGCCCCCGACTGGCGGGCGAGCCGGTGACCGAACCCCTGGTCGGACTCCCGCTGCCGAGCGCCGAGGAGGTGGCGGGCCGTCTCGACGGGCTGTCCCGCCTGATCATCGCGGGCGGCTCCGCCCCGGCCCTGATCACGGCCGCGGTGGTGCACGGTGAACTGCTGGCGCTGCGTCCGTTCGCCTCGTACAACGGGCTGGTCGCGCGGGCGGCCGAGCGGATCGTCCTGATCAACAGCGGTCTGGACCCGAAGGCCATCTGTCCGGCGGAGGTCGGCCACGCGGAGCAGGGGACCGACGCCTACCTGGCCGCGTTCGAGGGCTACGTCTCCGGTACCGCGGAGGGGATGTCCGCCTGGATCGCGCACTGCGGCCGGGCGGTCGAGCTGGGTGTCCGCGAGTCGACGGCGGTGTGCGAGGCCCTGCAGCGCGGCGCGGCCTGAGCCGCCCGTCCCGCCCGTCCCTCGCGTTTCATTCGTTCGGCCCCGTGTCCGAGGCTTTCGGGCCCCGGACATGGGTTGCGGCGACACCGTCTTGCGCTGGTGTCGCCGCTGGCATTTACGCCCAGTTACCAAGCGTCCTCGAAAGTTGCCCATCAGGTCGGGGTCTTTGCCCGTTACCTGGTGCGGCTGGCCCGTAATCGACGGGTCGACGTCGCGTGGGTGCTCGGCGCTCATGCTTCGGTCCGTGGGCCTTACTGCGTTTTAAAGATGATCCTCTCGGATGTTCTTTGGTCTCGCGGGCCGTTGCTTTATTTGTACTCCGCTTCGGAGCCATGCGAAACCCCTGGCTCCACTTTTTACTTTCCGGGACGACCGAGGGCGAACCGGACATGCCTTATCCGTGCAGGTCAGGACATTCAGGCAGAGCGGGCCGCGGCCAGTGCATTGGCGCGGCGCCGGCTCGCGTACCAGACCAGCCCGGCCGTGGCGGCTGCCGCGCCCACGGCCGCCGCGGCGACCAGGGCGGGCCGGGTCGGCATGGACAGCCCGGGAAGGCGCTGCTTCAGCCGTACGGGCCGGTTGAAGACCAGGACCGGCCACTCGCGCGCCACGGCTTCCCGCCGCAGCGCCCGGTCGGGGTTGACGGCGTGCGGGTGCCCGACCGCTTCGAGCATCGGGATGTCGGTGGCCGAGTCGCTGTAGGCGTAGCAGCGGGTGAGGTCGTACCCCTCGGACTCCGCGAGTTCGCGTACGGCCTCCGCCTTGGTGGGTCCGTAGGCGTAGTACTCGATCTCGCCGGTGAAACAACCGTCCTCACCCACGACCATGCGGGTGGCGACGACCCGGTCCGCGCCGAGCATCTCCCCGATGGGCTCGACGACTTCCGCCCCGGAGGTGGACACGATCACCACGTCGCGGCCCGCGGTGTGGTGGGCCTCGATCAGGGAAGCGGCCTCGTCGTAGATGATCGGGTCGATGAGGTCGTGCAGGGTCTCGGCGACGATCTCCCGCACCTGCTGCACGTTCCACCCCTTGCAGAGGGCGGACAGGTACTCCCGCATCCGTTCCATCTGATCGTGGTCGGCACCGCCGGCCAGGAAGATGAACTGCGTGTACGCGGTGCGCAACACGGCTCGCCGGTTGATCAGGCCGCCTTGGTAGAAGGACTTGCTGAACGTCAAGGTGCTCGACTTCGCAATGACCGTCTTGTCCAGGTCGAAGAAGGCTGCGGTACGAGGCGAGGAGTGCGGCAAGGGCTGATTTTCCACGCCCCGAGCATATGCGCCCACCATTCGGCGTAAGGTGTGGCGCGTGGGTTTGCCTGAGAAGGCTCTCGGGTACACCATGGAAGTCACGGATCGTTCGCGACCGTGCTAACCCGGTCTGGCTCCTCCCCCCCCGAGTCGGACCGTGGGGACGACCCCCGCTCTCCCCCCCGGCGGGGGTCGTCGCATGTCCGGACGCGGTTTGCGTCCCTGCCTTCGGCCCCAAGCGACCATCCTCCGGCCCTTCCTCTTGCGTGGGGCCGACGCGGCGAAGGCCCTCACCACATCAGACTCGTGACGGTGCGTAGTGGTTCCGCCGCGCTCCGGAACTCACCTGAGAGGGTGACCGGGTTATTCACAACCGATGGGTTGTCCACAGTTATCCAACAAGATCCACTTGTTTTTCCTGATCGCTGCACGGTGATTCCAGCCGCGAAGTCCGTGGCGGAAGCATTTGCAGTGAGAAGGGGGCGGAGATCGTGGCGCGATCGAAGTCGTGTGAATCGCCGGAGTCCGTGGTCGGCGGAAGGGGGACAGGGGTCGGGGCGGGCCCCGGGCCCGGATCCATGGCCGGATCCGCACCCGGCGGCGGGCGGCCGCTGATCATCACCGAGGACCCGCTGCTGCTCGACGACCTGCTGAGGCTGTGTGCCGCGGCGGGTGCCGAACCGCATGTGCGCCACACGGCTCCCGAGCGGGGCGGGGCCGTCGGGGCGGGCGGGGAGGCGGGGAACGCGGGGTGGGAATCCGCGCCGCTCGTGCTGGTGGGCGACGACGCCGCCCGACGGGTGCGCGGGGCACCGCGCAGGGCCGGGGTGTTCCTCGTCGGCCGGGACCTAGACGACCCCCATGTGTGGCAACGGGCGGTGGAGATCGGCGCCGAGGAGGTGCTGCGGCTCCCGGACGCCGAGAGCCGGCTCGTCGACCGCATCGCCGATGTCGTGGAGGGGGCCGGGCGGCCCGCCCTCGCCGTGGGGGTGATCGGCGGCAGCGGCGGCGCCGGAGCCTCCACCCTGGCCTGCGCGCTCGCCGTGCGGGCCGCCCGAGCCGGGGAGCGGACCATCCTCATCGACGGCGACCCGCTGGGCGGCGGCATGGACGTCCTGCTCGGGGGCGAAAGCGCCGAAGGGCTGCGCTGGCCGGACTTCGCGGCCTCGCGGGGCCGGGTCGGCGCGGGAGCGCTGGAGGAGTCCCTGCCCGAGCTGCACGACCTTCGCGTGCTCAGCTGGGACCGCGGTGACCGGGTGGTGGTGCCACCCGCCGCGATCCGGTCCGTGGTGGCCGCCGCGCGCCGCCGGGGCGGCGTGGTGGTGGTCGACCTCCCGCGGCGGGTCGACGAACCCGTGGCCGAGGTGCTGGCCCAGCTCGACCTGGTGCTGATGGTGGTGCCGGGCGAATTGCGGTCGGTGGCCGCCGCCCGCCGGGTCGCCGCCGGGGTGCGGATGGTGGCCCGGGACGTGCGGGTCGTCGTACGGGCACGCTGCCCGGGCGGCCTCGATCCGGAGTCCGTGGCCGGCCTGTTGGGGGCACCCCTGGCCGGGGAGGTGCCGGTCGAGGTGGGACTCCCGGGGCGGGTGGCCGAGGGCGAAGCACCGGGGACGCAGGGGAAGGGCGCGCTGGCCCGCTTCTGCGACGGCTTCTGGCAGCGCGCACTCGGCTCCGCCCAGGGGGTGTCGGCATGAGCGCGGTGCTCCTGGACGCGGTGCGCCGGCGGCTCGCCGAGAGCGGGGCGGAACCGACCCCGGCGAGGGTGGCCGCGGCCCTGCGGGCCCAGGGCAGGCTGCTCGGGGACGCCGAAGTGCTCGGGGTGGCAGCCGAGTTACGGTCCGAGCTGGTCGGCGCAGGCCCGCTGGAGGCATTGCTCGCCGATCCGGAGGTCACCGATGTGCTGGTGGCGGCCCCCGACCGGGTGTGGGTGGACCGCGGTGGCGGGCTGGAGCTGACCGCAGTGACCTTCGCCGACGCCGAGGCCGTGCGCAGGCTCGCCCAGCGGCTTGCTGCCGTCGCGGGGCGGCGCCTGGACGACGCCCGGCCCTGGGTGGACGCCCGGATGCCCGACGGCACCCGGTTGCATGCCGTGCTGCCCCCGGTCTCGGTGGGCTCGGCCTGCCTCTCGCTGCGGGTGGTGCGGCCGCGGGCGTTCACGCTGGAGGAGCTCGTCGCCGCGGGGACACTGCCGCCGGGCGGGCACCGACTGCTCAGGGACATGGTCGAGGCCCGGCTGTCGTTCCTCGTCTCCGGCGGCACCGGAACGGGCAAGACCACCCTGCTCAGCGCCCTGTTGGGGCTGGTCGGCCCCGGCGAGCGGATCGTGCTGGCCGAGGACTCGGCCGAGCTGCGCCCCGACCATCCGCACGTGGTGCGGCTGGAGACCCGGCCGGCCAACCAGGAGGGGGCGGGTCTGGTCACCCTGGCGGACCTGGTCCGCCAGGCGCTGCGGATGCGGCCCGACCGGCTGGTGGTGGGCGAGGTGCGGGGCGCCGAGGTGGCGGACCTGCTCGCCGCCCTGAACACCGGGCACGAGGGGGGCTGCGGGACGGTCCACGCCAACGCCGCAGCCCATGTCCCCGCCCGGCTGGAGGCGCTCGGGACGGCCGCCGGGCTCGACCGGGCCGCCCTGCACAGCCAGTTGGCCGCGGCGCTGACCCTGGTGCTCCATCTGGTCCGGGACCGGGAGGGGCGGCGCCGGCTGGCCGAGGTGCACGTGCTGGAGCGCGACGCCGCCGGGCTGGTGGTCACCGTACCGGCGCTGCGCTGGGCCGCTCGGGGCTTCGTGCGGGAGCGCGGCTGGGAACGGCTTCGCCCGCTGCTGCGAGGCGTCCGGTGAGCGCGGGAGCGGGGCTGCCGGTGCCGCTGTTCGCCGGGGTGCTGTGTGCCGGGGCCGCCGCCTGGGGGCTGGCCGGCGGCGACCGGGTGTCCCGGCGGGCCCAGGTGGTGCTCGCCGCGGGCGGTCCGGTGGTTCCGGTCGGCCCGCTGCGCCGGGAGCGGCTGCTGATCGCCGTACGGGTGCGGGCGGCGCGGTGGCGGGAGTGGGTCTGCCTCGCGGCGGGGCTGGTGGTCGCGGTGCTCGGCGGGTCCGTGATTCCGCTACTGGCGGGGGCGGCGGCGGTGCCGCTGGTGCGCCGGTGGCTGCGGGTACGGGCGCGGGAGCGGGCCCGGGCGGCGCGGGCCGCTGAGGTGGTGGCCCTGTGCGGGGCGGTGGTGGGTGAACTGCGGGCGGGAGCTCAGCCCGGGCAGGCGCTGACGGCCGCGATGCGCAGGACGGCCGTCGGCCCCGGCGGGCCGGGTGCGGCGGAGACGGGCGTACTGGCCGCAGCGGCCTTCGGTGGGGACGTGCCCGGTGCGTTGCGCCAGGCGGCGCGGGAGCCCGGGGCGGAAGGGCTGGCCGGGATGGCGGCCTGCTGGCGGGTCTCTGTGGACGGCGGTGCGGGACTGGCCGCCGGACTGGAACGGCTGGAGGGGGCCCTGCGGGCCGAGCGGGACCGGCAGGAGTCGCTGCGGGCCCAGTTGGCGGGGGCGCGGTCGACGGTGCTGGTGCTCGCCCTGCTGCCGCTGGTGGGCCTGCTGATCGGTACCGGGCTGGGCGCGGATCCGCTGCGGGTGCTGCTGCACACGCCGATGGGGTGGGGCTGCCTGCTGGCCGGTGGGGTGCTGGAGGCGCTCGGGCTGCTGTGGTGCCAACGGATCGTCCGGGCGGGGGAGCGGTGATGGGCGGCTTCGTCGTCCACAGGCTGGGGATCGCCGTCTGCCTGGCCGTGGTCGCGCTGTGGCTGGTGTCGGCGGTGGCGGCGCGGGTCCGCAAGCGGGCGGCCGGCCGCAGGACGGCGGCCCTGATGGGAGCTGGACCAGGGCTACGCGCCCCGGTGTTCGGCTCCGCGCTCAGAGGTGTGGTGACTGGATGGGCCGGGCCGGCCGGGGCGCTGCTGGCGGGCTGGGTGCTCGTCGGCGGGGTGACCGGTGTGGCGGTCGGTGGCCTGGCCGCGCTCGGTGTGCGGCGGTGGCAGGCCAGGGCGCGGCCGCCGGCCGGAGTGGATCCACGGGAGGCGGAGCGTCAGTTGCCTTTCGCCGCAGATCTGTTGGCCGCTTGCCTGGCGGCCGGGGCGGGCCCGGTCGAGGCCGCCGAGGTGGTGGGGGAGTCGCTGGGCGGCCCGGTGGGCGACCGGCTGGCGAGGGCCGGGGCGGAGCTGCGGCTCGGCGGCGAACCGGGCGCCGGGTGGGGGAGGTTGGCGGAGATACCGGGCGCCCGGCCGCTCGCGGACTGCCTGGAACGGGCCGCGCGGACGGGGGCGCCCGCGGCGGAGCCGGTCTCCCGGCTCGCGTCCGGGCTGCGGGAGGACCGGGCCCGCACGGCGGGAGCGCGGGCGCAGCGGGCGGCGGTCCTCGTCACCGCACCCGTGGGGTTGTGTTTTCTCCCCGCTTTTCTCGCGATCGGGGTCGCGCCGGTGGTGATCGGTATGGCCTCGGGACTTCTCTCGAACACCTGAAGTCGCATTGACCACACGCATCAACAGCGGAAATACACAGGAGGTTGTCATGAGGATCATCTGGTTTCGTGTGCGGACGGCGTTGCGGGCGCGCGGGGGTGACCAGGGGATGTCCACGTCGGAATACGCGATGGGCACGATCGCGGCCTGCGCATTCGCAGCAGTCCTCTACAAGGTGGTGACGAGTGAAGTCGTCGCCACGGCCCTTCAGTCGACCATCGGAAAGGCACTCGATGTGCCGTTCTGAGGGTGGGTCACGGAGCACCCGGGGAAAATCTGACCGGGGATATGTGACGGCGGAGGCCGCCCTGGTGATTCCGGCGCTGGTGCTGTTCGCGGCGCTGCTGGTGTGGTCCCTGATGGCGGCGGCCGCGCAGATCCGGTGTGTGGACGCGGCCCGGGCCGGAGCCCGGGCGGCGGCCAGGTCGGAGCCGGTGGAGGTGGCCGAGGCGGCGGCCCGGGCGGCCGCCCCACCGGGGGCGCGCGTGGAGCTGGAGCGGGAGGGCGACCTCTGGCGGGTCCGGGTGGCGGCGAAGGCGCCCGGGCCGGGCGGGCTGCCGGTACGGCTCGGGGCGCAGGCTGTGGCCCTGGCGGAGGACAGCGTGGGGCCGCCGCCGTGAGCCGGGACCGGGGTTCGGCCACGGTCTGGGCGGCGCTGGTGGCGACGGTGCTGGGTGCGGTGTTCGGCGGGGCGCTGCTGCTCGGCCAGGCCGTCGTGGCCCGGCACCGGGCGGCGGCGGCCGCCGACCTGGCGGCGCTCGCGGCGGCGGCCACCTGGGCCCACGGGCCGGAGACGGCGTGCGCGGTGGCCCTGCGGGTGGCTCGGGCGCAGGGCGCGGCGCTCGGCGGGTGCCTGCTCGGGGGCGAGGTCGCCGAGGTCACCGCCCGGGTCGTGGCGGGGCCGTTCACGGCGACGATCCAGGCCCGGGCAGGCCCGCCCGGGCCGCGGGGCTGACGCCCTGGGTCCCGGGGCCGTGTCGGGTCCCGGGGCCGCGTCGGGTCCCGTCAGGCCCCGGAGGGTCCCGTCAGGCCCCGGAGGGTCCCGTCAGGCCCCGGAGGGTCCCGTCAGGCCTCGGAGGGTGCGGCGGGTGGTGTGGCCGGGGATTCGGAGAGGAGGCGGGTGAGGAGGCGGATGGCGCCACGCTTGTGCAGGGGCTCGTTGCCGTTGCCGCACTTGGGGGACTGGATGCAGGAAGGGCAGCCGGCCTCGCACTCGCAGGCCGCGATCGCGTCGCGGGTCGCCGTCAGCCAGGCGCTCGCTGTGCTGAAGGCGCGCTCCGCGAAGCCGGCGCCGCCGGGATGGCCGTCGTAGACGAAGACCGTGGGGAGGAGGGTGTCGGGATGCACCGGCACGGAGACGCCGCCGATGTCCCAGCGGTCGCAGGTGGCGAACAGCGGAAGCATGCCGATGGAGGCGTGCTCGGCGGCGTGCAGGGCGCCGCCCAGGATCTCCGGGTTGATCCGGGCCTCGTCGAGCTGGTCCTCGGTCACCGTCCACCACACGGCCCGGGTGCGCAGGGTGCGGGGCGGCAGGTCGAGCTTGGACTCGCCCAGCACCTCGCCGGTGATCAGCTTGCGGCGCAGATAGGAGACGACCTGGTTGGTGACCTCGACGGAGCCGAAGCAGAGCCGGGCCGAGCCCCACGGGATCTCGGTCTCGGTCTCCAGGATGGAGATGGAGGTGGTGTCACGGGCCGTGGTGGAGAAGGGCGGATCCGCCTGCTCCACGAGGGCCACAGAATCCTCCAGGTCCAGGTGCTTCACGAGATACGTGCGGCCCTGGTGGAGGTGGACGGCCCCTTCGTGGACGGCGGTGTGGGCCGCGGACTCGTCGACCGTACCCAGCAGCCGGCCGGTCGAGGCCTCGACGATCTGCACCGGGCGGCCGCCGCCGCCCCGGATGTCGGTCAGGTCCGAGGCCCGCTCCCGGCGGGTCCAGTGCCAGGCGGTCGCCCGGCGGCGCAGCAGCTTCGCCGCTTCGAGCTGAGGAAGGAGGTCCTCGGTCGCCGGGCCGAAGAGTTCCAGGTCCGCGTCGGTCAGCGGCAGCTCCGCCGCCGCCGCGCACAGGTGGGGGGCGAGGACGTACGGGTTGTCGGGGTCCAGGACGGTGGCCTCCACCGGGCGCTGGAACAGCGCCTCCGGGTGGTGGACGAGGTAGGTGTCCAGCGGGTCGTCCCGGGCGATCAGCACGGCCAGGGCGCCCTGGCCCGAGCGCCCCGCGCGGCCCGCCTGCTGCCACAGGGAGGCCCGGGTGCCCGGGTAGCCGGTGATCAGGACGGCGTCCAGGCCGGAGACGTCCACACCCAGCTCCAGGGCCGTCGTGGCGGCCAGACCGAGCAGCTCGCCGGAGTGCAGGGCCCGCTCCAGGGCCCGGCGCTCCTCGGGGAGGTAGCCGCCCCGGTAGGCGGCGACCCGGCGGGCCAGCGACCGGTCGACCGACGCGAGCCGTTCCTGGGCGATCACGGAGATCAGCTCGGCGCCGCGCCGGGAGCGCACGAAGGCGACCGTACGGACCCCCTGGATCACCAGGTCGGTCAGCAGGTCGGCCGTCTCGGCGGTGGCCGTACGCCGTACGGGCGCGCCCTTCTCGCCGCGCAGCTCGGTGAGCAGCGGCGGCTCCCAGAGGGCGAAGACCACCTCGCCCCGCGGTGAGGCGTCGTCGGTGATCTCGATCACCCGTACGCCGGTCAGCCGGGACGCGGCCGCCGCCGGGTCGCTCGCGGTGGCGGAGGCCAGCATGAAGACGGGTTCCGCGCCGTAGCGGGCGCACAGCCGCCGCAGCCGGCGCAGCACCTGTGCCACATGGGATCCGAAGACCCCGCGGTAGGTGTGGCACTCGTCGATCACGACGTAGCGCAGGGCCCGCAGGAAGGAGGACCAGCGCGGGTGGGCCGGGAGGATCCCGCGGTGCAGCATGTCGGGGTTGGTCAGGACGTAGTTCGCGTACTGCCGCACCCACTCGCGTTCCTCGACGGGCGTGTCCCCGTCGTAGACCGCGGGGCGTACGGCGTTGCCCAGCGGGGCGGCCAGTTCCCGCACGGCGCGCCGCTGGTCGGCCGCCAGGGCCTTGGTGGGGGCCAGGTACAGGGCGGTCGCGCCCCGGCCGTTCGGGGCCTCGGCGCCGTCCGCGAGGGCGGAGAGCACGGGCGCGAGGTAGGCGAGGGACTTTCCCGAGGCGGTTCCGGTGGCCACGACCACGGACGTTCCGTCGAGGGCGAGCTCGGCCGCCGCGGCCTGGTGTTCCCACGGATGGTCGATTCCGGCCGATCCGATCGCGGCTACGACGTCTGTTCGGATGCGGTCCGGCCAGACTGCATGACGACCCGCCCGAGGGGGCAAGTGCTCCGTATGGGTGATGCGCGCAGCACGGGAAGGCCCCCGTGACAGGCGGTCCAGGACCGTGTCGGGGGTGGGTCGTGGGTCCGCGGGTGCCGTGGGCCGTCCGGGACCAGATGTGTTGGCCATCGGAACCGAGTGTGTCACCGGCGTGCGGGACAATGGTCCGAAGGCGTCGTGCGCGCCTGCCGGTAAGTGATTGAATGCCATCGCGGCAGCCAATCCCTCGCCTACCTTCGGGTGAGGGGGCGTCGCTCGATAGCAAGGTGCTGGAGGATCCGTGGACCTGTCCCTGTCGACTCGCACTGTCGGCGACCGTACGGTCGTGGAGGTCGGTGGCGAGATTGATGTGTATACCGCGCCCAAGCTGCGCGAGCAGTTGGTCGAGTTGGTGAACGACGGCAGCTACCACCTGGTTGTCGACATGGAGCGGGTGGACTTCCTCGACTCCACCGGCCTCGGTGTGCTGGTGGGAGGCCTCAAGCGCGTCCGTGCGCACGAGGGCTCGCTCCGTCTGGTGTGCAACCAGGAGCGCATCCTGAAGATCTTCCGCATCACCGGTTTGACCAAGGTGTTTCCGATCCACACCACGGTGGAAGACGCCGTCAACGCGACCGACTGACGGCTCCGCGCGGCCCCCTGCAGCCTCCGGGCGGCAGGGAGCCGACAAGGAGAGCGGGGGTACCGGGCCATGGTTGGCCCGGGCCCCTGTCAAGGCACGCCCGTAGTCCGAGGGGGATGCGCATGGCCACCGTTGAACTGCGCTTCAGCGCCCAGCCCGAACACGTCCGGACGGCCCGCCTGGTCGCGGCCGCCGTGGCGCGCCGGGTCGGCGTGGAGGAGGCCGTCCTCGACGAGGTCCGCCTCGCCGTGGGTGAGGCCTGTACGCGTGCCGTCGGACTCCATCGGAGCAACGGACTGACCGCGCCCGTCCGGGTGGTGCTGACCGAGGAGGACAAGGTGTTCTCCATCGAGGTCGGCGACGAGGTCCCCGGGCCGTCCGGCGGTGCCTCCGACGCGGTGTCCGGCATCACCGCCGTCCTGGAGTCCGAGGGCGAGACCGAGGACGAGATGGGTCTCGCGGTGATCAGCGGGCTCGTCGACGACGTCGAGGTGAGCAGCGGCGAATCGGGCGGGACCATCCGGATGAGCTGGCCCGTCTCCGGGGTCTCCGAGCTTCCCTGAGGTCCACCGCGATCCTCGCCGCGCGCAATCCTTCGTATCTTCCGATCTTTATCAAGGCCCTGCTGAGCAGGGCCTTTTCCATTTCCCTAGATCAATGATGGGGCGTCAATGCCTTTGCCCCATTACCACTTTCGAGGGTAATGGAGTGACGCGATCTATTGCTGAGGAGCGAGAGCACGCCAATTACGTTTCCTGCGCACTGTTTTGATCGGGTCGCGCTCCCTACAATCCGTCCACATCTTGAGCTCATCGCGTCAAGGAGGACGAATGACGGGGCTCTTCACCCCTATCGCGCCGGATCGCACCACAGATCTGGCAGCCGCAGTACTCACCGATGACAATCGGCTCATCGTGATCGTCATTGCGGCCGTGGCACTCGCCGCACTCGTCGTCGCGCAGATCCTGGTCCGCCAGGTCCTCGCCGCCGACGAGGGAACCGACAGCATGAAGGAGATCGCCGCAGCCGTCCAGGAAGGCGCCAACGCCTATCTCGGCCGGCAGCTGCGCACCCTCGGCGTCTTCGCCGTCGTGGTCTTCTTCCTGCTCTTCCTGCTCCCCGCCGACGACTGGACGCAGCGGGGCGGGCGCTCCGCCTTCTTCCTCGTGGGCGCCATCTTCTCGGCCGCCACCGGCTACATCGGCATGCGCCTGGCGGTCCGCGCCAACGTCCGTGTCGCCGCTGCCGCACGCGAGGCGACCCCGGCCGAGGGGGAGCCCGCCAAGGACCTGACCGAGGTCTCCCACAAGGCGATGAAGATCGCCTTCCGGACGGGCGGCGTCGTCGGCATGTTCACCGTCGGCCTCGGCCTCTTCGGCGCCTCCTGCGTCGTCCTGGTCTACGCCGCCGACGCCCCCAAGGTCCTGGAGGGCTTCGGTCTCGGCGCCGCCCTGATCGCGATGTTCATGCGCGTGGGCGGCGGAATCTTCACCAAGGCCGCCGACGTCGGCGCCGACCTGGTCGGCAAGGTCGAGCAGGGCATTCCGGAGGACGACCCGCGCAATGCCGCGACCATCGCCGACAACGTGGGCGACAACGTCGGAGACTGCGCCGGAATGGCGGCCGACCTCTTCGAGTCCTACGCCGTCACCCTGGTGGCCGCGCTCATCCTCGGCAAGGCCGCCTTCGGCGACCTGGGCCTCGCCTTCCCGCTGATCGTGCCCGCGATCGGTGTCATCACCGCGATGATCGGCATCTTCGCGGTCTCCCCGCGCCGCAGCGACCGCAGCGGCATGACCGCCATCAACCGCGGGTTCTTCATCTCCGCCGTGATCTCCCTGGCACTGGTCGCGATCGCCGTCTACGCCTACCTGCCGGCCACCTACAAGGAGCTCGTCGGCGTCGAGAACCCGGCGATCACCAACCACACCGGTGACCCGCGGATCCTGGCCGTCGTCGCCGTCGCCATCGGCATCGTGCTCGCGGCCCTGATCCAGCAGCTGACCGGCTACTTCACCGAGACCAACCGGCGCCCCGTCCGGGACATCGGCAAGTCCTCCCTGACGGGAGCTGCCACCGTCGTCCTCGCCGGAATCTCGGTGGGCCTGGAGTCCGCCGTCTACACGGCTCTGCTCATCGGCCTCGGTGTCTACGGCGCGTTCCTGCTCGGCGGTACGTCGATCCTGCTCGCGCTCTTCGCGGTGGCCCTGGCCGGCACCGGCCTGCTCACCACCGTCGGCGTCATCGTCGCCATGGACACCTTCGGGCCCGTCTCCGACAACGCCCAGGGCATCGCCGAGATGTCCGGCGACGTCGAGGGCGCCGGTGCGCAGGTCCTGACCGACCTGGACGCCGTGGGCAACACCACGAAGGCCATCACCAAGGGCATCGCCATCGCGACGGCGGTGCTCGCCGCGGCGGCGCTCTTCGGCTCGTACAACGACGCGATCGCCACCGCGGTCAAGGAAGTCGGTGCCAAGGCCGGGGAGATGAACCTCAGCCTGGACATCGCACAGCCCAACAACCTCGTCGGGCTGATCCTGGGCTCGGCCGTCGTGTTCCTGTTCTCCGGCCTCGCCATCAACGCCGTCTCCCGTTCTGCGGGCGCCGTCGTCTACGAGGTGCGCCGCCAGTTCCGCGAGCACCCCGGGATCATGGACTACACCGAGAAGCCCGAGTACGGGCGCGTCGTGGACATCTGCACCAAGGACGCGCTGCGCGAGCTCGCCACGCCCGGCCTGCTCGCCGTGCTCACCCCCATCGCCGTGGGCTTCTCCCTCGGCGTGGGCGCGCTCGGCTCCTTCCTCGCCGGTGCCATCGGAACGGGCACCCTGATGGCGGTCTTCCTCGCCAACTCCGGTGGCGCGTGGGACAACGCGAAGAAGCTCGTCGAGGACGGCCACCACGGCGGCAAGGGCAGTGAGGCCCACGCCGCGGTCGTCATCGGCGACACGGTCGGCGACCCGTTCAAGGACACCGCCGGGCCGGCGATCAACCCGCTGCTCAAGGTCATGAACCTGGTCGCGCTGCTGATCGCCCCCGCGGTCGTGCAGTTCAGCTACGGCGGGGACAGCAGCCCGGTCGTGCGGGCCGTCGTCGCGGTCCTCGCGATCGGGGTCATCATCGGCGCGGTGTACATCTCCAAGCGCCGCGGCATCGCCGTCGGCGACGAGACCGAGGGCGGAGCCGCCGAGCGGGTGGCCCAGTCGGCCGACCCCGCGACGGTCTCCTGACCCGAGGTCCGGTCAGCGGTACGGGCAGGGCCGGGCAGGGCCGGCCGGTACGCCCGAAAGGCGGATGGGCGGCGCGGACTCACGCGCCGTCTGTCCGCCTTTGTGCGTCTCCGGAGGGCGGGCGTGTATCTTCCGGGCCGAGAGCCTTCGAAGGGACCAATCCGGTGAACAAGAAGATCGCGGCCGCGTTGTCGGGCAGTGCGGCACTGATGCTCGTCCTGTCCGGATGCGGCGGGGACGAGACCGACCAGAAGGCCGGCTCATGGGCCAAGAAGGTCTGTGACCAGTGGCAGCCCCAGCTTGAGAAGATCGAAGCCGCCAACCTTGAGATCAAGCGGGTGGCCTCGGAGAGCAGCAAGCCCGACGAGGTCCAGAAGACCGACTCGGCGGCGTTCGGGACCATGACCGAGTCGTACAAGGCGATGGCGGACGCCCTGCGGTCGGCGGGCGTTCCGCCGGTCAAGAACGGCGCCGCGACCCAGGAGGCGGCGGCCAAGGGCTTCGAGACGACCTCCACGGGCTACGCCGACCTGAAGGCGAAGACGGACGCCCTCGACCCCCAGGACAAGACGAAGTTCGCCGACGGCCTCAAGGAGGTCGCGGGCGGGCTCAAGGACGTGACGAAGGGCGGTCAGGACGCGCTCGCCCAGCTCAAGGCGGGTGGCCTCGGCCCGGCGATCAACGGCCAGAAGGGCTGCCAGGTCGCGGCGGCACCGGCGTCCTCGCAGTAGCACGGCGCGCCCGCGCGGGCGCTGTTCCGCGCGGTACGCCGCTCAGGGCGGCCGGGGTCCCGGAAGGGGCCTCGGCCGCCCTTTCGCACCTGCGGGCCCGGTGTGATCGGCAGGACGGGTCCCAGCGGACACAATGGACGCGTGAGTACCACCAGCCTCCCCAAGCCCGATCGCGCCCCCGAACTCCGCGCCGCCCTGCTCGCCGCCGGTTTCACCGCCGACGGGCTGCTCGACCTGCTCGGCGCCCCCGCCTACGCCGCGCTGGCCCGCAGCGAGACCGTCCCCGCCCTGCGCGCCACGCGCGGCCCGGGCGACGGTGCGCTCGCGAGCCTGGTCCGGCTGTTCCTGCTCCAGCAGCCGGAGCCGTACGTGCACGCCGTGGAGGCGCTGCCCGTCGAGGCGGCGCTGGCCGACGGCTGGCTGCGGCTGGAGGGCGACGAGGTGCACGCCACCGTCGACGTGCGCCCGTACGGCGGCCCGGACGGCGAGGACTGGTTCATCGTCTCCGACCTCGGCTGCTCCGTCGGCGGGGCCGGTGGGATCGGCAGCCGCGATGAGGGCGTGGTCCTCGGCGTCGGCGGCGCCTCCACCACCCTGGCCGGGATCACCGTCCGCACCCCGGTCGGCTCCGCCCTCGACGTCGGCACCGGATCCGGAATCCAGGCGCTGCACGCGTCCCGGCACGCCACCCGGGTCACCGCCACCGACGTCAACCCCAGGGCCCTGGAATTCACCCGTCTGACGCTGGCCCTGTCCGGGGCCCCGGAGGCCGAGCTGCTCACCGGGTCGCTGTTCGAGCCGGTCGGCGAGGCCACGTACGACCTCATCGTGTCGAACCCGCCGTTCGTGATCTCGCCCGGCGCCCGGCTGACGTACCGGGACGGCGGTATGGGCGGCGACGACCTGTGCCGGACCCTGGTGCAGGAGGCCGGCGCGCGGCTCAACCCGGGCGGGTACGCGCAGTTCCTCGGCAACTGGCAGCACGTGGAGGGCGAGGACTGGCGCGACCGGCTGCGCTCCTGGGTGCCGCGCGGCTGCGACGCCTGGATCGTGCAGCGTGACGAGCAGGACGTGACGCAGTACGCCGAGCTGTGGCTGCGCGACGCGGGCGACCACCGGACCGACCCGGCCGAGTACACGCGGCGGTACGAGGACTGGCTGGACGAGTTCGAGGCCCGCGGGACCAAGTCCGTCGGCTTCGGGTGGATCACCTTGCGCCGGACGGACGCGGCCGAGCCCTCGATCGTGGTCGAGGAGTGGCCCCACACGGTGGAGCAGCCGCTCGGCGAGGCCGTCCTGGCCCATTTCGCGCGCCAGGACTACCTGCGGCAGCACGACGACGCGGCCCTGCTGGAGGCCTATTTCGCACTGGCCGAGGAAGTGGTCCAGGAGCAGGTCGGCGCGCCCGGCGCGGAGGATCCGGAACATGTCGTGCTCCGGCAGAACCGCGGAATGCGGCGCGCCACCAAGGTCGACACGGTCGGCGCCGGCTTCGCCGGAGTGTGTGACGGCTCACTGAGCGCGGGCCGGATCCTGGACGCGATCGCGCAGCTCGTCCAGGAGGACCCGATCGTGCTGCGGGACCGCACTCCGGAGGCCATCCGGCTGCTGGTCGAGCAGGGTTTCCTGGACCCCGTGGCGGGCCCCGCGCAGTAGTCGGCCCCGGGATGTAACCCGGGGTTCGCCCGCTGTATTCGCAGGGCTGCGAGTCTCCTGCGCAGGGGGATCCGGGGGGATCCCGTGAGCGGCCCGGGGGTAAGGGGAAGCGGCGCGGAAAACGGTCCGGCGATCTTCGCGGCGGCCGTGTTCCCGCTGTTCGGGGCCGCTCTGCAGGCCTGACGAGGGTGCGTGCTCCGCCACCGTGCGCCGGTGGCGAAGGGCACGCGCCCCGTCGCGGCCGTGGCGCCGGCCGGGCGCGTCGGCCCGGCTCGTCGGCGGGCGGCGACGGCCCTGGTACCGGGTCGCCTCGCGCGGCTTCGGCACCGAGTTCGAAGGACCCGGGCGGACCGGGCCGCGGCCCCGGATCCGGCCCGGAAAGCCGAGGTCGGAGCAGGCCCGGGACCGGGTGCGAAGGCGCGGCCAGACGGCCCCCCGGCCACCCTGCCCGGTGATCGGGAACGCCCCGGCGCGGCATCCGGGCGGCAGAAACGGCACTTGTCGGGTTACCGTTCGAGTGGCCGTTGCGGGCTTCTGCCGTTTGACACGGGGGCGGGTTGTACCGTCACACTCCGCAGCGTCGCCGTACTGCGACCGAGTGCCGACCGGAGAGAAGAGCCAAGTTGTCCCCGACTAGCGAGACCGCAAAGGGCGGCCGCCGACTCGTCATCGTCGAGTCCCCAGCCAAGGCGAAGACGATCAAGGGCTACCTCGGCCCCGGATACGTCGTCGAGGCGAGCGTCGGGCACATCCGCGACCTCCCGAACGGCGCGGCCGAGGTTCCCGACAAGTACACCGGTGAGGTCCGCCGCCTCGGTGTGGACGTCGAGCACGACTTCGCGCCGATCTACGTCGTCAACGCGGACAAGAAGTCCCAGGTCAGGAAGCTCAAGGAGCTGCTGGCCGAGTCCGACGAACTCTTCCTCGCCACCGATGAGGACCGCGAGGGCGAAGCCATCGCGTGGCACCTGCAGGAAGTCCTCAAGCCCAAGGTCCCCGTCCACCGGATGGTCTTCCACGAGATCACCAAGGACGCGATCCGCGACGCCGTCGCCAACCCGCGCGAGCTCAACCAGCGCATGGTCGACGCCCAGGAGACCCGCCGCATCCTCGACCGCCTCTACGGCTACGAGGTCTCGCCGGTCCTGTGGAAGAAGGTCATGCCGAAGCTGTCGGCCGGCCGCGTCCAGTCGGTTGCCACGCGCATGGTCGTCGAGCGGGAGCGCGAGCGCATCGCCTTCCGCTCCGCCGAGTACTGGGACCTGACCGGCACCTTCGCCACCGGCCGCGCCGGTGACGCCTCCGACCCCTCCACGCTGGTCGCCCGGCTGAACACGGTCGACGGCAAGCGCATCGCCCAGGGCCGTGACTTCGGCTCGAACGGGCAGCTCAAGAGCGAGGTGCTGCACCTCGACGAGGCAGGCGCCCGGGCGCTCGCCGCCGCTCTGGCGGACACCTCGTTCGCCGTCCGGTCGGTCGAGTCCAAGCCGTACCGCCGTTCCCCGTACGCCCCGTTCCGTACGACGACGCTGCAGCAGGAGGCCTCGCGCAAGCTGGGCTTCGGCGCGAAGGCGACGATGCAGGTGGCGCAGAAGCTGTACGAGAACGGCTTCATCACCTATATGCGTACCGACTCCACCACGCTGTCCGACACCGCGGTGTCGGCGGCGCGGGCGCAGGTCACGCAGCTGTACGGGGCCGACTACCTGCCGGAGAAGCCGCGCGTCTACGCCGGCAAGGTCAAGAACGCCCAGGAGGCGCACGAGGCGATCCGTCCTTCGGGTGATCGTTTCCGCACCCCGGCCGAGACGGGTCTGACAGGCGACCAGTTCCGCCTGTACGAGCTGATCTGGAAGCGGACCGTCGCCTCCCAGATGAAGGACGCGGTCGGCAACAGCGTCACCGTGAAGATCGGCGGCCGCGCCTCGGACGGACGTGACGCCGAGTTCACCGCCTCCGGCAAGACGATCACCTTCCACGGCTTCATGAAGGCCTACGTCGAGGGCGCGGACGACCCGAACGCCGAGCTCGACGACCGCGAGAAGCGCCTGCCGCAGGTCGCGGAGGGCGACGCGCTCGCCGCCGAGGAGATCACGGCGGACGGGCACTCGACCAAGCCGCCGGCCCGCTACACCGAGGCCTCGCTGGTCAAGGAGCTCGAAGAGCGCGAGATCGGCCGTCCGTCGACGTACGCGTCGATCATCGGCACGATCCTCGACCGCGGATACGTCTTCAAGAAGGGCACGGCGCTCGTGCCGTCCTTCCTGTCGTTCGCCGTGGTCAACCTGCTGGAGACGCACTTCGGGCGGCTCGTCGACTACGACTTCACCGCGAAGATGGAGGACGACCTCGACCGCATCGCGCGGGGCGAGGCCCAGTCCGTGCCGTGGCTGAAGCGGTTCTACTTCGGCTCGGAGGACGCGACCGAGGTCGTGCCGGCCGACGGGGACCACCTCGGCGGTCTGAAGGAGCTGGTCACGGACCTCGGCGCGATCGACGCCCGGGAGATCTCCTCCTTCCCGGTCGGCGAGGGCATCGTGCTGCGCGTCGGCCGCTACGGGCCGTACGTGGAGCGCGGCGAGAAGGACGCGGAGGGCCACCAGCGGGCCGACGTCCCGGACGACATGGCTCCGGACGAGCTGACGGTCGCGTACGCGGAGGAGCTGTTCGCCAAGCCGAGCGGCGAGTTCGAGCTCGGCAAGGACCCGGTCAGCGGGAACGAGATCGTGGCCAAGGACGGCCGCTACGGGCCGTACGTGACGGAGATCCTCCCCGAGGGCACCCCGAAGACGGGCAAGAACGCGGTCAAGCCGCGGACGGCCTCGCTCTTCAAGTCCATGAGCCTGGACACGGTCACCCTCGACGAGGCGCTCAAGCTGATGTCGCTGCCGCGCGTGGTCGGCGCGGACGCGGAGGGCGTGGAGATCACGGCCCAGAACGGCCGCTACGGCCCGTACCTGAAGAAGGGCACGGACTCGCGGTCGCTGGAGACCGAGGACCAGCTCTTCTCGATCACGCTGGACGAGGCGCTCGCGATCTACGCGCAGCCGAAGCAGCGGGGCCGGGCCGCGGCCAAGCCGCCGCTGAAGGAGCTGGGCACCGACCCGGTCAGCGAGAAGCCGGTCGTGGTCAAGGACGGCCGCTTCGGTCCGTACGTGACGGACGGCGAGACGAACGCGACGCTGCGGCGGGACGACGACGTCGAGACGATCACGCCGGAGCGCGGCTACGAGCTGCTCGCGGAGAAGCGGGCGAAGGGCCCGGCCAAGAAGGTGGCGAAGAAGGCCCCCGCCAAGAAGGCCCCGGCGAAGAAGGCGACGGCGACGAAGGCCGCTGCCGCGAAGAAGACGACGGCGGCCAAGAAGACGACCGCCAAGAAGACCGTCGCGAAGAAGACGGTGGCCAAGAAGGCCGCCGCGGCTCCCGCGGACGAGTAGTCGCGGCAAGAGCCCCACGCGAAGCGTGGGGCTCTTGTGCGTCGCCCCGCCGCATTCAGCCTCGCCGGCGTTTGAGGCGCGGGGTCCGGGGCAGGGCTCCGCAACGGCGCCGGGCTGCTTCCCGGAAGGTGGGTCCGGGGTCACACCCGGCCTTGTCCACAGGCTTCCGCACCCGCATAGCGCAGCGGATAGGCTGGGCGGATGACGCGAGCCGAGCAGCCGGCGGTCGTGACCGCCCCGGCGAACCCCACCTACGACGAAGCCCTAGCCGCGGATTCCCGCGAGCGTGCGGTGCGCGCACTGCTGCGCACTCCCAGGCTGCGCCGGCTGTGGAGCGCCCAGTTGGTGAGCGGCATCGGTGATGCCCTGGCCCTGCTGGTGCTGGTGCTGCTGGCCCTCCAGGCAGCGGCCTCGGAAGGGAGCTTCGGCGGCGGGTTCCGCGGCGCGGCCCTCGCCGTCGCCGCCGTCTTCGGGGTCCGTATCCTCGCCACCCTGCTCTTCGGCGCGGTCCTCCTCGGCCCGCTGGCCGGGCTGCTGGGCGCCGACGGCAAGCTGGACCGCCGCTGGACCATGATCGGGGCCGACGGGGTCCGCCTCGGGCTCTTCGTCGTCGCCCCGCTGTGGCTCGACTGGATCGCGGCCCACGCGCTGACCGCGCTGCTGGCCACCGTCTTCGTCTCCGGCGCCGCCGAGCGGCTGTGGACCCTGGCCAAGGAGAGTGCGGCTCCCGCCCTGCTGCCCGCGCCGCCGCCGGAGGGGGCGACCGTACGGCCGCTCCCGGACCACCTGGACGCGCTGCGCCGGCTGACCCTGCGTACGTCCTTCGCGGCGCTTCCGATCGCCGCCGCCGCGCTGCTCGCCGCGACCCTGGTCGGCAAGGCACTCGGCCTCGGCATCGACTGGTTCGTCGCGAACCAGGCCGCCCTCGGCTCGTACGTGGCCTCCGGCCTCTTCGCCGCCTCGGTCTCGCTGCTGCTGCCGCTGGTGCTGCCCGGCGGGGCGACCCCGCGTCCGCGTTCGCCGCTGGAGGGCCTGCGCACCCCCAAAACGGGCGACCGGCCCGACAAGGGCCGTACGGGCGTCATCCCCCTTCTCGTCCTGAGCTGCGCCGCGGTCGCCGGAGCGGTGTCCTGCGCCGTGTCCGTCTCCGTGCTGCACGCCTTCGACCTGGGCGGCGGCCCGGCCGCCTTCGCGCTGTTCGTCCTCGCGCTGGTCGGCGGCACCGCCGCGGGCATCCGCGCCACCCAGGCCGGCAAGGTGCTGCCCGCGCTGTCCCGCCGCCGGCTGATGGCCCTCGCCATAGCGGTCACCGGGCTCGCGCTGCTCCTGACCGGGCTCGTCCCGGACATGGCGACCGTGCTGTTCCTCTCGCTGCTCGCCGGCACGGCCGCGGGCGTCGCGGCCAACACCGGCCACACCCTGCTGGACCAGGAGACCGAGGAGTTCCGGCGGGCCCGGATCACCGAGCACCTCCAGGCGGTCGTACGGGTGGCCGTGGCGCTGGGCGCCGTGGCCGCGCCCCTCCTGGCCGCGGCCATCGGCCCGCACCGGCTGACCGGTGCCGAGGTCGTCTTCGCACACGGCGGCGCCGCCTTCACCCTGATGCTCGTCGGCGCCCTGCTGCTGCCGGTCGCCGTGCTCGTGCTCACCAAGGCCGACGACCGCCGGGGCGTACCCCTGCGGCGGGACCTGCGCGAGGCGCTGCGCGGCGGGGAGCCCGTACAGGCGGCGTCCGCCACCGGGTTCTTCATCGCCCTGGAAGGCGGCGACGGAGCCGGCAAGTCCACCCAGGTCCAGGCGCTGGCCGACTGGATACGGGGCAAGGGCCACGAGGTCGTGGTGACCCGGGAGCCCGGGGCGACCCCCGTCGGCAAGCGGCTCCGCTCGATCCTGCTCGACATCTCCTCGGCCGGTCTGTCGAACCGGGCCGAGGCACTGCTGTACGCCGCCGACCGGGCGGAACACGTGGACACGGTGGTGCGCCCGGCCCTGGAGCGCGGCGCGGTCGTCATCTCGGACCGCTACATCGACTCCTCGGTGGCCTACCAGGGGGCCGGCCGTGACCTCTCCCCGACGGAGATCGCCAGGATCTCGCGCTGGGCCACCGACGGGCTCGTCCCGAACCTGACCGTGCTGCTCGACGTATCGCCGGAGGCGGCGCGCGAGCGGTTCACGGAGGCACCGGACCGCCTGGAGTCGGAGCCGGCGGAGTTCCACCAGCGGGTGCGGTCCGGGTTCCTGACCCTCGCCGCGTCCGACCCGGGCCGCTACCTCGTGGTCGACGCGGGCCAGGACCCGGGGTCGGTGACCACCGTCGTACGGCACCGCCTGGACCGGATGCTTCCGCTCTCGGAGGCCGAGGTGGCCGCCCAGGCGGAGGCACGGCGCCTCGCCGAGGAGGAGGCCCGGCGCAAGGCCGAGGAAGAGGCGGCTCGCAAGGCGGAGGAAGCGCGCCTGCGGGCCGAGGAGGAGGCCCGGCTGGCCCGCGAGGCCGAGGAAGCGCGGATGAGGGCCGAGGCGGAGGCCGCCCGCAGGGCGCAGGAGGAGCGGCTGCGCGCCGAGGAGGAGGCCCGGGCCCGCGCCGAGGCCGAGCGGCTGCGTCTGGAGGCCGAGGAGAAGGCACGTGCGGCGGAGGCCGAGCGGCTGCGCCGGCAGGCCGAGGAGGAGGCCCGGCTGCGGGCCGAGGCCGAGGAGCGACGGCTGGAGAAGCAGCGGCGGGCCGAGGAGGCCCTGCTGAAGGCCGAGGAGGCACGCCGGCTGGTGGCGGCCGAGGCGGCGGCGAAGGCCGCGGCTGCCGCTGCTGTGGCGGCCGCGCAGGCTGCTGCGGTCGCGCCGCCTGCTCCCGCGCCTGCTGCTGCCCCTGCGCCTGCCCCTGCGCCTGCCCCTGCGCCCAAGGTCGGTATGACCAAGAAGCCGGAGCCGGAGCCGAAGCCGGAGCCGCACCCGGACGACGCGGTGACGGTGGAGACCCCGGTGGTCCCGGTGGCTCCGGAGTCCAAGCCGGTCAAGCGGGTCGTCCAGCCGGACGACGTCACCCAGACGGTCCCGGTGCCGAAGATCGACCCGGCCTCCGCCGCGGAGACGGCGGTGCTGCCGCCGGTCCGCGCGGCCGACGAGACGGCGGTGCTGCCGCCCGTTCGCCCGGCCGACGAGACGGCGGTGCTGCCGCCCGTTCGCCCGGCCGACGAGACGGCCGTGCTGCCGCCCGTACGTCCGGCCGCCCCGCAGGCGCCGCAGCCCGCGCAGGACAGCGGTGGCGGACGGGCCCGGTCCGCCACGCGGCCGACGGCCCAGCGTCCCGAGGAGGACCCGGCCGACCGGGTGCCGTCGGGCATCTTCCGGGACTCCGGCAACGACCGGACGCGGGAGCTCCCCGTCGTCGACGGCGAGGGCCGGCCGCGCCGGCCGCGCCCGGACTGGGCCGAGGAGACCCCGCTGGACGACCTGCCGACGCTGGCGGACGAACTGCTGGGCCGCCACCGGGGCGACGAGGACGGCGACGAGGGCGACGAGGGCGAACGGCGACCGCGCCGCCGCCGCTGACCCCGGCGGCGACGGGACCGGGACGGGATTGTCGGTGGCGCCCGCCACAATGGGTGCACGGAGAGTGAAAGGCGGTGGGCGGGATGCCCGTATGGGACGACCTGGTGGGACAGGAGCGGGTCCAGACGCAGCTGGCCGCCGCCGCCCGCGATGCCGACGCACTGGTCACGGCCATCACGGCCGGGACCGCGCCGCCCGAGGGGTCCAAGATGACCCACGCCTGGCTGCTCACCGGTCCGCCCGGATCCGGGCGGACCACCGCCGCCCGGGCCTTCGCCGCCGCCCTGCAGTGCACCAGCCCCGACCGCGCCCTCGGCGGTGAGCCCGGCTGCGGGTTCTGCGACGGCTGCCACACCACGATGGTCGGCACGCACGCGGACGTCTCCACCGTCGTTGCGGTCGGCAGCCAGATCCTCGTCGACGACATGCGGGACACCGTCCGCAAGTCCTACACGTCCCCGGCCACGGGCCGCTGGCAGGTCATCCTCGTCGAGGACGCCGAGCGGCTGAACGAGAAGTCCGCCAACGCGGTCCTCAAGGCCGTGGAGGAGCCCGCGCCCCGCACGGTCTGGCTGCTGTGCTCGCCCTCCGTGGAGGACGTGCTGCCCACCATCCGGTCCCGCTGCCGCCACCTCAACCTCAGCACCCCGTCGGTCGCGGCCGTCGCCGACATGCTGGTGCGGCGGGACGGCATCGAGCCGTCGGCGGCCCTGGCCGCCGCCCGGGTCACCCAGGGGCACGTCGACCGCGCCCGTCGGCTGGCCACCGACGAGGGGGCCCGCGAGCGCAGGGCTGCGGTGCTGAAGCTCCCGCTCCGGGTGGACGACGTCGGTGCCTGCCTCAAGGCCGCCCAGGAGCTGGTGGACGCCGCCGCCGAGGACGCCAAGCAGGTCGCGGAGGAGGTCGACACCAAGGAGACCGAGGAGCTGAGGACCGCGCTCGGTGCCGGAACGGGCGCCGGCAGCCGGATGCCGCGCGGCACGGCGGGCGTGATGAAGGAGCTGGAGGACCGGCAGAAGCGCCGTCGCACCCGCACCCAGCGCGACACCCTCGAACTGGCGCTGACCGACCTCACCAGCTTCTACCGGGACGTCCTGGCCCTGCAGCTCGGCTCGTCCGTGGCCATCGCCAACGAGGAGATACGGCCGGACCTGGAGCGGATCGCCCGCGCCTCGGGCCCGGAGCGGACCCTGCGCCGGATCGAGGCGATCATCGCCTGCCGGGACTCCTTCGACCGCAATGTCGCCCCGCTGCTCGCGGTCGAGGCGATGACGATGGCGCTGCGCGCGGGCTGACCGCGTCCGGGCCGCCGGGCGGTGGTCCATACCCGGTTGACCGGCTCACCCGTACGGGCGAACCGGTCGCCGGGGCCGGGTAGCGGCCGGTCCGTGCCGGGCCCGGCACGTGCCACGGAAGGCGTGCGGCCGTCCGGTCCCGGAGCGCCTGCTCACGTCCGCCGGTAGGACGTACGCTCCGGGGATGGACACCAGTCGCCTGCTGCGTACCACCGGAACCGTGATCGCAGCCGCCGGGCTGCTGCTCTCCGGGTGTACCTCGGGCGGGCTGGGGGAACCCGGGGCCGCCGCGTTCTCCCCGGCGGCGCAGCCGTCCCCCGACGCGGCCGCGCTGCGCCCGTACTACAAGCAGAAGCTGACCTGGCGCGACTGCGGTGTCCCCGGATTCCAGTGCTCCACCATGAAGGCCCCGCTGGACTACGCGAACCCCGGCTCCGGCCAGGACGTCGACATCGCGGTGTCGCGCCGTACGGCCACCGGTCCCGGCAAGCGCCTCGGCTCGCTGATGGTCAACCCGGGCGGCCCGGGAGGCTCCGGCATCGGCTACCTCCAGGCGTACGCCGGCATCGGCTATCCCGCGGCCGTCCGGGCCCGGTACGACATGGTGTCCTTCGACCCGCGCGGGGTGGAACGCAGCAGCCCCGTCGAGTGCCTGAACGGCCCGGCCATGGACAAGTACACACAGGTGGACCAGACGCCGGACGACCCGGCCGAGCGGGCGGAGCTGGTGGCGGCCTTCAAGGAGTTCGCGGCCGGCTGCCGGACGAATTCCGGACGGGTCCTGCCGCATGTCTCCACCGTCGACGCCGCCCGGGACATGGACCTGCTGCGCGCGCTGCTCGGGGACGAGAAGCTCAACTACGTCGGGGCCTCGTACGGCACCTTCCTGGGCGCCACGTACGCGGACCTCTTCCCGGACCGGGTCGGCCGGCTGGTCCTGGACGGGGCGATGGACCCCACCCGGCCCGCGCTCGAACTGAACCGGGACCAGACGGAGGGCTTCGACACGGCCTTCACCGCCTTCGCCAAGGACTGCGCGAAGCAGCCCGACTGCCCGCTCGGCAAGGGCGGCCCGGACGCGGTGGGGGCGCGCCTGAAGGAGTTCTTCCGCAAGGTCGACGCCCAGCCCGTGTCGAGCGGCGACCCGGACCGCCCGCTGGGCGAGGCCCTGGCGACGACCGGGGTGATCGCGGCGCTGTACGACGAGAGCGCCTGGCCGCAGCTGCGCGAGGCGCTCAGCTCGGCGATGAACGGCGACGGATCGGGCCTGCTGAGCCTGGCCGACAGCTATTACGAGCGCGAGGCGGACGGCAAGTACGCCAACCTGATGTTCGCGAACGCCGCCGTCAACTGCCTCGACCAGCCCCCGGCCTTCAGCGGCCCCGAGGCCGTCGACACCGCCCTGCCGTCCTTCGAGAAGGCCTCCCCGGTTTTCGGCGCGGGTCTGGCCTGGGCCGCGCTGAACTGCACGTACTGGCCCGTGAAGGCCACGGGCCAGGCGAGGGAGCTGACCGCGAAGGGCGCCGCGCCGATCGTGGTGGTGGGCACCACGCGCGACCCGGCGACCCCGTACAAGTGGGCCCAGGCGCTGGCCGGCCAGCTCGAATCGGGCACGCTCCTCACTTACGACGGCGACGGCCACACGGCGTACGGGCGCGGCAGCGACTGCATCGACGCCGCGATCAACCGCTACCTCCTGGAGGGCAAGGCCCCGCAGGACGGCAAGAAGTGCTGAGGCCGCCGCCCCGGTGCTGGTTGGTGCCGCTGTCGCGCACGGAGCGGTTCCACAAGCCGGCCCCGCCGACGCAGGAGTTTCCGCCCGATCCCGGGTCCCTGTGGCGCACGGACGCCGAGCACTCCGGGCTGCCCGAGCAGACCCCGGCGCACCTGCGGGACCCCCGTCCGGCTTGGTGACGAAACGCGCCGGATGTGCCGCGATCGCCCCGTTCTGTGACCAGCGCCCCGCCTCCGCGAAACCTGGTTCAGGGCACCCTCCCACACCCTGTAGACTTGGCGCCGCTGCTGATGAGCGCCCCTCTTCGAGGGAACACTTGTCTGACCAGCGGTGCCGCCTTAGCTCAGTTGGCCAGAGCAACGCACTCGTAATGCGTAGGTCTCGGGTTCGAATCCCGAAGGCGGCTCTGTAGAAGCCCCAGGACTCACTCGCCGTGACCTGGGGCTTTTGCTATTTCCGGGATCGGTCGGCGCCTGCGGTGGCCGGGACCCGAGATCCCGTGCGTGAGCGATGCGTGAGCGGAGGGGCTGTCAGCTCTTCTTCGTGGCCTTCTTGGCCTTGCCCTCTTCCTCCCCTTGACCTTGACCTTGGCCTTCGCGGCTCGCTCGGCCGTCCTGGCGGCCTTGCGGGCCTGCTCCTCGTGCTCCGCCTTGCGCTGGAGAGGGACCAGCTTGGCGGTGGCCTCGGCGGCGCTCTTGCCGATGTGGGGGAGCACGCTCTGGTAGATGCCGCGCGTGTCCGACACGATCTTGATGTCGATGTCGGCCGCGGGCATGAGCGTGGCCGCCCCGCGCCGGAGGTCGTGCCCGCTCGAAGAGATCGGTCACCTTGCCCGGGTGGAGCGAGGAGCCGTCCTCCTGGGTGAAGACGAGCGCGGCGTTCGCCCAGGCCGACCCCCACTCGGCGCGGTCGGCCTCCTGTCGCCTGCGTGGCCCGTCCAGGACGCCGACGGTGTCGTCATCGAGCGCGACGCCCCGGAACCCGCTGTCCGCCTTCCGCTCGGAGGCCTCACCCCCCGTCCGTGTTGGACCAGTTGCCCGGGCACGGTGAGGGAGTGCCGGTCGAGGTTCGTCTCGGACCAGGGCTGCCCGTACGCCTCGCCACGCCGCAGGCCGCGGAAGGCGATGAGGTGCCACAGGGCGTACAACCGGTCGCCGGCGATGGAGTCGAGGAAGGCGCCGGTCTGTTCCGGCGTCCAGACCGTCACGGGGGAGGGCTTCTCGCCGGCCTGCTCCTACTTGGCGACCCGCTCGTCTGTCCACACGAGCGCCTTCGCCTTGCGCACGGGATCGATCTCGACGCGGGCCGCCGGGTGGCGGGGCCGGTCACCCGGCGGAAGGCCGGCAGCGCGTCGAGCGCCGCCTTCAGCGCCTTCCGGCGAACACGGTTCTCCGCCCACTTCCACGGGATCGTCGCCAACTCCTCTACGGCGGAACGCCGCTGGGAGTTCTGCTCCAGGACCTCGGCGTTGCCGCCGGCGATGGCGCAGCTTCTTGCCTGCCGGGAACTGCCAGGAGAGTTGCTCGGCGTCGCACGAGCAGCACCCGCCCCTTGTGGACGACGACGGCAGCGGCGACGGGTTGCTGCTGGACTTCGTCCGGGGAGAGTACTGGTCGCTGCTCACTCACCCTGGCTCCGCAGGTGGGACAAGACGTCGGTGAGCTCCAGGTCGTACCGGTCCTTGTCTCCTTCCCAGCGCGACATCACCGTCACCGCAGCCTCGGCCATGTCTGCGGGCAGACCGGCTGCGCGGAGAGTCTCGGCGATGTCCTCCATCTCCGGTGCCCAGCGCCAGGCTCGTGCGGCCACGCTGGGCAGGTATCCGGGGTCGGCGAGGATGTTGGAGGCCATCGCCTGCGCCTCGACGGTGAGCTCGTCGCCGACTCCATGGGCGTCGGCCAGTGCGTGGGCCACGCCGGCGAGGGTTCGGGCGGCCTTCTGGTAGCTGGCGAACGCCATCTTCAGTGCGGAGGCGGAGCCGACGCTGCCGCTCGCGCGGCGGACGTGCAACGCGGTGTCCTTGAACAGGCGCTCCATCGTGTCCACGGCCTGGGCTTCGCCGGCCAGGTAGAGCCGAGCAGCCCGCTGGCCACCGGGCGGCGGGCCGAAGATCGCCCCGTCGAGGACCACGGCGCCCGGCCTGATCCCCTCCGCGATTCGCTGCATGCGCTGGGGGTTGATCGCGTTGGCGTCCACGTACACCCCGGCGAAGGCGCGGTCAGCGACCGTGGTCGCCACGTCTTCGGCGGCCTGCGGCGGGCAGATCGACAGGACGATCTCGCTGCGTTCCAGCGCCTCGTCGAGCGAGTCACATGCGGTGGCGCCGACTTCCTTCGCGCGCCGGCGGGTGGCGTCGCTGCGGCCCACCGGCACCCACAGCACCTCGTGTCCTGCGGCGACGGCCTGGGCGGCGACGGCCGCGCCCATGGCGCCGGGGTGCAAGAGGGTCACGGTCGTCACTGGCTGCCTCCTGGCGGGAGCTGAGCGGGCATGCGCTCCTGATGAGCAATGATCACCTCACGAAGCCCGATCGCGGCAGGTGATCCGGCCCCGGGGTGCAGCGCGAGCTGACGACTGAAGTGGCCGATCCGGCGATCGACGCTCTCGGTGCGGCGCCGGGCACTGACCCCGAGGACAGCGTGGATCTGGGTCGCCGCTCCGTCGATGTCCCCTCGGCCCAGCCGAGCCATCGCCAGGTCCATGCGGGCCAGGGACATCTCACCGAGTCGCTGCTGCTCCGGAGGCGCGGACTGGAAGAGCTCCACCGCTTCGTCGGCGCGGGCCTCGGCGTCACTGAGGTGCTGCCCGCCGGCCAGCCACAAGTGAGTGCTGCTGGAGTAGAACAGCTGCTTCTCGACGGGGAAGGCCATCATTCCGCCGGGCAGCTCGTCACCTTCGACGAGGTGGTCTCGTAGGCGGTCGGCGGCACTGAGGGCCGCCAGAGCATCGCTGGCCCGGTTGAGCTGGCCGAAGGCACGCGCCTTGATGCTCTCCAGCCGGATCTGCGCCGTGCCGGATTCGGGGGTGAACGTGCTTCCCGAGTCGGCGAGGCGCACGGCGTCTACCGGGCGACCGTCCCAGTACGCGATGAGTGCCTGGAGCCCGCGGACCCAGGAACGCAGTCCGTTGTGGCCGGCCAGCTCACCGAAGAGGAAGGCAGTGCGTGCCTGTGTCTCGGCCGCGTCGTAGCGGCCCAGGTCGAAGCTCGCATTGGCCAGTACACCGCACAGGACGCCGGCGCCCACGTAGAGGTCTGAGGTGTACCGCGGTGGTTGACGTCCTTCGAGGAGTTCGAAGGCGCGGTCGCGCAGGGCGCGTACCTCGCGAAAAAGGGGCCCGACGGGCCGGTTGGGGTACGTAACGACGAGGCGGCGGATGTCAGCTTCCAGCTGCTCCAGCGTGTGCGGTCCCACGTTGCTGCTCTCTGCCCTGGCTGCGAACTGCGCCGACTCGTTCGCCGCCGCCATGACCACGTCTTCAAGGCCGTACTCGGATGGATCCACTGCATTGCGACCGTCAGCCGCTGGATGATGGTCCGGCAATGCCGTCGGCTTGGGCTCCGCAGGCCCGAGGAGTCGGGCGGCCGGGAGGCCCGGGAACATGAACTCCAGGACACGGCGGGCGACGGTCTGCGGGGTGCGGACCTCGCCATGCGCGTACCGGAAGAACTGTCGCTTCTCGATCGTCGCGGTCGCGATCGATGGCGGTCCCTCCAGCTCGGCTAACTGCTTGGCTGCCTGCTCGTAGCGCCGCTTGAAGACCTGGTAGTCCTGCCAGCCCCGCTGGTTGATCAGGGTTTGGAAGAGGGTCGGTCCTGATGGCTCCACAGCCGCTCCCTCATGCCGGGGTCCTTGTCCGGTCTCCACGCTAGACATCAACAGCCGCCGATCGAAGATCTGTTGTCCAGAAATTCCAGGTGGACAGCGAATAGACATCGGTTAGGCACGAAAGGACGGCGTTCGGCGCCGCTCAGGGCCTCGTTCAGGCGGGAGCCGCCGGGAACACTTCATCTTCGCCCCGGCAAGACAGCGGCCCTGCGAGGCCGAGTCTCCGCCGTGGTTACGCAAGTCAGGCAGCCCAGGAGGCCCGCTCATGGCAGCGCACCACCAGCTCGCGTTCACCGTCGCCCGCACGGCAGCCGCCGCCCAGCAGGCACGACACCACGTCGTCGCCGGCATCCGTTCTTGGGGCATACGGCTCGACGAGGAGGCATTGGACGGAATCGAGCTGGCGGCTGGTGAGCTGATTTCCAACGCCGTGCGCCACAGCGCGTCGGGGCTGGTCACCGTCAGTGCCTGCCAGGAGGGGCCTGTGCTTGTGGTCGAGGTGCATGACGCTACGAAGGTGCTGCCGCGGCCGGAGCCCTTGAGCGGTAGTTCCGAGTCCGGGCGCGGCCTGTATCTCGTATCCGTGCTCGCCGACCGCCACGGTGCTGATCTGACGGCGACGGGCAAGCGCTGCTGGGCGGAGTTCGCTCTGCCCAGCAGCGCGGGGGATCAAAGGTCGGATCAGGCCAGTGGTCAGGTTCGACGCCTGCCCTCCGGTAGTGCCGGCGAAGTAGCCAAGCGGGTGGCGGCGAGGGCTCGTACATCAGCAGCAGGCCCGGTATCGCACACCCGAACGAGGGTCAGGCGCCGGACCGCAGCTCCAGCAGCCGACAGGCCCTTTGCAGGCCAGCTTGTCGACTGAATGACGCTGATTCGACAGCAAGTTGGAGCCCTAGAATCGTGGGCTTCCCCGTGACACCGACCAGCCACAGGCGGCCGGGGGGGATAAGCAGTTCCCCGGCCCTCTGCTGGGCCGGGCCCACTCATCAGCTCCTGTACCAAGTGGAGGTTGTTGCCATGCCCGAGAAGGTGACGAAGGAAAAGGTCCTCGTCTACGTCGTGCGCGACGGGCGCCTTCTGGTGTTCCGCCACACCGACTACTCCTACGAGGAGGTCGGCATCCAGGTCCCCGCGGGCAGCATCCGCCCCGGTGAGACCCCGGAGGCCGCCGCCCTGCGCGAGGCCCGCGAGGAGACCGGTCTGTCGGACTTCAAGATCGTCCGCAAGCTCGGCGAGACCGAGTACGACATCAGCCCGTACCGGTTCGAGATCCAGCACCGGCACGTCTTCCACCTGGAGCTCACCGAGCCGACCCCGGAGCGGTGGATGAGCCAGGAGGACCACGACGGCGAGCAGGAGCCCACTCACTTCGAGTGCTTCTGGATCCCGCTGGGGGCCGCGCACATTCTCCAGTCCGGCCAGGGCGCCCTGCTGGGGCGTCTGTCCGACTAGCCAGTCACCCGGTCACGGCAGCATAGGAGGGGGCAGCCGATGAACCTCAGCACAGAACAGCGCCACACGATCGACGGGCTCTACCGGAGCCTCGACGCCGATGACACCGGCACCGCGGTGTCGGTCATCGTCAAGACGCGCGGCGAGACGTGCGACATCGACTGCCTCTACTGCTACGAGAAGCGCAAGGAGGCCCCTGGGGGTGCCAGGGTCAGCGCCGACCAGATCAGGCGCCTGGCCGACATCTTCAAAGGCCGCAAGCTCGCCGTCGAACTCCACGGCGGCGAGCCCCTGACGGCGGGGCGGGAGCACATCGGCGAGATCCTGGCGGAGCTGGCCGAAATGCCGCAGGCCGTCCGTGTCAGCCTGCAGACCAACGGTGTCCTGCTCGACGCCGACTGGCTCGACATGTTCGACACCCTCTGCCCGGACCTCCGGATCGGCATCTCCCTCGACGGTGACGCCCAGGGCAACGCCTGGCGTGTCGGCTACGACGGCAAGCCCGTGTATCCGCGCGTCGCCGCCGCCCTGAGTCTGCTCGCGGAGCGGGGCCGGAGCGTCGGTGTGATCGCCGCCGTGACCCCGGCGGTGCTGGACCGCGCCGAAGAGGTGCTGGACCACCTCGCCGGCTTCGGTTCGGTCAACGCGGTCAGCTTCGTACCCTGCTTCGACTCCACGATCCGCCGCTCCACGGCCCTGCCGAGCAGGCGCACGTCGGCCAGTCGACTGCTTCAGCAGGCTGCCGTGAACACAGCCGATGGCCCGGCCTGGGCGATCCATCCCGACGAGTACGCCCAGTTCGTCCTTGCCGCCACCACTCACTGGATCACCGCCGGACACTTCGCCCGCATCAAGCTGGAACCGGCCGTCTCCACGATCCGGCGGTTACGGGGTCTGACGACGGGGTTCTGCCACTTCTCCGACCTCAAGTGCGACCACGTCTTCACCCTCTACCCCGACGGCCGGCTCGGGAGCTGCGACGAACTTCCTTGGCCGCAGGCCCGCCTCACCCAGCTGGAGTCCACAGCCGACGAGCACGAGGTGGTCCGTGCCCAGCAGGCCTCGCTCCTCCTGGATCAGGGCAAAGCCCTGATGGACAAGTGCATGACCTGCGACTACCGCACCACCTGCGGCGGAGGATGCATCGCCACCCGCTGGCGCCAGGACCCGGCCAACGATCACGACGCGTACTGCGACTACCGCATGCGGATGATCGACGGCGTTGCCGCACTGCTGGCCCAGCCCGCGCACCCCGCCGGCGCCTGGTGCCAGAGCCTGCGCTGGCGCCCACGCACCCCGAACAGCATGCGCGACGTGAACGCCTTCCTGACCGGCTGGGACACTCCCGACCCCGTCGGCAGCGAAGTCAGGCTGCACACCAGTGAGCACGGCAACATCAACACTGTGGGCCTCGCCGGCGTCCACGAGGCCGACGATCTCACCCCAGCCCACCCGATGTGGCAGGCGGCCATCGAACCCGGCGTCTGGCCGTTGGTCGACACGGTCACCCGAGCCTGGGGGCTCGTCACGTACGACAGCTGCCAGGGCCACCAGTACACCGGCGCGGACCTGGCCCCCACGGGGCTGCGCATCGGGATCCTCGCCCGCGACCGCCAGGAGTACGCACGCGCTGCCGCGGCCCTGTGCCGGGCCGCCACGTTCGCAAGCGCCCTTCTCCCCACGGGCATCGAGGCCAACGTCGGCCGCTCGGAGCTCACCTGCGAGAACACGGGCACAACCACCCCGGTCCTCGACCTGAGCCTGGACCCCGCCCCGGGCCAAAGGTGGGACGACTACTTCGCCCGCCTGAACGAGGCCACCGCTGTGCTGGCCGCAGCCCTCGATGCCGAGCGCCCGAAGACCCGCACCACGTGCGCCTGCCCACTGCCGGTGTCGCCGCAAGCCCCCGAGGGGGTGCCGCGATGAAGCCCGGCGACACGGTCACCATCCACCAGCTCCTGGGACGCATCACCTACTTCCACACTCTGTTCATCGAACCCGCCCTCACCTCCAGCGAGCAGCCCGGAGCGGGCGATCCTTGCTGCAACCACAGGAACATCGCGGGATACGGACAGCCAGACGTCGGTACTGTCCTGGCCCGTACCGCTTGGGCAGTCCTCGACGAGATCGGAACCACCCTCGGCGAGCACCTCCGCCTCTGCCCGGACTCCGACCACCGGTGCTGCGCCACCTGCCGCATCGCAGCCTGCGGCGCCGCCATCGCCCAGGCATGGACAGCCGCCGAACACCGCTCGTATGGCCTGCCGCTGCCCCCGGACCACCTCGTACGGGCCTGCCGCGCCGCGGCCGCGTCCCGTCTCGCCCTCGTCTTCACCCAGCAGCACGGGGCCTCGTGCGGCGCCCTGGCCCAGGCCGAGACACCTGACGCTGACCTGCTGCCCGACAGCGGCGACTTCCCGTTGATCGGAGAACTCCTCGCCCTGTGGCAGGACCCGCTGGCCGCCACCCGCAGCCCGGTCATCAGCTGGCTCAACCACTGCACGGACCTGAACGACATCCACCGCGTGCTCCAGCAAGGGGGGACCACGAAGTGATCCACATGGCCGAGACCGTCGGCGTCGGAAGCATCGAGAACTTCCTCAGCGATGCCGAGCGGACCCACCTCGCCGACCTGATGAACGACGTCCTGACCAGCGGCGGCACCAGCCGCTTCGGTGAAGAGCGCCGCACCTCCATCCACGAAATCCCCGGCCACAGCCCCGAACAGGCCATGGCCGTCTACGAACCGGCCGGACGCGTTGAGATCCCCTCGATCCCCGAAGCCGCCGAAAAGCTCCTGGGCGACGCCTTCGAACGCGCCCGGCCGGCGCTCTCCCGCGTCATGCCCTCGATCACCCTCTGTCGCCCGTGGACCTACGTCGAGTACGGCGTCGGCCAGCACATCACCAGCCACCTCGACGGCATCGCCCCCGACCCACTCGCCTGGCCCCGCCAGATCGCCGGTATCAGCGTCGTGATCACCCAGGCCGACGCCGGAGGCGACTTCTACGTCGAGACCGCCTCCAGCAAACGCCTGTGGAACGGCAATGTCCCCGATGCCGCCTCGAACGGTTATGCGGAGGGCATGTGGCTGGCCCACGACGGAGCCGACAACTCCGCCTCCTGGTTCCAGCAGATGCCCCGCACCCGCTGGAGCGTCGCCCCGGCCCCCGGAACGGCCCTGCTCTACGGCTCCCAGCTCGCGCACGGAACCCTCCCGGTCACCGCCGGCAGGGTTGCCAAGTTCATCAGCTGGCTCATCGCCGAGCCCACCGCGGCCGGGTGAGCGCGCGTGCTCTTGGCCCTGGAGGGCATAGCCGGCGCCGGAAAGAGCACCCTCCGCGACCGACTCCTGGCCACCGCCCACGCCGAGGGCATCCCCCTCAGCCACATCGGCCAGTTCTCCTGGCTATCCCACCCCGCCACCCGCACCCTGATCCGCCTGCGGGCCGGGCACGGGGGCGATGAGCAGGAGGCCATCGACGCCGCTGCCCAGGACCTGGCCCTGCACTCCCGCCTCAATATCGCCGTAGCCCTCACCGAGGGCCCGGTCCTTGCCGACCGGTTCACCCTCTCCACCGCCTGCCTGCTTGCCCTGCTCCACCAGCAGCCCGTCGACGCGTACGTCGAGCGCCTCGCCGAGCGAACCCAGGCCCGTCCGCAGCTGACCGTTCTGCTGACCACCGAGCCCGTCATCTGCCACACCAGGATCACTCGACGTGCGACAGAGCGCCGCTTCACCGAACGCCCCGAGACCGCCGCCCGGCTGGCCGACCTCTACGACGAGGCCGCAGACGCCTGGACCAAGGCCACTGGCCTTCCCGTGCTGAAGCACCCCTGCACCACCCATGCCGACCTCGAAGTCCTGGTCGACGCCTGCATGGAGGACCTCCGCTCGGCCGGCAGCCCCACGGCCACGAACAAGGAAGCGAGCCGATGAACCTGCACCCGATGCATCCCGCAGCATGGGTCCTCGATCAGCTCCGCACGGACGGCTGGCGTATCAGCGACCTCCTCGCGTTCACGCGGGCCAGCACCCTGGTCAGAGCGAGCCACCCCGGCCAGGAGGACGTCGTGCTGAAGGCGGGCTTCGGCAGCAACCACGTCCTGGCCGAGCTCGACCCCGCCGAGAAGCCCGCCGCGTACGGCTTCTACTGGTATGCACAGATGACCGAGACCGAACGTGCCCTCACCCGCGCAGACTTTCGCCACGAGGCGGATCTGACCACCGCCGCAGGAGCAACTGATCACGTCGTCCCGCTGCTGGAACAGGGCAGCTCGGAGCGGTTCGACTGGTACACCATGCCGCACTGCGACGGCGGGAACTTCCGGGCCTTCATGGCCTCGTCCAAGGACACCGGCAAGGGCCTCGGCATCCTTGCCGACGTCGCCGACGGCCTGGCCAACCTGCACCAGCGCGGAATCGTCCACCGCGATGTCTACCAGGAGAACATCCTCATCGATCAGGACCGGGGCCTGATCACCGACCTCGGAGCCGCCCGGCACCTGTCCACCCCGCGCGGGCCTGAACAGCGCGGCCCCGAGGTCCACTGGCCGCCCGAATACCTCACCGGCTATCACGAGGCCACCCCGGCAGCCGATGTCTTCAGCCTCGCCGTCCTCGTCTACCGCTACCTGTGCGGGGACATCCCCCGCTTGGCCGGCCGCACGAACCTGCCTCTCATCCCGGAACCGCTGCGCAGCATCGTCGCTGCCGCGCTCTCCGACGAAGCGGACGACCGGCCGGCCATGGAGGACCTCTACACCGCACTCCGCACCGCGGCCGACCTCCACCAGCGCTGACCGACACGCGGGAGCCCATCATGCCCAGGGCGAGATCTCCACCCCGAATCCGGCCTCACAGCAGAGCAAGCGGAGCAAACCGAAGCCAACGAGACCGAAAGGCGGAACACCCCATGAACCAGGACCGCATCGCCGACTTCCTCGCCAACGTCGAGGACCTGCGCGGCGAGGACGAGACCGTCCGTACCACCGCCCACACTTCCAGCGTCTCGGCCGAGGGCTGGCCGACGGCCGAGGCGGAGACCACCACCGCCTGAACACCGACAGCCGCCCGGTGCTCTGAGCGCCGCCGGTGAACACAACCGGGGCCGGGCCGCCAACACCTGCGGCCCGGCCCCGGGCCCACCGCCGAACAGGAGAGCCGCCTCATGCCCACCCCCGCCGACCTCTTCGATCTCCCTCCGATCGACCGCCTGCACCACGAGCGCACGCAGCGCATCCATGCGGTCATCCGCCCCGGAGCCCAGCTACCTCAGCCCGGCACCAGCACGGCGGCCGACTACTGCCTGGCTCACCACGCCCTCGAAGGAGCCGAATCCGCCGCCCGCGCCGGCGATGGCGCAACCCTCGACTGGTACGTCACCCACCCCGACTCGGGGGCCACCACCAGCTCCGTCCCCACCGAGGTCGGCACACGCGTGGTCGTGGCGCCCACACTCGCCGACCTGCCCCGATCCGCGATCTCCGAGACCCCCTACTACGTCCTGGGCCCCGGCACCGAACCCGCCCAGCCCCACCTGCGCAGCCTCGCGGCAGACGCGTACGCCAGCGCCGCACGAGCGGGCTTCGGCGAACTGCTCGCCGCGCACGCCGTCGTCCTGTGCCTGCTGCGGACCAAGAGCCTCGGCGAGACCCTCGACAGCTGGACCATCAGCCGTCTGCCCGGCACGGTCTTCATGGACCACGTCGACGACCCGGTCGTCCTGGCCCGCGACCTCATTCACGAAGCCGGGCACAACTGGCTGAACGACGCCCTCGCGGCAACGGGATGCAAGATCAGCGATGCCGCGCACTTCCACTCCCCGTGGAAGCAGACAACGCGGCCGGCGTTCGGATTCCTCCATGCCTGCTGGGCTTTCCCGCTCACCATGCTGTTCACCGCACACGCGCTGAACAGCACCGCGGGAGACCTGCGCCGGTTCCTCACCGCCTACCTCGACCAGCAGCGAAGCCTCCTCGCCGGCACCGCGACCGACCATGCCCGTGCTCTTGAGCTGATCAGCGACGACGGTCTCCGCCACCGCCTCGCCGCCGCACACCACCAGGCACTCGCCCTGTGAACGCGGCCCGCGACGAGGAGCCCGGCCTGTCCCTGCTGGTCCACCGGCCAGGCGAAGAGTCCGCTTTTCTGCACACCGGTCTGGCAAGTCTCGAACACGGACTGCCCATCGGACCGGACACCACCTTCAACGTCGGCTCGGTCGCGAAGCAGATCACCGCCCACCTGATCCTGCTCGCCGCTCGTGACAACCTCCTGCGTCTGGACCAGTGGGCCGCGGACCTGCTGCCCCGACTCAAGATCAGCGATGTCACCATCGCGGACCTTGTCACCCACAGATCGGGCATACGCGATGCCGAGTCCCTGCTCGCCCTCGCCGGCTTCCGAGACCTCGATCACTACACGGCCGACGACCTGCGTACCCTCGCCTACCGCCAGCACCAGCGCGCCGTCCCTGAAGACCACTTCCTCTACAGCAACACCAACTACCTCCTTTTGGCCGAGATCCTCGAAACGGTCCATGGCACACCTCTGCCCGTCCTCGCCCGGCGCCGCCTCCTTGGCCCGCTCGGCATGAACGCCACCCGCTTCAAGGCCGATCCCCGCCAGGTCATCCCCAGAGCTGCGTCCGCCTACCGGGTCGCGCTTGACGGCTGGCAGCACACAGTGGCGCCCGTCACCCTGCCGGGCCCTGGAGCCCTATGGACCACCGCCGACGACCTCGACCGGTGGCTCGGCCACCTCCACCAGCACTGGCAGTGCGAGCACCAGCTCCCCTGGCAGGACGCCCTCGGCTACCAGGCCAGTGACCACCAGCCGTACCTCTACGGACCCGGCCTCTACGCCGACACCCGCCCTGGCCGAACCGCTGTCTTCCACTACGGTCACGAACAGGGGTTCTCCGCCGCGACTCACCTGGACGCGACGGGACTGCGGGTGATCTGCCTGTCTAACAACGCCGATGTCGCCGCCGACCACATCACCGCGGCCATCCTGCGGGGCCTCGGAGAGCACCCAGGGCCGGACCCAGAGGGCGTCCTCCGCACGGCCGCGACCTTGCGGCCAGAGCCCAAGGCCGCCGCCCATACCCAGCATGCCCACCGCGATCGCAGCCCGGACGTCGAGCTCGGTACGTTCTCCTGCGACTTGACCCCCGGCTGTCTGCGGCTCACCCGGAGCGCCAACATCCTCTACATGTGGCGCCGAGGAAGCCGAGACCAGCTCACCCAGACGGGGCCGGCAGCGTACGTCGGCAACGGCTACACGCTCACCCTGACCGGCAGCACGGACCAGTTGGACAGCTTCACCCTTGACCTCGACCGCGCCCCCGGACTGACGTACGTCCGCCGGTAGCCATCGAATGCGAGGCCGGAACAGGATTTGGTGGCACGGCCCGGCATCAGGCGGGATGTTCTTGTGGGGCCTCGTGATGCGTAGGCCTCGGGTTCGAATCCCGAAGGCGGCTGTGGAGCCCCAGGACTCATTCGCCGTGACCTGGGGCATTTGCTGTTTTCTGGGCCGGTTGGAGCCCTCCGCCCGGCGCCTTCCGTCTCAGAGCGCGTGTTTCAGTGCGAGGTGGGCGGTGGACTCGATGAGGTGCTTGTCGGCCGGTGTGCCGAAGACGAGTACGCGGTAGTAGATCGGGCCGAGCAGGAGGTCGGCGAGTCGGGTGAGGGTCTCCTCGTCCGGGGTCCTTCCCGTGTGGCGTTCGATGATCGCGCGCAGGCCGGCCAGGTCGCGTTCGCGCTGCTTGAGCAGGAATCCCTCGCGCAGGGAGGCGGCGGCGTCCTGGTCCAGTTGGGCGTGGCCGAGGAGCGCCTGGAGTACCCGGCCCGCCGGCTCCTGGAAGAAGTCGGCGACGCGGTGCAGGTGCGCGGTGAGGTCTTCTGCGGCGGTTCCGGCCGGCTCGGCCCAGGCGAGCCCTTCGAGGGCGTCGTCCTCCAGGGCGTCGAGCAGGATCTCGACCTTCGACTTCCACCACCGGTAGATCGTCTGCTTGGCGACGCCCGCCCGGGCGGCGATGCCTTCGATCGTCGTCGCGGCGAAACCCTGTTCCACCAGCAGGTCGTCGGCGGCGTTCAGCACCGCGACGCGAATGCTTTCACTGCGCCGCGGACCCGTGCGGCTCACGACGGGTGAGGGGGCGCGGCGGCCTTCGGTCTTCCGTGCGGCGCTGATGGTCGTTCACCTCTTGTTCCGTGCGAATGCCGCGATTCTGGCACACCGGATCGGTGCCGTGACCGGGCCGATCGCGCGGGCGAGGCTCAGCAGCACGGTGAGTGCGAGCAGGGCGACCACGGCGCTGAAGATCTCCCCGGCCGGCCGCAGACTCGTGGCGCGGATCAGTACGCCGACGCCGATCGCCGGGACGGCGAGCATGGAGTAGAGGATCGCGAAGAACGTCGACACCGACGCGCCGCGGTGCTGCGGGTCGCTGCGGGTGGTGATGCTGCCGATGCCGTGGCCGAGGGCGATGCCGGTGGCCAGGCCGTTCACCGCGGCGCCGATGAGCAGCGGGACCAGGGAGGCGACCGCCATGGCGAGCGCGATCAGCGCCGCGGCGAGGATCAGCCCCAGGCAGGCCACGGAGAGGGCGGCGCCCGGCCTGATCCGGCGGACCAGCAGCTGACCCAGCGCGGTGCAGGCGAAGGCGGTGAAGACGACGAGTCCGGTCAGGGAGTGGCTGCTCTCGTGGAGGACCGTGCCGAGGAACAGGCCGGTGACGGCGGTGAGGACGCCGAGCACCGCGAATCCCGCCCCGGCGGCCATCGCGGAGCGCAGGAAGTCGGAGCGGATCTCCGCCGGGATGTGCAGCGGCTGGAACCGGAAGGTGAATCCGGAGCGGTGTGCGGCCGTTTCCCGGGACGAGGCCACGCCGACCAGCCCGATCGCGGCCAGGACGAGCATCACGATCCACGGCGTGCGCAGCGGCGCGGGCGCGGCGTCGGCCAGGATCCCGGCGAGCAGGGTGCCGCAGGCGAGGCCGCCCATGTTGGCGAACAGGGCGACCGTCGCGGGCCGGACCCCGCGGTCCTGCGGGAGGAGTTCCGTGAGCGAGGCGGTGGCCGCGCCGGTGACGAGTGCGGCGGAGAAGCCGGAGATCACGCGGGCGACGAGCAGGCCGGCCACGTTGCCGGCGGCCAGGAACACCAGGGCGGCGCAGACGGAGAGCAGGGTCGCGGCGACCAGTACGGGGCGCCGCCCGATCTGGTCCGACAGGCGCCCGAAGGCGAGGAGTCCGGCGACGACCCCGATGGCGTAGACGGCGAAGATCACGGTGACGGTGATCGGGGAGAAGCCGAAGTCCTCGCCGTACACCGGGTAGAGCGGGGTGGGCGCCGTGGTTCCCGCCATGGTGATCCAGAAGGCGAAGGCCACGACGGCGGCGGCCAGTCGGCTGCGGGGCTCGTGTGACGTCGGCGCGTCCGGCGGGGAGACGGCGCGGTCGGTTCGGTCGGCGCGGTCGGTTCGGTTCGGCACGGGATGACCTCCGGCATAAGACTGGACGGTGCGTTGCGTCTGAGCGTGACATTAGACTAGACGTTGCGTCTACTCAATGTCGCGCACGCCGTCGGCGATCGGCTGGGGCGATTGCGCGGTTCGGGAGCCGGTATGGGGTGGGTGTTGTGGTGGCGGGGTGGGCCGATGAGGCTGGGGCCCGCAGATGAGGTCGCCGGGCTGTCGGGCCGGCGCGTACGTGGAGGTGCGGCGTGGGGCGGTTCACCGTTGTCGTCAACGGCGAGGAGCAGTACTCGATCTGGGCCGAAGGGCGCGAAGTGCCCCTGGGCTGGCGGGACACGGGTGTGGCCGGGACCAAGGAGGAGTGCCTCGCGCACATCGACGAGGTGTGGACGGACCAGCGCCCGCTGAGCGTGCGCTAGTCCGCCGCCAGCGGTTCCGGGTTACGCGTCCGGGGGGAGCCAGCCGCGCTGGACCGCTCGGACGCCGGCTTCGAAGCGGCTCCGGGCGCCCAGGCGTTCCATCAGGACCGTGGCGATGCGGCGGGCCGTGCGGTGGGAGACACCGAGGCGCTTGGCGATCCCCTCGTCGGTGTGGCCCTCGGCGAGCAGGCGCAGGCTGGCGGCTTCCTGATGGTCCAGTTCGGACTCGTCGCGGCGCGGGGCCTGGCCCAGCGGGCGGGCGTTCTCCCACACCGTCTCGAAGAGGGTGCACAGGGCGGTGAGCGTGCCCTGGCCGGTGAGGGCGACCGCGCCCTCACCACTGTCCTCGCTGTTCACGGGCAGGACGGCGGTCGTCCGGTCCACGATGGTCATCCGCAGCGGCAGCACGGCGATCGTGCGGACCTGGCCGCCCAGCTCCGTCAGCCACTTGGCGTGCGCCTCGCTGGCCGGGTTGTTGCGCACGCTGTCGAGGTAGATCGTCCGCATGGTGACGCCCCGGCCGAGCAGCCGCTCGTTGAGCGGGCGGGAGGCCGCCATGTTCGCCTCCGTCTGCGCCCCGCCGGGGGCGAAGACCATCACCTCGTTCCGGACGTTCTCGGTGAGCACCGCGAGGCGGGTCCGGACCTCGTCGACGTCGGCGAGGTGTTCCACGCTGACCGGTGCCCCGACCGGGCGCAGGTCCTCGTACTCGGAGACCAGCTGCCGGGCCGCGGCCCGGGCGCCCGCGATGCGCTGGTTCTCCAGGGACAGCTCGGCCTGGCGCCGGGCCAGCAGGTACTCCAGGCCGACCTCCGGGCTGACCGCGCGGGGCGCCGCCGACGCGTCGGCCGCTCTGTCGGCGGGGTACTGCACGAGCGAGAGGCCGGACAGCCGGTCCCATGCCGCACGCACGGCCTCTTCGGAGATTGCGAGCAGCCCGGCCAGGGCCTCGGCGTCGTCCCGCGGGTGGCTCAGCATCGCTCGGTAAACGGCTTCGGTCGGTCCGTCCAGTCCCAGTACGTCGAGCATCGGCCCCCCATCCGTCAGCAGGTTCCAGTATCTCCGGTGGGGCCCGTTCGGGCCCTGCTGGCCAGATTGGGTCAGGGCCCAATCTGGCCACCGCAAAACCCTTTCCCGAGTCTGTGACGCGTGGTGATGCTGTAGCTGCAAGAAACACGCATGACACAGGGGGATGTTCTTCATGCTTAGCACTCGTATGGGCAAAGCCGTAGCGATCGTCGTCTTCGGTGCCGCCGTGCTGATGGCGCCCGCCACCGCGCAGGCCGCCACCACCGAAGTACCGCAGGGCGCCGCCGACGCGCCCACCACTCAGGCAGGCGCCCAGAAGACGGACATGGGCTGGCAGTGACCGGCGCCACCAGCACGGGGACGGCGCGGCGCCGGGACAGCGCATGGATCTGAAGCAGCTCACCACCTTTCACCGGGTCGCGACCCTGCTCAGCTTCACCCGCGCAGCAGCCGACCTGAAGTACGCGCAGTCCAGCGTCACCGCCCAGGTCAAAGGCCTGGAGGTGGCGCTGGGCGTGGAACTCTTCGAGCGCCTGCGGGGGCGGATCCGGCTGACTCCGGCCGGAGAACGGCTCGTTCCGTACGCCGAGCGGATCCTGTCCCTGGTCGACGAGGCCCGGGACCGGACCACCGGCCTGGGCGAACCTTCGGGGGTGCTCACCATCGGCACGATGGAGAGCTTCACGTCCTACCGGATGCCCCCGGTCCTGGAGTACTTCCACCACCGCTACCCGCAGCTCCAGCTCGCCCTGCGGCCCAGCCTGTGCCGGGACACCTGTGAGGCGCTCCGGCAGGGCACCTTCGACCTGGGCTTCCTCATGGAGGCCGAGACCGACCATCCCGGGGTCAGGACCGAGATCCTCGGCTCCGAGCCGCTGGTCGCGGTCGCCGCCCCGGACCATGTCCTGGCGGGCGCCCGCAACGTCTCCACCAGCGATCTGCGCGCGGTGCCGATCCTGGCGCCGGAGGCGGGCTGCTCGTACGGGGCGATGTTCGAGGCGGAGCTCAACGGCGGCGCCGAGCAGCCCGTACCGCTGCTGCAGTTCGGCAACATCGAGTCGATCAAGCGCGGGGTCTCGGCCGGTCTGGGCGTCAGTGTGCTGCCCGCGATGGCGGTGGCCGCCGAGATCGAGGCGCAGTCGCTGACGGTGCTGGACTGGAAGGCTCCGTTCGAGGTCTACACACAGATCGCGTGGCGGTACGGGCGCCACCTCACGCGCGAGATGCGGGTGTTCATCGACTGGATGGTCCGTTTCGCCGAGCAGGACCGGCAGCTGGTGGCCTGCTGAAGGCCGCCCTCCTACGGTTCCGTCAGCGCCCGTGGCCCCGCCGGTCCTGCCTTCGGGCGGGCCGGCGGGGCCGTGTTCACAGGGCGCCCCGGGCCAGCAGTTCCTCCACTATCCGTACGGCGTCCAGCGCGCCGCCCACCCGGAGGTTGTCGGTGGCCAGCCACAGCCAGAAGCCCTCGGGGGCGGTGGCCGAGACCCGGATGCGCCCCACGTGGAGCTGGTCCGGGTCGCCCAGCGCCGCCGGGGTCGGGCCGCCGAGGTCGTGGACCACGACCTCGGGCAACGCCCGCAGCAGCGCGACCAGTTCGGTACGGTCCACCGCCGCACGGCACTGCACCCACACCGCCGCGCCGTGCCCGCTGACCATCGGGACCCGGACGCAGGTCGCCGTGACCTCGATGCCGGGCAGCCCCAGGACCTTGCGGACCTCGTCGGCCACCTCCCGCTCCTGGAGGGTCGAGCCGTCCTCCAGGACGTCGCCGATGCCGGGCAGCACGTTGAAGGCCAGCGCGGGCGAGAACTGCGCCGAGGGCACGATGGCCTGCGGGTCCTGCAGGACCGTGCGCGAGCCGTCCTGGAGCTCCTCGATACCGCCGTGCCCGGCGCCCGAGGCGCCCTGGTACGTGCTGACGACGATCCGGCGGATCCCCCAGCGGCGCTCCACGTCCCGCAGCACGCGGACCACGGGCACCGTGGCGGCGCCGGGCACCGCGATCACCCCGCCCGCCGGACGGCGGTCCAGCTCGGCCGCGTTGAGCTGCGGGACGATCAGGGGGGTGCCCGGGGTCATCCGGAAGGCGGGGGTGCTGTCGATGGCCAGGGCGCCGTGGGCGACGGCGACCGGGACCCACTCCCTGCTGATCTGCTCGCCGGCGCAGAACAGGGCGGCGTCCACCGTGCCGAACGCGAACCGGGAGAGCTCGGTGACGCGTTGGTCGCGGCCGTCGACGCGGATCGTACGGCCGGCCGAGCGGGCGGAGGCCACCAGGTGCAGACGCCGGTACGGCAGAGCGCGGTCCTCGATGAGTTCGAGCAGGGTCCCGCCCACCGCGCCGGTCGCTCCGACGACGGCGATGCGGGGGGCGGCGGGGTCGTCGACCTGGGGCATGGGCTTCTCGGATCCGCGGGGGGCAGGGAACACGGACGGCCGGCGGCCGTGCGGGCCGTCGGTTCCGGGACATGACCCTGTTCGAGTACGCGCCGGAAGCTCGGCATGGGGCGGTGTGCGCGATCGGCGCCGCTCCCATGATCCGCGCATCCGGGGCGCCCGGCAAAGGGCGGGCCGACGGGTATCTCCGATGGCTCCCATCAGTGGGAACGATCGGTGGCGGCGGCCCGGGTGCTCCGCTGGGGGCGGGGCCGACGACGGGTGCCGGTCCTTACCGCAAGCGCCATCGGAATGTCCGAACGGGGCCATCGGATTCCCCCGGACAACGGGCGTTGACCTGCAAGTTGGCGTGCCGAAGGCTGTGGCCGGTCCTGATCGACCGGGGAGAGCGACCACCGGGGAACCCAGAGTGCCACGAGGACGGGCAGCCGGCTTCCGGACCAAGACACGCGAAACGGGGAGTTCATGCAGCAGGCCGTGAAGGTCGTCGGAATCGGGGGGTCCTCCCGGCCTGGCTCCACCGCGGAGCTCGGGCTGCGGGTGGTGCTCGCGGAGGCCGCCCGGCTGGGCGCGCAGGTCAGTCTCGTCAGCGGCGCCGACCTCGTCATGCCGCTCTACGACCCGCGCGTGGCGGCCTGCCCGCCCCAGGCCCGCCGGCTCCTCGACGAGGTGGCCTCGGCGGACGGCGTGGTGCTGGCGAGCCCCGCGTACCACGGCACGGTGTCCGGGCTGCTGAAGAACGCCCTGGACTACACCGAGGAGCTCCGCGGCGACGCCCGGCCCTACCTCTCGGAGCGGGCCGTCGGCTGCCTGTCCGTCGGGATGGGCTGGCAGGGCGCGGTGACCACGCTTGCCGCGCTCCGGGACGTCGTGCACGCCCTGCGCGGCTGGACCACCCCGCTGGGGGTGGCGCTCAACAGCGCGACGGCCGGGTTCGGCGCGGACGGCGCGTGCTCCGACCCGCACATCCAGCAGCAGCTGACGGCGATGGCCGGCCAGGTCGTCGAGTTCGCGGAGGCGCGCCGGGCCCACCGGGCGCTGCGTGCGGACGCGGTGCACGCCTGATGAGCGGCGTCGACGAAGGCCACTGTCCCGACGGCGGCACGGCCACGACGACACCGGTGCGGGTCCTCGGGACCGGCCCCGCCCCCACCACCTGGATCCGCTGCTTCCACCCGAAGCCGGCGGCCCGGTACACCCTCGTCTGCTTCCCGCACGCGGGCGGGTCGGCCAGTTACTACTTCGACCTGTCGGCGGCGCTCGACCCGGACATCGAGATGCTGGTCGTGCAGTACCCGGGGCGCGAGAACCGGCTCTTCGAGGAGCCCGCGGGATCGGTGGCGGCGCTGGCGGACGGCGTGTACGAGGCGCTGCGTACCCGGCTGCCGCGGCGTCCGGCCTTCTTCGGGCACAGCATGGGCGGGCTCATCGGCTTCGAGGTCGCCCGGCGGCTGGAGTCGGCCGGGGGCACCGCTCCCCACCTCCTCGTCGCTTCGGCCAGTTCGGCGCCCTCGGTGCGTACGGACCGGCTGACCTCGGGGGAGGCTCGCAGCGGGTCCGACGCCGGGTCCGACGCCGGGTCCGCGGCCGAGGCCGAGGAGGCCGAGCCCGAGCCCGACGAGGCCGTGCTGGCGCGCATCATGGGCCTCGGCGGCACCAGTGACGGAGTGCGCCAGGACCCGGAGCTGCTGCAGCTCGTGCTTCCCGCCATCCGCGGCGACCTGCGCGCCCTGGCGGAGTACCGGGTCGACGCGGGCGCCGTGGTCGGCTGCCCGGTCACCGTGTTCGTCGCCGACGGCGACCCCGACGTGCCGCTCGCCGAGGCCGGCGCCTGGGGCGCCCACACGACGGCCGACGCCGACGTGCACGTCTTCGAGGGCGACCACTTCTACTTCAGCGGCAACCCGCCGAAATTCCTCGAACTGCTCCAGGACGCCGTGCGTCACTCTCACTCCGGGACACAACTCATATGACAGTCATGGGATTCGTGGAGGAGGAGCTCGCCCTGATGTGGGCCGAGATCCTCGACGCCACCGACGTGACGCTCGGCTCGCACTGGCAGGCACTCGGCGGGCGGCCGGAAGCGGTACACACCCTCGCCGACCGGATCGACGAGGAGCTCGGCGCCCGCGTCGAGCCCGCGGGGCTGCTCGACGCGGGCACCCTGGAGGGCATGGCCCGCCTGGTGCGCGGCGCCATGGCGGCCAGGAAGGCGGGGACGGGACCGGGGGCGGGAGCCGCGGCGGCGGGACCGTCGGGCCCGCGGGCCGGGGCGCGGCCGGAGCGGCCCGCACTGTCCTTCGCCCAGCAGCGGCTCTGGTTCATGCAGCAGATCGACCCCGACACCACGCTCTACAACGTGCCGACCGTGCTGCGGCTGCGAGGCGCCCTCGACCCCGGCCGGCTCGGCCGGGCGCTGACCGCGCTCGTCGCCCGGCACGAGGTGCTGCGCACGACCTACCAGGCGACGTCCGGGGTGCCCCACCAGGCCGTCGCCGCACCCGGGGAGTTCCCGCTCCCGTCCACCGACCTGAGTGCCGAGGCGGAGCCCGTGGCCGAGGCGGCGCGCATCGCCGCCGACGTGGGCGCGTACGTCTTCGACCTCGCCGCCGACCTGCCGCTGCGGGCCCACCTGCTGCGGCTCGGCGCCGAGGACCACCACCTGGTGGTGACGTTCCATCACATCGCCATCGACGGCTGGTCCGTCGAGATCTTCTTCCGGGAGCTGGGGGAGCTGTACGGCGACCCGGGCACGGGTACGGGCACGGGCACGGGTGCGGACGCGGACGGCGAGCCCGCGCTGCAGTACGCCGACTACGCCGTCTGGCAGCGCGAGCGGCTCCAGGGCGACACCCTGGACGCCCTGACCGCCCACTGGAGGGCGGTGCTCGGCGACGACCCGCAGGCCCTCGCCGTGCCCACCGACCACCCCCGGCCCCGCCACCGGTCCTTCCGCGGCGCGGTCGTCACCCGCGATCTCGGGCCAGAACTCACCGCCCGCCTGCGGGAGTTCGGTCGCACCGAGCGCGGAACGCTCAACATGACGCTGCTCGCCGGGTTCCAGGCGCTGCTCGCGGGCTGGTCCGGTACCGAGGACGTCACCGTGGGCATCCCGGTCGCGGGCCGCACCCGGCCCGAGCTCCAGGAGCTCCTCGGCTGCCTCATCAACATGGTCCCGGTCCGCGTCGGACTCGGCGGGGACCCGGCCTTCCGGGGGCTGCTCGCCCGTACCCGTACCGCGCTGCTCGACGCCTCCGCGCAGCAGGAACTGCCCTTCGACAAACTGGTCGAGGCCCTCGTGTCCCGGCGCAGCCGGGACTTCCTGCCGGTGTTCCGGGTGATGTTCAGCTTCCTCAAGGAGCAGTCGGACCCGGTCTTCGCCGGGCTGGAGCACTGCTCCCTCGACCTCACGGGCCCGCAGGACACCGCGAAGTACGACCTCAGCCTGTACGCGCAGGAGAGCGGTGCGGGTGTCGCGCTGACCCTCGAATACGACACCGACCTGTTCGGGCCCGAGACCCCGGCCGCGCTGCTGGCCGCCTACGAGCAGACGCTGCACGACGCAATCACCTTCCCGGACGGGCCCGTGCTGGATCTCCCAGCGGTCCGCTTCCGGGTGTCCGGCACCGAGAGGAACACGCACCGTGACCGCTGACCCACTGGCCGCCCCGGGAACGGGCACCATCGACGCCTGGTTCGCGCGGCAGGCGTCGGTGCGGGGCGACGCGATCGCCGTGACCGGCATCGACGGCCGGCTGACCTACCGCGAGCTCGACCGCTCCGCCAACCGCCTCGCCCACCACCTTCGCTCCCTCGGCGTCGGCCCCGAAGTGCCGGTCGCCGTCTGCATGGAGCGCACCACCGCGCTGGTGACGGCGCTGCTCGCGGTGCTCAAGGCGGGCGGCGCGTACGTGCCGCTCGACCCGGCGAGCCCGGACGAGCGGATCGCCTTCACCCTCGCCGACGCCGGCGCCACCGTCCTGGTCACCGACCGGGACGGGCGGGGGCTGCCCGCCGCGCACACCGTCCTGACCGGCCCCGGCGGCACCGACCTCGGCGGCCACCCGGACACCGCGCCCGAGGACGCGGGCACCGGTCCGGCGAGCCTCGCGTACGTCATCTACACCAGCGGCTCGACCGGCACCCCCAAGGGCGTCATGATCGAGCACCGCAACGTGACGGGCCTGCTCACCGGCACCCGGGGCCACTTCGGCTTCGGCCCCGACGACGTCTGGTCCATGTTCGCCTCCGCCGCCTTCGACGTGTCGGTGTGGGAGATGTGGGGCGCGCTGCTGCACGGCGGGCGGCTCGTCGTCGTACCGGAGGAGACCCGGCGCTCGCCGCAGGAGTTCCACGCGCTGCTGCACCGCGAGCGGGTGACCGTCCTCAACCAGACCCCGGCCGCCTTCCGGCAGCTGGTGCGGTACGAGGAGGAGCAGCCGCCCGGCGCCGGACCGGCCGCCCTCGGCGCGCTGCGCCTGGTCGTCTTCGCAGGCGAGGCGCTGCCGCCCGAGATGCTGCGGCCGTGGATCGCCCGGCACGGTGAGGACCGGCCCGAGCTCGTCAACATGTACGGGATCACCGAGACCACCGTGCACTCCACCTACCGCCGGATGACCTCGGCCGACCTCGACGCCGCGGCCGGCTCCATGATCGGCGGCGCGTTCGGGGGCTGGACGATGGAGGTCGCCGCCGCGGACGGCACCCGGGCGGCCGACGGCGAGGCCGGCGAGCTGTTCGTCGGCGGCGCCGGGGTGGCCCGGGGCTACCTGGGCCGGCCCTCCCTGACCGCCGAGCGTTTCCTGCCCGACCCGGACGCGGCCGAGCCCGGCGCCCGCCGCTACCGCTCGGGCGACAGCGCCCGGCGCGGCGCGGACGGCGACCACGAGTACCTCGGCCGGCTCGACCACCAGGTCAAGGTGCGCGGTTACCGCATCGAGCTCGGCGAGATCGAGAACGCCCTGACCCGCCACCCGGACGTCCGGGACTGCGTGGTGATCGTCGACGAGGACTCGGTGGGCGAGCCGCGCCTGGTCGCGTACTGGGTGTCCGCGGGGGCCGGACCCGGCGACGGCACGACCGGGTTGCGCGAGCACCTGGGACGCACCCTGCCCGCGTACATGCTGCCGAACGTCTTCGTCCCGCTGGAGCGTCTGCCGCTGACCCTCAACGGCAAGGTCGACCGGCGGGCCCTGCCCGCGCCCGAGGCCGTACGCCCCGACCTGGGCGGCGACTTCGAGGCCGCCGGCACCCCGGTGGAGAAGGCCCTCGCGGAGATCTGGGCCGATGTGCTCTCGGTCGACCGCGTCGGCCTCGACGACGACTTCTTCGACCTCGGCGGGCACTCGATGCTCGCGACCCAGGTCGTGGCCCGTGCGAAGGAGCAGTTCGGCGTCGCCGTGACGCTGCGGATCTTCTTCGACCTGCCCACGGTCCGAGAACTCGCGGCGGCTCTGGAAGAGCTGCTCGCCGCACAGTCCACAACCAACCCGCACGGGGAGAACGCATGACGTACGAAGCGGATCTGCCGCTGCCCGAGCAGTCCGTGGCCATCATCGGGATGAGCGGCCGCTTCCCCGGTGCCGGCGATGTCGACGCCCTGTGGCGCATGGTGGCGGCGGGCGAGGAGGGCCGCACCGACTACTCCGACGAGCAGCTCGCCGGGGCGGGCGTGCCCGAGGCGCTGCTCGCCGACCCGGCCTACGTGAAGTCGGGCTTCCCCGTCGAGGGGTTCGACCGGTTCGACGCCGAGTTCTTCGGCGTGACCCGCTCCGAGGCCGAACTGATCGACCCGCAGCACCGGTTGCTGCTGGAGACCGCCTGGCAGGCTCTGGAGCGGGCCGGCTACCCGGCGGGCTCCTTCGAGGGCCGCACCGGCGTCTTCGCCGGCACCTCGGGCAGCGGCTACCTGCGCGAGCGGATCGCCCACGACGGCGCCGACGGCCGGATCTCCGACGAGATCCAGGTCGCGATCGGCAACGACCCCGGCATGCTGGCGCTGCGCGTCTCCTACAAGCTCGGTCTGACCGGGCCCAGCTTCACCGTGCAGAGCGCCTGCTCCTCCTCGCTGGTCGGCGTGCACCTCGCCGTGCAGTCGCTGCTCGGCCGTGAGTGCGACCTGGCCCTCGCGGGCGGTGTGGCGGTGCGCGCGTTCGAGCCGCGCGGCTACCGCTACGAGGAGGGCGCGATCCTCTCGACGGACGGCCACTGCCGCCCCTTCGACGCGGACGCCTCCGGCACGGTCTCCGGCGACGGCGTCGCCCTGGTCGTCCTCAAGCGCCTGGAGGACGCGGTCGCCGACGGCGACCACATCCACGCCGTGATCCGCGGCTCGGCCGTCAACAACGACGGCGCCGCCAAGATCGGCTTCACCGCGCCGTCCCCGCACGGCCAGGCCGAGGTCATCGCCGAGGCGCTGGCCGTCGCGGGCGTGGAGCCCGGCACCGTCCAGTACGTCGAGGCGCACGGCACCGCCACCCCGCTCGGCGACCCCATCGAGGTGCAGGCGCTCACCGAGGCGTTCGGTCCCGACGCGGCCGCCGGCTCCGTCCACCTGGGCTCGGTGAAGTCCAACATCGGCCACCTCGACGCGGCCGCCGGCGTGGCCGGCCTGATCAAGGCCGCGCTCGCCCTGGAGCACCGCTTCATCCCGCCGACCGCGCACTTCCGCGCCCCCAACCCGCGGCTCGCCCTCGACAAGGGCCCGTTCGTGGTCACCGGCGAGGGCACCCCCTGGCCGCGGACCGCGACCCCGCCGCGCGCCGGGGTGAGCGCCTTCGGCATCGGCGGCACCAACGCCCACGTGGTCCTGGAAGCGGCCCCCGCCGTCGCCGCGGAACCCGGCACGGACGGCGACTGGCAGGTCCTGCCCCTGTCGGCCCGCACCCCCGAAGCCCTCGACGCCGCCGCGGAGCGCCTCGCGGACGCGCTCACCGGGAGCGGCGCGGCCCTCGCGGACGCCGCCCACACCCTGCAGTCGGGCCGCACCGAACTCTCCTGCCGCCGCGCCGTGGTGGCCGACAGCCGGGAGGGCGCCGCCGCCGCGCTGCGCCAGGACCGGCCCGCCGTGGCCGCCGGGCGGGGCGAGGGGACGCCCGAGGTGGTGTTCCTCTTCCCCGGCCAGGGTGCCCAGTACCCGGGCATGGGCGCGGACCTGTACCGCACCGAGCCCGTCTTCCGGGCGGCCCTCGACCGGTGTGCCGAGCTTCTGCTGCCCCAGCTCGGCTGGGACGTCCGGGACGTGGCGTTCGCCGCCGACGGCGAGGAGACCCGCGAGCGGCTGCGGCAGACCCTCTACACCCAGCCCACCGTCTTCTGCGTCGACTACGCCACCGCGCAGCTGCTGCTCTCCTGGGGCGTCGAGCCGTCCGCCATGACCGGCCACAGCCTGGGCGAGTACGTATCGGCCTGCCTGGCGGGGGTGTTCAGCCTGGAGGACATCCTGCGCGTGGTCGCCCGCCGCGCCCGGCTGATGCAGGACCTCGCGCCCGGCCGGATGCTGTCGGTGCTCCTCGACGAGGAGGCGCTCACCCGGGCGCTGGAGGGCCGCGCGACGATCGCCGCGGTCAACGCGCCCGGCTCCTGCGTGGTCGCCGGCACGCCCGAGGAGGTCGCCGGGGCCCGCCGGGTCCTGGAGGCCCAGGGCGCCTCCGTCCGCGAGCTGGAGACCTCGCACGCCTTCCACACCGCGCTGGTCGAGTCCGCCCTGCCCGGCCTGGAGGAGGTGCTGCGCTCGGTCACGCTGAACGCGCCGAAGATCCCCTTCCTGTCCAACGTCACCGGTACCTGGATCACGGACGAGCAGGCCACCGACCCGGCGTACTGGGTCGCCCACACCCGCCGGCCCGTCCGGTTCTCCGACGGCATCGCCGCCCTCGCCCAGCGCGGCCCCGCCGTGTTCGTCGAGGCCGGCCCCGGCAGCCAGCTCGGCGGGCTCGTCAAGACCCACCCGGAGCCGGGCCCCGTCGTCACCCTGCTGCGCAAGCCGCGCGCCGGCGCCGAGGCGCCCGCCGAGCACCGCGCGGTCCGCGAGGGCCTGGCCGAGCTGTGGCGCCACGGCGTCGGCGTCGACTGGAGCGCCCTGCACGAGGGCGGCGCGCGCCGCCGGGTGCCGCTGCCCGCCTACCCCTTCCAGGGCCGCAGCTTCCTGCTGCCCAAGCCGGCCAAGGCCACGAGCGTCCGCACCGACAGCGCGCGCTGGACGTACGCGCCGGTCTGGCACCGCGCGCCGCTGGCCGCCGCCCCGGAGCCGGCCGGACCGGGCACCTGGCTGGTGCTGGCCGACGAGCGCGGCCTGGCCGACGACCTGGCCGCCGCCCTGCGCGAGCGCGGCGACAGCGTCACCACCGTGCGCAAGGCGGCGGCGTACGCCCGTACCTCCGAGCGCGGCTTCGACGCCGACCCGGCGGACGCCGGGCACCTGGGCCGGGTCCTGGCGGAGCTGCGGCAGGACGGGTCGGCCCCGGACCGGATCCTGCACGCCTGGGCCGTCACCGGGCCGGACGGTTCGGCTCCGGCCACGGCCGCGGACCGCTACGCCGACGGCGTGGCCACCGGCTTCCACAGCCTGGTCGCGCTGGCGCAGGCCCTCGGCGAGAGCGGCGTCGCCACCCCGGTGCGCGTCGACGTCCTCACCGACCGGCTGCAGGACGCGTACGGCTCGGACGTGACCCGCCCCGAGCGGGCCGCGCTCTACGGGGCGGTCACCGTCCTGCCGCAGGAGTACACCTGGCTGACGTGCCGGAGCATCGACGTGCTGCCCCCGGCGGACACCGCCGCGCGGACGCGTCTCACCCGGCAGCTCACCGCCGAACTGGCCGGTCCCGGCACCGAGACCCTCGTCGCCTACCGGGGCACCCAGCGGCTGGGCCGCGCCTTCGCGCCGGTCGAGCCGGCGGCCGTACCCGTCGAGCGGGCCTGGCGGGCCGACGCCGGCTACCTGGTCACCGGCGTGTCCGGCGAGGCCGGGCTGGGCTTCGCCGAGCAGCTCGCCGGGGCGGGCGCCCGCCTGGTGCTCGTCGGGGACCCGCGGTTCCCGGCCGAGAGCGAGTGGGCCGCGCTGCCCGCGGGGGCCGAGCGGGCCCGCGCCGAGCGGATCGCCGCGCTGCGCGCCGCCCGTCCCGGTGCCGTCACCTACCGGGCGGCGGACCTGGCCGACCCGGAGCAGGCCCGGCTGCTCGTCGAGGAGGCCCGCTCCGTGCTGGGCGCTGTCGACGGCGTAGTGCACTGCGCGGACGCCCGCGGCACCGGACTCGTCGCGCTGAAGTCGCGGGAGGACTTCGAGGCCGTGCTGGGAGCGCGGGTGCGCTCCACGCTGCTGCTCGAAGAGCTGCTCTCCGACGACGGGCTGGACTTCTTCCTCTCGGGTTCGGCCACCACCGGCATCGTCGGCGGCTTCGGCCAGGCCGACAACTGCGCGGCCGCCGCCTTCCTGGACGCCTTCGCCGCCGCGGGCTCCGCCCTGGGACGCAACACCGTCACCCTCGACTGGTCGCAGTGGGAGTGGGACGACTGGTTCGAGCTGCAGATGGCCGGACTGCCCGAGGTGCGCGAGCTGTACGAGCGGCTGCGCGTGAGCCAGGGCATCCCCGTCGCCGACGGTCTGTCGCTGGCCCGTGCCGCGCTCTTCGCGGGCCTGCCCCAGCTGGTGGTGTCCCGGGCCGACTTCCAGGACGTCCTGGCCGATCAGCAGGGCATGACCGCGGCCTCCTTCACCAACGCGCTCGGCAGCGGCCGGGGCGAGGAGAGCGACTGGGACCCCGCCACCGTGTGGCCGGACGACGAACTGGCCCAGTCGGTGGCCCGGGTGTGGCAGGAGATGCTCGGCGCCTCCCCGATCGGCCCGGACGACGACTTCTACGACCTGGGCGGGAACTCGCTGTTCGCCATCCAGATCGTGGGCCGGCTGCGCCAGGCGCACGGTGACTTCCCGATGAGCGCCGTCTTCGAGGCGCCGACCGTACCGGGGCTCGCGGCGGCGATCCGCGCCCACCAGGCCGAGTCCATCGGTCTGGACGAGTTCGAGGCGATGCTGCGCGAGGTCGAAGCCCTCTCCGCCGCCGAGGCCGAGCACAAGCTGAAGGGTGACAGCTGACCATGGCTGACGAGAACACGACCACCGGCGCCGAGGCGGCGCAGGCCCGCATGCTCCAGGAGCGGCTCGCCTCGCTGAGCCCGGACCAGCGCGAGGTCCTGCTGCGCGCGATGCGCGAGCGCGGCCTTAAGGCGCCCGCCACCGTGGACGCGGGGGAGCGGGCCGGCGCCCGGCAGGCCGCCGCGCCGCGCCGCACCCGGCGCCCCGGCAGCACCATGGAGTTCAGCCTGTTCTTCTTCTCCGGCGACGGCACCGCCGCCGGCCCGGGGAAGTACGACCTCCTCATGGAGAGCGCCCGGTTCGCCGACGCCAACGGCTTCGCCGGGATCTGGGTGCCCGAGCGGCACTTCGTGGACTTCGGCGGGCTCTACCCCAACCCGTCGGTCCTGGCCGCGGCCATCGCCGTACAGACGCAGTCGATCCAGATCCGGGCGGGCAGCTGCGTCCTGCCGCTGCACCACCCGGTGCGGGTCGCCGAGGAGTGGGCGGTCGTCGACAACCTGTCCGGCGGGCGGGCCGCGATCTCCGCGGCCTCCGGCTGGCACCCCGACGACTTCCTCCTGGCCCCCGGCGACGGGCAGCAGCGCTACCCGCGCCGCAAGGAGGAGATGTTCGAGGCGATCGAGACGATCCAGCGGCTGTGGGCCGGGGAGAGCGTCGAACTGCCGCGCGCCGACGGCTCGCTCCAGTCGGTGCGCACCCTGCCGCGCCCGATCCAGCCCGAGCTCCCCGTGTGGGTGTCGGCGCAGGGCAGCCCCGAGACGTTCGTCAAGGCCGGTGAGGCCGGTGCGTACCTGCTGACCGGTCTCGTCGCGCAGCGGCCCGCCGACCTCAAGGACAAGATCGCCGCCTACCGGGAGGCGCTCGTCGGAGCCGGGCACGACCCGTCCCGCGCCAAGGTCACCGCGATGGTGCACACGTTCCTGGACTCCGACGACGAGAGCGCCCGGGAGATCGTGCGGGAGCCGCTGACCGGCTACCTCAAGACCTTCCTCGCGCAGCAGGACAGCTTCGGGAGCGAGTACTCCAAGCTCTCCGAGGCCGAGCGTGACGTGATGCTGAACGCCACCTTCGAGCGGTACTTCGACACGCTCGCGCTCCTCGGCACGCCCGACAAGTGCGAGTCCCTGATCGAGGACCTGGTCGACATCGGCGTGGACGAGGTGGCCTGCCTGGTCGACTTCGGCCTCGCGCCGGGCCAGGTCGTCAAGGGCCTGGAACACCTCACCGAACTCAAGAACCGGTACCGGGCCGCCGAGGCTTCCGAGGCCGCCGCCGAAGGAGACCAGTCGTGACCGAACTCGCCAACCGGCTGGCCGGCCTCACCCCCGCCCAGCGGGCCCTCCTGGACAAGAAGATGCGCGAGCGCGCCCGGACGCCCGCGACGGCCGGCCCCATCCCCCGGCGCACGGGCGGCGACCGGGTGCCGCTCACGGTGGACCAGGAGCGCATCTGGCTGATCCACCAGTTCGACGCCGAAGACCCGCTCTACAACGTGTACTTCGCCTCGAAGCTGCACGGAGAGCTGGACCGGGACGCGCTCCAGCGCGCCACCGACGCCTTCGTGGACCGCCACGAGGCGATGCGCACCACCTTCGAGCAGGACGGCCACACTCCCGTCCAGGTCGTCCACCCGGCCATGGAGGTGCCGGTCCGCCACGTCGACCTGCGCTCCGTACCGCAGGAGCGGCGCGAGGCGGAGCTGACGCGCCTGGCCACCGAGGAGATGCGCGCCCCCTTCGACCTGGTCAAGGGACCGCTGCTGCGCATCGCGGTGCTGCGGGTCGCCGACGACCGGCACGTCCTCGTCGGCACCGTCGACCACCTGGTCTGGGACCGCGGCTCGATGGGCATCTTCAACGCCGAGTTCGCCGAGTTCTACACGGCGTTCGCGACGGGCCGCGAGCCCGGACTCCCGCCCGTCGAGGTGCACTACGCGGACTACTCCGAGTGGCAGCCGCAGTGGCTGCGCGAGGAGGTCCGGCACAAGCACCTGCCGTACTGGAAGCAGAAGCTCGAAGGCGCCGAGCTGGTCCTGGAGCTGCCCACCGACCGGCCGCGCCCGCCGGTCATGACCTCCAACGGCGCCCGCTACCAGTTCCCGCTCACCCCGGAGCTGACCCAGGCGATCCGCGACCTCGCCAAGCGCGAGGACGTCACGATCAACATCGTGCTGCTCGCCGCCTGGAAGACGCTGCTGCACCGGCTCACCGGCCAGCAGGACATCGTCGTCGGCACCACCTCCTCGACCCGCGGCAGGCCCGAGACCGAGCCGATGATCGGCTACTTCCTCACGATGCTGCCGCTGCGCACCACCGTCTCGCCCGCGATGACGGTGCGCGAGCTGCTCCAGGCGACCCGCTCCACGATGCTGGGCGCCTTCGACCACTTCGACATCCCGTTCGGCACCCTGCTGGACGAGCTCGACATCCCCCGCGATCCCAGCCGTACCCCGATCTACCAGGCCTCCTTCATCCTGGTGGACTTCGTCCACGAGGACCCGCCGCCGATGGCCGGGCTGCGCGTCGAGGAGCTGATGCTCGACAACGCCACCGCCAAGGACGACGTGTTCCTCGGGTTCCTCGACGACCCGCAGCTCGCCGCCGACCACCTCCACGGCCTGTTCGAGTACAACACCGACCTGTTCGACGAGAGCACGATGGCGCGGATGGCCCGCCAGGTCGTGCGCCTCCTGGAGCAGATGACCGAGGACGCGGGACGCACCGTCCAGGACCTGTCCCTGGTCGACGCCGACGAGGCGCACACCCTGCTCGTCGAGTGGAACAGCACCGAGGCCGCGCGCGAGCCGGGCCTCGGCCTGGACGACCTGGTGCGCCGCCAGGCCGCCGCCACCCCCGACGCGGTCGCCGTCTCCTGCGGCGACGAGCGGCTGACGTACGGCGAACTCCTGGACCGCTCCGGCCGGCTGGCGTCCCACCTGCAGGCGCGCGGCGTGGTCCCCGAGACCGTCGTCGGCGTCTGCCTGGACCGCTCGGTGGACCTCGTCGTCGCCCTGCTCGGCGTGATCATGTCGGGCGGTGCCTACCTCCCGCTCGACGCCGCCTACCCGGCGCAGCGCCTCGCCGACATGACCGGCGACGCCGGCACCGGCTTCCTGCTCACGCGGGAGGCTCTGCTCGGCGCGCTCGCCGAATGCCCCGGCGAGCGGATCCGCCTGGACACCGACGCGGAGGCGATCGCCGCCGCGCCCGCCGTCCCGGCGAAGCCCGCCTCGGGCGAGGACCGGCTCGCGTACGTCATCTTCACCTCGGGTTCCACCGGCCGCCCCAAGGGCGTCGAGGTGACCCACCGCAACCTGGTCAACCTGCTCCTCTCGATGGCCCGCGAGACCGGGCTCGCCCCCGGCGACACGCTCGCCGCCGTCACCCCCGTCACCTTCGACATCGCGGGCCTGGAGCTGTACGCCCCGCTGATCAGCGGGGCCCGGGTGCACGTCGTCACCAAGGAGCAGGCCGTCGACGGCCGGCGGCTCGCCGAGCTGCTCGCCGAGACCGGCGCCACCGTCATGCAGGCCACCCCCGCCACCTGGCACCTGCTGGTGGAGGCGGGCTGGCACAACGACGGCTCGCTGCGCGTCCTGGTCGGCGGCGAGGCCCTGCCGCCCGCCCTGGCCGAACAGCTGGTCCGCGAGCCCGGCCGCACCTGGAACGTGTACGGCCCCACCGAGACCACCATCTGGTCCACGTTCCAGCGCCTGGACAGCGGCACCGAGCAGATCTCCATCGGCCGGCCGCTCGACAACACCCAGGTGTACGTCCTGGACGACCGGCTCGCCCCGGTCCCCGTCGGCATGCCCGGTGACCTGTACCTGGGCGGCACCGGCGTCGCCCGCGGCTACCGCGGCCGGCCCGGCCTGACCGCCGAGCGGTTCGTGCCCGACCCGTTCGGCGGCCGCCCCGGTGCCCGCCTCTACTTCACCGGCGACAAGGCGCGGCTGCGCGAGGACGGCACGCTCGTCTTCCTCGGCCGCGACGACGGCCAGGTCAAGCTGCGCGGCTTCCGCATCGAGCTGGGCGAGATCGAGGCCCGGCTGGAGGAGCACCCGGCGGTGCGCCGCGCGGTCGCCCTGGTCCGCGAGGACCGCCCCGGCGACAAGCGGCTCACCGGGTACGTCGAGTCCGCCGACGAGACGCTGACCGCCGAGGAGCTGCGCGAGCACCTGCGCGGCTTCCTGCCCGACTACATGGTCCCCGCCGCGATCGTCCGCCTGGAGACCTTCCCGCTGAACACCAGCGGGAAGATCGACCGCCGGGCGCTGCCCGCCCCCGCCGCCCCGCGCGACGCGGCGAGCTACGTGCCCCCGCGCGACGCCGTCGAGCTGGAGGTCGCGCACATCTGGGAGGAGGTCCTCGGGGTCTCCCCGATCGGCCTGCACGACCGGTTCTTCGACCTGGGCGGCCACTCGCTGCTCGTGCTGCGCCTGATGGCGGAGATCGAGAAGCGGTTCGGGCAGCAGCTCCCGATGGCGGCGATCTTCCGTGGCGCCACCGTCGAGCGGTTCGCCCGGATGCTGCGCGAGGGCTACCAGGACGAGACCGGGGTGCACCTGGTCGAGCTCGGCTCCGGCGACGGCACCGGCTCCCCGGTGTTCTTCGCCCACCCGGCCGGCAGCGAGGTCGTCTGTTACATGCCGTTCGCCGCGCTCGTCGAGCCCGCCGGGCGCCCGCTGTACGCGCTGGCCTCGCCGCCGCCCGTCGACGGCGAGCTGCCGTTCACCGGCTTCGGCGACCGCGCCGCCCAGTACGCCGCGCTGATCCGCGAGACCCAGCCCGAGGGCCCCTACACGGTGGCCGGCTGGTGCTACGGCGGGGCCAACGCCTTCGCCGTCGCCGGGGAGCTGGAGAAGAGCGGCGCCGAGGTGTCGGTGGTCATGATGGACGCGCACGCGCCCGCCGTCGTACCGGCCGGCTCCGAGCCGGACCCGGCCGAGATCGTCGAGGCCATCGCCGCCAACCTGCAGTGGGACTACGGCCGGCGCCTCAAGCCGCTCGCCGAACTGCAGACCATGGACGAGGACGCGCACCTCGACTACCTGCTCGGCATCGCCCGCGAGTGCGACTACCTGCCGCCGGACGCCGGACGCGAGCAGATCCGCGACATCTACGAGCTGTGGGTCGCCAACCTGCGCCTGGTGTGGAACTTCCGGCCCGGCCCCGTCCGGGGCAAGGTCACGCTGATCCGCGCCGACGAGGAGGAGTGGGACCTCGCCACCTCCTGGAACGAGCTCACCGGGCAGCACTTCGACGTCCGCACGGTCGGCGGCAACCACTACACGATGATGCGCCACCCCCACATCGAGGGCGTCGCCGAAGTCCTCAACGAGGTACTGAACGGCGCTGCCGGGAACGGTGAGGGAGACCATGCTTGAGCTGCTGAAGGACCGGACCTACATCCGGTACTGGCTGGCCGTCGTCGCCTCCTTCCTCGGTGACGCCATCACCAAGATCACCCTGATCTACGTGGTGGCCACCGAGACCGACGACCCGGTCCTGTACGTGTCCCTGGTCGTCATCGCGCAGCTGCTGCCCTTCGGCGTGCTCGGCGCGTTCGTGGGACCGCTGGCCGACCGGCTGCCGGCCCGGCTGCTCATGGTCGGCTCGGACCTGGTCCGCGTCGCCCTGGTGCTCGCGATGATCGTCGTACGGGACTCGCCGCTGCTGCTGCTCGTGCTCATCCTGCTCAGCGGCATCGCCAAGGCCTTCTTCGAGACGGCCCGCATCACCGCGATCCCGCTGATCGTGCGCGGGCACAGCATCCCCACGGCGGTCGCCCTCTTCCAGTCCACCAACCACACCCTCAACCTGGTGGGCCCGGCGCTCGGCGGGCTGCTCATCGCCTTCGGCAGCGTCACCACGGTCTTCGTGTTCGACGCGGTGACGTTCGTGCTCTCGGCGGTGCTGCTCGCCAGCATGGCGGTGCTGCGGGAGGTGCCCGTGCGGGGCGCCGCCAGCGGCCGCGAGGGGTACTGGCAGTCGCTGCGGACCGGCATCTCCGGTGTGCTCGCCGTGCCCTCGCTGCGCTTCCTGGCGATCGTCATGGTCCCGGTGATGCTGGTCCTCGGCCTGTTCACCACCAACCTCAACTCCCAGCTCCTGAGCGTCTTCGAGCTGCCGGCCTTCGAGTACGGGCTGGCGCAGGCCGGCTTCGGCGCGGGCTGCGTGATCGGCGCGCTCACCGGTCCGCCGCTGGTGCGCCGGTTCTCCGACCGGGGGCTGCTCATCGGGTCGATCGTGCTCTTCGGCGCCTCCCTGCTGCTGCTCGCCCCCACGGGCGCGGCATGGGAGGCCACCGACCAGGGCGCACTCGGTCTGACCGTCGTCCTGCTCTGGTGCGTCCTGGCCGGTCTCGGCTCGGGGCTCTTCCAGGTGCCGGTCGCCAACACGCTCCTCAGCGACCTGCCCGAGGAGCTGCGCGGCCGCGGCGTCGGCCTGCTCAACGCCCTGATGGTCAACTTCACCGTCCTCGGCGTGGTCGTCGGCGGCCTGCTCGCCGGACTCGTCGGCATCGCCGACTCCATCGTCGTGGCCGGCGGCGTCCTCGTCGTCGCGGCCCTCGTCCTGCTCGTCCCCCGGCTGCGCGGCGGCCGCGGGGACCGGGCGGGCACCCCGGAACCGGAGGCCGTCGCATGAGCACGCTTGACCTGCCCGCGCTTCCCCTGACCCCCGCCCAGCGGCGGCTGTGGGCCCTGGGCCAGCTCCGGCCCGGCGACCCGTTCTTCAGCATCCCCTTCGCCGTCACCATCGAGGGCCCGCTCGACGGCGACGCCCTGCAGCGCGCCCTGGACGCCCTCGTCCAGCGGCACGACGCGCTGCGGGTGCGCATCGAGCGGGACGCCGACGGCGAGCCCGTACAGCGGATCGGGGCGCCCGGTCCCCTCGCCCTCGACCGTGTCGACGTGACGCGGGAGGAGGCGGCCGGCCGCGCGGACGCCTTCGCCCGCACGCCCTTCGACCTCGACGGCGGGCCGCTGCTGCGGGCCGAGCTGCTGCGCCTGTCCGAGACGCGGCACCAGCTCCTCGTCGGCGTCCACCACATCGTGTTCGACGGTGCCTCGCTGGAACTGTTCACCGCGGAACTCGTCGCCCTGTACGGGGCGTTCGCGGGCGGCCTCGCCGACCCGCTGCCCCGTCCCGCCGTCGGGTACGGGGAGTTCCTCGCCGCACGCACCGCGCTGGACGAGGCGGCCAGGCCCGAACGGCTCGCCTACTGGACGCAGCGCCTGGCCGGCGCCCCCGAACTCCTCGAACTGCCGCTCGCCGGGCCCCGCCGGGCGCGGGCCGGGCACGCCGGGGCCCGGGTCACCACTCTCGTACCCGAGCCGGTCGTGGAGCCGCTGCGCCGGCTGGCCCGCACCAAGCGCGCCAGCCTGTTCATGGTGCTCAAGGCCGCGGTGGACGTGGTGCTCAGCCAGTACGGCGGCACCGACGTGCTGACCGGCATGGCCGTCTCCGGCCGCGACACCACCGAGAGCGCCGGCGTCATCGGCTACCTCACCCGGCCCGTCGTCCTGCGCGGAGAGCTTGCCGGCGACCCGGAGTTCACCGACCTGGTCGGCCGGGTGCGCGGGGACCTCCTCGACGCCCTCGACCACCCCGACCTGCTCGTCGACGAGGTCATGGACCGGCTCGGGCTCGCCCGCGACCCGAGCTACCACCCGCTCTACCAGGTCATGTACACGCACGCGCCGGCCGCGCCCGTCCACGAGGCGGCCGGCTCCCGGTTCGGCGCGGCCGAGCTGCGCCTGCCCACCATGAAGACCGATCTGGCGATCGACACCGTGGAGACCGGGGACGGCCTGCTGGCCCTCGCGGACTACCGCACCGACCTCTTCGACGAGGCCACCGCCCGGCTGCTGCTCGACCGGCTGCGCACCGTCCTGGAACGCATCGGCGCGGACCCGAAGTCCCGTGTCTCCGCGCTGCTGCGCACCGAGGCCCCGGCGCCCGTGGCGGCGTACGAGGACGCGGCCACCCTGCACGGGCTGGTCGCCGAGCAGATCGCCCGCACCCCCGACGCGGTCGCGGTGGCCGCGGGGGCGCGCACCTGGACGTACCGCGAACTCGACCGCGCGGCCGACCGGGTGGCGGCGCGCCTGCGGGCGCTCGGGGCCGGCCCCGAGACCCCCGTCGGGGTGTGCGTCCCGAAGTCCTTCGCGCTGGCCGCGGCCCAGCTCGGGGTGGTCAGGGCGGGCGGCACGTGCGTACCGCTCGACCCGGAGCTGCCCGCGTTCCTGCTGCGGCTCGCCGTGGACGACGAGGGACTGCGGACGGTCCTCGCCGACCCGTACTCCGGCGCCCTGTTCGACCACACCCGGGTCGACGTGCTCGACCCGGAGGACGCCGCCGGCGAGGACGGGGCGGCGCCGCAGGCCCCAGGGGTCACCGCGCGGGGCGCCGCCTGGGTGCTGCGCACGGCCGGCGTCACCGGCGAGCCGCGCGCGGTCGTCGCCGAGCACCGCAACCTGGTGTCCCGGCTGCGCTGGGCCCACCGCGAGCTGCCCGCGCCCGCCTTCGACGCGGTCGCCCTGCTGGCGGCCCCGGACTCGCCGGCCGCGTTCCTGGAGCTGTTCGGCCCGCTGACCCGGGGCGGCCGCGCGGTCGTCCCCACCGGCGGCGACGCGGCCACCGTGCTCGCGGCCCCCGCCGAGCTCGCGGGGCTGCTCACCGGCGGCGCGCGGGTCCCCGTACTCACCACGGGCGAGCCCCTGTTCCCCGGCACCCTCGCGGCCGCGCTGGCCGCCGGGGCCACGGACGTGCACCAGCTGTACATGTGCGCCGAGACGGCCGGCCCCGCGCTCGCGGGCCCGGCGCGGTCCCCGGAGGGGGCGGGCTACGGCCCCCTGCCGCTGGGGCTGCCGGCCGGCGCCACGGCGTACGTCCTGGACGCGCGCGGTGCGATCGCGGCGACCGGCGCGGTCGGCGAACTGCACATCGGCGGCCCGGCCGTCACCCGCGGCTACCTGGACCGGGCGCGCGCCACCGCCGAAGGGTTCCTGCCCGACCCGTTCGGCGGGGAGCCCGGCGCACGCCTGTTCGCCACCGGCGACCTGGCCCGCCGGCTCCCCGACGGGCGGATCGTCCTCGCCGGCCGGTCCGGCGACCACGCCCTGGTGCGGGGCGTCCGCGTGGCCGCCCTCGACGTCGAGGCCGCGCTGCTCGCGCACCCCGGTGTCGTCCGGGCGCAGGTCCTGACCGACCCGGCGGACGGCTCCCTCGCGGCGGCCGTGGCGGCCCGGCCGGGCGCGGACCTCACCGTCGACGCACTCCGTACCCACCTGCGGGACCTGCTGCCCGGCCACCTGCTGCCCGCCCGGCTGCACCTGGCCGACCGGCTGCCGCTGCTGCCGGGCGGGCGCCCCGACCGGGAGGCGATCGCCAAGCTGCTCGCCGAGGCGGCCGCCGCCGGGGCCGGGCAGCCGGCCGACGGAGCCGACGCGCAGCCGGCGAGCGACGCCGAGCGGACCGTCGCCGCGGCCTGGGAGCAGGTGCTGGGCCGGCCGGTCGGAGCGTCGGAGAACTTCTTCGACGTCGGCGGCAACTCGCTGCTCCTGATCCGGCTGCGCGACCGGCTGCGCAGCGCACTGGAGCGGGAGGTCGACGTCGTGGACCTGTTCCGGCACTCCACCGTCCAGGCGATGGCCGCCTTCCTGGGCGGCGCCCCCGCCACGGACGCCCCGTCGGCCGCCGGGGAGCGCGGGCAGAGCCGGGCCCAGGCCCGCGCCGAGGCCATGCGCGCCCGCGGCCGCACCCGCCAGACCAGCACACCGATACCGAGGAAGCGATGAACGACCGGCAACAGCGCACGCTCTACCAGTGGTTCGAGGAATCGGCCCTGCGTCACCCCGGCCTGCCCGCCCTGGAGATCGGCGACGAGGTACTGACCTACGGCGAGGTGCGCGCCCTCGCGCTCACCCTCGCCGACCGCATCGCCGCCAAGCACGGCTCGCTGCCCACCCGGGTGGCGCTCGCCGCCACCCGCTCGGTCGCCGCGTACGCCGGCTACCTGGCGATCCAGCGGCTCGGCGCGAGCGTCGTCCCGCTCAACCCCGACTACCCCGCGCAGCGCAACCTCGACATCGCCCAGCGGGCCGGTGTGCAGGTGGCTCTCGTGGACACCCGGTCCGCCGGCCTGTTCACCCGGCTGCCCGAGCGCCACCGGCCGACCGTCCTCGGACTCGACGAGGACGAGCGGGTGTCCGCGGCGGCGGCCGAGGTGCCGGAGCAGTCGCTGCCGCCGGTCCCGGACGACCCGGACCGCGAGGCGTACCTGCTGTTCACGTCCGGTTCCACCGGCCAGCCCAAGGGCGTGCCGATCCGGCACCGGAACACCTCGCTGTTCCTCGCGCACACCATCGAGCGGTACGAGATCGCGCCGGGCGCGCGGCTCACCCAGACCTTCGGCCTGACCTTCGACGCGAGCCTCATCGACCTGTTCGCGACCTGGGGCGGCGGCGCCACCCTGGTGGTGCCGCTCGCCGCCGACCTGTACCGGCCGGTCGACTTCATCGTCGAACGCGAGCTCACCCACTGGTTCTCGGTGCCCTCGGTGATCCGGGAGGCCCAGCGGCTCGGCAACCTGCCCCTGGGCCGCGCCGGGAACCTCCGGCACAGCATGTTCGGCGCCGAGCCGGTCACCGCCCAGCACGCCGCGCTCTGGCGCGCGGTCGCCCCGAACGCCGTGATCCACAACGTGTACGGGCCCACCGAGCTGACGGTGTGCTGCACCAACCACGCTCTGTCCGGGCCGAGTACGCACTGGCCGGAGTTCTCCAACGGCACCGTGCCGATCGGCGTCCCGTTCCCCGGCATGGAGATGGTGCTGCTCGACGAGGACGGCCTGGCGGCCGACGAGGGCGAGCTGTGTGTGCGCGGCCCGCAGCGCTTCGGCGGCTACCTCGACCCGCGCGAGAACGCCGGGCGGTTCGTGTCGTACGAGCCCGGCGCCGGCCCCGCCGCGGGCTACGACGGCAGCACCGCGCTGACCGACCGCCACTGGTACCGCACCGGCGACCGGGTCCGGCGCGAGAACGGGCTCTACGTGCACTGGGGCCGCCTCGACCAGCAGGTCAAGGTACGCGGCTTCCGCATCGAGCTCGGCGAGGTCGAGGCGGCCGTGCACCGCCACCCGCACGTCATCGACGCCGCGGTGCTCGCGCTGCCCGGCCCGGACGGCGAGACCGAGCTCGTCGGCGCCTACGCGGGCCGCGAGGTGGACCCCGAGCGGTTCGACGCCTGGCTGCGCGAGCTGCTGCCGCTGCACATGGTGCCCGCCTCGCTCACCCACCTGCCGGGCGGGCTGCCGCTCAACGACAACGGAAAGACGGACCGCAAGGCACTGGCGCGGATCCTCGACACGACGGAGGGGTCATGACCGACGCGCTGGAGTACTGGCGAACCGAACTCGCGGGCCTGGAACCGCTGGAGCCGGCCACCGACCGGCCGCGCCCCTCGGCGCGCACCGGCGCCCTGGGCCACCTCACCCGCACCGTCCCGGCCGGCACGGCGCAGGCGCTGGACAAGGCGGCCGCCGAGTACGGCGCCCCGCTGTCCGCCGTGCTGCTCGCCGCCTACCAGGTGCTGCTCGGCCGGTGGACCCGGCAGCGCGACCTCGCGGTGGGCGTCCCGGGCGCCGACGGCGGCCTGGCCGTCGTACGCGCCGACCTGGCCGCGGGCCCGGCCTTCGCCGAGCTCGTGGCCCGGACCGACGCCGCGCTGACCCGCGGCCGGGCCGCCGCGCTGCCGGTGGCCCGCCTGGCCGCCGCGTTCGAACCCGGAGCCGACGGCCACCACCCCGTCGTCCAGGCCCTGTTCACGGACGGGCCGGCCTACCGGGCCGAGGGCGTCTGCCCGCCCGACCTGACCCTGGCGCTCGACCCGGTCCCCGGCCGGGGCGGCCTCGGCCTGCGCGTCGGCTTCGCCGCCGAGCTGTTCGACGCGGCGAGCGCGGAGCGGTTCACCGACGGCTACCTGACCCTGCTCACCGCGATCGCCGAAACCCCCGGCATCGCGCTGGACGGACTCGATCCGCTCGGCGCCGCCGAGCGCGAGCTGCTGCTCACCGGCTGGGGCCGCGGCCGCGCCGCCTTCCCCGAGGCCGCCGACGCGGACGCCGACGCGGACGTGGCCGTGGACGTGGCCGGTCTGGTCGCCGGGCAGGCCCGGCGCGTCCCCGACGCCGTCGCGGTCGTCTTCGGTACCGAGGAGGTCACCTACCGGGAGCTCGACGCCCGCGCCGACCGCCTCGCCCACCACCTGCGCGGCCTCGGCGCCGGCCCCGACGTGCCCGTCGCGGTCTGCCTGGAGCGCGGCCCCGAACTGGTCGTGGCGCTGCTCGCCGTGCTCCGGTCGGGTGCGGCCTACGTGCCGCTCGACCCCCAGCACCCGGTCGACCGCCTGGAGTTCGTCCTGCGGGACACGGCCGCGCCGGTGGTCGTCACCCAGGAGTCGCTGCGCGGGCGGCTGTCCGGTGGCGACGGCGCGGGGCCCCGTACGCTCGTCGCGGTCGACACCGACGCGGCGGCGATCGCCGCTTCCCCCGTCGTGGAACCGGCGACGGCCGCCGGGCCCGGGCACCTCGCCTACGTCCTCTACACCTCCGGCTCCACCGGCACCCCCAAGGGCGTCGCCGTCACCCGCGGCGGCTTCCGCAACCTGCTGTGCGGCATGCGGGAGACCTTCCCGGCACCGGCGAACGAGCGGGTCCTGTTCACCACCTCGGCCACCTTCGACATCGCGGGCGTCGAGGTGTTCCTGCCGCTGATCACCGGCGGCCGGATCATCGGCGCGTACCAGGACCAGATCCACAACCCGCCCGCCCTCGCCGAGCTGATCGACCGGCACGCCGTCACCCTCGTCCAGGCCACGCCGTCCGCGCTGCGCCCGCTCCTGGACGCGCTCGGCGACCGGCCGCGCGCCCTGGAGATCTTCGCCGCCGGAGAAGCCCTGCCCGCCGAACTGGCCGCGCGGATGCTGCGCGCCGGCACCCGGGTCCTCAACGGCTACGGCCCGACGGAGACCACCGTCTACGCCTCCGTCGCCGAGATCGCCGGCGCCACCGGCGCCGTCCCCATCGGCCGCCCCACCGCCGGCACCGAGCTGTACGTCGTCGACGACGCGGACCGCCCGGTCCCCGTCGGCGTACCCGGCGAACTGCTCATCGGCGGCGCCGGCGTGGCCCGCGGCTACCTCGGCCGCGACGACCTGACCGCCGAGCGCTTCACCCGCAACCCGTTCGCCGCGGGCCGCGTCTACCGCACCGGCGACCTGGTGCGGTGGCTGCCCGGCGGCGAACTGGAGTTCCTCGGCCGCCTCGACCACCAGGTCAAGGTCCGCGGGTTCCGCATCGAACTCGGCGAGATCGAGGCCGCGCTGCTGGCCCACGAGGACGTCGGCTCCTGCGCCGTCACCGTCCGCGAGGACGTGCCCGGCGAGAAGACGCTCGTGGCGTACGTCGTCCCGGTGTCCGGCCGCCCGGTGCCGGGCATCGGCGCGCTGCGCGACTGGTGCGGCCGCACCCTGCCCGGCTACATGGTGCCCGGTACGTACGTCTTCCTGGACCGGATGCCGCTGACCACCAGCGGCAAGACCGACCGCAAGGCGCTGCCCGCTCCGGACGGCGAACGCACCGGCCTGGAGGCCGAGTTCATCGCCCCGCGCACCCCTGCCGAGCGGGCCGTGGCCCGGGTGTGGGCCGAGACGCTGTACGCCGACGAGGTCGGCGCCGGGGACGACTTCTTCGACCTCGGCGGCGACTCGCTGACCGCGACCCGGGTGGCGCTGCGGCTCCAGGAGGAGTTCGGCCTGGAGATACCGGTGCGCACCCTGTTCACCTACTCGACCGTCGAGTCGCTCGCGGGGGCCCTGACCGTCGCCCGCCGCACCGGCGCGTTCCCGGCCGGAGGCTGACCCATGACCGCGACCCCCGCCAACCCCGTGCTGCTCGTCGTCTACGACGCCGGCAGCCTCGCACCCACCCGGCTCGCCGAGGCGGCCCGGCAGGCCGGCTGCGACCTGGTGTTCGTGACCGCGGACACCGCGCACGCCCAGGAGATGATCCCGACCCTGGAGATGGTCGGCACCGTGGTGAACACCGCGGGCCACACCGAGGCACAGACCGAGGAGGCGCTGCGCGCGCTCGCCCCGGCGGGCATCATCACCTTCAGCGAGTTCCAGATCGCCCCCACCGTGCGGCTCGCGGAGGCGCTCGGCCTGCGCTACCACCGGCCGGCCGACGTCGACGCCATCACCCACAAGGACCTGCAGCGCCGGCGGTTCGCCGAGGCCGGCGTCGACAGCGTGCGCTTTCGCACCCTGACCGACCCCGCCCAGGCGGACGAGGCGATCGCCCACGTCGGGCTGCCGGCCATCATCAAGCCGGTGATCGGCGCGTCCAGCCGCAACACGCAGGCCGTGGCCACCCCCGAGGAGTGCCGGGCCGCCCTCGCGGCGATCTTCACCGGCTCCGACGGCGGGCCCGCCGAGACGGCCGTGATGCTGGAGGAGCTCCTGGTCGGGCGGCCCACCCCGGCGCCCTGGGGCGACTACATCGCGGTGGACTGCGTGGCCGACGGCGACGACGTCCGGCCGGTGTTCGTCACCAGCAAGTTCGCCCTGGCCGAGCCGTTCCGCGAACGCGGCGGCTACGGCGGCTTCTCCGTCGTGCCGGAGGCCGAGGAGCGCGAGGTCCGCGACCTCGCCTGCCGCGCGGTGCGCGCCCTGAACATCCACGGCGTCGCCGACGTCGAGATCAAACTGACCGCCGACGGCCCCCGGGTCATCGAGGTCAACGGCCGGCTCGGCGCCTGGGTCGACGACCTCGCGGTCCGCTCCGGCACCTCCGACCCGGCGTACGTCGCGGTCGCCGCCGCGCTCGGCCTCCCGTACGAGACCCCCGAGGTCAAGCAGGGCGGGCCGATCGCCTTCCACTACCTGACCGTGCCGCCCGTCGGCGCCCGCCGGGTGCGCGCCATCCGGGGCGTCTCCGCGCTGCGCCGCCTCGCCCGCGTCGACCGGGTCGTCGTCCTCGCCGAGCCCGGCGCCGACGTGGACTGGCGGATCGGCGCGCGCGGCAACACGGCGGCCGTCATCGGCTCCGCCGCCACCCATGAGGAACTGGCCGCGACCGTCGCCGCCATCGAGAGCGTGGACTGGATCGACTATGAGTGAGTTCCCCGCACGAGCAGCCGAGTTCGTCGTCTTCGACCTGGACGGCGTCCTCGTCGACACGCAGGACGCCGAGAACGGCGGGATCGCCCACGTCGGCGAGATGATGGGCCTGCGGCTGGACAAGGACCAGCGGGACGAGCTGTTCTCCGGCAAGAAGATGCAGGAGTGCTTCGACCTGATGGCGGACCTGTCGGGCAACGCCCCGCCGCAGGACGCCATGGTGATCGCCCGCGCCAGGTGCGAGGAGCTGATCGGCGACCGCATCGAGCCCATCGACGGCGTCGCGTACGCCCTCGAACAGCTCGCCGCCGCCGTCGGCGACCGCATGTGCGTGGCCTCCAACAGCCCGCTCGCCATCATGCGCAGCCGCCTGGAGAAGGCCCGGATCCTGCACCACTTCGGCGACCGGCTCTTCTCGGCGTACGACGCCGACGCCTGGAAGCCCGACCCGAAGCTGTTCCGCTGGGCCGCCGAGAGCTGCGGTGTCACGCCCGACGAGTGCGTCGTGGTCGAGGACAGCCCGGTCGGCGTGGACGCCGCCGTGGCCGCCGGGATGCGGGTCCTTCAGTACACCGCCGACCCGGCCACCCCGCCCCACCGGGAGGGCGCCCTCACCTTCCCGTCCATGCGCTCGCTGCCCCGGCTCGTCCGCGACGCCCACCTGATGGCGCCCGTCGCCGCCCCCTTCGCCGCTGCCGCACCCTTCGGAGGTACGTCATGAACAACGCCCGCAAGATCATGGTCCTGGGTGCCGGCGACATCGGCCGCCGTGTCTTCCACGAGCTGGCGCACAGCCCGAACCCCCGCCACGTCCAGCTCGTCGGCCGCGACGAGGAGACCGTCCTGAAGGCGGTCAACCTGACGCGCTTCTGCAGCGTCCAGCGCGGCTACACCAACGAGGTCAGCCACGCGCAGACCGACATCACGGACGTGGCGCGCACCGCCGAGCGGATATCCGCCTTCGACCCCGACATCATCTTCCTGGCCGTCAGCTACCAGTCCTGGTGGGTCATCTCCACCCTCCAGCAGGACGCCTTCCAGCGGGTCTACGCCGCCAACTACGGCCCGTGGCTGCCCATGCACCTGGTCCCGGTGATGAAGGCCATGGAGGCCGTGCGCCTCTCCGGCACCCAGGCCCTGGTCGTCAACGCCGCCTACCCCGACGCCGTGCACCCCGCGCTCACCGCGATCGGCCTCTCCCCGGACATCGGCATCGGCAACGTCGCCAACAACGTCCCCGGCATCACCGCCGTGGCCGCCGACGAGCTCGGCCGCAGCACCGCCGACGTCGAGGTGCGCCTGGTGGCCCACCACTACGTCTCGCACCGCCTGTCCCGCACCGGCAACAGCGGCCCCGCCGGCATGGGCCTCGGCATCCGCCTCGACGGGCGCGACGTCACCGGCGAGCTGGACGTCGCGGAGCTCCTGAACCGGCTGCCCGGCGCGTACCGCCGTACCGGCGGCCTGCCCGGCCAGACGATGACCGCGTCCTCCGCGCTCAGCGTGCTGGAGCCGCTCGCCGACGGGCGCGACGCGGTGGTCCACGCGCCCGGGGCGGACGGGGCGCTCGGCGGCTACCCGGTGGCGATCGAGAACGGCAAGTTCCGTGCGCTGCTCCCCGACGGCATGACGGCGGACCAGGCGCACGCCATCAACGTCTCCGGTCAGCTGCACGACGGCATCGGCGAGATCCGCGCGGACGGCACCGTCGTCTTCGAGCCCTCCGCCATGGCGATCATGAAGGAGGAACTCGGTTACGACTGCGCCGAGATGAAGCTCTCGGAGGCCGAGGGCCGGGCCCGGGAGATCGCCGAGCGCTTCGCGGCGTACCGGGACCGCACCGCCCGCTGACCGGGCACCTCCGCGAACGCCGCCGGCGGCCCGCACGGCCCCCGGCGGCGTTCGCGCGCTGTACGACACGACGGACGAGTTCCACGGAGAGGGACCAGGATGAGGCTGTTGCTGCTGGGCGGAACGGACTTCGCGGGGCGCGCCGTCGCCGAGGGCGCGGTCGCCCGCGGCTGGGACGTGACCGTCTTCCACCGGGGCGAGCACCCGGCCCCGCCCGGCGTGCGGGTCCGTCACGGCGACCGTACGCACGAGGACGGTCTGGCCGCCCTCGCGACGGGGGAGTGGGACGCCGTCGTCGACACCTGGTCGGGTGCCCCGACCGTGGTGCGCGACGCGGCCGCCCTGCTGGCCGGGCGCACCGGGCGCCACGCCTTCGTCTCCAGCCGCTCGGTGTACGCGTGGCCGGTGCCGGCGGGGCTGGACGAGTTCGGACCGCTGGCCGAGGGCGACCCGGACGCGGAGGCGGCCGACTTCGCGGCCGACAAGCGGGGCGCGGAACTGGCCGTGCTGCGCGCGTTCGGCGAGGACCGCACCCTGCTGGTCCGGCCGGGCCTGATCCTGGGCCCGCGCGAGAACGCGGGCCGCCTGCCGTGGTGGCTGTCGCGCATCGCCCGGGGCGGCGAGATCGCGGCGCCCGGCCCCCGGGACACCCCGCTCCAGTACGTCGACGTACGCGACCTGGCGACGTGGCTGCTGAACGCGCTGGAGTCGTCCCTGCACGGCCCCTACAACCTCGTCTCGCAGCCCGGCCACACCACCATCGGTGAGCTCCTGGACATCTGCGTACGCGTCACGGGAGCCGCCGCCGAACTGCGCTGGATCTCCCCCGGGGCGATCGCCGCCGCGGACCTCTCCCCGTGGACCGACCTCCCCGTCTGGGCCCCGCCCGGCACGGACTTCCACGCCGCGATCCACGCGGGAGACGTCTCCCGGGCCCATGCCACGGGCCTCGTCTGCCGCCCGGTCGCCGAGACGGTCGCCGACACCTGGGCCTGGCAGCGATCGGTCCCGGAGGGCGGGCCGACCCTGGCGGACGGCCTCGCCGAGGAGGCGGAGGCCCGGCTCCTGAAGGGCTGACGCGGCCCCTGGTCCCGGAGGGCGGGCGGCCGCGGGCGATCACGGCCCGGGGCCGGGATCCTTCGGGTCGCCGGCCAGCCGGACCGTGCTCAGGATGCGCATGATCAGGGCGTCGTCGACGGCGCCCGGGACGCCCGTGCGGCCGTAGAAGTCCCAGGAGACGAGGTCGCCCCGGGAGTTCTTGAAGCCGAAGACGACCGCCTGGCCGTCGCCCGCGCAGCGGTTGGGCCGCTGGGCGCCGGAGGAGCGCGCTTTGACGTAACTCCCCCTGACCCCCGCCTTGGTGGTGTACTCCACCGGCTTGTCCGCGGTGACCACGCTCTTGTCCGGCTGGGTGTAGGCGGCGTAGACCCAGGTGGGCGCCTCCTTCACGGCGATGTCGGCGGGGTCCTTGGCGCCACCGGCGCCCTTGGTGCCGACGTTGCCGAGCCGGACGTCCGTGACCTGGCCGTCGCCGTTCGCGTCGATGCTGCACCACTGGGACTTGTAGAAGGCAGGGGCCGTGTGCCCGATGAGGACCTTCTCCCTGTCCTTGGTGTCCTCATAGCCGCTGAAGACCTGGGGCTCCAGGACCTCCCACCCCGGCGGCACGTCGAACGCGGTGCCGTGCGTGGGGTTGATCACGGTCTTCCAGCCCGCGACGAGCGGCTTCGTCGGGTCCGCCGCCGAAGCCGCCGCGGCTGCCGCCGAGCGGTCCCGGTTCTCGCGGACGCCGAGTACGACGCCGGCCGCCGCGGCGGCGACCGCCATGGCGGTCAGGGCGCAGATCCCGGCGACGAGCCGTCCTCTGCCGATCCGGCGCCTGCCGCCGCCGGGCTCCTGCGGCGGCGCGAAGGGCGGCGGCCGGTACGGGCCGCCGGGGTGACTGGGCTGTTGGTACGGGTTCTGCACGGTGCCCCTCCTGGTACCTGCCTGCCCTACTTGCCGAAGGACAGGATCGCGCGGCTCGCCTTGCGCGGCTCCGGGCTGTTGACCCGGCCGTTGAGCAGGAACAGCCGTCCGCCCGCCCACGTGATGCGGATGCCGTGGGGGTAGAAAACGCCCTGGGCGCCGCGGGCCGCGGCCGGGCTCTGCAAGGCCGGCTGGGAGGCCCCGTCGGCCGCGGCGAGGGAGACGACCGCCCCCGCCTCGTTGTTGCCGGGGGTGACGTACGTGAGGACCCTGCCGTTCTCGACCGCCAGCGGCCACATGGTGCGCCCCTTGGGCTGCTCGGCGGTGCGCCACCGCTCCTTGCCGGTGTTCAGGTCGACGGCGACGACCTGGTCGGTGACCTCGGTGTCGAGGGTGGTGCCGGGCTTGCCCGCGCCGATGTAGAGCGAGTCGGCGTCGGCCGCGGCGGCGTAGCACTCCTGGAAGCCGCTCCCGTTGCCGAATCCGTTGCACCGGCCGCTGACCCCGAAAGCCGGAGTGCTCTGTGAGCGGACGGTGCCGTCGGCGGCGAACGCCGTGAGGTTCCAGGTCTTCTTGTCCTTGTGGTGCGCGGCGATCACCAGCGGGTCGACGGAGAGCACCCGGCCGACCGTCCAGTCCGGGGCGTACTTGTAGCTCCACCGCGCGCCACCGGTGGCCGGATCCAGCTCCTCGACCATCTCCTGTCCGCGTGCGTGGATGTCGGCCGGGTCGGGGCAGCGGCGGATGCCGATCAGCCGCGAGCCCCCGGCGAAGGCGGACGGGTAGCAGCCGTTCGGGCTCGACGTGCCGAAGAGCTTGCGACCGTCGGTGACCGAGAAGCCGCTCATGACGGCCGACCGGGCGACGACCACGGTGTCGCCGCTGATCGCCAGCTCGAACTGCGTCGTGGTGTCGTGGTCGTTCTCCGGCGGCAGCGGAATCTTCCAGCCCGCCCGCCCCGTGGTGAGGTCGATCTGCTGGAGGTGCGTGCAGCGCGAGCTCTCCGACGTGCTCTCCTTCACCCCCACGACGAGCTTGCCCTGCGCGGACGGGGCCGGCGGGACCCCGCACAGCGGGGTCTGGAGCGGGAGTTTCCACTTCTCCTGGCCGTCGGCCGCCGCGTAGCCGGTGAAACCGCTCGGGATCGCGCTGACCACGGTGTCGCCCACCCGCCAGGGGCCGTACTGCGAGACACCCGCCCCGGCCACCTCGGCCTGGTTGTCGCGCACCCAGACCCGGGCCTCGCCCGCCCGGATGCCGGCGTTGGGGTCGTAGGTGTCGGGTCCCCCACCAGGGCCCTTGCCGTCGCCCAGGTCGATTGAGGGCGAGCCGGAGGGCCCGGCCAGGGGCTGCGCGGGGCCGCCGCGGACCGTGAGGTGATAGGCGCCGCCGCCGATGAGGAGCAGGGCGGCGAGCAGCACCGCGACGGATCCGGCGGCGGTCACGGGCCGGGGCAGCCGCGGTCGGCCGCCGGATCGCGGTGCGGGTGGTGCGAGAGATGCAGGTGGTGCGGGAGGTGCGGGCGGGGGGAGCGGGGCGGGGGCTGCGAACGGGGCGGGCGGCGGGCCGAAGCCGGCGGGTCGCTGCTCGTCGGGTTCCGGCCGTGGGCCGGAGGTACGACCGGTCATGGGGGAAGTCTGGCTGATCCGGAGATATTTCTAGAATAGATTTTTGGACGAATTCGCCGCGAGCAGCTCCGGTCGCCCGCCCGGGTGCACAGGTCTAGCGTGAAGTGATGGTTCCTTGGCTCGCGGGGTGAGGAGGCCGGGCATGACGACACGCCGGCGCAGTGCCGCCGTGGCCGTGGCGGCGGCCGTACTCGTGGCGGGGTCCGTGGGTGCCGGGGCGGGTGCGGTGTACGCGCGGGACGCGGCGGCGCCCGCGGCCCCCGTGCCGGCCGCGACGGTCCCGGCGCCGACCCCGGCACCCGCCTCGGACGGGTTCGCGCAGCTGACCCCCGCCGTCACCCGCCGACTCGATGCCGCGATCAAGAACGTGCTGGCGGAGGCGAAGATCCCCGGCGTCATCGTGGCCGTGTCGGCCCCGGGCAAGGGTGACTACGTACGTTCCTTCGGCATCGCCGACAAGGCCACGGGCGCGCCCATGACCCCGAACCTGAACATGCGGATCGGCAGCGTGACGAAGACCTTCACCGTGACCGCCCTGCTGGAGCTGGTCGACCAGGGGAAGGTGGGCCTGGACGATCCCATCGGCACGTACATCGACGGCGTGCCGAACGGCGACCGGATCACCCTGCGCGAGCTGGCCGGGATGCGCAGCGGCCTGTTCAACTACTCGGCGGACGAGGACTTCTACAAGGCGCTGACCAGCAATCCGGACCGGCCCTTCACCCCGCAGGAGCTGCTCGCCTACTCCTTCAAGCACCCGGTGCTCTTCGAGCCGAACGCGAAGTTCTACTACTGCAACACCAACCTGATCCTGCTCGGGCTGGTGGTGGAGAAGGTCAGCGGCGTCCCCCTCGACCGGTTCATCGACCGGGAGGTCGTCGAACCCGCCGGGCTGAAGCACACGGTGTTCCCCACGGGCCCGGAGTTCCCCAGTCCGCACGCCCACGGCTACACGAACCAGACGGCCTCCGGGAAGATCGAGGACGCCACCGGCTGGAACCCCTCCTGGGGCTGGGCGGCCGGCGCGATGATCTCCGACCTCCCCGACCTGCGCAGCTGGGCGAAGACCCTGGCGACCGGGACCCTGCTGACCCCCGCCACCCAGGCCCAGCGCCTCGACGTGGTCGACGCCCTCCCGGGCACGGGCTACGGCCTCGGCATCTTCAACGTCCAGGGCTGGATCGGGCACAACGGCTCACTGCCGGGCTACGGATCGCTGGTCCTCTACCTGCCGGAATCGAAGGCCACGCTGGTCGTGCTGGTCAACACGGACATCGGGTACCAGGGCCAGGAGCCCAGCACCCTGTTCGGCGAGGCGATCACCAAGATCGTGACCCCCGGCCGGATCTACACGCTCCCCGCCCAGCCGGCGTCCTGAGCGGCCCCGCCGGCCCCGCCGGCCCCGCATGTGCACGGCGGACCCCGGGACTTCGGTCCCGGGGCACGCCGTCGCGGGTGCGGCCCGTCCTTCGCCACGGCCGACTCCCGCCGTAGCGTAGGCAGTCGAGGGCGCCGGGGGCCGCGGACAGCTCGGCACCCTCCACCCACCACGGTCCGCGGCGCGCGAAACACCCCCGAGGGAGACGCACATGAACGGTCAGGCAGCACAGAAGGACGGCCGGCCCCCGGCGGAGGACTCCGCTTCCGCGGTCTCGGTCCGCACGGCGGGCGAGGCGGACGTCGACGCGGCGGCCGTGCTGTTCCGCGGCTACCTCGACTTCTACGAGGTGGACATCGAGGACCCGGACGCCCCGCGCGCCTTCCTGGCGGAGCGGATCGCCAAGGACGAGTCGCTGGTGCTGCTCGCCGATGTCCCGGAGGCCGGCACGGTCGGCTTCGCGCAGGTCTACCGCGGGTTCTCCTCCCTCTCCCTGCGGACCGCCTGGGTCCTCAACGACCTCTACGTCGCCCCGGCCGGCCGCCGCACCGGGGCCGGCCGCGCGCTGCTGCGCGAGGTGCTGCGCCGGGCCCGCGAGGCCGGGGTGTCCGGCGTGCAGCTGGAGACCGCGTACGACAACACCGTCGCGCAGGGGCTCTACGAGGCAGAGGGCTTCGTCCGTGAGGAGTTCCACGTGTACTTCCACGACCTGGGCTGACCGGCCTGCGGCAGGAGTACCGACGGGAACGGCGGCGGGGGATGAAACGTTCTCCGCCGCCCTCGCGTCACAGGGGTGGGACGGACGTGAGGGGGGAGCACATGCGCCAGGGGCGCAGAGACGGGTTCCGTGAGTTCGCCGCGGGCCGCTCGGGCCCCCTGTACCGGTCGGCATGTCTGCTCGTGGGCGGGGACACCCGCCTCGCGGAGGACCTGGTGCAGGAGACCCTGGGGCGGATGTACCAGCGGTGGGGCCGGATCTCCCGGATCGACAATCCGGCGGCCTACGCCCAGACGGTGCTGGTACGGGTCTTCCTCACGCACCGGCGCCGGCGCCCGGCGGGGGAGCGGCCGGTCGGGGAGCACCCCGACCGGGCCGCGCCCGCGCCGGCCGGCGCGGATCCGGCGCCGCGGCCGACGCTGCTGGAGGCCTTGGGGCGGCTGGAGCCCAAGGACCGGGCGGTGCTGGTGCTGCGCTACTGGGAGGACCGCAGCGTCGAGGAGACCGCCGACGCGATGAACGCCTCCTCGGCCGCGGTCCGTACCCGGACCTCGCGGGCGCTCGACCGGCTGCGGGAGCAGCCGGGAGGCAGCCTCACCGCCTTCGTGGACCGATGAGAGCGCCGGTCCGCTCCGGCCGGCCGCTCCGGCCGGCTCCTCCCCTCACCCCCGGCAAACGGAAGACCTGGCTCCCTGTGTCCATCGAAGACGAACTCGCCGAAGCCCTCCGGCGCACGGGGGAGGGCTTCACGACCGACCCCGAGGCCCTCGCGGACGCGGGCGAGGAGCGCGGCCGGCGACGGGTGGCGCGCCGCCGGGCCGCCGTGGCCGGCGGATCCGTGCTGGCCCTCGCCCTGATCGCCACGGCGGGGGCCTGCTCCGGCGGCCTGTTCGGCGGCTCCGGGGACGAGGGCGCGGTCCATGGCGCGGCGCCGCCGCCGACCCCGCCGGCCGACGGGCGCCGGACCGGCACCGGCGCGGTCACCGCCGACCAGATGATCGGCAACCTGAAGTCGCTCCTGCCGGCCGGTCGGTTCACCGAGCCCAAGGCGCGGGGCACGCAGGACGAGCTGGGACCGAGGGCCGGCGTCGTGTACGACGACGGGAAGGGCCCGGCGGCCGTCTCCCTCAGCCTCCAGCGGGTGGACCCGTTCGGCAGCCAGTCCCGCGCGCAGACCGAATGCGAGGACAAGAACCTGCACACCTACGACGACTGCCGGACCGAGCAGCTGCCCGACGGCTCCAGGCTGCTGCTCCACCAGGGGTACGAGTACCCGGACCGCCGGGCGGACACCAAGGTCTGGCGGGCCGTGCTCGTGACTGTGCAGGGCTTCCTGGTCGACGCGTCCGAGTGGAACGCGGCGGCGGACAAGGGCGCCCCCGTCTCCCGGACCGACCCGCCGCTGACCGTCGCGCAGTTGAAGAGCCTGGTCACCTCGGCCACCTGGCACGCGGCCCTGAACGACCTGCCCGCGGCCGATCCCGAGCCGGCGCCCGAGCCGGAGTCGATCGCCCTGCGGGACCGGAAGGCCGTGGACGCCCTGGAGCATCTGATGGCTCGGTTCGGGATCACCGTCCCGATCGTCTCCAAGGGCGGGCAGGGGACGTACGGCTACGTCGTGCTCGACGACGGCAAGGGCAAGTCGCTGGTCCAGATCAACGTCCAGTCGCACGCGAACCCCCCGGGCTTCACCGGCAACCCGGCCGTCACCACGGAGTCCGACGGCACGAAGGTGAAGGTCACGGCGGGGCCCGGGGAGAAGAACAAGAGCGTGACCCAGTGGAAGGTGGACACCCTGCGCAAGGACGGGCTGCGCGTGCTGGTCACCGCCTTCGGCACGGCGGACCAGAACGGCCCGGCCACCCGCCCCTCACCCGCGCTGACGATGGGGCAGCTGCGGCAGATCGCGCTCGCCCCGGACTGGAACCCGGGAGCGCCCGCCCACTGACCCGCGCACTGACCCGCGCACTGGCCCGCCCGCCGACCCGCGCACCGGCCCGCCCGCCGACCCGCCCGCCGATCCCGCTCACTTGGCGTCGGCGTAGCACTCCACGACCGCCGTCGTGAACGGGAACCGGACCGGGGTGTCGCCGAAGGCGATCCGGCCGGCCCGTTCGCCGGCGGCCCGGATCGCCTCCACGACGGCCTCGGCCTCCTCGGCCGGGCAGTGCACGATCACCTCGTCGTGCTGGAAGAACACCAGCTCGGCCCGCATGCCGGCGGTCGCCTGCCGCAGGGCCGCGAGCAGCAGCAGGGCCCAGTCGGCCGCGCTGCCCTGGACGACGAAGTTACGGGTGAACCGGCCGCGGGCCCGGGTGTTGGTGGAGGCGTAGCTCGGGGTCCAGCCGTCGTCCCGGTCCTGCGGGGTCCCGGCTGCGCCCTCCCCGTACCCCTCGCCGGGGTCGACGCCGCCGTCACCGGCCTCGTCCCCCTCGCCGGAGCCGGCGGGCGGCGGGCAGGTGCGGCCCAGCCAGGTCCGTACGAGCCGGCCCTCCTCCCCGGCCTTCGCCGCGTCGTCCACGTACGCGACGGCCCGGGGGAAGCGGCGGCGGAGCGCGGCCAGGTTCTTCAGGCCGTCCCCGGAGGTCTGGCCGTAGACGGCGCCGAGCACGGCGATCTTGGCCTTGTCCCGGTCGCCCGAGAAGCCCTGGCGGGAGACGGCGGTGTAGAGGTCCGAGGCCTCCCCGGCGACCTCCATGAAGGCGGGGTCGCGGGAGATCGCGGCGAGGACGCGCGGCTCCATCTGGTCGGCGTCGGCGACGACGAGCCGCCAGCCGGGGTCGGCGACCACGGCCCGGCGGATCACCTTGGGGATCTGCAGGGCCCCGCCGCCGTTGGTGACCCAGCGGCCGGTGAGGGTGCCGCCGGGGATGAACTCCGGGCGGAAGCGGCCGTCGCGGACCCAGTCCGCGAGCCAGGCCCAGCCGTGGGCGGTGTAGATCCGGTACAGCTTCTTGTACTCGATCAACGGCTCGACGGCGGGATGGTCCAGCTCCTGGATCTCCCAGCGGCGGGTGGACTTGAGCTTGATCCCGGCCCCGGCGAAGGCCTTGACGACGTCGGCGGGCAGATCGGGGCGTACGCGTCGGCCGAAGGCGTCGGACACGCGGTCGGCCAGCTCGGCGAGGCGCCGGGGCTCCCCGCCGCCCGCGTACCGCTCGCCGAGCAGCTCGGTCAGCAGGGCGCGGTGCACGTCGGCCCGCCAGGGCAGGCCCACGCGGTTCATCTCGGCGGCGACGAGGAAGGCCGCCGACTCGGCGGCGGTGAGCAGCCGCATCCGGTCGGGGTGGGCGGTGGCGTCGAGCCGCTTCGCCTGGTCGGCGTGGACGGCGAGCAGGGCGTCCAGGGGGACCGGGGTGGGCTGCGGGTCGAAGAGGGAATCCTGGGCGCGGGGTTCGGCGGCGCGCGGGCGCGGATCGGGCGGTACGGGGGCGCCGGTGAGCCGGGCCCAGGCGGCGGCCGCCGAGCGGGGCTCGCCGAAGCGGCCCTCGTGGCCGAGGAGCAGCAGCTCGGCGTCCTCGATGTCGTGGCACCGCTCGACGCGCACGCCCGCGGCGAGCAGCCGGGGGTACACGGCCGCGGTGGACCGCCAGACCCAGCGCGTGCCGGGCGGGGCGGCGCGCACCGCGTCGGCCGGGTCGCGCACGCGCATCCGCACTCCGTCGGAGGGGGGTACGGGCGCGGCGTGCCACCACCCGTCGCCGTCCTCGGCGAGGGCCCACCGGGGAGTGCGGTCGCTCATGGGTGCGAGTGTCCCACCGGGGTCTGACAGCGGCCGTGCGGCGGGCCGTGCGGGTGCGGCGCCGTTGCGGGGGCCCTGCCCCCGGACCCCCGCGACTCAAACTCCCGCGGCTACCGCGGGGAGGTAACCCCTTGCAGGGCTGGGATCGGCGGGGCCGGAAGGAGCGGCGGTGCCCGCGTACACCTCCAGGGCCGGGCGCGGCGGGCGGCCGAGGAGGCGGGGCGGGCCGAGCAGGCGGGCGCGCAGCCGCGCAGGCGGCGTTCGGGCCGCCTGGAGCGCGACGGCCTGGTCGCCCGGACCGTGCCAGCCACCGTGCCGCCCCAGGCCGAGTACGAGCTGACGACCTCGGCCGCAGCCTGACCCGTCCGGTCAAGGGCCTCGCGGACTGGTCGTCGGCGCACCGCCCGCAGATCGAGGCCGCCCGCCGGGAACGGGACGCGAAGGCGGACATGCCAAGCTGAGAGGTGTGAGAGACCTTGCCGAGACCGTCGACCGAGCCTTCGCCGCCGCCCTCTACGCCCAGGACGACGCCGGACTGGACACCGGCGCCTCGCTGCTCGTCGCGGACCAGGGGCGCTGGCCCGCGGTCGGGCGTGAGCTGCTGGCGCGCGGGGAGGCGTACGTACGCCAGGGCTGGGAGCGGGGCTGGCAGCCGGCCGACGTGCTGCGGCTGGTCCGCCGGGACCTCGACGAGCGGCACCTGCGGATCACCGGGGACCTGATCGCCGCCGAGGCGCGCCGCTACGCCCGGCTCCCGGCGCGCTGGGGTGCCGCCGAGGTGTGGTGGACGGGCGACGAGGAGTACGCCGACCGGCTCGCGCAGCGGGAACGGGCGGACCGGTTCACGCTGGCCACCGCCTTCCTGGAGGTGCTGCGGCTGCTGATCCGGCTGCCCTCGATCGAACCGGTGGGTCCGCTGCCCGGCGACCCGGCCGACGCGCTCGCCGAGCACGCCCACATCGAGCCGCGCATGCTGGGCCGGATCCGGGCCCTGCTCGCCAAGGCCGAGGCGACGACCTTCCCGGAGGAGGCGGAGGCGCTCAGCGCCAAGGCCCAGGAGCTGATGGCCCGGCACACCGTGGACGAGGCGCTGCTGGCGGCGAGCGGCAAGGGCCCGGCCCGGGTGCCCGGCGCCTGCCGGATCGGTGTCGAGCCGCCGTACGAGGAGGCGAAGGCGGTCCTGCTCGACGCGGTGGCCGGCGCCAACCGCTGCCGGGCGGTGTGGAACAGCGGCTTCGAGTTCTCCACGGTGGTCGGCTTCGAGAGCGACCTGGAGGCGGTGGAGCTGCTCTACACCTCGCTGCTCGTGCAGGGCACGGCGGCGATGACCCGCGCGGAGGCCGCGCAGCGCTCGGGCGGGCGCAAGCGGACGAAGACCTTCAGGCAGTCCTTCCTGCTCGCCTACGCCAGCCGGCTCGGCCACCGGCTCGCCGAGACCGCCGAGCACACGGCGACGGAGGCCCCCGACAACCTGCCGGCCCTGGTGGCCCGCGACGTGGCGGTCACCTCGCGGGCGGAGGAGATGTTCCCCCGGACCACCACGACGCGGCTGCGCGGCGCCACCGACCACGCGGGCTGGGAGGACGGCACGGCCGCCGCCGACCGCGCCCACATGGGCGGCAGGCAGCGGCCGCTGCCCCGCTAGCTGTCCCTACCCCCGAGTAGGACCTGTCTGTGATCAACGGACCACCCCGCGTGCACGTGCATCTGCCCATGCAGCAGCTCATGAACACAGCTATGATCCGGAGGAGTTGACATCTGCACTATCGGGGGCTTCCTGTGGACCACGCGTACAACGGGATGGCAGCTGCAGAACTCGCTACCTTGTTTGAGCTGACGTGGCAGAAGAGCAGACACAGCAACTCGCAGGGTTCCTGCGTGGAGTTCGCACGGCTGCCGGGAGGCGATGTCGCCATGCGCAATTCGCGCTTTCCCGACGGACCGGCGCTCGTCTACACGCCGGCCGAGATCGAGGCTCTGCTTCTGGGCGTCAAGGACGGCGAGTTCGATCACCTGATCAACTGACGGAACAGCGCACGCATCACGCCATGCACGTGCACTGGCCGGGACTGATCGCAATGATCAATCCCGGCCAGTTGTCCTGTGTTCGCCCTTGATCGGCGACCGCCGGCGGTTCAGTCCTGGAGCAGGAAGAGCGCCCAGACCACCTTGCCGGTCAGCCGGCCCGCGAGCGGGTGCCAGCCCCAGCTGTCGCTGTACGAGTCCACCAGGAACAGCCCGCGCCCGGACTCCAGGTCGAAGTTCTCCTCGGTGCGCTCCGGCGAGAACGCCCCGCCGGGCCGGTCCTCGCTGGGGTCCCGCACCGCGCACACCAGCCGCGTGCTCCACCGCATCAGGTGCAGCCGTACCGGCGGCTCCGGCTCGGCGTCCGCTCCGCGCGCGTCCTCGGGCAGAGCATGGCGCAGCGCGTTGGTGACGAGCTCGGAGACCACCAGGGCCACATCGTCGAAGCGGTCGTCGAGGCCCCACTGGGACAGGGTCGAACGACAGAAGGAGCGGGCTCCGCGCACCGCCTCGTAACGGGCGGGCAGAGCGCAGGAGGCGGACCCGGAGACAGCCGTGGGGTCGACCGGGGGCAGCCCCTGCCGTAACGGCTCGAGCATGGTCGATCCATTCGTCCCCATGCGAGGCACTCCCGGGATTCGCGGGCGGAGCGGTCATCTCCGTCCAGAAAGAACTGCGGGGTGGGTCCGGCGCCGGCGCGAACAGCACGCAGGTGCGCGGGGACCATCGTTCCGAATGCCGGAGCCGGATGCAAGGGCAGATGCACGTGCACGCGCCGGACCTGTCCACTCCCGTGACGGTTCTGACTCATTTCTTCCTACGCATACTTACGGACTTCTTTTCCCGGAGACGGGATTCCGTTACAGAACGAGTACGGGCCGATGCGTTTTGGTGGCAGACTGCGGCCCCTGGGGTACGGGGGCCCTTAGACGCTCGCGCACACCACGCGCACGCCAATGCGATGGGGAGGGCAGTACTAGTGACCGCAGAAGCAAGCGGTTCTGTGGTGCGCCGCATCCTCCTGGGCTCCCAGCTCAGGCGACTCCGAGAATCCCGCGGCATCACCCGTGAGGCGGCCGGCTACTCGATCCGCGCATCCGAATCGAAGATCAGCCGCTTGGAGTTGGGAAGGGTGAGCTTCAAGGCCAGAGACGTAGAGGATCTCCTCACGCTCTACGGAGTCACGGACAGCACGGAGCGCGAGTCGCTGCTCGGACTGGTCCGCGAGGCCAACGCGACCGGCTGGTGGCACAGTTACGGCGACGTGCTGCCCGGGTGGTTCCAGACGTACATCGGCCTGGAGGGCGCCGCCTCGCTCATCCGGATCTACGAAGTCCAGTTCGTCCACGGACTGTTGCAGACCGAGGCGTACGCGCACGCCGTCGTCAGCCGCGGCATGCCCGGCGCCACCGCCGCCGAGATCGACCGCCGCGTCGCCCTGCGCCTGGAGCGCCAGAAGGTCCTCGTCTCGGAGAACGCCCCCATCTTCCACGCCGTCCTCGACGAGGCCGCGCTGCGCCGCCCGTACGGCGACCGCGAGGTCATGCGCGGTCAGCTGGAGCACCTCATCGAGGTCTCCCAGCGGCCCAACGTGCAGCTCCAGGTGATGCCCTTCTCCTTCGGCGGCCACGCGGGCGAGAGCGGAGCCTTCACCCTGCTGCGCTTCCCCGAGTCCGACCTCCAGGACATCGTCTATCTGGAACAGCTCACCAGTGCCCTCTACCTGGACAAGGGCGAGGAAGTGGGGCAGTACGAGCGGGCGATGGAACGGCTCCAGGCGGACTGCCCCGATGTCGAACGGACCCGGGATCTTCTCCGCGGCCTGCTCCAACTGTCTTGATTCGCACGTAGTATGACGTCTGATCAGTGCATGATGACCGATCGGTCTCCGGTGCAGCGCACGGGTGCGCGCTCGCAGTAAGGGATGGCATGTCCATATTCAGCGACCTGGCTCACCAGTACATCGACGGCGAATGGCTGGCCGGTACCGGTTCGTGGGACATCATCGACGTCAACCCCTTCAACGGGGAGAAGCTCGCGGCCATCACCGTGGCCACCGTCGAGCAGGTGGACCAGGCCTACCGTGGCGCCGAACGCGCCCAGCGCGAGTGGGCCGCCACCAGCCCCTACATCAGACGCGCCGTCCTGGAGCGCGCCCTGCGGATCACCGAGGAGCGCGAGAAGGAGATCGTCGAGGCGATGATCGACGAGCTCGGCGGGACGCGTCCCAAGGCCGAGTACGAGGTCCACCTCGCGATGGAGTTCATCCGCGAGTCCCTCCAGCTCGCCGTCCGGCCCGAGGGGCGGATCCTGCCCTCGCCGGTCGAGGGCAAGGAGAACCGGGTCCAGCGGCTCCCCGTGGGCGTCGTCACGGTGATCAGCCCCTTCAACTTCCCCTTCCTGGTGACCCTGAAGTCGGTCGCCCCGGCCCTGGCGCTGGGCAACGCGGTCGTCATCAAGCCCAACCAGAACGCGCCGGTCGTCGGCGGCGGCGTGATCGCCAAGATCTTCGAGGACGCCGGGCTGCCGGCCGGCCTGCTGAACGTCCTGGTCACCGACATCGCCGAGATAGGCGACGCGCTCCTGACCCACCCCGTGCCCAAGGTCATCTCGTTCGCGGGATCGGACCGGGTGGGCCGGCACGTCGGGGCGGTCGCCGCCCGCCACTTCAAGCGCACGGTCCTGGAGCTGAGCGGCAACAGCGCCCTCGTCGTCCTCGACGACGCCGACCTCGACTACGCGGTGGACGCGGCCGTCTTCAGCCGCTTCGTCTACCAGGGCCAGGTCTGCATGGCCGCCAACCGGATCCTCGTCGACGCCTCCGTCGCCGAGGAGTTCACCGAGAAGTTCACCGCACGCGTGCGCGGCCTCAAGACGGGCGACCCGCACGAGGCCGACACCCACATCGGCCCCCTGATCAACTCCTTCCAGGCCGACGCCCTGACCGCGCTCGTGGACCAGGCCGTGGAATCGGGCGCGCAGGCGCTCGTACGCGGGTCTACGCGCGGCAACCTGGTCGAACCCACGGTGCTCGCCGGGATCCCCGAGGACTCCCCGCTGCTGAGCCAGGAGATCTTCGGCCCGGTGGCCCTGCTGGTGGTCTTCGACGGCGAGGACGAGGCCGTACGGCTGACCAACGCGACCCCCTACGGGCTCAGCGGCGCCGTGCACACCCGGGACGTGGAGCGGGGCGTCCGCTTCGCCCAGCGGATCGAGACGGGCATGATCCACGTCAACGACTCCACGATCGGGGACGAGCCGCTGGCCGCCTTCGGCGGCGAGAAGGCCTCGGGTCTGGGCCGGCTGAACGGCGAGGCCACGATCGAGGCCTTCACCACCCAGAAGTGGATCTCCGTACAGCACGGCCGGACGACCTTCCCGTTCTAGGTCACCCCCGCCATCCCCCTAGACTCGGCCGGGCGTAGGCAGCCGCCCGGGGGAGAACGAGTTGAGCAACATACCGGAGACCGGCCGGACCCCTCGGGTCCAGAACCGGCTCGTCGTCATCCAGATCGTGGTCTTCTCGCTGTTGCTCACGCTGGGCGGACGCCTCTGGTACCTCCAGATCCGCAACGGCTCGGAGTACACGGACGAGGCGAAGAACAACCACGTCCAGCAGGTGGTCCAGCCCGCCGTGCGCGGCTCGATCCTGGACTCGCGCGGGATCCCGCTCGCCGACAACGCCACCCACCTCGTGGTCTCCGCCAGCCGCACCGAGCTGCTGACCATGAAGGACAAGGGCAAGTCCGTGCTGACCCGGCTCGCCGGGGTGCTGGGCGTGGACGCCCAGGAGGTCATCGACAAGGTCCGGCTCTGCGACGCCAAGACCAAGCAGCCCTGCTGGAACGGCTCCCCCTACCAGCCGATCCCGGTCAGCGACGAGGCCACCACCGAGCAGGCCCTGCAGATCCGCGAGCACCCCGAGGACTTCCCGGGCATCACGGCCGAGGCGACCGCCCTGCGCCGTTACGCGGCCCCGGACGAGGCCAACACCTCCCAGGTGCTGGGCTACCTCTCCCCGGTCACCGACGAGGAGATCGCCAAGGCGAAGAAGTCGGACTCGCCGTACCTGCGTTCCGACCAGGTCGGCCGCTCCGGCCTGGAGCGCACGTACGACAAGGAGCTGCGCGGCAAGGCGGGCATCACCCGCTACGAGGTGGACAACCTCGGCCGGGTCATCGGCCAGGGCGAGACCGACCCGGCGAGGCCCGGCTCGAACATCGTGACCTCGATCGACTCCCGGGTGCAGGCGGTCGCCGAGCGCGAGCTGAACAACGCGATGATCGAAGCCCGCAAGGTCCGGGACAAGAACACCGGCCGCAACTACGAGGCCGACTCGGGCGCGGTCGTGGTGATGGAGACCAAGACGGGCCGGGTCGTGGCGATGGCCTCGAACCCGACCTACGACCCCAACGCCTGGGTGGGCGGCATCTCCGCCAAGGACTACGCCTCGCTCACCGACAAGGGCTCCAACTACCCGCTGCTGAACCGGGCGATCCAGGGGCAGGCGGCGCCGGGCTCCATCTTCAAGGTGGTCACCTCGACGGCCGCGGTCAACGCCGGGTACCCCTTCAACAACCGCTACCCCTGCCCCAGCTCGTACTCGGTCGGCAGCCAGACCTTCACGAACTTCGAGTCGCAGGGCCACGGTGACATCACCATCGGCCGGGCGCTGGAGGTCTCCTGCGACACCGTGTACTACGCCCTCGCGGACCAGGAGTGGAAGAAGGACGGCGGCATCAAGCCGAAGAAGGACCCGAAGGACTGGTTCCTGAAGACCGCCCACGAGTTCGGGCTGGGCAAGCGCACCGGCATCGACCTGCCGAACGAGGTCCCCGGCCGGGTCCCCGACCGGAAGTGGAAGCAGGACTTCTTCGACGCGAACAAGGACGCCTGGTGCCGCGACGGCAAGAAGAACGGCTCCTTCGCCGAGAAGATCGCCTACGAGAACTGCCGTCAGGGCAACCAGATGCGCGAGGGTGACGCCATCAACTACTCGATCGGGCAGGGCGACACGCTCGTCACCCCGATCCAGATGGCCTCCGTCTACTCGGCCATCGCCAACGGCGGCACGCTCCACCAGCCCAGCATCGGCAAGGCGATCGTCAGCGCCGACGGGAAGTCGGTCCAGGAGATCGCGCCGAAGGAGGCGGGCAGGCTGCCGATGGACGCGAAGACCCGCGACAACATCGACGAGGCCCTCGCGGGCGTCGCCACCAACGGCAGCGCGGCCTGGCGCTTCGGCGGCTGGCCGCAGAAGCAGATCCCGATGCACGCCAAGACGGGTACGGCCGAGGTCCAGGGCAAGCAGACGACCTCGTGGTTCGCCTCGTACACCGAGGACTACGCGATCGTCATGACGATCTCCCAGGGCGGCACCGGCTCGGGTGCCTCGGGACCCGCGGTCCGCAACATCTACGAGGCGATGTACGGGCTCGACCCGACGGGCAAGCAGGACCTCTCCAAGGCCCTGCTCCCGCAGCCCGTCACCGCGCTGCCCGCGATCCGCCCCGACGGGGAGATCGAAGGCAACTGAACGGCCAATGAGGACAGGATCTGACCGCAATGCTCCGTAGCGTGTGTCCTGTCGGGGGGAGAAGCCCCCGGCAGGACACACCTCACGCATAAGGCGGTCGGACATGGCTCAGATTTCCACCGAGGTCCTCGGCGACGAGCGCGGCACCCTCCTCGCCTTCGTCGGCGCCCAGCGCACGGCGATCCGCGAATCGCTCCTCGGGCTCAGCGAGGAGCAGGCCGCCGGCCGCCACAGCGCAAGCGAGCTCACGCTGTCCGGGCTGCTGAAGCACGTGGCCGAGGTGGAGCTGAACTGGCTGCGCCTCGCCCAGCAGGCGCCGAACGAGAGGGCGCGCACCCAGGAGACCTGGGGCGAGGCCTTCCGCCTGGTCGACGGCGAGTCCGTCCCGTCGGTCCTCGCCTTCTGGGACGAGGTCGCGGAGCAGACGGCGGCCTTCGTCGCCGCCGTCCCGAGCCTGGACGACACCTTCCCGCTCCCGCCGGCCCCCTGGTTCCCCAAGGACGCCAAGGTCTCGATGCGCTGGATGCTCCTGCACCTGGTGGAGGAGTTCGCCCGGCACGCGGGCCACGCGGACATCGTCCGCGAATCCCTCGACGGCACCAAGGCGATGGGCTAGACGGCGGGGGCTTAGCCTGGCCCCATGTCAGCGATCCGGCTTCTTGTCCTCGGTGCGGTCCGCCAGCACGGGCGGGCCCACGGGTACCAGGTGCGCAACGACCTGGAGTACTGGGGCGCCCACGAGTGGTCGAACACCAAGCCCGGATCGATCTACCACGCGCTCAAGCAGATGGCGAAGCAGGGCGTCCTGCACGCGCACGAGGTGGCACCGAGCGCGGCGGGCGGGCCGCCGCGCACCGAGTACGAGGTGACGGACGCCGGCCGCGAGGAGTACTTCCGGCTGCTGCGCGAGGCCCTCGCGGCGTACGACCAGAAGACGGACGTGCTGTCGGCGGCGATCGGCTTCATGGTCGATCTGCCGCGGGCCGAGGTGCTCGCGCTGCTCCGGGAGCGGATGGCGAAGCTGGCGCTCTGGCGGTCGTCGGTGACGGACTACTACACGCCGGAGGGCGGCCCGGAGGCGCTGGGCCACATCGGCGAGATCATGCACAGGTGGGTCCACTCCGCGGATGCCGAGGCGGAGTGGACGCGGGGGCTCGTCGCCCGGATCGAGGGGGGCGCGTACTCCTTCGCCGGCGAGGGCGGCGATCCGTTCGTGGGGGTCCTCGCGGACGGCCAGGAGAATCCGTACGCCACGCACCAGGATGCGTAATCAAGTTTGACTAGCCGAGAGGCGGGCATTACCTTGGGCGCGCCCAGCTACTCAAATTTGATTACCGGAGGAGCGGTTTTGGCGATCTTCGTCGAAGGTGTCCACAAGCGGTACGGCGGCAAGCCCGCGCTGGCGGGCCTCGACCTGGAGGTGAAGCCCGGGACGGTGCACGCCGTCCTCGGCCCCAACGGAGCCGGAAAGACCACGGCGGTGCGCGTCATGAGCACCCTGCTGCGGCACGACGAAGGCGTGGTCCGGGTCGCCGGCCACGACGTACGCACCCAGGCGCCGGCCGTCCGCGCCCGGATCGGGCTGCTCGGCCAGCACGCGGCGCTCGACGAGGAACTGGCCGGGCGGCAGAACCTGGAGATGTTCGGCCGCCTCCACCACCTCGGCGCACGGCGGGCCGGGCTGCGGGCCGGCGAACTGCTGGAGCGCTTCGGCCTCGCGGACACCGGCCGCAAGCCGGTGAAGCAGTACAGCGGCGGCATGCGGCGCCGGCTCGACCTCGCGGCATCCCTGATCACCGAGCCGGAGGTGCTCTTCCTCGACGAGCCGACCACCGGGCTCGACCCGCGCGGCCGCACCGAGGTGTGGAGCGCGGTCCGCTCCCTGGTGGGCGGCGGCACCACCGTCCTGCTGACCACGCAGTACCTGGAGGAGGCCGATCAGCTGGCCGACCGCATCACGCTGATCGACGCGGGGCGGGTGGCGGCCGAGGGCACGGCCGACGAGCTGAAGTCCCTGGTCGGGCCGGACCGGATCGTCGTCGTCCTGCGGGACGCGGCGCGGCTCGCGCAGGCGGCGCGGCTGCTGCCGGACCCGGCCGTGGACCCGGACTCCCTGACCCTGAGCTTTCCGGTGGAGGACCGGATGGCGGGCCTGGCCCTGACCCTGCGCGCGCTGGAGGGGGCGGACATCGAGGCACGGGACCTCGCGGTCCGCCGCCCCACGCTCGACGAGGTCTTCCTGCACCTGACCGACCGCACGGACGCCACGGAGGTGGCCGCATGAGCACGCCCTGGGTGGTCGCGGACTCCTGGACGATGACCCGGCGCGAGCTCGCGCACTGGGGGCGCCGGCCCGTCCAGATGGTCGTCGGACTGGTCTTCCCCGTGATGCTGCTGCTGATGTTCGGCTTCCTGATCGGCGGCGGGCGCGGGATCGACGGCGATTACGTGGAGTTCCTGGTGCCCGGGATGCTCGCGCTGACCATGGCCTTCGGGCTGGAGGCGACCATGACCGCCGTCACCCAGGACCTGGGCAAGGGGGTGATCGACCGGTTCCGCGCCATGCCCATGTCCTCCGCGGCGGTGCTGGTCGGCCGCAGCGCGGCGGACATGCTCCAGTCGGCGGTGGGCCTGGCCGTCCTCGCGGGCGTCGGTCTGCTGCTGGGCTGGCGCTGGCACGGCTCCCCGGCGGCCGCCCTGCTCGCCTTCGCGCTGCTCCTGCTGCTGCGCTTCGCGATGCTGTGGATCGGCATCTTCCTGGGCATGGTCGCGGGCCGTCCGGAGCTGGTGCAGGCGGTGCAGATCCTGGTGTGGCCGGTGGGCTTCCTCTCCAACGCCTTCGCGACACCGGAGGCGATGCCGGGATGGCTGGGGACGGTGGTCGAATGGAACCCGATGTCGGCGACGGCGACCGCGGTCCGCGACCTGTTCGGCAACCCGGCCGCGGCCGGGCAGTCGTGGGCCGGTGACCACGCGGCGCTGCTCGCCGTCGGCTGGCCGGTCCTGCTGCTGGCGGTCTTCTTCCCGCTGGCGGTGGCCCGCTTCCGGGGTCTGAGCAAGTAGCTCCCGTAGCGGGCTTGCACCTCACGCCGCGTGAGGGACCACAGTGAAGGGCGTACCCAACCTGAGGAGGGAAGCGATGGGCCACTCCGTGGGCCAGGTCGCCGGTTTCGCCGGAGTCACGGTGCGCACCCTGCACCACTACGACGAGATCGGCCTGCTCTCCCCGAGCGGCCGCAGCCACGCGGGACACCGGCGGTACGACGACGCCGACCTGGACCGGCTGCAGCGGATCCTGTTCTACCGGGAGCTCGGCTTCCCCCTCGACGAGGTCGCGGTCCTGCTGGACGACCCGGAATCGGATCCTCAGGAGCATCTGCGCCGGCAGCATGCCCTGCTGACCGACCGGATCGCCCGGCTCCAGCAGATGGCCAAGGCCGTTGAGCACGCCATGGAGGCGAAGAAGATGGGCATCAACCTCACGCCCGAGGAGAAGTTCGAGGTCTTCGGGGACAAGGACCCCGAGCAGTATGAGCAGGAGGCCGAGGAGCGCTGGGGCGACACCGAGGCGTACACCGAGTCGCAGCGCCGGGCGGCCTCGTACACCAAGGACGACTGGCAGCGGATCCAGGACGAGTCCGCCGACTGGGGCCGCCGGTACGTGGCGGCCATGGAGGCGGGCGAGCCCGCCGACGGCGGGCGCGCGATGGACCTGGCCGAGGAACACCGCCTGCACATCCACAAGTGGTTCTACGACTGCTCGTACGAGATGCACGCCTGCCTCGGTGAGATGTACGTGGCGGACGAGCGGTTCACGGCGTTCTACGACGCGATGAAGCCGGGTCTCGCCGAGCACCTGAGGGACGCGATCCTCGCGAACGGCGTGCGCAAGGTGTAAGCGGAATGTCACGCAAGCGACCCCCTCCCGGGCCTGGAACCGGGTGGGGGTCGTGTGCGTTGATAATTGAAAACCGCCCGTCCCGCAGCACCACCCCTGATCCAGGAGAGCCCGGAACCCGTGTATACGCTTGCGCTCGGCCCTGAGTGGCTGTCCCCGGACTATCTGATCTCGCACTTCGGTCTGATCGGCATCCTGGTCATCGTCTTCGCCGAGTCGGGACTCTTCGCGTTTCTCCCGGGCGACTCCCTGCTGTTCACGGCGGGCCTGCTGGTCGCGGACGGGCAGTACATCAAGCAGCCGCTGTGGCTGGTCTGCACCCTGATCGTGGCCGCCGCGATCATCGGTGACCAGGTCGGCTACATGATCGGCAAGTTCTTCGGGCCGAAGCTCTTCAACCGGCCGAAGTCCAAGCTCTTCAAGCGGGAGAACCTGGACAAGGCGCACGAGTTCATGGACAAGCACGGCCCCAAGGCCATCGTGCTCGCCCGCTTCGTGCCGATCATCCGCACCTTCGCCCCGATGGTCGCGGGCGCCGGCACGATGAAGTACCGCACCTTCCTGACCTACAACGTCATCGGCGGCATCGGCTGGGGTGCGGGCGTCACGATCGCCGGCTACTGGCTCGGGCAGATCGAGTTCATCAAGACGAACGTCGAGCCGATCCTGGTGGGCATCGTCCTGATCTCGGTCATCCCGGTGGTCTTCGAGGTGCTGAAGGCCCGCAAGGAGAGCAAGGCGAACGCCGGCGCCGAGGCGGCCGAGGCCGTGGCCGACGGCTCCGCCCCGCAGGCCCCGGGCGCGCGCGGCCGCCACGCCAAGCGCTGAGGCCCGCCCGCAGCACCCCGTACACGCCCGTACCGCCCCGGAGGCCCGCGAGAGGCCCCGGGGCGTACGTGTGCCGTACGAGGCCGCGTGCCGGGGCGTACGGAACTCCGGCGGTCCCGGCGGTCCCGGCGGTCCCGGCGGTCCCGGCGGTCCCGGCGGTCCCGGCGGCCCCGGCGCTCAGAAGCCGCGGGTCCGCTTCGCCGCGCGGCGCTTGGCGGCGCTCGTGGCCCCCGGGATGCGCATGAACAGCCGCGAGGCCTCCGACCCGAGGTTGACCCCGATCGCGATGGCCAGCGCGATGGCCGCGGCGTTCACCAGCGATCCCAGGCCCTCGTTCAGCCGGTTCTCGGCGATCAGCAGCAGCCCGTAGTACACCGCCGAGCCGGGCAGCAGCGGGCCGATGGCGGCCGTCACGTACGGCAGGGCGGAGGCGAAGCGGTAGCGGGAGAAGAGCTGCCCGAAGAGGCCCACGAGCCCGGCCGCGATGGCCGTGGACGGGACGGGCGGGATGCCCCCCGCGTAGTGCAGGGCCCCGAAGGTGACCCAGGCGACCGCGCCGTTCAGCGTCACGATCCATACGGTGGAGCGCTCCTGCTGGAGCAGGATCGCGAAGGTGAACACCAGCACCATCGAGGCGGCGATCTGGATCAGCGGCCGCTGCTGGATCTGGAGGACCTCCTCCGGCCGCGGCGAGGCGTCGAACTGCAGCCCCACGTAGAGCACCACCAGCACGCCCATGATGATGCCGATGAAGAGGTACATGACCTCCAGCAGCCGGGCCGACGCGGTGATGTAGTAGCCGGTCAGGCCGTCCTGCACGGCCGCGACCACGGCCCGTCCCGGCAGCAGCGCGAACAGCCCACCGGTGATCACGGCCGAGGCCTTGACGTCGATCCCCGTCATGCTGAGCGCGACCCCGATGGCGGCCGGCGGCATCGCGGCGACCACGAACTGGTAGAACTCGGGCAGCCCGCGCCCGGCGCACAGCCAGGCCAGGCGGTCGCCGAGGACCGCGCCGATCGCGGCGGCGAAGAAGACGAGGACGCCACCGCCGACGAGCGTGGAGGCGGCCCCGGCGAGCAGTCCGGCGGAGGCCGTGAGCATCCAGCCGGGGTACGGGTGCCGGTTGCGGCGGATCTCGGCGAGGCGCCGGTAGGCCTCCTCCAGCGTCACGTCGATCTCGTGGGCACTGATGTCGTCCACGAGCCGGAACACGGCCGCGAGCCGGTTGTAGTCGGTGCCGCGGCGGCGCACGGTCCGGCTGGCGGAGACCGGGTCGCCCACCAGCGAGGGGTGGTGGGTGATCGACAGCATGGTGAAGGTGACGGTCGGCTCGCAGCGGTCCAGCCCGTAGGAGCGGGCCACCGCGAACATCGCGGCCTCCACGTCCTCGGCGCCCTCACCGCCCGCGAGCAGCAGCTCGCCGATGCGCAGGGTCAGGTCGAGCACGCGGCCCACGGCGGGCCCGGTCTCGCTGTGGCGCTGCACGAGCTCCGGTACGGGGCGCACGTCGACCGGCATGCGCAGCATCGTGCGCATGCGGTCCTGCCAGGGCGATTCCTTCATCTGCGCGACGGGGAAGCCCTGGCCGGGGGTGTAGGCGGGCGGGGACTGCGCGGCCCGGTAGGTGGCCGGGGCGGCGAAGGCCGATCCCTCGGGCTCGGGCTCCACCGGATCGGCGCCCGCCGGACGGGCGAATTCCGAGGTGGGCTGGTCTTCCTCGGGAACGCCCGGCTCCATGCCGGGCGGCGGCGTGAAGGCGCTGTGCGCCTCGTCGGACTGGGGCTTCCTGTCCTCTGCCCCGTCGGCCTCCGCCACGCGTCCTCCAGTCCGTGATCACCCGGGGTATCAGTATGCGGAATCGTTTCCTCCGTAGCCACGGAGGGCGGCGGGTGCCGATCGTGCCGGGAGCGGGGTGCCCGATGCCCTGCGGGGCTCTCCCCGGCCCGCCCTTCCACCGTTCCCCGGGGCTCTGCCCGGGAACGCTCCGCAGGCAGGGAACGACAGTGGGCGGCACCCCGGCCAAGGGGGTGCCGCCCACTGTCGAAGTCAGGTCCCGGGGGATATCCCCCCCGACCCGGCCGGCCGGCGGAGCCTAGTGGTGGCCGCCCTGCGCCTCCAGGCGCTTGTACGAGGCCTCGATCTCGGCCTCGGCCTCGGTGCGGCCGACCCAGTTCGCGCCCTCGACGGACTTGCCCGGCTCCAGGTCCTTGTAGACCTCGAAGAAGTGCTGGATCTCCAGGCGGTCGAACTCGGAGACGTGGTGGATGTCGCGCAGGTGCTCGACACGCGGGTCGGAGGCCGGCACGCACAGCAGCTTGTCGTCGCCGCCCGCCTCGTCCGTCATGCGGAACATGCCGATGGCGCGGCACTTGATCAGGCAGCCCGGGAAGGTCGGCTCGTCAAGGATGACCAGCGCGTCCAGCGGGTCGCCGTCCTCGCCCAGGGTGTTCTCGACGAAGCCGTAGTCGGCCGGGTAGCTGGTCGAGGTGAAGAGGCGACGGTCCAGACGGATCCGGCCGGTCTCGTGGTCCACCTCGTACTTGTTCCGCGAACCCTTGGGGATCTCGATGGTGACGTCGAACTCCACGTCCTGCTCCTCCATGATCAGCTGCATTGCTTCGGGACTGCGTCGATTCGTCTGCGTGCGCGTCCGGCCCGGCCCTGCCGGGTGGGGTGCCATGCTCGCGGCAAGACGCAGTGGTTAAGTGTCCCTCACGCATATGTGTGATCGCGAAAGGGGCTGGTCCGAGGTGCCATTGGTCAAGACCTGGCAGCTCATCGCAGGGTCGGCCGTCGCCGGCCTCGCCCTGTCGGTGGCAGCGGTGACCGCGGCCGGTCCTTGGGACTCCGGCCAGCGTAAGGCCGAGCGGGACACAGCCGCCTCCTGGGACCGTACGGGTGGCGCAGATCACGGTGGAGGGCCCCGTTCCGACGCCCTCCCCGAAGCCGCGCCCAGCGCCCCCGGGGTGCTCGGCACCATCGGCCCCGGCGCCCCGCGCGCACAGAGCGCCCCCGCCGCGCCCGCCTCCGCCGGGGGCCTGGCCGCCGCGCTCAAGCCGCTGCTCGCCGATCCCGCGCTCGGCAGCCTGCGGACCGCGTCCGTCGTCGACACCGCCACCGGGCAGGTCCTCTACGAGTCCGGGGCGCGGGACGCGATGACCCCGGCCTCCACCGTCAAGATCGCCACCGCCGCGGCCGTGCTGGCCGCCCTCGGGCCCGAGCACCGGATCAGGACCACCGTCATGCCCGGCGACTCCCCCGGACAGATCGTCCTGGCCGGCGGCGGCGACCCCTCGCTCACCGCCAAGAAGAAGAGCCCCGCCGGATCCGGCGGCAGCCTCGTCGCCCTCGCCGCCGACACCGCACAGGCCCTCAAGGCCGCCGGCACCGACACCGTGACCCTGGGATACGACGACAGCCTCTACACCGGCCCCGCCCGCCACCCGATCGGCGTCAACCCCAACATCGCTCCGGTGACCGCCCTGACGGCCGACGAGGGCCGCCCCGACGACTCCACCTCCGGGCCCGTGGACCGGTCCGACGACCCCTCCAAGGACGCCGCCCGGGCCTTCCGCACCCTGCTGGCCGAACGCGGCATCAAGGTCACCGGCGAACCCGCGAAGGCCAAGGCCGCCGCCGGCGTCCAGCCGCTGGCCGTCACCCTCTCCACCCCGGTCGCCGGCCTCGTCGAGCGGATGCTGACCAACAGCGACAACGACATCGCCGAAGCCCTCGCCCGGCAGACCGCCCTCGCCTCCGGCCGTCTCGCGAGCTTCGAGGGCGCCGAGAAGGCCGTCACGGACCGGCTCACCGCCCTCGGCATCGACACCGCCGGCTCCCGCTTCGCCGACGGCAGCGGACTGAACCGCGCCGACAAGGTCAGCGCGGGCCTGCTCACCGGGCTCCTCACCAAGGCAGCCGACCCCCAGCGCCCCGAGCTGCGGCCGGTCCTCACCGGACTGCCCGTCGCCGGATTCACCGGAACCCTGAAGGCCCGCAACTCCGGCAGCTCCCCGGCCGCAGGCCTGCTCCGCGCCAAGACCGGCACCCTGTCCGGGGTGAACTCCCTCTCCGGGACGGTCGTCGATTCCTCCGGCCGACTCCTCGCCTTCGCCTTCCTGACGGCGAACACCCCCGGTCCCGAGGGCGCCGAGAAGGCCCTCGACAAGCTGGCCGCGGCCGTCGCGACCGCTTCTTAGGGGGTCCGCCGGAGGGCCGGTCCACGTACGGTTGACGCATGACGAGCATCGGTGGTGCGGAGATGGTCGACTGGAACCTCGCGGTGGCGACCGCGACCCGACTGGTACGACCCGGCCCGGAGGTCACCCGGGACGAGGCGCGGGCCGTCGTCGCCGAGCTGCGGCGGCACGCCAGGACCTCGGAACGGCACGTGCGCGAGTTCACCCGGATGATCCCCGAGGGGTCGGCCGTCCCCGACACGCCTGTCCTGGTCGTCGACCGGGCCGGCTGGGTCAAGGCCAACGTCGCCGGCTTCCGCGAGCTGCTCCAGCCGCTCCTCGGCAAGATGCAGGACCGCCGCGCGGGCGCCCCCGGCGGAGCCGTCCTCGGCGCGGTCGGCGGCAAGGTCACCGGCGTCGAGCTGGGCATGCTGCTGAGCTTCCTGGCCTCCCGGGTCCTGGGCCAGTACGAGACCTTCGCACCCGTCTCCCGGGACCTGCCCGCCGCCGGCGGCCGGCTGTTGCTCGTCGCGCCCAACATCGTGCACGTCGAGCGCGAGCTGGAGGTGCACCCGCACGACTTCCGGCTCTGGGTCTGCCTCCACGAGGAGACGCACCGTACACAGTTCACCGCCGTCCCGTGGCTGCGCGACCACCTCGAAGGCGAAATCCAGACGTTTCTCGGCGCCACCGAGGTGGACCCGTCCACCGTCCTGGAACGCATCCGGGAAGCCGCCCAGTCCTTCGCGGGCGCCCGCCCCGACGCCGACCACGGCGACGAAGGCCGCTCCCTCGTGGAACTCGTGCAGACCCCCGAGCAGCGCGAGATCCTGAGCCGGCTCACCGCCGTCATGTCCCTGCTGGAGGGCCACGCCGACTTCGTGATGGACGGGGTCGGCCCCCAGGTGGTGCCCTCGGTCGCCGAGATCCGCGAGAAGTTCCAGCAGCGCAGGGCCAGCGGGGCCGGCCGCCTCGACGCCGCGCTGCGCAAGCTGTTGGGCCTGGACGCCAAGCTGCGCCAGTACCGCGACGGCGAGCGGTTCGTACGCGCCGTCGTCGGCCAGGTCGGCATGGACGGCTTCAACCGGGTGTGGACCTCCCCGAACACACTGCCGACCAAGGCCGAGATCGCCAGGCCCGCCGACTGGGTGGCCCGGGTGCACCGCAAGGGGAGCGAACCGAGCGAAGCGGAGTGACACAGGGGGCGTAAACATGTCTCACTGGGGGAAGCAGCGTCACCCGTCCGAGGGACCGTGGGCCGTGGAAGGGCGTGCGATGCTCGGGGAACGGCTCGGTTCTGTCACCATCGACGCACTCTGAGTGACATCCTCCCGTTCCGCGGGGGCAGCCGGGCAGCAGCACCTCAGCACACCACCCCAACGCCTCCGAGGCATCCGAACTCCATCGAAGGGCACCGGACATGGGTCCCCATCCTGCGGTCGCGGCGATACGCCTGGCGGTCCGCCGCGTACTCCACGACGTCCTCACCGACCACACGGGCACTCCCGCCGGCCCCCGCCGCGCCGGGGGCCCCCTGCCGCTCGTCCTCGTCGCCTGCTCCGGCGGCGCCGACTCCATGGCGCTCGCCTCCGCCCTCGCCTTCGAGGCCCCCAAGCTCGGCATCCGGGCCGGCGGCATCACCGTCGACCACGGACTGCAGCCCGGCTCCGACCTGCGCGCCGCCGAGGTCGTCACCCGCATGACCGCACTCCGCCTCGACCCGGTGGAGTCCGTCGCCGTGCGCGTCGGCCGCGACGGCGGACCCGAGGCCGCCGCCCGCGACGCCCGCTACGGGGCCCTGGACGAAGCCGCGGACCGCCTCGGCGCCGCCGCCGTGCTGCTCGGCCACACCCGGGACGATCAAGCCGAAACCGTCCTGCTGGGCCTGGCCCGCGGCTCCGGCATCCGCTCGCTCTCCGGCATGCCGGAGGTCTCCGGCGGCAGCGCGGGCCGCACGAACCGCTACCGCCGCCCCTTCCTCCAGGTCGACCGGCAGACCGCCCGCAAGGCCTGCATGGTCCAGTCCCTCCCCGTCTGGGACGACCCGCACAACATCGACCCCGCCTACACCCGCTCCCGGCTGCGCCACGAGGGACTGCCCGCCCTGGAGAAGGCGCTCGGCAAGGGAGTCGTCGAGGCACTCGCCCGCACCGCGCAGCTCTCCCGGGACGACGCCGACGCCCTGGACTCCTGGGCCGCCGAGGCGGAGACCGGCGTACGCGACGCGGACGGCCGCCTGGAGTGCGCCAAGCTCTACGCCCTGCCCCCGGCCGTCCGCCGCCGCGTGCTGCGCAGGGCCGTCGTCGCGGCGGGGTCCCCCGCGGGCTCGCTCTTCGCCCGTCACATCGAAGAAGTCGACCGCCTCATCACCGGTTGGCGCGGTCAGGGCGCCATCAACCTGCCCGGCCGGGTCGAGGCCCAGCGGCAGGGTGGCAGACTTGTCATCCGGCAGGGCTGATTGGTGCTGAAACACGGCTGAGTCCTCCGGGGTCGCCCCCGGAGCCCCGGCCGACAACGAAAGTGATGCGGGTGGACGAGAAGGACATGGGCAGCGACCTCCAGTCGGTGCTCATCACCAAGGAAGAGATCGACGCGAAGCTGGCCGAGCTGGCCGCGAAGATCGACGCGGAGTACGCGGGCAAGGACCTGCTCATCGTCGGTGTGCTCAAGGGCGCCGTGATGGTGATGGCGGACCTGGCGCGTGCCTTGTCCACCCCGCTCACCATGGACTGGATGGCGGTGTCCTCGTACGGCGCCGGGACCCAGTCCTCCGGCGTGGTGCGGATCCTCAAGGACCTGGACACCGACATCAAGGACAAGCACGTCCTGATCGTCGAGGACATCATCGACTCGGGCCTGACGCTGTCCTGGCTGCTGTCGAACCTGGGCTCCCGCCAGCCGGCCTCCCTGGAGGTCGTCACGCTGCTGCGCAAGCCCGAGGCCGCGAAGGTCGCGATCGACGTGAAGTGGGTCGGCTTCGACATCCCCAACGAGTTCGTCGTGGGCTACGGCCTGGACTACGCGGAGAAGTACCGCAACCTGCCGTTCGTCGGCACGCTCGCCCCGCACGTCTACGGCGGCTGATCCCGCTCCCGCCCCCCGGGAACCCCGGCAAGCCCGCGGGGAACCTGGGGGCGGTTCCCGCCGTTGAAGCAGGGGAAGGCGGGTCTGTCAGCCGTCCCACAGGGCCGCGGGTGACAATTCAGGGGTACATTCCGAAGAACAGTCTTTACTCACAGCAGCATTTACCTACGGGCAGGAGGGACGGGACGCCTGGCGTCCCGTATGGATGGACGTGAAGCGATACTTCCGTGGGCCGGTCATGTGGATCGTGCTGGCCGTCCTCGCCGTGGTCGTGTTGATGAATGTCGTCGGCTCCGGCGGCGGCTACAAGTCGGTGGACACCAGCGAGGTCATCAAGGCGATCAACACTGGCCAGGTGGAGACAGCCAAGCTGACCACCGGCGACAGCCAGATGATCAAGATCGAGCTCAAGCAAGGCGAGAAGCTCGGCAAGCACGACGGCACCAAGTTCCAGGCCAACTACATCGGGGATCAGGGCGTTCAGCTCGCCCAGAGCCTCCAGACCAAGTACGACGCCGGTCAGATCCCGGACGGGTACTCCGTCACGCCGGACAAGACCAGCCCGTTCCTGAGCGTGCTGCTCTCGCTCCTGCCCTTCGTGCTCATCGTCCTGGTCTTCCTGTTCCTGATGAACCAGATGCAGGGCGGCGGCTCCCGGGTCATGAACTTCGGGAAGTCCAAGGCCAAGCTCATCACCAAGGACACCCCGAAGACCACGTTCGCCGATGTCGCGGGCGCGGACGAGGCCGTCGAGGAACTCCACGAGATCAAGGAGTTCCTGCAGGAGCCGGCGAAGTTCCAGGCCGTCGGCGCCAAGATCCCCAAGGGTGTGCTGCTGTACGGCCCGCCCGGCACCGGAAAGACCCTGCTCGCGCGTGCCGTCGCGGGCGAGGCCGGTGTCCCCTTCTACTCGATCTCCGGATCCGACTTCGTCGAGATGTTCGTCGGTGTCGGTGCCTCGCGTGTCCGTGACCTGTTCGAGCAGGCCAAGGCCAACGCCCCGGCGATCGTCTTCGTCGACGAGATCGACGCCGTCGGCCGGCACCGCGGTGCGGGTCTCGGCGGCGGTCACGACGAGCGCGAGCAGACCCTCAACCAGCTGCTGGTCGAGATGGACGGCTTCGACGTGAAGGGCGGCGTCATCCTGATCGCCGCCACGAACCGTCCGGACATCCTCGACCCGGCGCTGCTGCGCCCGGGCCGCTTCGACCGGCAGATCGCGGTCGACCGTCCGGACATGCAGGGCCGTCTGGAGATCCTCAAGGTCCACCAGAAGGGCAAGCCGGTCGCCCCGGACGTCGACCTGGGTGCCGTCGCCCGTCGTACGCCCGGCTTCACCGGTGCCGATCTCTCCAACGTCCTGAACGAGGCCGCGCTGCTCACGGCCCGCTCGGACAAGAAGCTGGTCGACAACCACGCGCTGGACGAGGCGATCGACCGTGTCGTGGCGGGCCCGCAGAAGCGGACCCGGATCATGTCGGACCGGGAAAAGAAGATCACCGCGTACCACGAGGGCGGACACGCCCTGGTCGCGGCGGCCTCCCCGAACTCCGACCCGGTCCACAAGATCACGATCCTGTCCCGCGGCCGGGCCCTGGGTTACACCATGGTCCTGCCCGACGAGGACAAGTACTCGACCACGCGCAACGAGATGCTCGACCAGCTGGCGTACATGCTGGGCGGGCGCGCGGCGGAGGAGCTGGTCTTCCACGACCCGACCACCGGCGCGGCGAACGACATCGAGAAGGCCACCGCCACGGCGCGGGCCATGGTCACGCAGTACGGCATGACCGAGCGTCTCGGTGCGATCAAGTTCGGCGGCGACAACACCGAGCCGTTCCTGGGCCGCGAGATGTCGCACCCGCGGGACTACTCGGAAGAGGTCGCGGCGCTGGTCGACGAAGAGGTCAAGAAGCTCATCGAGACCGCGCACAACGAGGCCTGGGAGATCCTGGTCGAGAACCGTGACGTCCTCGACAACCTGGTCCTCGCGCTGCTGGAGAAGGAGACGCTGAACAAGGAGCAGATCGCCGAGATCTTCTCGACGATCGTGAAGCGTCCGGCCCGCCCCGCGTGGACCGGCTCCTCCCGCCGCACCCCCTCCACCCGTCCGCCGGTGCTCTCTCCCAAGGAGCTCCAGCTGACGAACTCGGCGAACGGCACGTCTGCCGCCGTCGCGCCGGTCTCCACGGAGAAGGGCATCGAGGTGGCTCCCGAGGACCGCCCCGAGTAACCGGCGGCTCGCCCCACCCGGAATGGAAGCCGCGCCCCCCAGGTTCTAGCCTGGGGGGCGCGGCACATTTGTACGACCGCGTGTGCGGACAGGAACGAGGATGAGATGACCGACCCAGTGACCCTGACCGGTGACGAGGGCAGGATCGGCGAGTTCGACGAGAAGCGCGCGGAGGCGGCGGTCCGCGAACTCCTGATCGCGGTCGGCGAGGACCCGGACCGTGAGGGCCTCCTGGAGACCCCGGCGCGCGTGGCGCGGTCGTACCGGGAGATATTCGCCGGGCTGTACCAGAAGCCCGAAGAGGTCCTGACGACGACGTTCGACCTCGGGCACGACGAGATGGTCCTGGTGAAGGACATCGAAGTCATGAGTTCGTGTGAACATCATCTGGTCCCATTTCACGGCGTCGCGCACGTCGGCTACATCCCGTCCACCGACGGCAAGATCACCGGCCTGTCGAAGCTGGCCCGCCTCGTGGACGTGTTCGCCCGCCGTCCGCAGGTGCAGGAGCGCCTGACCACGCAGATCGCGGACTCCCTGATGGAGATCCTGGACCCGCGCGGGGTCATCGTGGTCATCGAGTGCGAGCACATGTGCATGACCATGCGCGGCGTCCGCAAGCCCGGCGCGAAGACGATCACCTCGGCGGTCCGCGGCCAGCTCCGCGACCCCGCCACCCGCAACGAGGCCATGTCCCTGATCATGGCCCGCTGAGCCGGTACCCGAGTCGGCCCCGGCCCGGGGCCGACCGACAGGCCTCTGCCCCTAGGCCCGGGCCGGGGCCTTGGTCGGGTCCTCGTCCTCCGGGAGCTTGAGGACGTGTTCCAGGAAGAGGGCGGCGGCGACGACCGCCACGCCCGCCAGGACCGAGAAGCCGGCGTACCAGGCCTGGTCGCGGCGGGCGGGGACGTCGAGGGCGTCCGTCAGCAGGAAGACGCCCACCCCGCCGTACATGCCCGCCACCAGCGCCGCCACCAGGGCACTGGCCTGGCCGAAGACCACGGCGCGGGCCGCCATCAGCGGCTCCACGCCCTTGGCGCCCGGGCGGCGCTCCCGCTGGGCCTTGAGGCGGGCGCGCATGGACAGGGCCGTGGCCAGCAGCACCGCCGCGATGATGCCCAGGACGATCGGCGCGGCCAGCGGAACGCCCGGCAGGGTGCCGTACGCGTTCCACAGCCGGGCACCGGCCCAGGACAGGACCCCGGCGACCACGAAGATGCCCGCCAGGACCCCCGGCCTCAGTTGCTTCACTTGCGCGTTCCCCACTTTCAGCGAGTAGCCGTGGACAGGCTACTAACGACTACTCGGGGAGGTGGAGTTCCAGGTCGGGGCGCGGCGCCACGCCGACCAGGCCGATTTCGGCCAGCAGCGCCGTGACCGGGCCGCGGCCCGGGATCTGGGCCTCCGGGTCGATGTCGTGCCAGGGGGCCAGCACGAAGGCACGCTGGTGGGCGCGCGGGTGCGGGAGGGTGAGGACCGGGTCGTCGGAGACCCGGTCGGCGTACGCGACGATGTCGACGTCGATCGTGCGCGGGCACCAGCGCTCCTCGCGGACGCGGTCGAACGCCTCCTCGACGGCGTGCGCGCGCTCCAGGAGCGAGGACGGCGGCAGGGTGGTCTTCACGGCGACGACCGCGTTGAGGTACGAGGGCTGCGAGCCGGGCGCGACGCCCCACGGCTCGGTCTCGTAGACGGGGGAGACGGCCTTGACCCGCATGCCGGGGGTGTCGCCGAGGGCGTCGATGGCGCCCTGCAGGGTCTCCAGCCGGTTGCCGAGGTTCGAGCCGAGCGCGATCACGGCCCATTTGGGGTTGGACAGGGTCACGTCCGCCGCGTCGACCGTCTCGACGACGGAGGCGGGTACCGGCTGGACGGTGGGGTCGCTCTGTGCGTTCAGTCCGTTGTTCATGCGCGGCTCCGGGTGATCGTGATGGTCACGTCGTCGAAGGGGACGGTGATGGGCGCGTCCGGTTTGTGGACGACGACCTCCACCTGTGCCACCGCTTCGTGCTTGAGGCACTGCTGGGCGATTCGCTCGGCCAGGGTTTCGATCAGGTCGACGGGCTCACCCTGGACCACGTCGACGACCTCCTCGGCGACGACCCCGTAGTGCACGGTCTTCGCCAGGTCGTCTCCGGCCGCCGCGGGGCGGGTGTCGAGGTGCAGCACGAGGTCGACGATGAAGGTCTGGCCTTCCTCGCGTTCCCGGGGGAAGACGCCGTGGTGCCCGCGAGCCTTGAGGCCGCGCAGCGCGACACGATCCACGCGAATCACTCCTGCTTTGGTAGGTGCTTCCGGTCCCGGGGCTCCCCGGGGCCATGGCTGCGCCGAGTGCGGTCGGCGTCGTCCGTCTTCGAATTTACCTGCGAAATACTCCGGCTCCCGCCGGAGGGGTCAGGAGGCGTCCTCCTCCTCGTCCTCGTCGGACTCCGTGAGGACCGGAGAACCGTGGTGGGACCAGAGGCGCCAGCCCTCGGATGTGCGTCGGAACACATTCGTCGCGACGACCAGCTGACCGACGAGCGGGCCGAGTTCCCCGCCGTCCTCGGCGGGCCCGCCGCTGAGGATGTTCTCCGTACACGTCACCAGGGCGGTATCACCTATTACGGCCACTTTGGTGTCGGTGAGGAAGAACTGGATGTAGTCGGTGTGCGACATGATGAGCGCGTACGAGCGCAGGACCTCGCCGCGGCCCGAGAGCACCGGCCAGCCGGGGTGGACGCAGGAGATCTCGTCCTCCAGCCAGAGCGCCGACAGTGAGTCGAAGTCCCCCCGCTCCATTGCCTCGTAGAAGGCCGTGTTGACCTCTTCGACCGCCTCGATGTCGGTTCTGCTCACGGTGCTCCTTGTCGGTGGGTACGGATCAGAGTGCGCCTTCCACGGCACGGGCCACCCGAACCGCGTCCGCGGTCGCCCGTACCTCGTGCACCCGTACGGCCCAGGCGCCCTGGTGGGCGGCGATCGCGGAGACGGCGGCCGTGGCGGCGTCCCGTTCGCGGGCGGGCGGCGGGGTGGTACCGGCCCCGCCGGCCAGGACCCGGCCGAGGAAACGCTTCCGCGACGCGGCGACCAGCAGCGGGAAGCCCAGGGCGCGCAGCTCGGGCAGGTGGGCGACGAGGGCCAGGTCGTGCTCGGCGTTCTTGGCGAAGCCGAGTCCGGGATCGATGAGGAGCCGCTCGGGGGCGATCCCGCCGGCCACGACCGCGTCGATCCGGGTCCGCAGCTCGGCGGTGACCTCGGCGACCACGTCGTCGTAGACGGCGAGGCCGTTCATGCCGGCGCTGAAGCCGCGCCAGTGCATCACGACGAAGGGCACCTCGGCGGCGGCGACGGCCGGGATCATCCCGGGGTCGGCCAGGCCGCCGCTGACGTCGTTGACCAGGGTCGCGCCGGCCTCGACGGCCCGGGCGGCGACGACCGCGCGCATGGTGTCCACGGAGACGGTGACGCCTTCGGAGGCCAGGCCGCGGACCACGGGGACGACCCGGCGCAGCTCCTCCTCCTCGTCGACGCGGGAGGCGCCGGGGCGGGTGGACTCGCCGCCGACGTCGACGAGGTCGGCGCCGTGCTCGACGAGGTCGAGGCCGCGCTTGACCGCGGCGGTGGTGTCGAACCAGCGGCCGCCGTCGGAGAACGAGTCGGGGGTGACGTTGACGACGCCCATGACCGCGCAGCGGTCCCAGTCCGGCAGACCTGCGACCCGGCCCCTGCCGGTGGCTCCGCGCTTCGTGTTCATAGGTCCAAGGGTAGGGCTGACCTGGATACGACAGGGCCCCGGCGTCTCGCGACCGCCGGGGCCCTGGACGGGCATGTGCGGGGGGTTACGCCGCCTGGACCTCGCGCTCCGGCTGCTTGGGCACGGCCGTCATGTGGTTGTGCGTGCAGGTGCGCACCGGCTTGGGACGGCGGCGGCTGGCGAAGAGCCGGGGCAGGGCCACCGTGACGAAGCCCTCGGCCTGCATCACGGCGAAGCCGATGCGGGGCAGGTCGCGGCTGTTGCGGTAGACCATGAAGCGCGGCTCCCAGCGGGGGCGGAACTTCTCGTTGAACTTGTAGAGCGACTCGATCTGGAACCAGCGGGAGAGGAAGACCAGCAGGCCGCGCCACATCCGCAGGACCGGGCCGGCGCCGATCTTCTCGCCGCGGGCGAGGGCCGCGCGGAACATCGCGAAGTTCAGCGAGACCTTCTCGATCTTCAGGCCGGGGGCGGCCTGGAGGGAGGCGACGATCAGCAGCTCGTTCATGCCGGGGTCGGCGGCGCGGTCGCGGCGCATCAGCTCCAGCGACATGCCGTCCTTGCCCCACGGGACGAAGTGCAGGACGGCCTTCAGGTCGCCGAAGGGGCTGGTGTCGCCCTCCTCCACGCGGTGCGCGGTGGCGATGAAGCAGTCGCCGTCGCCCTCCTCGCCGACCCGGCCCAGGGCCATCGAGAACCCGCGCTCGGTGTCGGTGCCGCGCCAGGCCTCGGCCGCGCCGCGGACCCGTTCCAGCTCCTCCTCGGTCAGCTCGCTGACCCGGCGCACCTGGGTGGTGTAGCCGTTGCGCTCGATGCGCTTCACCATCTGGCGGACATTGCGCATGGGACGGCCCGCGAGGGAGAAGTCTTTGACATCGACAATCGCCTCGTCACCCAGCTCCAGGGCGTCCAGACCGGTCTCGCGGGTCCAGACCTCGCCACCGGTCTCGCTGCAGCCCACGACGGCCGGGGTCCACGAGTGGGCCTTGGCCTCCTCCATGAACCGCTCGATCGCGCCGGGCCAGGCCTCGACGTCGCCGATGGGGTCGCCGGAGGCGAGCATCACACCGGAGACGACGCGGTAGGTGACGGCGGCCTTGCCGCTGGGGGAGAAGACGACGGCCTTGTCGCGGCGGAGCGCGAAGTGGCCGAGCGAGTCGCGGCCGCCGTGCTTGGCCAGCAGCTCGCGCAGCTTGCCCTCGTCGTCGGCGGTGAGCCGGGCGGCCGGGTGCTCGGGGCGGAAGGCAAGGTAGATGGTGGTGAGGGCGGTCAGCATGCCGAGGGCGCCGAGGGAGTAGCCGACGGTCCAGGACACCTGGCCCGCGTAGTCGACGGGGCCCTCGAAGCCGAAGAGGCCGTAGACGACGTGCGTGATCTGCTCGTACAGGCTCGGGTTGCCGACGACCCGGTTCGGGTGGACGTTCACGATGAGCAGGCCGAGCCCGATGGAGCCGGCGCTCATCACGACGAAGTTGGCGAGGGCCTTCCAGCGGCTGCGCGGGTCGGGCAGCGCCTTGAACTCACTCTGGTGGCGCAGCAGCAGCGCGAAGAGCACCGCCGCGATGATCAGGCCGGGGATCGAGTGCCTGTAGAGGAACTGCGCCACGGCACCCGCCGGCAGCAGCACGACCGCCGCCCGCCAGGCCCGGCGCTTGCGGCGCTTGAGGCCGTGCGCGAGCAGCAGGAGCAGCACGCCCGCGCTGATGGCGAGGGCCGCTGCGAACGGCCCGAAGACCGGCAGCACCTCCGCCAGCGCGTGGATCCGGCTGTGCCGGAAACGCGGGAACACCCCTGCCGCGATGTCCAGAAGGCCGACGATCATGACGGCCGTACCTACCAGGCCGGGCACCGACTCCGGCTGTGGGCCTCGGAGGATTCGGCGGACCCTGCTCGGAACCTGTCCCGACTTATCGCCATCTATCCTGCTAGACATCGCTTCCCGTTGCTCCGCGAGAGATCATGTGGCCGAAGGCCGCGACAGCCTCCGGTGTGTGGTGCGTCCCTTAGGACGACATCGACGAGGAGCGGGTTCACTCTTTCGTCGGAAAAAAACAGTCCTGCCACCAGAAAGTCGACTGACTGCTCATGGGTCTCACCAGTAATACGGTTCTGGCGCTGGCCATCATCGCCGGTGTGCTGCTCTTCGCAGCCACGGTGTGGTTCTGGCCGAAGCTCTCGGGCCGCACCTGGCGCGCGTTCGCCGGCCGGATCGGGCTGCTGCTGGCGACCCAGCTGGCGCTGTTCTCGGCTGTGGGGCTCGCGGCTAACAAGTCGTTCCTCTTCTACGGTTCCTGGGCCGACCTGCTCGGTCAGGAGACGTCCATGGGCAAGGTCGTCGACCACTCGATGAGCAGCAAGGACATCAAGGTCGTCGACAAGCAGAAGCTGGACGTACCCGGTGGCGCCAAGCCCCAGGTCGGTGGTCAGATCCTGAAGGTTGCCATAACCGGGCAGAAGTCGAAGATAACGAGCCCCGGCTACGTCTGGCTCCCGCCGGAGTACTTCCAGCCCCAGCACAAGGACCAGAACTTCCCCGCGTCCATCGTCCTGACGGGCTACCCGGGCACCGCCGAGAACCTCATCAAAGGGCTCGACTACCCCATGAAGGCCTTCAGCCTGTCCAAGTCGGGCAAGATGAAGCCGATGATCCTGGTCATGCTGCGCCCGACCGTGGCGCCGCCGCGTGACACCGAGTGCGTCGACATACCCGGTGGCCCGCAGACCGAGACCTTCTTCGGCGAGGACCTCCCGCAGGCCATCACGGACACCTTCCGGGTCGGCAAGAAGCCCCAGAACATGGGCTTCATCGGCAACTCCACGGGCGGCTACTGCGCCCTGAAGATCGCCGCGCACTACCCGCAGACCTTCGGCGCCGCCGCGGGTCTGTCCGCGTACTACGAGGCCCCGGACGACCCGACGACCGGTGACCTGTTCCACGGGGACGAGAAGCTGAAGAAGCGCGCGGATGTGCTGCACAGCATCGAGCACAAGAAGCCGACCGGTACGTCGTTCCTCGTGACCAGCAGCGAGAAGGGCGAGCCGAACCTCTCCGACACCAGGAAGTTCATCAAGAAGGTGCAGGGCCCGGACCGGGTCTCCTCCATCATCCTCGACAGCGGTGGCCACAACTTCAACACGTGGCGACGGGAGATCCCGCCGATGCTGACGTGGATGAGCAACCGCATCCAGGCCTGACCCGCCTCGCGCCGACACCCGACACCCGGCGCCCCCGACCGCCCGACGCACCCGTGACCGGCCTCCCCGAGGCCGGTCACAGCTGCTTCCGGGACCGCCCGGCCTACGCCTCCTGCAACTGGGCCCGGCGCAGTGCCCGGTGGACGCCCTCCGGAGTCAGTACGCCGACCAGCGCGCCGGATTCCGGGTCCGTGACCCCGATCCGCCCCGAGTCCTCCTGCAGCAGGGCGGAGAGCGCCTCGCGCAGCGTCGCGCCCAGCTCCACCGAGGCCGCCGGGTCCTTCCCCTGCGCCGCGGCCAGGTCGGCCGCCTCGACCGCGGTGACCGCGAGCCGCTTGAGCCCCCGGTCGGCGCCGACGAAGGAGGCCACGTAGTCGGTGGCGGGCGCCCCGAGCACCGCCGCCGGGCGGGCGAACTGCTCGATGGTGCCGGTGCCGTAGACCGCGATGCGGTCGCCGAGCCGGATCGCCTCCTCCAGATCGTGGGTGACCAGCAGGATCGTCTTGCGCACCGTCCTCTGCAGGGTCAGGAACTCGTTCTGCAGCCGCTCGCGCACCACCGGGTCCACCGCGCCGAACGGCTCGTCCATCAGCAGCACCGGCGGATCGGCGGCGAGCGCGCGGGCCACGCCGACGCGCTGGCGCTGCCCGCCGGACAGCTGCTCCGGGTACCGGCCGCCGTACACGGCCGGGTCCAGGCCCACCAGCTCCAGCAGTTCGGCCGCCCGGGCGCGGGCCTGCGCCTTGGGGGTGCCGATCAGCTGCGGCACGGTCGCCGTGTTCTCCAGCACCGTCTTGTGCGGGAACAGCCCGACCTGCTGGATGACGTACCCGATCCGGCGGCGCAGCTCGACCGGATCGGCGGCCGCGATGTCCTCGCCGTTCAGCAGGATCCGGCCGGAGGTCGGGTCGATGAGCCGGTTGACCATCTTCATCGTGGTCGTCTTGCCGCAGCCGGACGGTCCCACGAGCGTGACCAGCTCACCTTCCGCCACCTCGAAGGACAGGTCCTCGACGGCTGTCGTCCCGTCGGGGTAGCGCTTGGTCACATGCTCGAATCGGATCACAAGCCCATCTTTCCGCACGCCGGCCGCTGATTTGTGAAGGGCGTGTTGCCCCACTGCGAAGGATTCCGGCCATTGAGGGTGGTGGGGGTTAGGGTCGCTGTGACGGGTGATCGTGAAGACGTACGTTCGAATGACGGGGGGTGAGGGGCATGGCGGCGCAGAACTGCCTGGTGGCGAACGACTGGATCTGCTGGGACTACGTCACCTCCCGCTCCCAGGAACTCACCGACGCCACCCTCGAACACATCTGGATCACGGGCGTGTCGGTCCTGATCGGCATAGCCGTGTCCGTGCCGCTCGCCCTGCTGGCCCGCCGCGGCCGCCGCTGGGCGGCGCCCGTCCTGGGCCTGACCACCCTCCTCTACACGATCCCCTCGCTGGCCATGTTCTCCCTGCTGCTGCCGGTCTTCGGGCTCTCGGCGGCGCTGGTGGTGACCGGGCTGGTGCTGTATTCGCTGACGATCCTGGTCCGCAACGTCCTGGCCGGCCTGGAGGCCGTCCCCGAGGACGTACGGGAGGCCGCGCGCGGCATGGGATACGGCCCGGGGCGCCTGCTGTGGCAGGTCGAACTGCCCCTCGCACTGCCCGCGCTGCTCGCCGGGGTCCGGATCGCCACCGTCTCGACGGTCGCGCTGACCACGGTCGGCTCCATCGTCGGCAAGGGCGGCCTCGGCAATCTCATCGCCCCGGCCGTGAACAGCTCCTTCAAGGCCCAGGTGCTCACCGCCTCGGTGCTCTGCGTGCTGCTCGCGCTCGTGGCCGACCTGCTGCTGCTCGGCGTACAGCGGCTGCTCACCCCGTGGACCCGGGCCGGTGCCGGTGCCGGTACCCGTGCGCGTGCCGGTGCCCGGCCCGCCGCTCCGGCTCCGGCTTCGGCTTCGGCTCCGGCGAAGGAGGCCTGAATCCGTGGGCGTCATCGGAGGGGCCTGGGACTGGCTGGCGAACGGCGCCAACTGGTCGGGGGAGAGCGGTGTCTGGCACCGGCTCGGCGAGCACGTCTACGTCAGCGCGGTCGCGCTCGCGATCGCCTGCGCGGTGGCGCTGCCGATCGGCCTGTTCCTCGGCCACCTCGGCAAGGGCGGCACCCTCGCGATCAACATCTCCAACATCGGCCGCGCCGTCCCCGTCTTCGCCGTGCTGGCGCTGTTCATGGTCTCCCCGCTGCGCAACGCCGGCTACCTGCCCACCATCGCCGCGCTCGTGCTCTTCGCCGTCCCGCCGCTGCTGACCAACGCCTACGTCGGCATGCGCGAGGTGGACCGCGCGGTCGTGGAGGCCGCCCGCGGCATGGGGATGTCCGGGATCCAGCTCTTCCTGCGCGTCGAACTTCCACTCGCGCGCGCCATGGTGATGACCGGGCTGCGCTCGGGCGCCGTACAGGTCATCGCCACGGCCACGATCGCCGCCATGGTCGGCCAGGGCGGCCTCGGCCGGATCATCACCGCCGGCTTCAACACGTACAACACCCCGCAGGTCGTCGCGGGCGCCCTGCTGGTGGCCGCACTCGCCCTGCTGGTGGAGGGCGCGCTGGTGGCGGCGGACCGGCTGCTGCTGCCGCGGGCGGCGGCGTCCCGCTGATTTCCTGTCCATCGCCTCGAAACGGAGTACCTCCATGACCAAGACCACGCGCGTCCTCGGCGCGTCCCTGGGCGCCCTGGCCCTGACGGTGTCGCTGGCCGCGTGCGGCGGCGACAGCCTGGAGAAGAGCAAGGACGGCGGCTCGGCCTCCGCCGACTCCTCCTCGTCCGCAGGCGGCGGCAAGGGCAGCCTGGTGATCGGCGCGGCCGGGTTCACCGAGTCGAACGTGCTGGCCGAGCTGTACGCGCAGATCCTGAAGGACGCGGGCTACAGCACCTCGGTCAAGACGGTCAACAACCGTGAGCTCTACGAGCCGTCGCTGGAGAAGGGCGAGATCGACGTCGTCCCGGAGTACGCGGCCACGCTCGCGGAGTTCCTCAACGCCAAGGTGAACGGTCCGAAGGCGCCCGAGGAGAAGCCGGTCGCCTCCAGCGACGTCGCGGCGACGGTGGCGGGCCTGGAGAAGCTCGCGGCCCCGCTCGGCCTCAAGGCGCTGGCCGCCGGTGAGGCGGTCGACCAGAACGCATTCGCCGTGACCAAGGAATTCGCCCAGAAGAACAACCTGAAGACGCTTTCCGATCTTGGCAAGTCCGGACTCAAGGTGAAGATCGCGGCGGGCGACGAATGCAGTGTCCGGCCCTTCTGCGCGCCGGGGTTGACCAAGACGTACGGAATTCAGGTTTCCGGTATCGACCCGAAGGGCGTCGGCACCCCGCAGGCCAAGCAGGCGGTCAAGGACGGCGCCGACCAGCTCGTGCTCACCACGACCACCGATGCCACCCTCGACAGCTACGGCCTGGTCCTGCTGGACGACGACAAGAAGCTCCAGAACGCCGACAACGTCCTGCCGGTGGTCAACGCCAAGGACGCCGGAACCCCGGAGGTCGCCGCCGCGCTCGACAAGCTGACCAAGGTGCTCACGACGGCCGATCTGGTCGACCTGAACCGCAAGGTGGACGCCGAGCGCGCCAAGCCGGCCGACGTCGCGAAGGCCTACCTGGAGTCCAAGGGGCTGCTGAAGAAGTAGGGCGCACGGGGTTGATCGGGAAAATCGGCTCAACTGACCGGGAAGAGTTTGCCGGGCGGGTATCCCACTGGACCCCCATGCCCTGTAAATTTCGGGCCATGCCCCGTGGACGCCACCGCAATCCCGAACCCCTGCACCGGCTTCTCACGCCGACGACCGTGGCCGGTGTGTCCGTCGCCGCCGCCGGCGCGGCCTGGCTGCTGGCGGAACCGATGGCGCTCCGGCTCCTCGTGGCCGTCACGGCGGCGGCCGGGGTCGCCGGCGCCGTCGTCATGCGCGCCTGGGACCGCTCGGCGGGCCGCCGCGTCGCCGAGCTCGCGCGCGAGCGGGTCAAGGACGAGTGGCGGACCGACGAGCGGATAGCCGAGCTCGAATCCGACCTCGAAGAGGCCCGGATGCTGCGGGCCAGGCTCGACGCCAAGCTGCGCGCCAAGCGGGTCGAACTGGCGGGCCTGCGCGGCGAGCACGCGGCGCTGCTGCGGCGGTACGCGACCGCCGAGACCGAGCGCGCCAGCGCCCTGGAGGGTCGCCGGCTGCTGGCCATCGAGGCCTCCGCCGCGCCGGCCGCCGCGCCGAAGGAACTTCCGCCCGTCACCGAGGAGCGCACCTCGGCGGGCGCGCCCACCGCGGTCGGCTACGCCCGGGCCCACTCGGCCCTGGAGGCGCTGGCCTCCCGCCGGCGGGAGGCGCGGGCGCTGCCCGCGGGGCCGTCGGCCCCGGAGCCCGATCCCGGTCCCGGTCCCGGCCGTGGCCACGCTCCCGCCCCCGCTGCCGCGGCCTCGCTCCCGGCGCGCCGTCCGGCGGCCGCGGTGGCCCCGTACGCGGCCCAGCGGCGTACCGCCTCGCGCGTCGAGGGCGGCTTCGACTTCTTCGGCACCAAGAACGCGGCGCAGGCCCGGGCGGTGATCGAGTCGGTGCAGAACGAGGACCTGGCCGACGTGGTCGGCGCGGAGGCCCTCGCGGTGCACAAGGCCGAGTCCGCCCAGGCCGTGGCCGAGCCGGAGTTCAAGCCGGCGACCGACGAGACCCGCGCGGTGGGCCAGGTCATCGACCTGACGGCCCATGACGAGACCGAGCCGATCGACGTGGCGCGCCTGCGGACCGCGATCTCCTAGGTCCTGTCCTGTCGCACCTGCCCGGCCGGTCGCCGGGGTCAGTCCCGGTAGGAGGCCACCAGCCGGGCCAGGTGCCGGCCCGCCACCAGCAGCGGGGTGCGGCTCATGGTGACCTGTGAGGTCGTCTCGGCGCCCTCCAGGGTGTTGATCACGGTGATCGCCAGGTCGCGGGCCTCCGGCTCCGGGTAGCCCGACGCCAGGAGCTTCGCGGCCACCAGGTGCTGCCAGTTGGCGAAGGCCTGGGCGCAGGCCGCCTGGAGCTCCGGGAGGCGGCCGACCGTCTCCAGAGCCGTGGCCGTCACCGGGCAGCCGTCCCGCCAGTCGGAGGCCTCCAGCGCCTGCGCGAGCACGGCGGCCACGCCCTCGACCGCCTCCGCGGGGTCGGTGTGGGCGGCGAGCCCGGCGCGGAGCAGCTCCGCGAACTCCTCGTCGCCGAAGTGGATCGCGGCCACCGCGAGTTCCTGCTTGCCGCCCGGGAAGAAGTGGTACAGCGAGCCGAGGGTGGCCTCGGCCTCGCGGACGAGCTGCTTGACCGGGGTGTTTTCGTATCCGCCGTGCTGCATGAGGCGGGATGCGGTGCGCACCAGCCGGTCGCGCGTCCCGGGTGCTGTGGTCGTCGCTGCTGTTGCCATGGGCGTGATCCTACCGCCGAATCTAGATAGAGCGTTCGTTCTAGTCCCGTGCTACGGTCGTCCCGAGCGCTGGATAGAGCGTTCGTTCCAGACGATGCGTGGGGGAGAACTCCGTCATGAACCAGATCCGTACCACCAGGGCCCAGGACGCCAAGGTCACCGTCGTGGGCCTCGGCCCGATGGGCCGTGCCATGGCCGCCGCCTATCTCGACGCCGGCTTCGAGGTCACCGTGTGGAACCGCAGCGCGGGCAAGGACGACGAGCTCGTCGCCCGTGGGGCCCATCGCGCCGCCGACGTCGCCGAGGCAGTCGCCGCGAGCCGGCTGACCGTGCTCAGCCTCATCGACGTCGAGGCCATGTACGGCACGCTCGGCGACACCGACCTCGGCGGCCGCGTACTGGCCAACCTGTCCTCGGACGTCCCGGACAAGGCCCGTGCCGCCGCCCGCTGGGCCGAGGCGCGCGGGGCCGCGTACCTCACCGGCGGGGTCAACGTGCCGCCGGCCGGCATCGGCCAGGAGGGCTCCTCCGTCTTCGTCAGCGGCCCGCCGGAGGTCTACGAGGAGCACCGCGCCGCGCTCGACGTGCTCGCCGCCACCGACTACCGGGGCGCCGATCCCGGCCACGCGCAGCTCTACTACCAGCTCAACATGATCCTTTTCTGGACCGCCTACACCGGCTGGTACCAGGCCGTCGCCGTCGCCCGCGCCAACGGGCTGACGGCGGCGGACATCCTCCCGTACGCCGGTTACACGGCCGACAGCATGCGCGGCTTCTACACCGGAGGCGCCCCGCTGATCGACGCCGGCGAGCACGGCGGCGAGCACGAGCGCCTCGCCATGTGCGCCGCCAGCGTCGAGCACATCCTGCACACGGCCGCCGACTCCGGTGTGGACACCGGGATCCTGACCGCGCACGCCGAGCTCTACCGGCGCGGTGTCGAGGCGGGCTTCGGCGCGGACAGCAGCTCGCGCCTGATCGGCCTGCTGGGCGGCACGGCCCGGCCGGCCCGGCAGGCCGCGGCCTAGCGGATCGAGTCGAACCAGCGGACCACCTGCGGTGCCGAGCGGACCGCGGTGGCCGTGTGGTCGGCGTCCGGGCCCTGGTCCACGACCTTCGCCCGGACCCCGTGTCGGGCCAGATCGGCGGCGCAGGCCCGGGAGTTGGCGATCGGTACGTCCGTGTCGCCCCCGGCCGCGTAGAGGCGTACGGGCACGGCGGGCTTCCAGTCGCAGACGCCGTCGTTGGCCCGTATCGCCTCCAGCAGGGCCCCGCGCGGGCCGCGGATGTTCTCGGTCCACTGCGGGGTCAGCAGCTCCTGCGGCGTCGCCGGGAGCGCGGCCACGATGTCCTGCGGCCGGTGGCTCCCGTCGAACAGTCCTTCCACAGCCTGTGCATAGGGCGCGCGGAACACCTCGGCCGGGTCCTTGTAGAGAGGGTGGAGCCGGTTCTGGGCCGTGAGGAAGTAGGAGAGGTAGAAGACGCCGACGCGCGGATCGACCCGGCCGTCGGTGAGCCCGGGGAACTCGCTGCCGAGCAGGTCGTGCGGCCCGGCCATCGGAGCCAGCGCCCGCAGCCGCAGGCCGTCCCGTCCGCGGGAGAGCTCGCGGCCCAGGGCCATCGCCACCTGCCCGCCCTGGGAGAAGCCGGTGGCGTACACGTCCCTGCTGACCGGGCGGCCCAGCCGGTCGGCGGCGGTACGGGCGGCCTTCAGCATGTCGACGGAGGCCGTGACCGAGGACCGGGTGTCCATGTACGGGTGGCTGCCCGGGCCGCCGCCCAGGCCCAGGTAGTCCGGCGCGGCGACGGCCCGGCCGGCGGAGGCGTGCAGGTAGGGGGTGAGCCGGTTGGAGCCGGCGCCCCCGGACGGGGCGTCGTCGCGGGTGGCGACCGTACCGTGGGTGTCGGAGACCAGGTCGAGGCGGTGCGGGCCGCCGCGCGGCAGGACGAACAGCCCGGTCGCGGTGGTGGGCCGGCCCTGCGGGTCCACGGTGGCGTAGGTCAGCCGGTAGGCGCGCACGCCGTACCGGACTGTCGCCGGGTCGATGCCCAGCGTGCCGAGTTCGGCGACGACCCGGTCGCGGTCGAGGGTGTCCAGCGGGATCACGGAGACCAGATCGCCCCGGGCGGCGGCCGGTGCGGTGGCCCGTGCGGCGGGCGCGGCCATGGCCGCCGGGGCGGCGATCCCGCCGAGTACGGCGGCGAGGGCCACGGCGGCGGCGCCGCGCCGCAGCCACTGCCGGCGCTGCTGCTTGCTGTGCTGCGTGATCGTCATGCCGGGAACGCTACGGACGCCCGCCGCGCCCCGACATCCTGACGGCCCCCCTCGGCCGCGGGGGTTGTCCCCCGGACGGACGGGGGAGCCCGCCGGGGGTCAGGGCCAGGGCGTGTCTTGCCGGTCAGCGCGGGCTCGCGGTGGCCGGCACCGCGCCCCGCCGCGTAGTCCTCGGTTCCCCGGATCCTCAGAACAGCGGGAGCTGCCCCGGGTGTTCGGCCAGTACGAAGCCGTCCAGGGTCGGCGCGGAGGCGCCGAGCACCACCCGGGCCCGGGATCCGGGGCAGGACACCAGGTCGCCGCGCCCCCGCCCGGAGGGCGGATCGTGGCGGGCGATCCGTCCGGCGGTGACGGCGCAGTCGCGGCCGCAGGAGGGGCAGGCCCGGCGGGGAGAGTGGGACATGGCGCCCAGTCTGCCCTGCCGCACCGACATCAGTCCTGCTGGGAGGCGAGCCAGGCCTCGTGCGCCCGCTGCACCCGGTCCCACAGCGCGGCCCGGTCCGCCGGCGTCAGGTCGTCGAGCTCGCGCCCGAAGGCCGTGGCCATGACCTCGAAGAGCTCCTCCGGGGAGGTGAGTTCCCGCTTGTCGCGGCCGCCCTGCGGGTCGAGGGTCAGCAGGATCCTGCCGTGCAGCCGGTTGATGACCCCGGCGTTGCGCCGCAGCATGAAGAAGGACTGCAGGAAGGGGGAGTCCTCGGCGGTGGACAGCCGCAGGTGTTCGTCCTCGAAGTCGGCCATGGTCGCGGGGGCCGAGCGGAAGTTCATCGCGGGGAAGGGCGAGTCCTCGTTGAGGAAGGTCCAGCCCGTGTCGGGCCCGTCCGCGCTCCCGAGCGGCCGCAGGCCGTACCGGAAGCCCCGCTCGTACGTGCCCTCGCGCAGGGGCAGCGGCTCGGGCGGACCGTCGCCCAGGCCGACGTCCACGAGGAAGGCCTGCCCGTCGATCCGTACGGTCAGGGTGAGGTGGTCGCCGCTCACCTCCGGGGAATCCGGATCCGCGCTCATGCCACCGACGTGACGCGTCACGTCGTACCCGAGGTGCTCCAGCAGCGCCGCGAAGGCGCCGTTGAGATGGAAGCAGTAGCCGCCGCGCCCGGCGCCGATGCGGCGCACGGAGAGCTCGGGGTCGATGCCCGGCGGCCGCCCCAGCTGGATCTCGGTGTTCTCGAACGGGATCCGTTCCAGATGGGCCCGCGTGAGCGCGAACAGCCCTTCGGCGGAGGGGGATCCTGGTTCGGTGATGCCGATCCGCCCGAGGTACGCGGCATATATGCCAGAAATGATCATGGGGCCACCCTAGATCGGGCATCTGCCCCGCGAGCGGCTATTTGTCGATGTCGCCGACCACGAAGAAGAGCGAGCCCAGGATCGCCACCATGTCGGCGACCAACTGCCCCGGCAGCAGCACGGCCAGCGCCTGGATGTTGTTGTACGAGGCGCTGCGCAGCTTCAGCCGGTACGGGGTCTTCTCGCCCTTGGAGACGAGGTAGTAGCCGTTGATGCCGAGCGGGTTCTCGGTCCAGGCGTACGTGTGTCCCTCGGGCGCCTTCAGGACCTTCGGCAGCCGCTGGTTGATCGGCCCCGGCGGGAGGTCGTCCATCCGGTCCAGGCAGGCCACGGCCAGGTCGAGCGCGTTGTGGGTCTGGTCCAGCAGGCACTCGAAGCGGGCCAGACAGTCGCCCTCGGTGCGGGTGATCACCTTCAGGACGTCCTGGAGCTCGCCGTAGGCCAGGTACGGCTCGTCGCGGCGCAGGTCGAAGTCGACACCGGAGGCGCGGGCGATCGGGCCGGAGACCCCGTACGCGTGCACCGCCTCGGCGGACAGGACGCCGACCCCGCGCGTACGGGCGCGGAAGATCTCGTTCCCGTGGACCAGCTTGTCGTAGACGTCCATCCGGGTCCGGACGTCGGCGATCGCGGCGCGCGCCCGGCCGAGCCAGCCGGCCGGGAGGTCCTCCTTGAGGCCGCCGACGCGGTTGAACATGTAGTGCATACGGCCGCCGGAGATCTCCTCCATGACGGCCTGGAGCTCCTCGCGCTCCCGGAACGCGTGGAAGATCGGGGTGATCCCGCCCAGTTCGAGGGGGTACGAGCCGAGGAACATCAGGTGGTTCAGCACCCGGTTCAGCTCGGCCAGCAGCGTCCGCATCCACACGGCCCGCTCGGGGACCTCCATGCCGAGCATCCGCTCGACCGCCATGACCACGCCCAGCTCGTTCGAGAACGCGGACAGCCAGTCGTGGCGGTTCGCGAGCATCACGATCTGCCGGTAGTCGCGGGCCTCGAAGAGTTTCTCCGCACCGCGGTGCATGTAGCCGACCACCGGTTCGGCGCTGACGATCCGCTCGCCGTCCAGGACGAGGCGCAGGCGCAGCACGCCGTGCGTGGAAGGGTGCTGGGGGCCGATGTTGAGCACCATGTCGGTGCTCTCCGCCGCTCCGCCGATACCGACCGTGGTCTCCGTCATGCGGGCATTGTCTCAGCCCTAGGGTGGACGCATGGAAACGGGGACGATGGGTGAGACGGACGGACCCGCATGGGTCGGGCTGCCGGGCGGGCTGCTCACGCTGAGGCGGACGCTGCTGCTGATATGGACGGTGCTGCTCGCCGCCGTGACCGCCGTCGTGCTCGGGCTGACGCTCGGCCCGGCGTGGGCGGCCCTCGGGGCGTTCTGGCTCGCGGTCCTGGCCTGGGGCTGGGTGCTCCTCGGCCGGAACTGGCGGTCCTGGCGGTACGCCGAGCGCGCGGACGACCTGCTGATCAGCCGGGGTGTGCTGTGGCGGGAGGAGACCGTGGTGCCGTACGGGCGGATGCAGCTGGTGGAGGTCACCTCCGGCCCGCTGGAGCGCCGCTTCGGCCTGGCCTCCGTGCAGCTGCACACGGCCGCGGCGGCCAGCGACGCCAAGATCCCCGGGCTGGTGCCGGCCGAGGCGGAGCGGCTGCGCGACCGGCTCACCGCCCTCGGCGAGGCAAGGTCGGCGGGCCTGTGAGCCCCGCTCCGGCCGACGGCGCCGACGGACCCGCCGCGGGCGATCCCGCAGCCGATCCCGCCACTCGCCCCGCAGCCGGCCCCGCCGGCAGCGGCCCGACGGGCGGCCCCGCCGTGGAGCGCAGGCTGCACCCCTTCACCCCGCTGCGCCGCGCCTGGGTGCCGATCGCCGCGACCGTCGGTGTGATCGCCCAGCAGGGCGACCAGGCCGGGAGGTGGGTGGCCGACCTGTCCGCCCTCCTGCGGGTGGCGGCGGTGGCGGGCCTGATCGTGGTCTTCGGCGCCTACGGATTCCTGAGCTGGTGGTTCACCCACTACGCCATCACCGACACCGAACTGCGCATCCGCAGCGGGCTCTTCTTCCGCCGCACCGCGCACATCCGCCTCGACCGGCTCCAGGCCGTGGACGTCACCCGCCCCCTGCTGGCCCGGCTGACCGGCGTCGCCAGCCTCCGGCTCGACGTCATCGGCACCGAGGACAAGGACCAGCTGTCCTTCCTCGGCGAGAAGGAGGCCGTCGCCCTGCGCGCCGAGCTCCTCGCCCGCGCGGCCGGTTTCGCCCCCGAGGAGGCCGTGAGACTGGGCGAGGCCCCCGAGAGCGAACTGCTGCGCGTGACCCCGCGCGAGCTCGTCGTGTCGCTGCTGCTCAACCTGGGCGTCTGGGCCCTGCTGGTCCCCGGCCTGATCGTGCCGCCCCTCGTGTGGTGGCTCAGCTCCAGCCCGTGGGCGGCCCTCGTCGCCGTGCTCCCGATGCTCGGCGCGGTCTGGGCGGGCACCGCGGGCCGCTTCCTCACCGAGTACGACTGGCGGGTCGCCGAGTCCCCGGACGGGCTGCGCCTGGACCACGGGCTGCTGGACCGGGCCCACGAGACCGTGCCGCCGGGGCGCGTGCAATGCGTACGGATCGTGGAGCCGCTGCTGTGGCGGCGGCGCGGCCTGGTCCGGGTGGAGCTGAAGGTGGCGGGCTCGAACAACACGGTCCTGATCCCCGTGGCCTCCAAGGACGCCGCCTTCGCCATGATCGCCCGGGTGCTGCCCGGGGTGGACCTGGCGGCCCTGTCCTTCTCCGGCTCCCCGCGGGCCGGGTCCCGCTGGGTGGTCCCGGTGTGGTGGAAGGGCTACGCCCTGGCGGTCTCCCCGGAGGTGTTCGCCGCCCGGCACGGCCGCCTGTGCCGGCGTACGGACGTCGTCCCGCACGCCAAGGTGCAGAGCGTCCGCTTCACGCAGGGCCCCTGGGCCCGCGCCCGCGGCGTCGCCGACGTCCACGTGGACACCGGCGCGAACTGCACGGTCACGGCCCGGCTCCGCCCGGAGCCGGAGGCCGCGACCCTGCTGCACGCCCAGGCCGCACGCTCCCGCACCTCCCGGGCCTCGGCCCGTCCGGACCGCTGGATGACCGAGCCGGGGACGGGGAACGGCATGGCCGGCACCCCCTAGCTCCGGCGCGGCCGCCGCCGCTGGATTCAGCGGCGCACTGCGAGACGAGGTGGCAAGGGATGGCGGAGACGTGCTCTTGATCGGTCTCGATGAGCTGTACGGCCGGGTGACCCCCGCCAGGCTCTTCGGGTAGGACCGAACGGCAGGAGGGGCTCGGCGTACAGCGCCCGCACCAGCGGGTGCTCCCCTCGGGCCGGGCGGCCCGAGGGGAGCGTCCGAAGCAGGTGCTAGCCGGCGCCGCCGCCCGCGCGGACCAGGCCCGTCTCGTACGCCAGGACCACCACCTGGACCCGGTCGCGCAGCCCCAGCTTGGTCAGGATCCGGCCCACATGGGTCTTCACCGTCGCCTCCGACAGGACCAGCCGGGCCGCGATCTCGCCGTTCGACAGGCCCTGCGCCACCAGCAGCATGACCTCGCGCTCGCGCTCCGTCAGCCGCTCGATGTCCTTGTTCTGCGGCTCCTGCGTGGTCGTCGGCAGCATCGGCGCGAAGCGGTCCAGCAGGCGCCGCGTCGTGGACGGGGCCACCACCGCGTCCCCGCTGTGCACCGAGCGGATGGCCGCGAGCAGCTCGCCCGGCGGGACGTCCTTCAGCATGAATCCGCTCGCGCCCGCCTTCAGGCCCGAGAAGGCGTACTCGTCCAGGTCGAAGGTGGTCAGGATGATCACCTTCGGGTGCTCCTCCGGCTCGCAGATCCGCCGCGTCGCCTCCACCCCGTCCAGCCTGGGCATGCGGACGTCCATCAGCACCACGTCCACCTTCGTGGCCCGCAGCACCTCCAGCGCCTCCAGGCCGTCGCCCGCCTCGGCGACGACCTCCATGTCCGGCTGGGCGGCGAGCACCATACGGAAACCGGTGCGCAGGAGCACCTGGTCGTCGACCAGCATCACGCGGATGGACATCAGTTACCTCGTCCTCGTCATCTCTTCTTCAGGGGCAGCAGTGCGCTGATCCGGAAGCCGCCACCGGGCCGCGGCCCCGCGTCCAGGGTTCCGCCGACCATACCGATCCGCTCGCGCATGCCGATCAGCCCGTGCCCGGCGCCGTCCGCGCCGCCGTCCTCGTACAGCTCGTGGGCCGCGCCCCGGCCGTCGTCCTCGACCAGCAGGCCGAGCCCGTCGTCGAAGTAGACCAGCCGGACGCTGGCCTTCGCTTCTGGGCCGCCGTGCTTGCGGGTGTTGGTCAGCGCCTCCTGCACGATCCGGTACGCCGTCAGCTCGACCCCGCTGGGCAGCCGCCGCGGCGTGCCCTCGACCTCGAAGTCCACCGCGAGCCCGGCCGTCCGCACCTGCTCGACCAGGACCTCGATCTGCTCGACGTCCGGCTGGGGAACGTAGTCCTCGGACTCCTGCGGCTCGCCGGTGCGCAGGACGCCCAGCAGCCGCCGCATCTCGGCGAGCGCCTGGCGCCCGGTGCCGGAGATGGTCTGGAGGGCTTCCTTGGCCTGTTCGGGGGCCGCGTCCATGACGTACGCCGCCCCGTCCGCCTGGACCACCATCACCGAGACGTTGTGGGCGACGACGTCGTGCAGCTCGCGGGCGATCCGGGCGCGCTCGGCGGCCACGGCCACCTTCGCCTGGGCCTCGCGCTGGTTCTCCAGGCGCTGGTTCCGCTCGACGAGCTGGGCGTAGTAGGCCCGGCGGGTGCGCAGGGAGTCGCCGAGCACCCAGGCGAGGGCGAACGGGACGATGGCGAAGAGCACGAAGAAGAAGTTGTCGCGCAAGTTGCCCTTGTCCACCGCGAAGCGCAGGGCGTACAGGGGGGAGGCGAGGCATCCGATGGCGAACGCGGTACGGGACATCCGGCGCGAGATGTCGGCGGAGGCGGCGACCGTGTACAGGATGATCAGCATCGCGAGGTCGGCGTTGTTCACCTCGGCATGGACGATCAGTTTGTAGACGCCGGTGCCGACGGCCAGCCAGAACATCGCTTGAGTCCACTTGCGGCGCAGGGCCACCACGACGCTCATGGCGACCACCGCCGGGACGGCGAGCATCCGTGCGGTGGTGCTGCTGAAACTGTCGTCGGCGACTTGCAGCATCCCGATCCCGAAGAGGAGGACAGCCCAGAAGCTGTCGACGCCCGTCGGGTGTCTGCGGAAGAAGTCGTAGAGGCGCTGCACGTAACCCAGAGTAGGGAACGCAGATAGGTGCTGGAGTCAACCAGAGGTTCGAACCTGACACCGGGGGCGTACTCCCCAGGGTGGACGGAAGCCTACCCTTTGTCCGGTGAGCTCTCAGGGTGAAGGCGTGACCCCGGTCCGGTGGCGCGGTGCGATGGAGGCCGCGCTGTACGGGCCCGAAGGCTTCTACGTGCGGCCCGGCGGGCCGGGACCCGCCGGGCACTTCCGTACCTCCGTGCACGCCTCGCCCCTCTACGCCGCGGCCGTGGCCCGGCTGCTGCGCTGGGTGGACACCGCGCTCGGGCACCCGGCGGAGCTGGACCTGGTCGACGTCGGGGCCGGGCGGGGGGAGCTGCTGACCGGGGTGCTCGCCGCGCTGGAGCCGCAGACGGCCGCGCGGGTGCGCCCGTACGCCGTGGAACGGGCGGAGCGGCCCGCCGGGCTCGACCCGCGGATCCGCTGGGTCGCGGCCCCGCCCGAAGGGGCGAGCGGACTGCTCTTCGCCAACGAATGGCTGGACAACGTGCCGCTGGAGGTCGCCGAGGACGGGCACTACGTGCTCGTCGCCCCGGACGGTACGGAGAGCGCGGGCGGCCCGCTGGACGGCGCGGACCGGGCCTGGCTGGAGCGGTGGTGGCCCGGCGGCGGCCGCGCCGAGATCGGCCGTGCGCGTGACGAGGCCTGGGCGGCCGCCGCAGGGACCCTGGAGCGGGGCCTGGCGGTGGCGGTGGACTACGCCCACACCCGGGGCGCACGGCCCCCGTACGGCACCCTGACGGGTTTCCGCGGCGGCCGGGAGGTCCCGCCGGTGCCGGACGGCTCCTGCGACGTCACCGCCCACGTGGCCCTGGACTCCTGTGCGGGGCCCGGGGCGGTCCTGCTGACCCAGCGCGAGGCCCTGGCCGCGCTCGGCGTCTCGGGGGCCCGGCCGCCGCTGGCCCTGGCCTCGGCGGACCCGGTGGCCTACGTACGGGCCCTGTCCTCGGCCGGTGAGGCGGCGGAGCTCACGGACCGCGCCGGGCTGGGCGCCTTCGGCTGGCTGGTCCAGCCGGCCGGCATCCCGGCCCCGGCGTGGCCGGGCGCGCGGGCGGCGCACTGACCCGCCGAGAACGCGCACTGACCCGCCGGGAAACGCGGAGCGACCCGCCGAGAACGCGGAGCGACCCGCCGAGAACGCGGAGGGCCGGGATCCGCTGCGGGATCCCGGCCCTCCTGTGCATCTGCCTCCGTGGTTACTGCTTCACCTCGTCGTGGCCCTGGTGCAGGCCGCCGCCGCTGCCCGAGCCGCCCGTCGGCTGCGAGACGACCGGCTTCGACAGCGGGGCCAGGTCGAAGGCGTAGTGGCCGACCGCGTCCGCGATGACGTCGACGTTGATGTCGAGCGCCTTCTGGTCGATGTTGGTGATGTCGTCACCCTTGCCGTGGTAGTTCACGTCGTAGGCGACACCCGCCTGGCCACCGAACTTCGCGGCCTGCTCCGGGGTCTTGATGCCCTCGGCGCCGGTGAAGGTACCGCCGGACGGGATGCCCACCTCGATGAAGGGGCCGTAGTCCGAGCGGCCCGAGAAGTCCGTGCCCTCGTGCGGGATCTTCTTCGAGTCGAGGAAGTCGTTGATCCCCTTCTCCAGCTGGGCGGAGCCCTCCGGGCCGGGGCCCGCGCCGGTCGCGTCCGAGTCGTCGCCGTCGTAGACGAAGTACGCGGCGTTCGGCGAGGCGATCATGTCGAAGTTCAGGTAGAGCTTGATCTGCTTCTTCTGCGCGTCGCTCAGCCCGGCGACGTACGCCTCGGAGCCGAGCAGGCCGAACTCCTCCGCCGACCACCAGGCGAACTTGACCTTGTTCTTGATCTTCGACTGGCTGCTCGCGAGGCGCTGCGCGACCTGGAGGATGCCGGCCGATCCGGACCCGTTGTCGTTGATGCCGGGGCCGGCCGCGACCGAGTCGAGGTGCGAGCCGAGGAAGACGGTGTTGTTCTCGTCGCCGCCCTTGGTCTCGGCGATGACGTTGTACGTCTTGCGGTTCTCGCGCAGCTGCCGGATGTCGAGGGTGACCTCGACCGGGCCGGCCGCGGCCTCGGCGGCGAGCTTCTCGCCGTCCTCCTGGGTGATGCCGCCCGTCGGGATCTTGCCCGCGTCCGGGTCGCCGAGGGTTCCGTTGAGGGCGCCCGCGGTGTTGTTGTAGATGATCGCGCCGACCGCGCCGGCCGCCGCCGCGTTGGCCTGCTTGGCCGCGAAGGTGCAGCCGCCGCGCTTGACCAGGGCGATCTTGCCGGTGAAGGTGCCGGAGGCGAAGTCGCCGGGCTCGCAGCCGTTCGTCCCGTCAGCGTCGACCGGGGCGACGGAGACGCCGGCGGTCACACCGCCCTCCGGGCTGTTCGCCGTGTACGACATCAGGTGGATCGGTACGTCGCGCTGGTTCGCGCCGCCCACCGTCAGCTTCTCCTCGATGGTCTCGACGTACACGAAGTCGAATTCGTTCTTGGTGACCTTGTAACCGGCCGCCTTCATCACGGCCTCGATGTACTTGGCCGACTGCACGTGCCCCTTCGAGCCGGCCGCGCGGTTGCCGTTGTTGTAGTCGGCGAGCGACTGCAGGACCTTGAGGTGGTTGTAGGCGCCCTTGCCGGTCGCTTCCTTGACCAGCTTCTTGGCGAGCGCGTCACCCCGGGCGGCGTCGCTCTGCGGGCTTGCGGTGGCTCCGGCCGGTCCGGCCAGCAGCAGCGGCGAGACGAGGGCTGCGGCTGCCAGGGCGGCGGTTGCTGCGGCTATACGGCGTGAGGGCATGAAGGTCCTTCCACGGCAAAGGCGAGCAGGGCAGGGCGGAGCAGGGCACAGCACGGCGGAGCGTGGTGGAGCGTGGTGGAGCGTGGTGGAGCGCGTGAGCAGAAGTGGTGCGCGTTACGTGGGGGATCGGTGGACGCACGTTAGACAGCAAGTGGCCACCATGGCCAGAGTTTTCGCTGATTCCGGTTTATGAATTCCGTATATCGGTGAATCTGGGCCGCCCAAATCAAGCCAACCACACGCCGGTTCGGCCTAGCGAAGGATGCCCTCGATGAAGTCCGATCCGATGCGCGCGACCGCCGTCAGGTCCAACTGGTGCTGGGCGTACCGGCCCTGACGCCGCGTGTGCATCAGGCCGGCCTTCTTCAGGACGGCCAGATGCCGCGACACCTCAGGCGCGGTGATCCCGTACACGGTCGCCAGCTCGCTCGTCGTGAACGGGGCCCGGGCCAGGCTCCGGCACAGCATCATCCGCATCGGATGCGCCAGCGCCTCCATCCGCCGCTGGAGCAGCTCCACCGAGCCGGGCTCGGAGGCCAGTTCGGGGGAGCCGAGCGGATAGTGGACCACCGGCCGCCAGCCCGGCGCGTGCAGCACCAGCAGATGCGGCCAGCCGAAGTTGGTCGGCACGAAGACCAGACCGGTGCCTATTCGGTGATCGGTCGCGGTCGTCGATCCGTGGACCATCTTGTCGGCGGTGATGGTGGTGCCGGCCTCGTCGACGCTCAGCGCCGCCGAGACCTCCTTCAGCACGGTCGGCAGCCCCTTGCGGCGCAGCACCTCCGTCTTGTGCCGGGCGTCGGCACTCTGCCCGGGCTCGACGCGCTTCCACGTCTCGGCGAAGAAGGCCTCGTCGCAGTCCTCCAGGAGGCGTCGCATCCACACCCGCACGGCGGCCGTGTCGTCGAGGAGCCGCATGGAGAAGTCCAGCTGGCGCGGGCCGCGGGCGGCGGCCGTCTCCAGTGCCTTGGCACGCGCCGCCGGGTTGTCCAGAGGTGAGGAGGACGGCCCGCCCTCGTTGTAGAGCGCCAGCCAGCACTGCTCCAGGGCCGCCCGCACGAACCGCTCGTCGTCCAGCCGGTCGAGCACGTCCAGCGCCTCGGCCAGTGTCGCGGCCGGCTGCCCGGTTCCGCCGGGCAGCCCGGCGAAGGGCATGAAGATGTCGGAGAACGAGCTCCGCCACATGAAGTCGGCCTCCAGCAGCCGGTCCGCGAGGCACGGATCGAGCGAGGCGGCGGTGGCGGTGGTCCAGGAGGTCAGCCCCGGGTGGTGCGCGGGCTGGGAGAGCGCGTGCAGGGCCATGCAGAGCTCGGCGAGCGGGGAGGGCGCGAAAGTGATCCGCTCGGTGGGCAGGCCTGCGATGTCGATCGTGACGCTCATCAAGCCATTCTGTCGTTACGTGCACGCGGTAAAGGCCGGGACGGGCCTCCCGGTCCCGCCGTACGAGTGGCTGCGGGCGCCCCGGCGCGGCGGCCGGACGAGTGATCATTTGTGGCCGCAGGGGCGCTTTCAAGCCGTCGATTGACGGGGAACGTCAACTGTCGTGCGCGATGCCGCCGACGGGGTGAGGCTTGGGGCATGACCGCAATCGAGCAGTACATGATCGACACCTACCGGGCGTCCCAGCAGGGCGCCCCGATGCCCCCGCCGCCGGGGCGGGACGACGTCGCCGTCCTGCGCTCGCTCCGCTCGTACGAGCAGGCCCGCGCCGTCATGGACGGCAGATCGGGCCGCCACCCCTGGCGCGCGGCCCTGCGCCGGATATTCGTCCGCCCGCGGGCGTGCTGACCGCGGGCGTGCTGACCGCGGGCGTGCTGATCCGGCGAGGCCCCGAGCCCGGCCCGGCCCGGGACCCTTCCGCCCCCGCTACTCGAAATTGGGCGCGTTGCGCTGGTACACGAGCCGCAGCCCGATCAGCGTCAGCCACGGCTCGTGGTCGTCGATCACCGAGGACTCGCCCAGCACCATCGGAGCCAGCCCGCCCGTGGCGATGACCCGCACGTCGTCCGGGTCGCCGTGCGGTCCGGCCAGCTCCTTCGCCATCCGGGTCACGACCCCGTCGACCTGCCCCGCGAAGCCGTAGACCACGCCCGACTGCATCGCCTCGACCGTGGACTTCCCGATCACGTTGCGCGGCCGGGCCAGCTCGATCTTCCGCAGCTGGGCACCCCGTACGCCGAGCGCCTCCATCGAGATCTCGATGCCCGGGGAGATCACCCCGCCCACGTACTCGCCCTTCGCGGACACCGCGTCGAAGGTGGTCGCCGTACCGAAGTCGACCACGATCGCCGGGCCCCCGTAGAGCTCGACCGCCGCGACCGCGTTGATGATGCGGTCCGCGCCGACCTCCTTCGGGTTGTCCATGAGGATCGGCACGCCCGTCTTGATGCCGGGCTCCACCAGCACCGCCGGCACGTCGCCGTAGTAGCGCCGGGTCACCTCGCGCAGCTCGTGCAGGACCGACGGCACCGTCGAGCAGATCGCGATGCCGTGGATCCCGTCGCCCAGCTCGCTGCCGAGCATCGGGTGCATGCCCATCAGGCCCTGCATCAGCACGGCCATCTCGTCGGCCGTGCGCCGCGGGTCGGTCGAGATGCGCCAGTGCTCGACGATCTCGTCACCGTCGAACAGGCCCAGGACCGTGTGGGTGTTGCCTACGTCGATGGTGAGGAGCACGGGTTACACCGCCTCGCGCAGATCGAGCCCGATGTCCAGGATCGGCGAGGAGTGGGTCAGCGCGCCGACCGCCAGGTAGTCCACGCCGGTCTCCGCGTACGCGCGGGCGGTGTCCAGGGTGAGGCGGCCCGAGGACTCCAGCACCGCGCGGCCGGCCACCAGGGCCACGGCCTGAGCGGTCTGCCCGACCGTGAAGTTGTCCAGCAGGATCAGGTCGGCGCCGGCCTCCAGGACCTCCCCGATCTGCTCCAGCGTGTCGACCTCGACCTCGATCGGGACCTCCGGGAAGGCCTCGCGCACGGCCTTGAAGGCCTGCGCGACGCCGCCCGCCGCCACCACGTGGTTGTCCTTGACCAGCGCGGCGTCCGAGAGCGACATCCGGTGGTTGACGCCGCCGCCGCAGCGCACCGCGTACTTCTCCAGCGAGCGCAGGCCCGGCGTGGTCTTGCGGGTGTCGCGGACCTTCGCCGCGGTGCCCTCCAGCACGTCGGCCCAGCGGCGGGTGGCCGTCGCGATGCCCGACAGCCGGCACATGATGTTCAGCGCGCTGCGCTCGGCCGTCAGCAGGTCACGGGTGCGCGAGCGCACGGACAGCAGCAGCTGCCCGGCCTCGACGGTGTCGCCGTCCTCCGCGTGCCGCTCCACCTCGAAGGCCTCCGTGCAGACCACGGAGAACACGGCCTCGGCGATCCGCAGACCGGCCACGACACCGCCCTCGCGCGCGACGAAGTCGGCGACGGCCTCGGCCTCCTCCGGCACGGTCGCGACGGTCGTCACGTCCACGCCGCCGTCCAGGTCCTCCGACAGCGCCATGTGCGCGATGTCCTCGACCTCGATCGGGTCCAGGCCGGCGTCGGCGAGCAGCTGCGCCAGCGCCGGGTCCAGGCCGCTCTCCTCGCCGTCACCGCAGGCGCAGTCGTCGCCGCAGCCGCCGTCGTTCTGGTCGATCAGGGGAAGTTCGGGGGTGCTCACGGTCACTGCTCCAGGCTCGGGGTGCTCAGGGGGTGCACGGACGGGAAGTCCGCGGAGTCGGTGGGTACGACGACCAGGGCGCGCTTCTCGGTCGCCGAGAGCCGGACGACGAGATGGCGGCGCCAGTGCGCATCGTCCCGCTCGGGGTGGTCCTCGCGCCAGTGGCAGCCGCGGGTCTCCACGCGCCGCTGCGCCGCGGCGACCAGGACCCGCGCCACGCACAGCAGGTTCGTGGCCTCCCAGGTGTCCACGCCCGGCTCGGCGGTCTTGCCGTGCGCTTCGAGATCGTTCAGGGCGGTGGCGTACAGCCCTTCGAGGGCGTCGGCCGCGGCACTGAGCGAGTCGGCGGAGCGGAGCACGCCCGCGCCCTCCGTCATGATCCGCTGGACCTCGTACCGGGCCCCGGCGGGCTGCAGCGGGCCGGTCGCCGGGACCGGTATGCCCGGGCCGCTGCCGGCGAGCCGCTCGGCGACGATGTCATCGGCGATCCGCTCGGCGAAGACCAGACCCTCCAGCAGGGAGTTGGAGGCCAGCCGGTTCGCGCCGTGCACACCGGTGCAGGCGACCTCGCCGCAGGCGTACAGGCCGGGGACGGTGGTCCGCCCCTGCAGGTCCGTGCGGACGCCGCCGGACGCGTAGTGCGCGGCGGGCGCCACCGGGATGGGCTCGGTCACCGGGTCGATGCCGTGGGAGCGGCAGGCGGCCAGGATGGTCGGGAAGCGCTGCTCCCACATCCGCGCGCCGAAGTGCCGGGCGTCGAGGTACATGTGCTGCGCGCCCTGCTCCTGCATGCGGCGCATGATGCCCTTGGCGACGATGTCGCGCGGCGCGAGCTCGGCGAGCTCGTGCTGGCCCTGCATGAAGCGCACGCCGTCCGCGTCGACGAGGTACGCGCCCTCGCCCCGGACCGCCTCCGACACCAGCGGCTGCTGTCCCTCGGCGTCCGGGCCGAGGAAGAGCACCGTCGGGTGGAACTGCACGAATTCGAGGTCGGAGACCTCGGCGCCGGCCCGCAGCGCGAGCGCCACGCCGTCACCGGTGGACACCGACGGGTTGGTCGTCGCGGAGAAGACCTGGCCCATCCCGCCGGTCGCGAGGATCACGGCGGGCGCGTGCACGGCACCGACCCCGTCGTGCTGGCCCTCGCCCATGACGTGCAGGGTCACACCGGCCGTACGGCCCTGCGCGTCCTGCAGCAGGTCCAGGACGAGGGCGTTCTCCACGGTCTCGATGCCCGCGGCCTGGACGGCCTCGACGAGCGCCCGCGAGATCTCGGCGCCGGTGGCGTCGCCGCCCGCGTGCGCGATCCGGCGGCGGTGGTGCCCGCCCTCGCGGGTCAGTTCTATCTCGCCGGTCTCCGTGGAGGTGTCGAAGACCGCGCCGGTGGCCATCAGCCGCCGTACCGCGTCGGGGCCCTCGGTGACGAGCAGCCGGACGGCCTCCTCGTCGCACAGGCCCGCACCGGCGACCAGGGTGTCGTCGAGGTGCTGCTCGGGGGTGTCGCCCTCGCCGAGGGCCGCGGCGATTCCGCCCTGCGCCCAGCGGGTGGAGCCGTCGTCGAGCCGGGCCTTGGTGACCACGACGGTACGGCGGCCCCCGGCGGCGCAGCGCAGCGCGGCGGTCAGGCCCGCCACGCCGGAACCGACGACCACGACATCGGCGTCGAGGGACCAGCCGGGGGCCGGTGCGTGCAGCCGTATGCCGGTGCCTGCGCCTGCCCCGCCCGACGGGATGCCTCTGCCTGGGGTGCTCACGAGTGTGCTCCGAATTCCAATGGGATGTTGTCGATCAGCCGGGTCGCGCCCACCTTCGCGGCGACGGCCAGCACGGCCCGCCCGGTGAAGTCCTGACCGGTCTCGGTGAAGTCCAGCGGGTCCACCAGCGCCAGGTAGTCCAGCACGAGCGGCGGCTCGTGGCGGCCCGCCTCGTCCAGGACGTGCAGCGCGGCGGCCCGTACGGCGTCCGGCAGTCCGGCGCCCGCCGCCGAGACGGCGTGCGCGTCGGCGGAGGCGCGGATCTCGCCGAGACGGGCCAGGGCGGTGGCCCGCTCGTCGCTGGCCGGGGAGGCCTCGGCGCGGGCGCGCAGGGCCGCCTGCGCGGCGAGGCGGTCGCGCCCGGCGAACAGGGCGCGGGACAGGGCCAGGGCGGTGTGCCGTTCCGCGGCCGAGAGGTAGCGGTTGCGGGACGACAGCGCGAGCCCGTCCTCCTCGCGGACGGTCGGTACGCCGACCACCTCGACGGGGAAGTTCAGGTCGGTCACCATCCGCCGGATCAGGGCCAGTTGCTGCGCGTCCTTCTGGCCGAAGAGGGCCAGGTCGGGGCGGGTGAGGTGGAGCAGCTTGGCGACGACGGTCAGCATTCCGTCGAAGTGCCCGGGGCGGGTGGCCCCTTCGAGACGCTCGCCCATGGGTCCGGCGGTGATCCGCACCTGCGGGTCACCGCCCGGGTAGACCTCGTCGACGGCGGGGGCGAACACCGCGTCGGCGCCCGCCTCTTCGGCGATCCGCAGATCCGCGTCGAGGGTGCGGGGGTAGCGGTCGAGGTCCTCGCCCGCCCCGAACTGCAGGGGGTTGACGAAGACGGTGACGACGACCTGCCCCTCGGGCCCGGCCTGTTCGCGGGCCGTGCGGATCAAGGTGGCGTGGCCCTCGTGGAGGGCGCCCATGGTCATCACCACGGCCCGGCGGCCGGTGCGCGACAGCTTGTGCAGCTCCTCCGCGGTGTGCAGCAGCAGGTCGGTCACCGGTCGCCCCCGTCGGACTCCGTGTCGGCGAGCACACCGAGCAGGTCCTCGGCGAGTTCGGGCTTGAGCAGACCGTGCGCGAGGGCCCGGTCCGCGGTCGTGCGGGCCATCGCCAGGTATCCGGCGACCGCGCCGGGCGCGTGCCTGCGCAGCTCCGAGACGTGCGCGGCGACCGTACCGGCGTCCCCGCGGGCCACCGGCCCGGTCAGGGCGGCGTCACCGGAGCGCAGGGCGTTGTCGAGGGCCGCGCCGAGCAGCGGGCCGAGCATCCGGTCGGGGTGCTCCACCCCGGCCTTGGCCAGCAGCTCCATCGACTGGGCGACCAGCGTGACCAGGTGGTTCGCGCCGAGGGCCAGGGCCGCGTGGTAGAGCGGACGGTTCTCCTCCGCGATCCACTCGGGCTCCCCGCCCATCTCGATGACCAGGGCCTCGGCGGCCAGGCGCAGCTCCTCGGGGGCGGTGACCCCGAAGGAGCAGCCGGCGAGCCGCTGCACGTCGACCTCGGTCCCGGTGAAGGTCATCGCCGGGTGCAGGGCCAGCGGCAGGGCGCCCGCGCGGCGCGCGGGGTCGAGCACGGAGGTCCCGTACCGGCCGGAGGTGTGCACCAGGAGCTGTCCGGGCCGGACCGCGCCGGTCTCGGCGAGGCCCTCCACGAGGGACGGCAGCGCGTCGTCGGGGACGGTCAGGAGCACCAGGTCGGCCAGCTCCAGCACCTGCGCGGGCGGTACGAGCGGCACATCGGGCAGCATCCGCGCGGCCCGGCGCACGGACGAGTCGGAGACTCCGGAGACGGCGACGGGCCGGTGCCCGGCCTGCTGGAGCGCACACGCCAGCGCGGGACCGACGCGGCCGGCTCCGACGACGCCGACGGCGAGCCGGGCAGGGCGTGGCTGCTGTGATGGATTCACGCGGGGAGGGCCCTTCCGTTCCAGTCCGCGGGGGGTACCGGACGATACGCCGCCATGCTAGCTCCTGGGGCAGTTGGCCGGTCGGCGGTGACGGGAGCGAGGATCTTTCCCCATGAGTGATGACAGCGAGGACATCGAACGTACGAAGCGGCTGGTAGCGGCCTGGCGCGGGGCGGAGCGGAAGCTGTCGCGCAGCCTGCTGGAGCCCACCGTGGGCGAGCTGCTCGGCTCGCTCGCCGAAGCCCCGTACGACATGGCCGGGCCGGCCGACGTCTACGGCGACGGGGTCGTCGGCGCGCTGGAGCGCAAGGTCGCCGAGCTGCTGGGGACCGAGGACGCGGCGTTCTTCCCCAGCGGCACGATGGCGCAGCAGATCGCGCTGCGGTGCTGGGCCGGCCGGACCGGGAACCCGGTGGTGGCGCTGCACCCGATGAGCCATCCGGAGCGGTGGGAGGGGGACGCCCTGTCGGCCGTCTCCGGGCTGCGGGTGGCGCACCCGACGACGGAGGCCCGCCCGCCGTCGGCCGCGGACGTCGAGTCGCTCCGGGAGCCCTTCGGCACGCTGATGGTGGAGCTGCCCCTGCGGGACGCGGGCTTCCTGCTGCCCACCTGGGAGGAGCTTGAGGCGCTCACCGAGGCGGCACGGGCGCGGGACGCGGTCGTCCACTTCGACGGGGCCCGGCTGTGGGAGTCCACCGTCCACTTCGGCCGCACCCTGCCGGAGATCGCGGGCCTCGCGGACTCGGTGTACGTCTCCTTCTACAAGTCGCTCGGCGGCCTCAGCGGGGCGGCCCTGGCGGGGCCGCGGGAATTCGTCGAGGAGACCCGGGTCTGGCGGCACCGCTACGGCGGCCAGATCTTCCGGCAGTTCCCGCAGGCCCTCTCCGCGCTGGCCGGACTGGAACGGGAACTGCCCCGCCTGCCGTCGTACGTGGCCCAGGCGCGGGTGGTGGCCCGGGCGCTGCGCTCGGCGTTCGCGGACTCGGGGGTCCCCTGGGCCCGTATCCACCCGGAGGAGCCGCACACCCACCAGTTCCAGGTGTGGCTCCCGTACGAGCCGGACCGGCTGACGCAGGCGGGGCTGCGCCAGGCCGAGGAGACGGGCACGGTCCTCTTCCGCCGCTGGTCCGCCGACGGCCCGCCGGGCCTGGCGGTGACGGAACTGGAAATCACCGAGCCGGGCCTGTCCTGGACGGAGTCCGACGTCCACGAAGCGGTCTCGGCCTTCGTGGCCCGCATCTAGGGGGCGTCCTGCCGGCGGAATCCAGCCCCGCCGGCGTTCGAGGCGCGGGGTCCGGGGCGGAGCCCCCGGGAAACGGCGAACGGGCGGGGCGGGGAGAGACCCAGCTCAGCGGTACCCGCACCGCCCTCGGAAGGCAAGTACGAAACGCCGAATTCCCGAAAGCCATCGGCGCGGCCCGGCCACGGCGTTACCGTCATTGACGGCAATTACCGGCCACCGCGCCCGGAGGAGACACCATGACCACTCAGCCCGCGTGGCGTAAGTCCTCGTTCTGCAGTGAGGGCGACGCCTGCGTCTACGTCGCCACCGCCCCCGGAGCCCTCGTCAAGGTCGCCGACCGCGCCGACCCCGCCCACCTCGTGCTCGCCACCACCCAGGCCGCCTGGGCCGACTTCCTGCGCGCGGTCAAAGAGACCGGCTGAGGGACCCGCCGAGCGCGCCGCACCCGCGATCAGGGGATTTTGTCCGATTAGCGCGTATCTTCGGCCCATGCCCACGCCCTACGGATCCCGCGGCGGCATGGCGTTCAGCGCCGCTGAGCTGCACCTGCTCAGGCGCCTCCTCGCCCACGCCCTTCAGTCCTCCTCGGCCCCCCTGGCGGCCGAGGAGGTCCAGGACTGCCTGCGCCTCGCGCGGTCGGTGGACGAAGCGGTCCAGGAGGCGGGCCGGCTCAGAGCGTTCCTCCTCGCGGACCTCGCCCGCTACCGCGGCGCCCTGCCCGGCAGTCTCTCCGGCTACCTGGAGCTGCTGCAGGACGCCCTGGCCGCCGGGTACGAACCGGAGCCCGACGACCTCGCCGCCCTGCGCGCGCTCCGCGCCAATCCGGTCGCCGCCGCGCTGCTGGAACGGGTCCGGACGGTCGCGGAGCGCTCCGTACGGCGGCGCCTGTCGACCGCCCCCGCGCCCCGGACCCGGCTGCTGGCCCTGGCCGGCGGCAAGGAGAAGGACGAGCCGCCGGCCCGCCCGGCGCCGCAGCCCAAGGAGCCGCCGAGCCCGGAGCGGCCGATTCCGACCCCCGGTGAGGTGTTCCCGCCGCGCCGCAAGCCCAGCCCGCCCCCGGCGGCCGGGCGGGCCGCCGGGTAGCTACGCTGTGGGGCATGGACTATGTCTCCGCGCTCGTGCCCCCCTTCGTGATGGCCGTGTTCTTCATCGCTCTCGTCATGACGATCGTGAAGAGCCAGGGCGGTTCCAACAAGGCCAAGGAGGACGCGGCGGTCGACGCCGTGCTCGCCCGGGCCGAGGCCACCCAGCAGCAGCAGAAGTAACCCTCAGGGCGTGCGGCTTCACCGGCCGTGCGCCCGATTTTCTTGCGCGTTGCCGAGCGAATAGTCGGGCAATTCCGCACAAGCCGCACTATCGTGCTGCTGTGCCTCGCCCCTTGGGAGAACTCGAAGACGCCGTCATGACACGGGTGTGGCAGTGGAACCGCCCGGTCACCGTGCGAGAAGTCCTGGAAGACCTCCAGCAGGAACGGTCCATCGCGTACACCACGGTCATGACCGTTATGGACAATCTTCATCAGAAGGGCTGGGTCCGCCGGGAAGCCGAAGGCCGCGCCTATCGATATACGGCGGTCTCCACCCGCGCCGCCTACTCGGCCGCACTGATGAACGAAGCGTGGTCGACGAGCGACAACCCCGCGGCCGCCCTCGTGGCCTTCTTCGGCATGATGTCCGCGGAACAGCGGGAAGCCCTCCGTGACGCCGTGCGGGTCGTCCAGTACGACGACGAGTCGGGCTCCGACACCACCCCCGAACCCCCCGCTCCGCCCGTGGCCGAGGGGGAGTCCGCCGAGCGCCCGCAGGAGCCGGGGCGATAACGTCCGCAGCCATGGGAGAGTTTTCCACTGCACATGCAGAATCAGTGACGATCCGCCGTGCCCGGACGCGTGATGTTCCCGCGCTGCGCCGCCTCCTCGACCAGTACGTGCAGCAGCGGATCCTGCTCGACAAAGCTCCGGTCGTCCTTTACGAGGACATCCAGGAGTTCTGGGTCGCGGAACGCGAGTCCGACGGCCAGGTCGTCGGCTGCGGCGCTCTCCACGTGATGTGGGAAGACCTTGCCGAAGTGCGCACTCTCGCCGTCGACCGGGGCTTGAAGGGCGCCGGAGTCGGGCATCAGGTGCTGGAGCAGTTGTTGCGTACCGCCCGTACCCTCGGGGTGAGCCGGGTTTTCTGCCTCACCTTCGAAGTCGAGTTCTTCGCGAAGCACGGCTTCGTCGAGATCGGCGAGACCCCGGTCAAGACCGATGTCTACATGGAGCTGCTGCGTTCCTATGACGAGGGTGTCGCCGAGTTCCTCGGTCTCGAACGAGTGAAGCCGAACACCTTGGGCAACAGTCGGATGCTTCTGCACCTCTGATCGATGGCCTCAGCTTTTCCGGCGCTCCGCGCACCTGTGGCCTATGTCCGAATCGCGCACGTTTCCCGCCCTGTTGCGGTCTCGAACCTCTCCCCGGGGGTTTGTGTTTTCCAGGCAAAAGCGGTTTCCTTTCCGCGTACTGCTTTTCGATGAAAGGAAATCCCGGTGGCACAGAAGGTTCAGGTCCTTCTTGTCGACGACCTCGACGGTGGCGAGGCGGACGAGACGGTGACGTTCGCTCTGGATGGCAAGACCTACGAGATCGACCTCACCACCGCCAACGCTGAAAAGCTCCGCGGTCTGCTCGACCCGTACACCAAGGGCGGCCGCCGTACCGGTGGCCGCGCGTCCACCGGTCGCGCCAAGGGCCGTACGGCCGCGGCGTCCGGCAACCCGGACACCGCAGAGATCCGCGCCTGGGCGAAGTCCCAGGGCATGAGCGTCAACGACCGCGGTCGCGTTCCGCAGGAGATCCGCGACGCCTACGAGAACCGGGGCTGACCCGTCAGGGACTGACCCGGCCGGCCCGCGAGGGAGGCCCGGCCACGGCGCTCCGCAGGGGCGTGCGGCGCCGGAGCCGCGCGCGGTGGCATTCCGTCGCCGCCGCGGAGACCAGGCGCACGAGATCGGGCCCGGCGCTCACCCGCCCGGGACCGGCGCCCTGTCCGGGAGCGGACAGGGCAGGCAGAAGTGCTTCGCACCCCTGCTCGGGGGGCCGTAGCCACACGGCGGCCCCCCGGGGACTCCCGTCCCGTACGCGATGCCCCGGCGGCACCGGGGCGGTGATCCGGCCACCCGCACCCAGGGCGGCGAGATCGAGGGCGACCCCGCCCCACTCCAGCCAGTCGAGCAGCCCGTCGAGCTCCTCTGCGCTCCCCGCGGCCACCAGGAACCGCATCCGGCGCCCCATCAGGGCCACCGGGCCCGTGGCGACCGGCCTGCGCAGCAGCGCGGCCCCCGCGTCGGACGGCAGCTCCAGCACGTCGAACCGGACCCCGGTCGCGAGCTGGGCGGGCGGCCCGCCCACGACGCTCCAGCCGAGCGCTCTCCCGTACCAGGAGGCGTACGCGTCCTCCTCGGGCGCCGGGCGGGGCGACGGCACGGTCGGCGGGGCGAGCGGCGGGAGGGTTACGGCCATGTCCGGAGCAACTTCCGAAACGCCCCGGGGTTACGCTCGATGTGACACACCGCACTCGCCACCATGCGGAACGTAAACGTCCGTGGAGTCCGGAGTCCGCATTCGGGACGCAACTGTGTTCGCCCTTAGCTGAGGGAACCGGTGGTACCGGCATGGAGTGTCAGTCCTTACGGGTAAGACATTCCTAGTGGATCGGGGCGACACGCTGATTTGACGGGCATCCGTTCGCCGTCGGCGTACACGCATGACGGGTATCTGCCTGGCCTGCGGGAACATCGTCTCGCACCATCGAGTTGGAGCAGTTGTCGGCTCTTCAAGCCGGTTTTCCCGCTGATGCAGGGGTGAGCCGCGGACGGATGTCGGCAGTTGGAATGAGCTGTCCCGCCCCGCGGGACTAGCATGCGGAAGGACAGGGCGGGGACCGACCCCGAACTGCCCGACCGCTCTGAGGAGCGATAAACGATGTTCGAGAGGTTCACCGACCGCGCGCGGCGGGTTGTCGTCCTGGCTCAGGAAGAAGCCCGGATGCTCAACCACAACTACATCGGCACCGAGCACATCCTCCTGGGCTTGATCCACGAGGGTGAGGGTGTCGCCGCTAAGGCCCTGGAGAGCCTCGGGATTTCGCTCGAGGCTGTTCGCCAGCAGGTTGAGGAGATCATCGGTCAGGGGCAGCAGGCCCCGTCCGGCCACATCCCCTTCACCCCGCGGGCGAAGAAGGTCCTGGAGCTTTCGCTCCGAGAGGCCCTCCAGCTCGGCCACAACTACATCGGCACCGAGCACATCCTGCTCGGCCTGATCCGCGAGGGCGAGGGCGTCGCCGCCCAGGTCCTCGTGAAGCTGGGCGCCGATCTCAACCGAGTCCGGCAGCAGGTCATCCAGCTGCTCTCCGGCTACACCGGTGGAGGCAAGGAGTCGGCCACGGCCGGCGGGCCGGCCGAGGGCACGCCCTCGACCTCGCTCGTCCTGGACCAGTTCGGCCGCAACCTCACCCAGGCGGCCCGCGAATCCAAGCTCGACCCGGTCATCGGGCGCGAGAAGGAGATCGAGCGGGTCATGCAGGTGCTGTCCCGCCGTACGAAGAACAACCCGGTCCTCATCGGCGAGCCCGGCGTCGGCAAGACCGCCGTCGTCGAGGGCCTGGCCCAGGCGATCGTCAAGGGCGAGGTTCCCGAGACGCTGAAGGACAAGCACCTCTACACGCTTGACCTCGGCGCCCTGGTCGCGGGTTCCCGTTACCGCGGTGACTTCGAGGAGCGCCTGAAGAAGGTGCTCAAGGAGATCCGCACCCGCGGCGACATCATCCTGTTCATCGACGAGCTCCACACCCTCGTGGGTGCGGGCGCCGCCGAGGGCGCGATCGACGCCGCCAGCATCCTGAAGCCCATGCTGGCCCGTGGTGAGCTCCAGACCATCGGTGCCACGACGCTCGACGAGTACCGCAAGCACCTTGAGAAGGACGCGGCCCTTGAGCGCCGCTTCCAGCCGATCCAGGTGGCGGAGCCTTCCCTCCCCCACACGATCGAGATCCTCAAGGGCCTGCGCGACCGCTACGAGGCCCACCACCGCGTCTCCATCACGGACGAGGCCCTCGTCCAGGCGGCGACGCTGGCGGACCGGTACATCTCGGACCGCTTCCTCCCGGACAAGGCGATCGACCTGATCGACGAGGCCGGCTCCCGGATGCGCATCCGCCGGATGACCGCGCCGCCGGACCTCCGCGAGTTCGACGAGAAGATCGCGGGCGTGCGCCGCGACAAGGAGTCGGCCATCGACTCCCAGGACTTCGAGAAGGCGGCGTCTCTCCGTGACAAGGAGAAGCAGCTGCTGGCGGCGAAGACCAAGCGCGAGAAGGAATGGAAGGCCGGCGACATGGACGTCGTCGCCGAGGTCGACGGCGAGCTCATCGCCGAAGTCCTCGCGACCGCGACCGGCATTCCCGTCTTCAAGCTCACCGAGGAGGAGTCCTCGCGACTGCTCCGCATGGAGGACGAGCTCCACCGTCGGGTCATCGGCCAGAAGGACGCCATCAAGGCGCTCTCCCAGGCGATCCGCCGTACCCGTGCGGGTCTGAAGGACCCGAAGCGCCCGGGTGGCTCGTTCATCTTCGCCGGTCCGTCCGGTGTCGGTAAGACCGAGCTCTCCAAGACGCTCGCCGAATTCCTCTTCGGCGACGAGGACGCGCTGATCTCCCTCGACATGTCGGAGTTCAGCGAGAAGCACACGGTTTCCCGTCTCTTCGGTTCGCCCCCCGGCTACGTGGGCTACGAAGAGGGCGGCCAGCTCACCGAGAAGGTGCGCCGGAAGCCGTTCTCCGTCGTCCTCTTCGACGAGGTCGAGAAGGCCCACCCGGATATCTTCAATTCCCTTCTCCAGATCCTGGAGGACGGTCGCCTGACCGACTCCCAGGGCCGGGTCGTGGACTTCAAGAACACGGTCATCATCATGACGACCAACCTGGGTACCCGGGACATCTCGAAGGGCTTCAACCTGGGCTTCGCCGCCCAGGGCGACACCAAGACCGGATACGACCGGATGAAGGCGAAGGTCAACGAAGAGCTCAAGCAGCACTTCCGGCCCGAGTTCCTCAACCGTGTCGACGACACGGTCGTCTTCCACCAGCTCACGGAGGAAGACATCATCCAGATCGTCGACCTCATGATCGCCAAGGTCGACGAGCGCCTCAAGGACCGCGACATGGGCATCGAGCTGAGCGGTGACGCGAAGCTCCTGCTCGCCAAGCGCGGCTACGACCCGATCATGGGTGCCCGGCCGCTGCGCCGGACCATCCAGCGCGAGATCGAGGACATGCTGTCGGAGAAGATCCTCTTCGGCGAGCTGCGTCCCGGTCAGATCGTGGTCGTCGGCAAGGAGGGTGAGGGCGAGGACGCCAAGTTCACCTTCCGCGGCGAGGAGAAGTCGGCGCTGCCCGACCTCCCCCCGATCGAGGCCACGGGCTCCGGCCCGGACCTGTCGAAGGGCGCGTAAGCGCGGCTGAGTGCCAAAGGGGCGGCCCCGGGACTGAAAAGTCCCGGGGCCGCCCCTTTTCCGGCCGGACATCCCTTCCGGACATCCCTTACGAACGGGTCACCCGGATGTGCGGGGGCAGCGCGCCGACGGCCGACTCGTCGAAATCCCCGGACAGGGTCCTCAGGCCGGGGAAGACCGTGGGCAGCCGGCGGGTGATCTCCGGACCCAGGCCCGCGCTCCGGGGCACGTGGAGCTGCTCCACCGAGGGCATGCGCAGGCCGTCCGGGAGGAGACCGAGGGCCAGGTCCGGTACGGCGAGCTCGCTCAGCTTCGTGAGCAGGGCGAGCTGCTGCCACTCGGCCGGGTCCCGCGGGGCCCAGCACCTCCCGAGGGCGACGGACCGGAGCCCGAGGTGGCGGGACAGACCGACGGGTCCGGCCGCCTCGGGCGTCACCGAGTAGATGTTCACGCTGTCCAGCTCGACGCGGGGGGCGAACCGGTCCAGCGACCAGTTGGCGTGGGTGCCGCGGAGCACGAGGCCGCGCAGGGAGGTCCAGCCGGCGAGGACGGGGCCGATGGGGAGGACGTGGCCGCGCAGGTCGAGCACGGCCGACCGGACCGGCAGCCCCACCAGCCCTTCCAGGTCCCGGATCCCCGTGCAGTGGGAGATCTCGATGGCGAGCAGCGCGTCCTGGCCCTTCAGGAAGCCGAGGTCGGTGAGCAGGCCGTTGCCGCGCAGGGCGAGGTACTGGGCCCGGACCGCGCCCAGATATGCAGTGAGGGCCTCGCCCGTCACCTCACCGACCACGTTCAGGTCCCGGCGGGGCGAGAACTCGGCCAGGGCGGCCAGCTCCTCGTCCGACACGACCGTCACGTTCTGGTCCGCGGGGAGCAGGGAGATGACCTCCGCGGCGTACCGGCGGGTTTCGAAGCGCGGCCAGAGCCTGGCCAGCTCCGCGCGGACCTCGTAGGAGGGGTGGTTGGTGTAGCCGACGAGGAAGGGGATCGCGAGGTCCGACAGCACCCCGCCCGCGGCCTGGACCGTGTGCAGGGCCGCCGGACCGGCGGGGGCCCGCTCCGGCGGCGGGAGCAGTTCCAGAACCAGCGGCCCGATGCGGCCCAGCTCGCGCGCCGTGCCCACGCTGGTGGGCGGGATCAGCCGGCCCGCCTGCGACTCGACCTCCGCGCGCAGTGCGGGATCGAGCTCGGCCGCGTACCCCAGGCAGGCCAGGGCGAGCAGGACCGACCGCTGCGAGTCGCGGGCCAGCAGGCCCCGGATGATCTCGGTGCGCTCGCGGGGGCGGCCCTGGGCGACGGCCATGCGGATGACGTCCTCCCACTGGTCGTCGTCCGCGTGGCCGGTCAGCTCGCCGAGGCTGCCCTCGTCCAGGGCCGCCCGGGCCCCCAGGAAGTCCTGGAAGGTGCGGTGGACGAACTGGACCGTGTCCTCCGTCGGTGCCCGCAGCAGGCCGGTGCGCTCCAGGAAGTGCGCGGAGACGGCCCGTGCGTCGCCGAGGGCGCCGGCGGCCGGTACGGCGGGCAGCGCGTCCGCGATCAGCGCCTCGGCCCGGGAGCGGTCCATCTCCGTGCGGCCGTTGCGGATCAGCCAGTACGCGAGCCGCTGGAGCAGCTGGAGCTGGGGCTCCTCGGCCAGGTACGGCAGGCGCACCCCCCGCTCGCGGTCGCGGCGGTCCAGCAGCATCGACAGCGCGGCGGCGTACAGCTCCTTGCGGCCCGAGGGGAGGAAGCCCCGGCGCTCCCGGTGCAGCGCGCAGATCAGGCCGCACAGCAGCGGATTGGTGGCGAGCCGGGCCAGGTCCGGCTTCCTGGCGACGGAGTCCAGCAGCTGCTCCCGGTACTCCGCCGGGGCATGGTCCGCGGCCGCGTGCCAGCGCTCGATGAAGGCCCGTACGTTCGCATGGCTCATCGGCGCCAGCGTCACCTCGGAGAAGTCCACGTCGGCCAGCCAGTCCTGCCGGACCGCCGAGGGCCGTGAGGTCACCAGCCAGCGGTTGCCGGGGTAGGCGGTGATCAGGTCGGCCAGCCAGTCCCGGGCGCGGTCCCGCTCGGCCTCCGGGATCTCGTCGATGCCGTCCACCAGCAGCAGGGCGCGCCCGTCGCGCAGGACCCGGCCCTCCCAGCCCTCGGGGGCCTCCCCGGCCAGCGGGGTGCCGGAGAGGAAATCGCGGGGTGCGGGGAGCCGCTCGCCGTGCCGGGTGAGGGTGCGCAGGGGCAGGACGTAGGGGACGAGCCCGTCGGCGTGATCCCGGGCGGCGGAGACGGCCAGCCACTGGATCAGGGTGGTCTTGCCGGATCCGGCCTCGCCGCGCAGCAGGACGCGGTGGTGTTCGTCGAGGAGCCGGTCGGCGGGCGGGGCGTAGGGGGCGGGGTGCTTGCCGGTCCCGGCCGTGGTCGTGGCCCCGGCTCCGGGGGCGGTGGAGACCTCCAGGCTCACGTAGGCCGCGTCCAGCGGCCAGCGGGCGGAGCCGGGGGCCAGGTCCAGGCCGAAGATGGTGAGGGTGCTGTGGCGCCGGGCCAGATAGTCCAGGTAGCGGGTCTCGAAGGCGGTGTCCCGGCCGTCCTGGCGGGGCAGGCGGGTCAGCAGCTCGTCGACCTTGGCGATGGTCTCGGCGTGCAGCCGACTTTGTTCGACCAGGGTCGCCGCCACGAAGGTGGAGCGCTGGGTGAAGAAGTTTAGGATGTGCAGGCAGGCCAGGTCCACCAGGCGGGAGTGGAAGAGCTCGGCGTCCCGGGAGAGACCGGGATACGGGCCGACGGCCCGGAGCTTCCGGGCGAAGGCATGCGGGCCGAGGCGGACGGCCTCCACGTCGGAGAGGGCGAGGTCGCCCAGCGCGTGCAGGGTGGCGGCGAGCGCGGCGGACACGCCCGCCTCCTCGCCCGGGGGCAGGGGGCGTTCCCCAGGGGCCCTTAACGCCTCCTTCACCAGGTGGTCGGCGAGCTTGCGCAGGTCGGCGGAGTCGAGACCGCGTTTCTCGCGCCACGCCACATAGGAGGAGATGCGGTGCGGCCGGTCCACCAGCCCCGCGCCCGCCCCCTCCTGCCGGAAGAGCTTCCTGACGAGGGGTGCCACGACCCCCGAGGCCAGCCGGATCCCCACCACCGATGCGTCCACGACCCCGGAGCCTAGTGACCTGGGCCTCAGACCGCCCTGGGTTCTCTGGGGCGGCCGGTGACAAGCCGCACAGGACAAATCGGACGTACTAGGTCGTTTCGTAGATCAAAAAGGCTCTGCTGCGGGAGCTTCGCCCCTGGAGAGAGCCGTCAACGGGGCGCGTCACACGGGCGCCGCTACGAGTTCCGCTAGTAATCGGGACATTTGGGGAAGTCCCGGGGCGCGGGTTACCAAAGATGAGCCAGCCCGGCACTCGCTCGATCGTGCCGGGTCACTTCATGCCTCTTACAGGTGTGAAACCCCCCTTGTCCCCGGCCCCGGAGGTCTGCACATGTTCGCGAAGCGCGTCTACACCCGTCGTACCCGTATCGCTGTCGGCACCACCGCTCTCGGTGCGGTGCTGGCCCTCGGGGCGGGCACGACCGCCGCGTTCGCAGACGCCCCGCAGGCCGCCGTCACCGCCAAGGCAGCCGGCGCCGCCGGTGCAGCGGGCTCCTCGAAGACCGGTCTCTGGGACAAGCCGCTGGAGAAGTACACGCTGTCCGCGACCTTCGGCAAGGGCGGCAACATGTGGTCCCACAAGCACTCCGGCCAGGACTTCGCCGCCCCGGTCGGCACCCCGGTCAAGGCCGCGGCCGCCGGCGTCGTCGTCAAGGCGGGCCCGAACGGCGGCGGCGACGGCCCCGCGTACGGCAACGCCATCGTGATCAAGCACGCCAACGCCACGTACTCGCAGTACGCGCACCTCTCGAAGATCCAGGTCAAGATCGGCCAGAAGGTCAACGCCTCGCAGCGGATCGCCCTGTCGGGCAACACCGGCAACTCCAGCGGCCCGCACCTGCACTTCGAGATCCGCACCACCCCGAACTACGGCTCGGCCGTCAACCCGGTCGCCTTCCTGCGCACCAACGGCGTCACCGTCTGACCCGTCCCGACCGCAGTACCCGCAGTACCCGCAGTACCCGCAGTACCCGTCGTACCGGCCGACCCGCCCTGCTCACCGATCAGGTGAGCAGCCAGGCATGGGTCGGCTTCGGCGATGGGTCGAGCTTCCCCTCCTTGTACGCGGCGGCCTGCTCCGCCGTGAAGGCCATGTCGTAGGTCTTGACGCTGTGCAGGGCGCCCTGCCACGGACCGGTCCAGATGTTGTGGTGCTTCGACCGGCCGAGCTGGAGCGGACCGGGGGCCTGCCAGATCGGCGGCACCGGGGTCTCGCCGGCCTTCTTGCCGTCCACGTAGAGCGCGATGGCCTTCTTCTCGGCGTCGTAGGTGGCCATCAGCAGCGTGGGCGTCTTCACCATCTGGAGCCCCTCGGCGGTGACCGTCCGCGTGGTGGCCGCGGCACCCTTGTCGCCCGTCTGCACGCGGAAGATCCAGGCCTGCTTGCCGTTCACCTCGTTCACGCCCAGCTCGAAGGAGAACGACTCCCCGTCGCCCTGGCTCATGACGATCCGCGAGCCCTTGGCGGCGGAGTTGTAGGCGCGGGCCGTGACGGTGAAGCTCTTGGTCACGTCCACGACCGGCTCTGCGGACTGCCCCCACGAGTTCCCGCTGCCCTTGCCTATGACCTGGAAGCGCTTGCCCAGCGGGCCGACCTTGAGGTCGGGGCCGAGCCGGATCCCCATGCTGCCGTAGCTGTCGCGCAGCAGGGTGTCGTCACCCGCGACGGTCGCGGTGTAGGCGGCAGGCCCCTTGGCATCCTCCGGCTCGGGCGAGGCGGAGGCCGAATTCGAGGGCTGCGCGTCCTGTCCGTCCTCGTCGCCGCCCATCAGGAAGAACGTTCCGCCGCCGGCCAGCAGCGCGAGTACGGTCACCGCGCCGCCCAGCATCCACAGCCGCTTCTTGCGCCGCTCGGCCGCGGAGCGGTCGGCCATGGCCTCCCAGTCCGGCTGCTGCGAGCCGCCGGGGAGGTCCGGACCGGCCAGCCTCGTGAAGCCCGGCTGGGACGGAGGCCACTGGTCGCCCCCCGCGTCCTGCTGGGACGGAGGCCACTGGCCGCCCCCCGCGTCCTGCTGGTACGGGTTCGGCTGCTGCCCAGCCTGCGGGTAGCCGTAGCCGTAGCCGCCGGACGGGGTCGGGTAGCCGTAGCCGTCCTGTGCGGGCGGTCCCGGCGGGAACCCGTATCCGCCGCTCCCGGGGGCGGACTCGGGCTGCGGGTGGCTCGGGGGATTCGTACCGTCGGTCATGCCACTGGATGCTAAGTCACGGACCCCCGGGCGGATACCGCCCGGTACCCCTCCGCCCCACCCGCCCCGGTTCAGCCCTGCGGCAGCTTGAGGATCGGGAAGCTGCCCGTCGCCGTCGGCGCGTGCTCCGGCAGCCACAGGACCGCCACCGCACCCGCCGCCGCGCCCGCACGCTCCGAGCCGCCCCGGGCGGCCACGTTACGGAACGTCAGCCGGGCGCCCAGGACCCGCGCCTGGCCCTCCGCGATGGTCAGCCCCAGCCCGTGCCCCACACCCGCGCGGTCCGTCGACCCGGTGCGGAAGCGGCTCGGCCCCTCGCGCAGCAGTGCCTCGGGGAAGCCCGGCCCGTGGTCCCGGACCCGTACGACCCGGCCCTCGACGTCGACCTGGATCGGCGCCTGCCCATAACGCGCGGCGTTGGCCAGCAGATTGCCCAGGATCCGCTCCAGGCGGCGCGGGTCGGTGCTGACGATCTCGTCCGCGACGACCCGTACGGTCGCCTCCGGCATCAGCGACGCCACCCGCCGGCTCACGAACTCGCCCAGCGCCACGTCCTGGAGCTCCGCCCGCTCCGACGCACTGTCCAGCCGGGCCACCTCCAGCACGTCCTCCACCAGCGCGCGCAGGGCCTGGGCCCGGTCCCGCACCAGCTCCGTCGGCCGTCCCGGAGGCAGCAGTTCCGCCGCCGTGAGCAGGCCCGTCACCGGGGTCCGCAGTTCGTGCGCGATGTCCGCGGTCACCCGCCGCTCGGCCTCCAGCCGCTGCTGGAGGGCGTCCGCCATGGCGTCCACGGCCCGCGCCAGGTCGTCCGTCTCGTCCCGCACGACACCGCCGACCGCGTCCCGGACGCGTACGTCGGGATCACCGTGCGCCACCCGCTGCGAGGCGGCCGCGGCCTTGCGCAGCCGGCGCGAGATCTGCCCGCCGATGAGCACGCCGAGCGCCGAGCCGCCGATCACGGCGGACAGCCCGCCGATGAGCAGGGCCCGGTCCAGGTCGGGGAGCAGATTGGTGCTCTCCCGGAACGGCGTGTGCAGCGACAGCACCGTCCCGTTCCCGAGCGGTACGGCGGCCCACACCTCGGGCATCCCCCCGCCCGGCCGCTCCTGGACGTAGGTCCCGCGCCGGCCCGACTGCGCCTTGTGCCGCAGTTCGGCGGGCAGTTCGGGATCGTTGAGCTTGGCCCCCATGGGCGGCTTGCGCCCCGCGTCGGCATTGCGGGAGATGAACTGCACGCGCTCCAGCTGCACCTCGCGGGCGCTCTCCAGCATCGACACGCGGGCAGCACTGTGCACCACCAGGCTCAGTGCGATCGTGACGAGGACGCCCACGGAGGCGATGGCGACGGTGATCTTCCAGCGGATCCCCGTGCGGAAGGTGAACCGTCTCATGCCTTGAGTTTGTATCCGAAGCCCCGGACCGTTTCGATGCGGTCCTGTCCGATTTTGGTACGCAGCCGCTGGACGTGGACGTCCACGACGCGGGTGTCGCCGCCCCAGTCGTAGTCCCAGACCCGCTCCAGCAGGCGGTCGCGCGACAGCACGGTGCCGGGTGCGGAGGAGAACTCCAGCAGCAGCCGCATCTCGGTCGGGGTCAGGGCCACGGCGGCGCCCGCCCGGCGGACCTCCATGCCCTCGGTGTCCACCTCCAGGTCGCCGAAGGAGAGGACCCCGCGCTCGGCGTCCGAGCCGTTGTCGGCCCCGTTCGCGCCGCCGTTCTGCGGGCCGCCGGAGTGGTCGAAGCGGCGCAGCACCGCGCGGATCCGGGCCACGAGCACGGATCCGTCGAAGGGCTTGGTGACGTAGTCGTCGGCGCCCGCCTCCAAACCCAGCACCACGTCGATGGAGTCGGCGCGCGCGGAGAGCATGATCACCGGGACGGTGGACTCGTCGCGGATGCGGCGGCACAGGCTCACGCCGTCCATGCCCGGGACCATCACGTCCAGCAGGGCGATGTCGGGCCGGTTCGCGCGGAAGGACTCCAGTCCGGACAAGCCGTCGGGCATGGCCGTGACCACGAACCCGTCGCGTTCCAGCGCCAGGGTCGTGGCCTCACGGATGACGTCGTCGTCCTCCACGAACAGGACATGGGTCTCGGCCATGCGGGAGCCTCGCCTCGGTTCTTCTGTGCTCAGTTCTTCTGACTCGTGACCGGGGCGGGCTGGACACCGCCGTCGACCACGTTGCTGTACTCCGAGTGAACTCGGTCCTGCTCGGTGAACTTCTCCCCGTTCCAGCGGTACGTGATCACGTCCTCGCCCGACGGATAGGCGAGCGCGTCGCTCTTTCCGTAGACCTGCTTCGTGACCACCAGGTCGCCCCGGTCGATCTCCGCGTAGACGGGTGGCTGTTCGTCCGAGAACACATTCTCGTACGTGTCTCCGTCCGCCCGGTACACGTACGTTCCGCGGCCCAGGGCGTCGGCGCAGGACAGGACGTTCACCACGATGTCCACGACGGGACTGCCGGTGACCTTCCCGTAGCTCACGTCCACCGGGTACTCCTTGCCCGAGCAGGGCTTGAGGTCCCGTTTGACCTCGGTGCTGACCTTGGGGTCCTTCATCAGCAGCCCGACGGGGTCGACCTTCTTCAGCGGCCGGCCGGACGAGGGCGGGACGGACTCGTCGGGGACGGGCCCCGACGGCGTGGCCTTGGCCACGGCCTCGGTGCGGGCCGGGCCGCCGTCGCGCAGGCCGGTGCCGCCCGTGGCGCACCCGACCGCGAACACGGCTGTGCCGACGAGGACGACCGTCCCCGCCGACATCAGCACCAGAGAACCTCCGGACAAACCTTGGCCGTTCAGGCCGCGCACCGCTCACGCCCCTCGTACCGCATGGTGTGGTCACCGCGCTCCAGCGCACGCATGTCCAGATCCCGGCTCTCCAGCTCCTGCCGGAGGCGGGCCAGCGCGCGGTGCAGAGTGCTCTTCACGGTTCCCGCCGACATTCCGAGCGCCGCGGCCGTCTCCTCGGTGCTCATCTGCTCCCAGTGTCGCAGCACGACCACACTGCGCTGCTTGGGCGCGAGAACCTTGAGGATGTCCATGAGGAGGGCGCGGTCGGCGCGCTGGTCGGAGCCGTCCTCGACGGAGGCGTCGGGGAGCTGCTCGGTGGGGACCTCTTCGAGCTTGCGGGCGCGCCACCACTCGGTGCGGGTGTTGATCATGACCCGGCGCAGATAGGCGTCGGCCAGGGACTTGTCGGCGATGCCGTCCCAGCGGCCGTAGGTGCGTACGAGCGCGGTCTGCAGGAGGTCCTGGGCGTCGGTGGGGTCCGGTACCAGGCGCCGGGCGCTGCGCAGCAGCGCGTCCTGCCGAGTGCGTACGTACTCCTCGAATCCGAGTACCTCGCCGTGCGCCATCTCAGACCGCCTCCACCCGTCCAACCGCTCATCCCCGTGTCCTACGGATTCGAAGGTACGGAGGGGTTGTCACGGGCCTGTGCGAGCCAGCCTTCGGTGGGCGCACGGACACCCATAGGTTGTGTAACAACGCCCGTGAGCTGGGGTTTACCGGCGATAAGCGGAATCTCGGAGTCAGTTTCGGTCAGGCCTGCGGGACGGTCCGGGGGAGGGCCTGCGGGAGCCGGTAGAAGCCCCCGTCCAAGGGCTCCACCAGCCCGTCGGACACCAGCCCGTCCAGCGCCCGGGCCCGCTGCACCGGCTCGTCCCAGACCGTGTCGAGCACCGCCTGCGGAACCGCGCCCACCGCCTCCCGGAGCACGGCGAGGAGCTTGCCCCGCACCTGCCGGTCGGTACCGGCGTACGTCTGCCCGCGCCGCGGCGGACCCTCGTGCGCCGGCTTCCCGGCGAGCCGCCACGCGCACAGCCCCGCCACCGGACAGCGCACGCAGTCCGGGCTCTTGGCGGTGCACACCAGCGCCCCGAGCTCCATCGAGGCGGCCGCCCAGCGGGCCGCGGTGGCCTCGTCCTCGGGCAGCAGGTCCCGCGCGAGGCGCCGTTCGGCGGCGGTCGTCGCGTTCGGCGGGTACTCGACCCCGGTCGCGGTCCGCGCGAAGACCCGCCGGACGTTGGTGTCGAGGACGGCGTGCCGCTGCCCGTACGCGAAGGAGGCCACGGCCGCCGCCGTGTACTCGCCGATCCCGGGCAGCGCCAGCAGCTGCGCGTGCTCCCGCGGTACGTCGCCCCCGTGCCGGTCCGTTATCGCGACGGCTGCCCCGTGCAGCCGCAGCGCGCGGCGCGGGTAGCCGAGCCGCCCCCAGGCCCGTACGGCTTCGCCGGGGGCCTCGGTGGCCAGGTCCGCAGGGCGGGGCCACCGGGCGAGCCACTGCTCGTAGACCGGCAGGACCCGGCTGACGGGCGTCTGCTGGAGCATGAACTCGCTGACCATGACCCCCCAGGGGCCGGCCTCGGGGCGGCGCCAGGGCAGGTCGCGGGCGTGCTCGTCGAACCACGCGATGACGGGGGAGTGCAGCGCGTGGGAGGAGTCGGGGGATACGGCCGTGGAGGAACCGGGAGATGCAGTCATGGCAGACGGCATCCTGGCACGTTTCCCCTCCCTCGGCGCGCCGGAACAGGGCCGGTGAACGGGACGACGGCCGGTCCGTCACCCGCCCGCGCGGCGCCCCGGCCGCGCGAGCGCCACCGGGCGGCCCGAGGAGCACCCCGGAGAGGAGGAGCCCGTATGCCGTCCGGATCACGGCGGGCGATTGCGCCCATGAGGGTGCCCGGTGGGCGATACGGGTGAGGGCGGGGTAGAGGCCGGAGCTGCCCCGTGCTCACCGAACGTACTCACGGCGGATCGATCTCCGCAGCAACCCCTTTGGCCGGATCTCGGCGCCCCCGATTGCGCCCGCAGGATGATCATCGGCAAATCAAGTCCTCTGCGCGGCATGTGGGGCACTGATCGGGTCGCGAACTCTCGTAAAGTTCCGTCCGTGGGATCTCTGCGCAATCCGGTCGGGCCGCTCCCCTCCTCCATCTACTGGCGACGGAGGGCTGTGCTGGCTTCCGTCGTCGCGCTCCTCGCGCTCCTCGCCGTATGGACCGTCAGTTCCGGTGGCGGGAGGACGAGTACGAACGGAAAGGGCCAGGACGGCCCCGACCCCGTCACCTCGATCACCCCGGGACCGGCCGGCACCGGCCCCGCGATCAGCGCGGCCCCCGGCGGGCGCCCCGAGTCGGGCAGCGGCGGGAACACGGGCTCCGGAAGCGGCAACACGGGCGGCGCGGGCAAGAACGGCGAACCGGGCGGCGGTACGGGCTCGAACGGCGGCTCCGGCTCCGGCTCCGGCGGCGCCGCGGGCGGCCCGGCCCCGGTCCCGGCGGACTCCCCGCTCCCCACGTGCGCGCCGGGAGCGCTGCAGTGGGAGGTCAAGAGCGTGAAGAACGAGTACGAGGCGAACGAGAAGCCGCGCCTCGAACTGGTCGCCCGCAACACCTCCGGAACCACCTGCAAGATCGACCTCGGCCCGAAGCAGGCCGTCCTGACCATCCTTCAGGCGAGCAGCAGCAAGGCGGTCTGGTCCTCGGCGGACTGCCCGACCGGCGCGGGCAACGCCTTCTTCCGCCTCCCGGCACAGGGCGAGACGAAGCAGTCGCTGGACTGGGACCGCAGGTTCAGCGCGGCCGACCAGTGCCAGACGCCCCCGGCGGGGTCCGCGGCACCCGACACCTACGTGGTCGAGGTCAAGGCCCCGGGCATGCCGGTGGCCCGCACCTCGTTCGTCCTCAAGCAGGACTGATCGGATCCGTGCCGGCGCGGCTGAATGCCAGCCCCGCCGGCGTTCGAGCCCCGGCAGCGGCGGCTAGTGCCGTGACCGGCAAACCTTTCCGGTCACAGCACTAGACGTAGCGTTCCAGGATGGACGACTCCGCCAGACGGGACAGACCCTCGCGGACGCTCCGCGCACGGGCCTCGCCCACCCCGTCCACCGTCTGCAGGTCGTCGACGCTCGCGGCGAGCAGCTTCTGCAGCCCGCCGAAGTGCTCCACGAGCCGCTCGATGATCGCGCCCGGCAGTCGCGGCACCTTCGCCAGCAGCCGGTACCCGCGCGGCGACACCGCCGAGTCCAGCGTCTCCGGCGAGCCCGTGTATCCCAGCGCCCGCGCCACGATCGCCAGCTCCAGCAGCTCCGGATGCGTGAGCGCGTCCAGCTCCGCCAGCGCCTCGTCCACCGTGCGGGAACGCTTCGCCGTCGGCTCCGGCACGTAGTCCCGGATGACCAGCTCCCGCTCCTGCTCGATCCCGACCGTCAGCTCGTCCAGCTGCAGCGACAGCAGTCGCCCGTCCGTGCCCAGTTCGACCACGTACTCGGCGATCTCGGTCGCGATCCGGCGGACCATTTCCAGCCGCTGCGCGACCGCCGTCACGTCGCGGACCGTGACCAGGTCCTCGATCTCCAGCGCCGACAGCGTGCCCGCGACCTCGTCGAGGCGCAGCTTGTACCGCTCCAGCGTGGCCAGCGCCTGGTTCGCCCGCGACAGGATCGCCCCGGACTCCTCCAGGACCCGCCGCTCCCCGTCCACGTACAGCGCGATCAGCCGCATCGACTGGGACACCGACACCACGGGGAAGCCGCACTGCTTGGAGACGCGGTCGGCCGTACGGTGCCGGGTACCCGTCTCCTCCGTGTGGATCGACGCGTCCGGCACCAGCTGCACACCGGCCCGCAGGATCTTGGTGAGGTCCTTGTCGAGGATGAGCGCGCCGTCGAGCTTGCACAGCTCGCGCAGCCGGGTCGCGGTGAACTCCACATCCAGGACGAAACCGCCCGTGCACATGGCCTCGACGCTCTTGTCCATACCGAGGACGATGAGCCCGCCGGTGTTGCCGCGAACGATCCGCTCCAAGCCGTCACGCAGCGGCTGACCAGGTGCGACCGCGCTCAGCGAGGCGCGCATCATGGCCTCCTGCTTGGAGCTCGCGCCCGACTTCCCGGATGCTGCTGCCCCGTCCTTGGCTGCCACTGCACTCCTCCGGTCGCGGGTTGCGCCGCCCAGCGCCGCGGGCACGAAGACGTGCGTACGGCCGGGCGGACCAGCACAAAGTCTACCGGCGCGCGCCACGGCCCCGCCGTGGCTTGGCCAGGTACGGCCCGCCCGGGCCCCCGACGGACCCCCTGACCAGGGGATCGTCCCCCGGTTGTTCCCCCTGGTTGTTCCCCCGCGTCGGCTACTCCGCGGACCGCTCCCTGGCCGGCGTACGGGAGCGGCCGCGCGGCAACACCCGTAGCGCGTCGCCCATGTCGGCCACCTCGATGACCTTCATCCCGGTCGGCACCTTCCCCGGATCCGCCGGGACCAGCGCGTGCGTGAATCCCAGCCGGTGCGCCTCGGCGAGCCGCCGCTGCACACCGGTCACCCGCCGCACCTCGCCCGCCAGGCCGACCTCACCGATCGCGACGAGGTTCTTCGGCAGCGGGACGTCGCTGGCGGCGGAGGCCAGCGCGAGCGCGATCGCCAGGTCGGCGGCCGGCTCGGTCAGCTTCACCCCGCCCACGGTGGCGCTGTAGATGTCGCGCTTGCCGAGCGCCGTGATCCGGCCGCGCTGCTCCAGCACCGCCAGCATCATCGACACGCGCGAGGTCTCCAGGCCCGAGGTCGTGCGCCGGGGGGAGGGGATCTGGGAGTCCACGGTCAGCGCCTGCACCTCGGCGACCAGCGGACGCTTCCCCTCCAGAGTCACCGTCAGGCAGGTGCCCGGAACGGCCTCGGCCCGCCGGGTCAGGAACAGCCCGCTCGGGTCGGCGAGCCCGGTGATCCCCTCGTCGTGCAGCTCGAAGCAGCCGACCTCGTCGGTGGCTCCGTACCGGTTCTTGATGCCGCGCACCAGCCGCAGCCGGGCGTGCCGGTCGCCCTCGAAGCTCAGCACCACGTCGACGAGGTGCTCCAGCAGACGGGGACCGGCGATGGCCCCGTCCTTGGTCACGTGGCCGACGAGGAGGGTGGACATCCCGCGCTCCTTGGAGGCCCGGATCAGCGCTCCGGCCACCTCGCGCACCTGGGCCATGCCGCCGGGCGCGCCGTCGATCTCGGGGGAGGCGACGGTCTGTACGGAGTCCAGGATCAGCAGGGAGGGCTTCACGGCGTCGAGATGCCCGAGGACGGCGGACAGATCGGTCTCGGCGGCGAGATAGAGGTGATCGCTGAGGGCGTTGATCCGGTCGGCCCGCAGGCGCACCTGGCTGGCCGACTCCTCACCCGTCACGTACAGCGTGCGGTGCTCGTCGCTGGCCGCCTTCGCCGCGACGTCCAGCAGCAGGGTCGACTTGCCGACACCGGGCTCGCCGGCGAGCAGGACGACGGCGCCGGGCACCAGCCCGCCGCCGAGGACGCGGTCCAGCTCGTCCACGCCGGTGCTGCGGGCGGTCGCGGTCCGGCCGTCGACCTGTGCGATCGGCAGCGCGGCGGTCGAGACCCGGCCGGCGGCGGTGGTCCGCACGGCGGGCGCGCCCATCTCCTCCACGGTGCCCCAGGCCTGGCATTCGGGACAGCGGCCGAGCCACTTGGCGGTCGTCCAGCCGCAGTCGGTGCAGCGGTAGGACGGCCGGTCCTTGGCGGATGAACGAGCGGTGCGGGCAGCCATGCCGTTCACGGTAGCCGCCCGCACCGACAGGCCGGACCGGGGTGCTGGTCGCGGGGCGCGGCCGGCGGGGTGCGAGGGTTGCCCCCATGGACCTGTCCGACGAGGGATCCCCCTTCGACGCCGACGTGACCGGCCTGCCCGTCGCGGATGTGGCGGGGCTCTTCCCCGGCAGCCGCTCCGCCGCAGACCTCGCCGCGTTCTTCGTCCGCGCGGGCTGGAGCTCGCGTTCCTCCTCCCGGGAGGGGTACGAGGTGGAGAGCCCGCTGGCCCGGCTGGAGATCGAACCGGTCGACGCCGGCGTCCTCCTCCACGGCGAGGCGGACGCCGGCCGGCTCGACGCGCTCACCGCCGTGCTCTCCGCACGCGGCCTCCCCTTCTCCGTGGAGTTCTACGGGGAGGACGGCGCTCTGCTGCGCGAGGTGCGCGTGGGTCCCGCCGGCCTCGCGGGACCCGCGGGCCCACGGCAGCGGGACCTGCCGGTCCGACCGCGTCAGGGCCTGCGTCAGCGCCTCACCGATCTGTTCACCCGTAAGGGCTAAAAGTGGCGAAGGCTTCCAGGGCGTCACCGGCGTGCCGCCTACGGTCGCCAGGTGAACAGCAGCAACCAGGCACACTCCCCAGCGCGCACCGGCGCACACCGGGCGCACGGGCGCATGCCCCACGAGGCCGAGCAGCCGCCGCCGTTCCGGCACGAGCCCTACCTGGACGGCCTGTTCACGTACTGCCTGTCGGTCCTGTGCGACCACGACACCGCGACCGACGTGCTCGGGGACGTCCTCGCCGTGGCCGAGCGGCATCCCGGCCGCTGCCCCGACGAGGGGGACCGGCGCGCCTGGCTCTACGCACTCGCCCGCTGGGGCTGCCTGCACCGGCTGGCCGAGCAGCGGCGCGCGCGCCAGGGAGCGCATTCCGCCCGGCGTGCGCCGGAGCACACCGGGCGCGACCGTGCGCCGGGTGCTGACACGCAACCCGACCGCGGCCCGGACGCCCACCGGCCGCTTGACGTGAGCGCCTACCGCCGTACCGAACTGGCCCGGCTCGCCTGGCCCGAAGCCGCCGGCACCACACCCGAGCAGCGCGAGGCCCTCGAACTCGCCGTCCGCCACCGCCTCGGCGTCCCCGAACTCGCCGCCGTCCTCGGCACCCCCGCGGCCGCCGCCCGCGAGCTGCTCTCCGGCGCCGCCTGCGAGGTGGAACGCACCCGCGCCGCCCTCGCCGTCGTCGAGACCGGCAACTGCCCCAGCGTCTCCCGGCTCACCGGCGACGACGGCGACGGCAACGTCCTGCTCTCCAGCACCCTGCGCGCCGAGCTCGTCCGCCACGTCGACGACTGCCCCCGATGTCGCCGCGTCGCCGAACGCGTGGGCGCCGCGGGCCCCTGGCCCGGCTCCGGCGGCCTCAACACCGCCGCGCTGCCCCTCGTACCCGCCCCTCGCACCGCCGTCCACGCCGCGATGCTCCGCGCAGGCCGGGGCCGCGGCCGAGGGCCCGCCCCACGCTTCGACCGCACCGGCTTCCCCATGGACCCCAAGGACCGCGCGGCCCGCCGGGACCGGCTGCGCGCCCGGGTGGTGACCACCACCGTGGTCGCCACCGTCGTCGCCGCCCCGGTCCTGGCCCTGTGGGCGGCGTACCGCGGCGACTCCGGCTCCGGCGAGCCCGCCGGCGGCGACGCCACCCGTATCTCCGCCAGCGAGTCCGAACTCCCGGCCGCGCGGACCGACGGCCGCCCGCTGACCGCCTACGAGAACGCCGGCAACGCCGCCACCACCACCAGCGGCCCCGGCTTCGCCCAGAGCGACACCACCTCCGACGTCTCCGTCGAGATCATCAGCACCGGCCCGCCCGCGACCCCCGACCACCCCGGCAGCGCCGGCCACCTCACCGTGGCCGCGTCCGCCCAGGGCGCCGTCACCCTGCTCACCCTCACCGCCTCCGGCGGCGCCCCCGTGGACTGGCGGCTCTGGTCCGACGCCCCCTGGCTGCGCGCGAGCCGGACCGCGGGCACGCTGGCCCCAGGAGAATCGGTCACCCTACGGATCGCCGTGGACCCCGAGGGCCAGCCGATCGGCGCCTGGACCGCCCGGGTCGGGGTCGACCCGAGCGGCGCCGTGGTCTCCATCCAGGGCCGCGGCCGGCCCGCGGCGACGCCCGCGCCCACCCCGGACCCGACGCGGCCCGCGACCCCGGCGCCTTCGGCGGACCCGACGCAGCCGTCCACCCCGCCGCCGTCCCCGACGGAGCCGACGATCCCACCGTCCCCGACGCCCGAGCCGACCCCTACGGAGGGCTCAGGCGGAACGGTTTCCCCCGCCCCGGACCCGGCCCCGTCGGCCTCGCCGGGGCCCTGAGAGGGCCTGCGGTCAGACAGGATCCGCGGGGTGCGGGGCCATCGGCAGCAGCGAGGCCAGCCGCGCCTCGCACAGCTTCACGAGCTCGTCGTAACCCTCCTTGCCCATCAGCTCCGTCAGCTCGGGGCGGTACGACACGTACACCGGCTCGCCGGCACCGTGCGCGGAGGTGGCCGACGTGCACCACCAGTGCAGGTCGTGGCCGCCCGGACCCCAGCCGCGGCGGTCGTACTCACCGATCGACACCTGCAGCACGCGCGTGTCGTCCGGCCGGTCGATCCACTCGTACGTCCGGCGGATCGGCAGCTGCCAGCAGACGTCGGGCTTGGTCTCCAGCGGCTCCCGGCCCTCCTTCACCGCGAGGATGTGGAGCGAGCAGCCCGCCCCGGCGGGGAACCCCGGCCGGTTCAGGAAGATGCACGCCCCGTCCCAGCGGCGGGTCTGCTTCTCCCCGTCGTCGTCGTGCTGCGTCCACCCGCTCTCGCTGCCGACGTCATGGAACTGCCACAGCTCGGGCGTCAGCCGGGCCACGTGCTGCGCGACGCGCTTCTCGTCGTCCTCGTCGGAGAAGTGCGCGCCGAGCGTGCAGCAGCCGTCGTCGGCCCGGCCCGCCTGGATGCCCTGGCAGCCGCTGCCGAAGATGCACGTCCAGCGGGAGGTCAGCCAGGTCAGGTCACAACGGAAGATCTGCTCGTCGTCGGCGGGGTCGGGGAACTCCACCCAGGCCCGGGGAAAGTCGAGCCCTTTCTCGTCGGCCGCGACCACGGCCTTGTCCTTGCCGCCCTTGGCGTCGGCCTTGGCCTTCGCCTTGCTCTTGACGGCGTCCTTGCCCGTGTCCTTCTGCGACCGGGTCTTGTTGGCCTTCTTCGTATTTGGCACAAACCCAAGCCTATGCGCCCCTTACACAACCCCCGAGTCTTCCTCGCAGTAGCGTTTCCCCCTATGAGACTCGGTGTGCTGGATGTGGGTTCGAATACGGTCCATCTGCTGGTGGTGGACGCGCACCCCGGCGCGCGCCCGCAGCCGGCGCACTCGCACAAGGTGGAGATGAGGCTGGCGGAGCTGCTCGACGAGCGCGGCGCCGTCACCCCCGAAGGCGTCGAGCGGCTCGTCTCGGTGATCGGCGACGCGGTCCAGGCCGCCGAGGACAAGGGGTGCGAGGACGTCCTCCCCTTCGCGACCAGCGCCGTACGCGAGGCCACGAACGCGGACGAGGTCCTCGCGCGGGTCAAGGCCGAGACCGGCGTCGACCTGCCGGTGCTGAGCGGCGAGGACGAGGCCCGGCTCACCTTCCTCGCGGCCCGCCGCTGGTTCGGCTGGTCCGCCGGGAAACTGCTGGTCCTGGACATCGGCGGCGGCTCGCTGGAGATCGCGTACGGCATCGACGAGGACCCGGACGCGGCCGTCTCCCTCCCGCTGGGCGCGGGCCGCCTCACCTCGGGCTGGCTCCCGGGCGACCCGCCGGACGCGCTGGACATCCGGGCCCTACGGCGGCACGTGCGGGCGGAGATCGCCCGGTCGGTCGGCGAGTTCCGCCGCTTCGGCGCGCCGGACCACGTGGTGGCGACCTCGAAGACCTTCAAGCAGCTGGCCCGCATCGCGGGCGCGGCCCGCTCGGCGGAGGGCCTGTACGTCCAGCGGGACCTGAGCCGCAAGTCCCTGGAGGAGTGGGTCCCGCGCCTGGCGGCGATGACCACGGTCCAGCGCGCGGCCCTCCCGGGCGTTTCGGAGGGCCGGTCGAACCAGCTCCTGGCGGGTGCACTGGTGGCGGAGGCCACCATGGACCTCTTCGGCGTGGAGGAACTGGAGATCTGCCCGTGGGCCCTCCGCGAGGGCGTGATCCTGCGCAGGCTGGACCACATGCCGGCGCCGGAGGCGTAGGGGCGGGGCAGATCCCGCCTTCCGGAGTCGCGTGGCCGCCGTCACGGTCGGGCGCCGTTGCGGGCCCGTACCCTGTCTTCGTGGCAGAACCAGTCCGTGTCCCGACCGCGAAAGTCGCCCTATCCACCGCCTCCGTCTATCCGGAGTCGACGGCGACCGCCTTCGAGATCGCCGCGCGCCTCGGTTACGACGGCGTCGAGGTGATGGTCTGGACGGATCCGGTCAGCCAGGACGTCGACGCCCTGCGCCGGCTGTCGGACCACCACGGGGTGCCGATCCTGGCCGTGCACGCGCCGTGTCTGCTGATCACCCAGCGGGTCTGGTCCACCGATCCGTGGACCAAGCTGCAGCGCGCCCAGGCCGCGGCCGAGCGGCTCGGGGCGAGCACCGTGGTCGTGCATCCGCCCTTCCGCTGGCAGCGCCAGTACGCGCGGGACTTCGTCACCGGTATCTGGCGGATGGCCGACGAGACCGACGTCCGGTTCGCCGTGGAGAACATGTATCCGTGGCGCTACCGCGACCGCGAGATGCTCGCGTACGCCCCCGAGTGGGACGTGACGAAGGACGACTACCGCCACTTCACCGTCGACCTGTCGCACACCGCGACCGCCCGCACCGACGCCACCGCGATGATCGACCGGATGGGCGACCGGCTCGCGCACATCCACCTCGCCGACGGGAACGGATCGGCCAAGGACGAGCACCTGGTCCCGGGCCGCGGTACGCAGCCCTGCGCCGAGCTGCTGGAGAGCCTCGCGCGGACCTCGTTCGACGGGCACGTGGTGATCGAGGTGAACACCCGCCGGGCGATGTCCTCCGCCGAGCGCGAGGCCGATCTCGCCGAGGCGCTGGCCTTCACCCGCCTGCACCTCGCCACCACCCCCGCCGCTCCCGCCACCCCCACCCGCGCCGAGCGCGACAAGGCCCGCCGGCCGTGACCGATACCCCCGATGCCCCCGACGCACCCAAGCCGCGCCGCCGCGGCCCCGGCCGGCCCCGGCAGGACGAGGCCGACGACGGCCCCGGCACCCAGGAGCGCATCCGGCTCGCCGCCCGTGAGGTGTTCGCGGAGCGCGGGTACGACAAGACGTCCGTACGCGGCATCGCGAAGGTCGCCGGCGTCGACCCGGCGCTGGTGCACCACTACTTCGGCAGCAAGGACGACCTGTTCGCCGCCGCCATCGAGGTCAGCATCGAGCCCGCCCTGGTGGTCCCCGCGATCATCGGCGAGGGGCCGGACGGCATCGGCGAACGCCTCGCCCGCTACTTCCTGGGCGTCTGGGAGAACCCGGTCACCCGGGTCCCGCTGCTCGCCGTGATCCGTTCGGCTCTCACGCATGAGGCCGCCGCGAAGGTACTGCGCGGGCTGGTCCTGCGGCGGCTCCTGGAGCGCGTCGCCGCCGACCTCGACGTCCCCGACCCGACCTTCCGCGCCGAGCTCGCCGCCTCCCACATGGTCGGCATCGCGATCCTGCGCTACGTGGTCCAGGTGGAGCCCCTCGCGTCCGCCGACCCGGAGAAGATCGTGGCTCTGGTGGCGCCCACGCTCCAGCGGTACCTGACCGAGGAATGAGCCCGCCGTCCCGGCATCCGGACGCGGTGTCCGGATCGCGGGCGGTGGGCGTAGCCTCGTATCTGAGCCATATCCGCAGTCGCGGCTGACCGTACAGCCGCACTCATGGGGAGTGAAACCGCATGCCCGAGCTGAGGTCCCGCACCGTCACCCACGGCCGCAACATGGCAGGCGCACGTGCGCTGATGCGCGCGTCGGGCGTAGCGAGCGCGGACATCGGCAAGCCGATCGTCGCGGTCGCCAACTCCTTCACCGAGTTCGTCCCCGGTCACACCCACCTGGCGCCGGTCGGCCGCATCGTCTCCGACGCCATCCGTGCCGCCGGTGCGATCCCGCGCGAGTTCAACACCATCGCGGTCGACGACGGCATCGCCATGGGCCACGGCGGCATGCTGTACTCCCTGCCCTCCCGCGACCTGATCGCGGACTCGGTCGAGTACATGGTCGAGGCGCACTGCGCCGACGCGCTGATCTGCATCTCCAACTGCGACAAGATCACCCCCGGCATGCTGATGGCCGCGATGCGCCTCAACATCCCGGTCGTCTTCGTCTCCGGCGGTCCGATGGAGGCCGGGCAGGCCGTCCTCGTCGACGGCACCGTCCGCAAGCTGGACCTGATCGACGCCATGGTCGACGCCTCCAACGAGAACGTGTCGGACGAGGACGTGCTCCGCATCGAGGAGAACGCCTGCCCGACCTGCGGGTCGTGTTCGGGCATGTTCACCGCCAACTCCATGAACTGCCTCGCCGAGGCCATCGGCCTGGCCCTCCCGGGCAACGGCTCGGTCCTCGCCACGCACACCGCCCGCCGCGCCCTGTACGAGGACGCCGGCCGCACGGTCGTGGAGATCACCAAGCGCTACTACGAGGACGGCGACGAGTCCGTCCTCCCGCGCAGCATCGCGACCCGCGAGGCCTTCGAGAACGCCATGGCCCTCGACATCGCGATGGGCGGCTCCACGAACACGATCCTGCACCTGCTGGCCGCCGCCCAGGAAGCGGGCCTGGAGTACGACCTCACCGACATCGACGCCGTCTCGCGCCGCGTCCCGTGCCTGTCCAAGGTCGCGCCGAACGTGGCGCCCGGCGGCACGTACTACATGGAGGACATCCACCGCGCCGGCGGCATCCCCGCCATCCTGGGCGAGCTCCACCGCGGCGGCCTCCTCAACAAGGACATCACCACCGTCCACTCCGACGGCCTGGAGGACTGGCTCGCCAAGTGGGACGCCCGCTCCGGGACGGCCACCGACACGGCCATGGAGCTGTGGCACGCGGCCCCCGGCTGCGAGCGCTCCGCCACCGCCTTCTCCCAGTCCAAGCGCTGGGAGACCCTCGACCTCGACGCCGAGGGCGGCTGCATCCGCTCGGTGCAGCACGCGTACTCCAAGGACGGCGGACTGGCCGTGCTGCGCGGCAACATCGCCGTCGACGGCTGCGTCGTGAAGACCGCCGGCGTCGACGAGTCGATCTGGACCTTCGAGGGCCCGGCCGTGGTTTGCGAGTCCCAGGACGAGGCCGTCGACAAGATCCTCCGCAAGGAGATCAAGGCGGGCGACGTCGTCGTCATCCGCTACGAGGGCCCGCGCGGCGGCCCCGGTATGCAGGAGATGCTCTACCCGACCTCCTTCCTCAAGGGCCGTGGCCTCGGCAAGGTCTGCGCCCTGGTGACGGACGGCCGCTTCTCCGGCGGCACTTCGGGCCTGTCCATCGGCCACGCCTCCCCGGAGGCGGCCTCGGGCGGCACCATCGCGGTCGTCGAGGACGGTGACCGGATCCGCATCGACATCCCGAACCGGTCCATCGAGGTCCTCGTCGACGAGGCCACCCTGGCGGCCCGCCACGAGGCCCTCGGCGGCGTCTACGCCCCGAAGAACCGCGAGCGCAAGGTGTCCGCGGCCCTGCGCGCCTACGCCGCGATGGCCACCAGCGCCGACAAGGGCGCGGTCCGCGACGTCTCCCTCCTGGGCTGACGACCGACTCCGCCGGCGCCCCCGTACCCTCCGGTGCGGGGGCGCCGGCGTCTCACCATCCGCCCGGATCCCCCGCGCCCACCGCGAACACCGACCCGTCGGGCGCCCCCGTGAACACCCGCCCACCGCCGACCACGGGCGCGGGCAGGGTGGAGGTGTACTTGGTGCCGCTGTCGGCCATGCGCGGCTTGGTCTGTCCCGCCGGCCGTCCGCTGCCCGCGTCGACGGCCAGGAGCCGTCCGTCCGGGGCCGTCAGGAACACCCGGCCGTCGGCGAACACCGGTCGGGAGGCCACGGCCACGCCCGTCTCCAGCCGCCACCGCTCCTTGCCCGCTCCGACCGCGACCAGCGTGCCCGAGGTCCCGAACAGGTACACGGTGCCGTCCTGGCCCACCGTCGGCTCCGCGTCGTACACCGGCGCCGTCAGCCGCACGCGCTGCACCCCGTGCGAGGCCAGGTCGGCGCGCACGACCGCGCCGGTCCGGGAGGACGCGTCGAGGTCCAGCAGGTACAGCCCGCCCTGTGCCACGCCGACCGGGCGCAGCCGCCCCGCCGTCCGGAGCTGCCAGCGCACGTTTCCGGTCGCCGGGTCCACCGCGGCGAGCTGTGTCGACCCGCTGTCGCTCCCGGGCGTGGCCACGTACAGCCCGGGCGCCCCGGACTCGTCCGTGCCGCCCCACCACTCGGCGCCGACCCCGCCGATCTGCTGGGTCCAGCGCGGTGTGCCACTGGCCGCGTCCAGCGCGGTGACGCTGCCGGTCGTTCCCACGAGCAGGACGTGCGCGCCCGCGGTCACCACCTGTGAGCCGCCCGGCAGCTTCCGCCGCCAGGTCTCCTTTCCCGTGCCCGGGTCCAGCGCCTGGAGGGTCTCGCTGCCCGGCGCCACGACGAGCACCTGCCCGCCCGCGTGGACCGGCGCGCCGAGGGCCGTCGTCCGGGGCGCCTGGGCGGTCGCCTCCACCGCCCACACGGTGGTGCCGTCCGCGGGGTCCAGCCGGGCCGCGACGAGGCCCGGCCCGGCGCAGTAGAGGGCCGCCGTCTGCCAGGAGCAGGCCCCGATCCGGCTGCCCGTACCGGGTTTCCCCAAGGCGACCGACCAGGGGGCGAAGCTCTTCTGCGGCGCCGGACCGGCCTGCGCGGCGATCTGGCCGGGGTGTCCGGCGTCCGGTCCGAACTGCCAGTACCCGCCGACCGCGGCAGCGCCGGTGAGCAGCAGCCCGACCCCGATTCCGACGGCCAGGCGGCCTCGGCGTCCGGCCGGAGCGGGCTCGACGGCGCTCCGCGCCCGCCGGTGCGTGACCTGGTCCGCGTCGGAAGGCTGCCGCTGCCGGGGCACGAAGGCCTGGGTGTCCTCGGCCGTCGGGTACGCGATCGCCCGTATCTCGGCGATCAGCTCCTCGGCGGTGGGCCGCTCCACCGGATCCTTCGCCAGGCACCGGGCGACGAGCGGTACGAGCCGCGGCGGCAGCCCGGTCAGATCGGGCTCGCTGTGCACCACCTGGTACGCCACCAGGTAGTGGCTGTCCGAGTCGAACGGTCCGTGCCCCGTCGCCGCGTGCACGAGCACGGCCCCCAGGGCGAAGACGTCCGCGGCCGTTCCGACGTCCCGCGGTCGCTGGAACTGCTCGGGCGCCATGTACGGCGGAGTACCGATCAGCTTCCCGGTCTCGGTCCGCAGGTCGCTGTCGGCCGGACGCGAGATCCCGAAGTCGATGACCCGCACGCCGTCCGGAGCCATCAGCACGTTGCTGGGCTTGAGGTCCCGGTGCACCACTCCGGCCCGGTGGATGTCCCGCAGGGCCTCGGCCAGCCCGGCGGCGAGCCGGGTCAGTTCGACGGGGTCCAGGACCTGTTCCCGTACCCGTTCGGCGAGCGTGGGCGCGTCGATGAACAGGGTGGCCATCCACGGCCGTTCGGCATCGGGATCGGCATCCACGACGGGCGCGGTGAAGGCCCCGCTGACCCGCCGCGCGGCGGCGACCTCCTGGCGGAACCGGGCCCGGAACTCCGGGTCCACCGCGTGTTCGGGGTGCACGATCTTGACGGCGAGTTTCAGCCCCGAGCCGGACGTGGCCAGATGGACGACGCCCATCCCTCCGGAACCGAGCACCGATTCGAGCCGGTACTGCCCGGCGTACTCCGGAAAGCCCACGTAGTCCGCGCGCAGCGAATGCACCGCTCACCACCCCCGCCGGAGCCTAGTCGATGACCCCGGCGCATCTCCAAGGTCCTGCTACCCTGCGCGAGTTGCACAGGGCAACACCCATGGGGGGAGATTTCGCATGTCGGTGGAGAACGATTCGAGCCAAGTCGAGAGCCTGGCGTCCGGCTCGGGGTACCCGATGTTCCCGGTCGCTCCCGGCGCCCGGCTGAACGTCCGCAACGGCCCCGGCACGAACTATGCGGTCATCGAGGTCCTGCCGCTCGGCGCGACCGTCTCGCTCCGCTGCCAGTGCGAGGGCACCACCGTCTCGGGCCCGTACGGCACGACGGACATCTGGGACTGCATCGGCAACGGCCGGTTCGTCTCCGACGCGTACGTGAAGACCGGCAGTGACGGCTACGTCACCAACCAGTGCGGCTGACCGTCCCGGACCCGTCTGCCACGTGAGACACACCCGGCCCGACCGGCCCGGCGAGGGATAATCGCTGATGTGAGCGACGACCAGCGAGACCAGACCCCCGCCGAGCCGGCCGCGCAGGCCCCGCTGCCCGCCGGCCCGCAGCCCGAGCCGATCCCGTTCTTCGGCACCACCTGGGTCGAGCACGACGGCGGCTACGCCCTGCGCCGCGTCGGCCTCGCCATCGGCTCGCTGGCCACCGCCGTCGCCGCCGCCCTGCTGCTCCGCTTCGCCTACGAGGGCCTGGAGATCGGCAACGTCGGCCCCTTCCTCAGCATCTCGGTCGTCGTCCTCTTCGCGATCGCCAGCTCCATCGCCTTCACCAAGACCTGGGCCGCCTTCAGCCGTCGCCCGGCCCCGTCCTCCGACGAGGCCGCCCTCAAGGGCCTGAAGGCGATCGGTTTCATCGGCTCCCTGATCGCGTACTTCCTGCGCTGCCTCGGGGAGGCGCCGGGCGAGAAGCTCCGCCGCGCCGAATACGAGCGCGCCCAGGCCGAATACGCCCGCCGTCGCAGCACCCGTACGGGGAACCCGGCCGCCCGCCGGCCCAAGCGCAAGAAGTAGCCACGCGCGCGGCGCGGTGGCGAGAAGCAGCCCGCAGCCGTAGTCGCAGCCGTAGCCGCGCCCGCATCCACACCCCCGGCCCACACCCCCGGCCCACACCCCCGGCCCACACCCCCGGCCCACACTCGCCTCCGTCCCGGCGATTGACGTCGTGGCACCGCCAGGAGCATTATTCATCACATGATGAATAACCAGGCCGAGGGAGACCCGGCCGCCGTCCACGCCCATGACCTGACCGTCCGGCGCGGCACCGGCCGCACCCCCCGCACCGTCCTCGACTCCATCGCCTTCGACGTCCCCCGCGGCCGCATCACCGGCCTCCTCGGCCCCTCCGGCTGCGGAAAATCCACCCTCATGCGCGCCATCGTCGGCACCCAGGCGCACGTCACCGGCACCCTCGACGTCCTCGGCCACCCCGCCGGCCACCCCCGGCTCCGCTCCCGCATCGGCTACGTCACCCAGGCGCCCAGCGTCTACGACGACCTCACCGTCCGGCAGAACCTCGACTACTTCGCCGCCGTCCTCGACCCCGGCCGCGCCGCCGCCGACCGCCGCGCCGCCGCCGTCAGCCGCGCCATCACCGACGTCGACCTCACCAGCCGCGCCGGCGCCCTCGCCGGCAACCTCTCCGGCGGCCAGCGCAGCCGCGTCTCCCTCGCCGTCGCCCTGCTCGGCACCCCCGAGCTCCTGGTCCTCGACGAACCCACCGTCGGACTCGACCCCGTCCTGCGCCGCGACCTGTGGAACCTCTTCCACGACATCACCGCCACCCGCGGCGCGACGATCCTCGTCTCCTCCCACGTCATGGACGAGGCCGAGCGCTGCCACGACCTGCTCCTCATGCGCGAGGGCCGCATCCTCGCCCAGGACACCCCCGACGCACTGCGCACCCGTACCCACGCCACCACCGTCGAGGAGGGCTTCCTGCGCCTCGTCGACGAAGCCAACGCCAACGCCGACGCCGCCGACGCCGCCGACTCCAACGTCACCGCCATCCGGGAGCAGACCCGATGAACGCCGCCCGCACCACCGCCACCGCCGCCCGCGTCCTGCGCCAGCTCCGCCACGACCCGCGCTCCATCGCGCTGATGCTCCTGGTCCCCGTACTGATGCTCACCCTGCTGCGCTTCGTCTTCGACGGCAGCCCCAAGACCTTCGACGGCATCGGCGCCTCACTCCTCGGGATCTTCCCCCTCATCACCATGTTCCTGGTGACCTCCATCGCCACCCTGCGCGAACGCACCTCCGGAACCCTGGAACGCCTCCTCGCCATGCCGCTCGGCAAGGGCGACCTCATCGCCGGCTACGCCCTCGCCTTCGGCGCCGTCGCCGTCCTCCAGTCCCTGCTCGCCACCGGCCTCGCCCTCTGGGCCCTCGGCCTCGACGTCGTCGGATCCCCCTGGCTGCTCCTCCTCGTAGCCCTCCTCGACGCCCTCCTCGGCACCGCACTCGGACTCTTCGTCTCCGCCTTCGCCGCCTCCGAGTTCCAGGCCGTCCAGTTCATGCCGGCGGTGATCTTCCCCCAGCTCCTCCTCTGCGGCCTCTTCGCCGCCCGCGACACCATGCACCCCGTCCTCGAAGGCCTCTCCGACGTCCTGCCCATGTCCTACGCGGTCGACGGCATGACCCAGGTGCTCACCCACACCGACATGACCGCCGACTTCGTCCGCGACGCCGCGATCGTCGCCGCCTGCGCCGTGCTCGTCCTCGCCCTCGGCGCGGTCACCCTCCGCCGCCGCACCCCCTGACCGCACTCCGGACAGCGCCTCCCCCCACCCCGCCCGGGTGCAAGGATGAGGACGTAGACGTAGCTCACGCGCAAGAACAGTTCGGCGAGGTGGATCGGGCATGACCCAGACAGTCGCAGTCCTCGGTACCGGCAAGATCGGCGAGGCCCTGCTCAGCGGAATGATCCGCGGCGGCTGGCCCGCCGCGAAGCTCCTCGTCACCGCCCGCCGCACCGAACGGGCCGAGGAACTCCGCACCCGCTACGGGGTCGAGGCCGTCTCCAACGCCGAGGCCGCCAAGCGCGCCGACACCCTCATCCTCACCGTCAAGCCCCAGGACATGGCCAAACTCCTCGACGAGCTCGCCCCGCACGTCCCCGCCGACCGCCTGGTCATCAGCGGCGCCGCCGGCGTCCCCACCGCCTTCTTCGAGGAACGGCTCAGCCCCGGCACCCCCGTCGTCCGCGTCATGACGAACACCCCCGCCCTCGTCGACGAGGCCATGTCCGTCATCTCCGCCGGCAGCCACGCCACCGCGGCGCACCTCGCCCACACCGAGGAGATCTTCGGCAGCGTCGGCAAGACCCTGCGCGTCCCCGAGTCCCAGCAGGACGCGGCCACCGCCCTCTCCGGCTCCGGCCCCGCCTACTTCTACTTCCTCGTCGAGGCCATGACCGACGCCGGCATCCTCCTCGGGCTGCCCCGCGCCCAGGCCCACGACCTGATCGTCCAGGCCGCCATCGGCGCCGCCGTCATGCTGCGCGACAGCGGCGAACACCCGGTCAAGCTCCGCGAGGCCGTCACCTCCCCGGCCGGCACGACGATCAACGCCATCGTCGAGCTGGAGAAGCACGGCGTACGCGCCGCCCTCATCGCCGCCCTCGAAGCGGCCCGCGACCGCAGCCGCGAGCTCGCCTCCGGCAACAGCTGAGACACCCGTACGGTGGGGGCCCCACGGCATGCGGGACCCCCACCCGTCACGGCTCCAACAGCCCGATGGCCCGGTACGCCCGGTCGACCACCGGCCGCGCCAGCTCCCTGGCCCGCCCGGCACCCTCCCGCAGCACCTTCTCCACCTCCGCCGGATCGCCCGCCAGCTCCGCATGCCGCTCCTGTACGGGCCGCAGTACTTCGACCACCGCGTCGGCGACATCCCGCTTCAGCGCCCCGTAGCCGCTGTACCCCTCGGCGAGCACGGCCGGATCACCCCCGGCACACGCCGCCAGGATGTCCAGCAGATTGGCGACCCCCGGCCGCGCCTCCCGGTCGTAGACCACCGCACCGTCCCCGCTGTCGGTGACCGCACGCATCACCTTCTTGCGCACGACCCCGGGCTCGTCGAGCAGATAGACGATCCCGGCCCCGCTCTCGTGGGACTTCCCCATCTTCGACGTCGGGTCCTGCAGGTCCATGACCCGCGCGGCCACCGCCGGAAGCGTCGCCTTCGGCACGGTGAAGGTGTGCCCGTACCGCTGGTTGAACCGCACCGCCAGATCCCTCGTCAGCTCGACGTGCTGCCGCTGGTCCTCCCCGACCGGCACCTCCTGCGCGCCGTACGCCAGGATGTCGGCCGCCATCAGCACGGGATAGGTGAGCAGCGACAGCCGCACGCCCTCCCCGGAGACCCGCGCCTTCGCCGCCTTCTCCTTGTACTGGATCATCCGCCGCAGCTCCCCGTCGGTGGCGGTGCACTCCAGGAGGTACGCCAGCCGGGTGTGCTCGTCGACGTGGCTCTGCACGAAGAGGGTGCACCGCTGCGGATCCAGCCCGGCCGCCAGCAACAGCGTCGCCGCCTGCCGGCTCAGCCTTCGTACGCGGGCCGGCTCGTGCTCGACGGTGAGCGCGTGCAGATCGACGACGCAGAACAGCGCGGACTCGGGCGTCAGGTCGGCTTCGACCCACTGCCGCACGGCCCCCAGGTAGTTGCCCAGCGTCAGGTGTCCGGTGGGCTTGATCCCGCTGAAGATCCTCGTCGTCGTCATGTCCTGCTCTCCCTGTGTGTGAGTGGTGCCGGTGGCCACCGCGCCGGGCGACCGAGCCACTCCCGGGAGGGGAGAAACAAAAACGGCCGCCGTAGCGGCGGCCGTGAGCGCATGCGTGCTCGCGTGGAAGGTCGGCCGCCGTCAGGCGGCCCACCAGCGAAGGCTGAGCGTGAGCGCATGCGTAGTCATGGGCCCAGCGTAGACCGAAGGGGCTGAAGGCGGCGGGAGTTTCACGGATCCCGCGCGGCGGGTCAGCCGGGGGTTGACACAGGTGTACCCGGTCCGTAAGGTTCTTCGAGTTGTCCGAAGTGAGCGCCGACCCCGGTCGGTCCCCGGACAGCCATCCCGCACTACACATTCGAACGAACGACGCACTCCGTCGTCTCGTTTTCATGCGTATTTGCGAATGAGGAATCCGCGTTCCAGGACGCAGCCGCCGATTAGGTTCGGAGGCACGGAATCCGCTACTGTCTCACTCGTCGAAAGGGCCCAACAGCCCGGAAGACAAGCCCCGCTGACTGGGGATCAGGCCCGAAAGGATCTGATAGAGTCGGACTCGCCGGAAAGGGAAAGCGCGAAAGCGAAAACCTGGAAAGCACCGAGGAAGTCGGACACGAAAGAGTCTGATAGAGTCGGAAACGCAAGAACAGAACGAAAGCCCGGAGGAAAGCCCGAGAGGGTGAGTACAAAGGAAGCGTCCGTTCCTTGAGAACTCAACAGCGTGCCAAAAATCAACGCCAGAAGTTGATACCCCGTCCACTTCGGTGGATGA